>NZ_CAKTGT010000004.1 GCF_934561735.1 uncultured Eubacterium sp.
GGCATTTTTTACATAGAAATAAAAGACGGTCAGGTACATGTTGAGCCTTATGAATATTATGACAGAAATGCTATTATCCACATCAACGGTACAAACTGGATTAAGCTCATCAACGGCAAACTCAATCCTGTTGTAGCATTCACAACCGGCAAGCTCTCTGTTGACGGCGATGTAAATGCGGCACTTGAGATGACAAAGTTCTTGGGCTAAAATAAAAATTATATAAACCTACTAAGGCTCCAAATATAAATCAATAAACCGACCAAGGCTCCCCTTTTAATGTCATAAAGGGGAGCTGTCGCACTTTATGTGCGACTGAGGGGTTAAAAGGACTGCGACTGAGGGGTTAACATCGTAGGGGAAGATATTATCTTCCCGTATTCCCGCAGGCGAACACAGTTCGCCCCTACGGTTTTTTAAGCGATAATTTGACACTACATTCTGCAAACCACATCGAAAAATCGATGTGGTTTTTCGATTGTAACACTTCCGTGCGATTTTCATAGTATGAGTTAGAAAACACGAAAGGAGGTCGCACAATGGGTTGTTGCAATAACGGATGCGGTAACTGCAATTGGATTGTTATCCTTATCATCATCCTTCTTTTATGTGGCGGTTTCAACAACAACGACTGCGGTTGCGGTTGTAACTAACGGCTGAGTACACAAAGAGGCTACGGAAAACCGTAGCCTCGATTTTTGTTTTATAATTTGTGTTATGAAGCAAGTGCTCCGACAAGCATCATATAGTCGCCGATTTGAACGCCGAACTCAGGGCCGCCGTCCATAATGAGTTGCTTTTCAGCAGTCATCTTGAACATATCGCCTGTGCCGAGAAGAATCATAAGAGCAGATTTTGGGCAGTCGAACTTCATATTGAAGAACGGCTTTGCTCTCTTGTACTCGCCTCTGCCGGCTCTTGACTTGCCTGCCTTGATACGAATATACGCTGTACATTCAGGATGGCCGATAACCTCCCATTGATAGCAACGGTCAGGTGATTTAAGCGCCCATTCGTGAATGTCGGGATGTCCGAGCTTATTAAGCTGTGAAATACCCGATGAAAGCAAGTAGAAATAAAGCTTGCAAAGAAGAATTGCGGTTGGTTCATCAACGCTGTCAGGGTCCTTGATGCCCAAAAGTGATGACATCTTGAGGAGAACCTGCATAAATTTCAAGAACTTGCCGAAATTCTTAATTCTCAAAGCAGGGAGAAGGTTTGCAACCTTGCCCTTCATAAATTCATTCATCTTTTCCATTGACGGAAAAGCAAGCTCTGCATCAATATTCTTCTGTCCGAGATATTCACCGAGCTTAACAGTCCATTCACCGTTTTCAATAATAAAGTGAACAGCCTCTTTATCTTCCGCATTTACCTTTGCGGAAACCTGATATATTGCATCCACGCCCTCAAACTTCTTTTTAAGTTCCGGAACATCGTTTGCAATAGTCTTTAAGAGTGGCATTGCGCCCGCCATAAAGACTTTATTTGTGTAGCGAACTTCATCGCTTGGCATAATAATACACTCCTTTCGGTTAGATAACAATTGAGATTGGTGAAAATTCCTTAGAACTCATCATCCCAAGCATCGTCTGCCTCAAAGTCAGCGTGCATCATTTCCTGAATTGTTTCCGCGATACCGTTTGCATCAATCTTTGCCATAGCAAGAAGGTCTTCCTGCAAGCCGATTGTTGAGAATGCGTCTTGGTGACCGAGCATTTTGAATGCACAAGCCTTACCCGAAGAAGCAACAACTTCTGCAACAGCTGAGCCCAAACCGCCCATAACTTCGTGGTCCTCAACAGTGATAATACGGCGAGTATCCGAAATAGCCGAAAGTACAGCTTCTTTATCAATAGGCTTGATTGTGTGCATATTAAGAACACGAACCGAAAGACCGCCGTCTGATGCAGCGATACGAGCAGCCTGCATAGCCTCGAATACGCAAGAACCGCAAGCAATAACAGTAATATCTGTACCGTCATTCATAACAGAAGCCTTATCCCAAACGAAGTTGCACTCCTCAGGGCTCTTATAAATAACCTGGTCGAAACCTCTGTTGATACGGATATAAACAGGGCCTTCAATATCATAAGCAGCCTTAACCGCATTGTATGTTTCCGCACCGTCACAAGGGCAAATAACAGTCATATGAGGCAAAGTTCTCATACAAGCCATATCAATAAGTGCATGGTGAGTTGAACCTGCCTGACCGAATGATGTACCTGCGTGAGTTGCAATCATCTTTACAGGAACATTTTGATAGCAAATGTCTGTATGGATTTGGTCAAGAGATCTTGCTGCGGTGAAAATAGCAAATGTTGAAGCAAAAGGAATCAATCCGTTTTTAGCCATACCTGCTGCTACACCGAACATATTTTGCTCTGCGATACCTACATTGAAGAATCTGTCCGGGAACTTTTCACCGAACATACCGATTTTTGTTGATTTTGCAAGGTCGGCTGTAAGAGCGACAACATCTTTATGTTCTTCACCGAGCTCACAAAGAGCGATACCGTAGCATTCTGCTGTTGACAGCTTTGTTGTATCTGTCATTGTATAGGACATACCACCCATATCTTACGCCTCCTTTTCTGCACGAGCACAACGCTCTGCCAAGTATTTATCAAGTGATGCATATGCTTTTGCGAGTTTTTCATCATCAAGTGAACCGTAGTGCCACTTGTAATCGTCCTGCATAAAGTCAACGCCTGCACCCTTAAAGGTGTCCATAATAATAGCGGTTGGCTTGTCGCCGCCGTCCTGATGATTCTTGATAGCGGCTTCAATAGCGTCGTTGAGTTCTTTCATATTGTGACCGTCAACACGGAAAACATTGAAGCCGAAAGCCTCGAACTTCTTATCAAGAGGTTCAACCTTCATTTCATCGTCAACACGACCGTCAATCATACACTTGTTGTTATCGGCAAAAACAACGACATTTGAAAGTTTGAACTGTGCGGCACTCATAGCAGCCTCCCAGTTTGAACCCTCGTTAAGCTCGCCGTCGCCGGTAAGAACATAGTTCATATAGTCAATGCCGTTTACTCTGCCTGCAAGTGCAAAACCTACTGCAAGAGAAAGACCGTGACCGAGTGAACCGGTTGAGCAGTCTACACCTTTAACCTTGTTGCAGTCCATATGCATACCGATTTTTGCACCGGTAAGGTTGAAGATTTTAAGCTCTTCTTCCGGCATAAAGCCAAGGTCAACAAGAACAGGAGCGTAGCCTACTGCACAGTGACCCTTTGAGAGAACAAAACGGTCTCTGTCCGGCATATCCGGATTTTGCGGGTCAATCTTCATAAAACGATGGTAGAGAATTGTCATACAATCCATTGCAGATAACGAGCCGCCTACATGTCCCGAGCCGCCCCATACGGCTGTTTGCAAGCAATAGCGTCTTAATCTGTCTGCCTTTTTTTCAAGGCGGAGCCATTCTTCTTTATCGAATGGCACATAATTTGCTGGCATAAAAATACCCCTTTCAAATTTTAATAAAATAATTTACTCCAAAAAAATTATTTAAGGCCTAATTCAGGATGTCTTGCGGCAACTACGCCGAAAGCATCTTCCGCAATGTCAACAGCGAGTTTGATATCGTCATCGGTAACTGCGGCATTCATAAAGTGGTTGTGGTGAGAAGCAAGGAACAAACCTCTGCTTACGCACTCGGCAATCCATTCCTGATGAAGCATAAGGCTGTCATCATTTGCGATACGAAGATAGAAAAGTGCAGGTTCACCCGAAACTTTAAGGTTGAAGCCGTGTTCCTTACCTGCGGCAACAAGGCCGTCGCAAAGAAGTGTGCCCTTTTCTCTGAACATCTTAGGTGTGTCAAGTCTCTTCATCTTAGGAATACAAGCAAGACAAGCGGCGAACGGCTCGGCACTCATCCAATAAGAACCTGTATATACAACAGAAGAAGCTGTATTTTTCATATGTTCCTGACCGCATACGGCAGACATATTGTAGCCGTTTGCAAGTGCTTTACAGAAGCAGATAAGGTCTGCCTTAAAGCCGTAGTAATGGTCGGAACCTGCAATATCAAGACGGAAGCCTGTACGAACATCATCGATGATAAGAACCATACCGTGATCGTCGCAGAACTTACGAACCTTTGCCCACTGTTCTTTGGTTGCAGTTGTGTTATCAAAGAAGTTACCGTGATCATAAGGCTGTGCGATAAGACCTGCAAAATCGCCGTTTGCTTCGTCATAAGCCTTTTGCATAGCGTCCATATCAAACCACGGAACAACAACATTGTTTTCTACTTCTTCAGGGAGAATGCCCGGATAGTCGGCTTTTTGTGCCCACTGGAAGTCACCGTGATAATATCCCTTGAAGAACATCATCTTCTTTTTGCCGGTATGTGCTCTTGCACACATTACAGAAAATGTTGTGGCATCCGAGCCGTTTTTCATAAAGAATGCCCAATCGGCTGTTGCAACAGTGTCCTTGAGAAGTTCGGCACACTCTACCATCTTATATGACGGAGAAGTTGTGCAGTTGCCCTGCTTGAGCTGTGCCATAGCGGCTGCGTCTACATCCTCATCACAATAGCCGAGAACATTCGGACCGTAAGCACACATAAAGTCAAGATACTTATTGCCGTCTACATCCCAAAAATATGTTCCCTTTGCATGATCGGACATCAAAGGCCATTTTGTAATCGGAAGGAACAAACCTTCAGACGGACCGAGGTGACCGTAAACACCTGAAGGAATTGCGTTGAGGGCTCTGTTGAACCACTCTTGTGATTTTTCGTGTTTGTATTCCGGATATTTACTCATTATGTCGTGTCCTCCTTAGCCCAAATATACAGCAACTCTGTCAAGAATTCTGTTGATATTGTCAATCATATTAATCATACCGGACATATAGATGTTGCCTGCACAAAGTTCTGCCATAGTTGATGCAGTACCGTTGAAAAGTGCGTTTGCAAGTTCTACAGTCTTAAATTCCATTACCGCTCTCGGAGTGTCCGGCTTTTCTTTGATAAGTTCAAGATGATGATCTCTTACTCTGACAGTTACATAGCAAGCGTCTGTAATGCCCATCTGAATGTCACCGTCAGGGATATATGATGCCGAAAGTCTGCTGATTGAATCAACATTACCCAAAGCACAAATTGCACCGCCGATTGTATACATTGTAAGGATGGTTGACTTTTTGAAAAATTCCTTATCCTTCAAATCTTCTTCGCTCGGCATAAGATACTTTGTTAAAATGTTTGTAAGTTTGGTAAACGGACCCATAAGGAATGACAAAACCTGAGCAATGTTCTTTGTAGGAACACCCGGTTTGCTGTCATCGATAAGGGCATTGAATTTTTCAGGGGATGCAAACTTCATTTTGCATGTACAACCGTAATCACCCTCTGTCATTTTACATCCGTCTTGGGTAAAATGATAAGTTACACAAGGACCGTCTGTTACATCAAAGCACAGAGAAACAGGCTTTTTGAGTCCTCGGCAAACTGCTTTTGCTTCGTCAACCATATCGCAAAGATTCTCTAATGTTGCGAGAACACCGTATGCGTTGACAAATGCCATTGATTTTGCTTCTTTCAAAACAATTCCTCCTTTAATCTGTTTGTCGTTGTTAAAAATTAACATACGAACGGCTAATATACAAGAAAATTATAGCATAAATTAATATATTAAGCAACACAATATATTAAATAAATGTAAACTGCCGCAATTTTATACATTTATCACAAAATATGCCATAACTTTTTGTATCAATCTAATACATCATAGTAATTTGAAAAATTATTCATTTTTTCCTCAAACTTTGATTTGCCCGAATTTTCAGGCGGTTTAACAGGATAATTACCTGTAAAGCATCCGTCGCAAAACTTAATATCCGCTTCTTTTGCAAGCTGCTTTGTGGCGTCTACCGAAAGGTATCCGAGAGAATCAACACCGATTTCCTTTGCAATTTCATCAACGGAGTCAAAACGGCAGGCAATGAGATTTTCCTCGCTGTCAACATCGGTACCGAAATAACAAGGGTGCTTGAACGGAGGTGACGAAACACGCATATGTACCTCTTTTGCCCCCGCTTCACGAAGCAAGCTGACAATTCTCGCACAGGTTGTACCTCTTACTATAGAGTCATCTATCATAATAACCCGTTTGCCTTCGATATTTTCCTTGATAACATTAAGTTTGATTCTTACAGCGTCCTCTCTTTGACCTTGTGACGGTTGAATAAACGACCTGCCGATATATCTGTTTTTAATAAATCCGATGCCGTAAGGGATACCGCTTGCGTTTGCATAGCCGAGTGCCGCATCAAGTCCGCTGTCGGGAACACCGATAACAATGTCGGCATCCACAGGATGTTCCTTTGCAAGAAACTCGCCCGCTCTCATTCTCGCTTTTTCAACCGATACGCCGTCAATAACGGAATCCGGTCGAGCAAAGTAAATATACTCAAAAACGCAAAGGCTTGTCTTTGATTTTTCAACATCGTTGCAATGAGTTTTATTCGAATGAACACCGTCGGTATCAACAACAACAATTTCGCCCGGAAGAACATCACGGACAAATCGAGCACCGATTGTGTCAAGTGCACACGATTCACTGCTGACACACCACGCACCATCGGCAGTTTTGCCTATGCAAAGCGGTCTGAAGCCGTTGGGGTCACGAAAAGCAATAAGCTTTGTGGCAGTCATAACTATGCAGGAATACGCACCCTTTATATCGTTCATAGTCTTTTCAACCGCTTCTTCGGTACTCTTTGAACTCAAACGATATTTTACAATAGTATAAGCAATACTTTCGGTATCGGAAGTGCCGTGGAATATTCCGCCTTTAAGCTCCACGGTTTTTCTTATATCATTGGCGTTAACGAGATTGCCGTTGTGTGCAAGTGCAAGATTACCCTTGATATGGCGAATAACAAGCGGTTGAATGTTGTTGTGATTTTTGCCGCCCGTAGTTGAATAACGCACATGACCGATAGCCATATTGCCCATTCCCAAAACTTCAAGTCTTTCCTTTGAAAAAACATCGGGAACAAGGCCGTCACCCTTGTAATGAGTGAACACGCCGTCATCATTGACGGCAATGCCGCAAGATTCCTGACCTCTGTGCTGAAGTGCATAAAGGGCAAGATATGTTGACTGAGCAACATAGGTTGTTTTGTTTTCAAATATACCGAAAACGCCGCATTCTTCGTGTAAATTGTCAAACATTAAATTTCCTCCTAATCAATTATAAACAAAATAATCGGATAGCCGCAAAGCTACCCAATTATCCCATTGTCAGTTTATAAACGCAAAGACACCGGCAGTAAGGCCGCTGAGTCCCATAAGCACTGCCAATATAATTGCTGTAATTTTTATCCAAGTTCTGTTCATTTGATTTTCCTCTTATTTCATAAATTCGCCCGCTGCCGCAACCATAGTATCGGCAAGTGCGTGTGCACTTTCCTTGCTTGTGCCGATTGCGGTGATATAAGCCTTGATTTTAGGCTCCGTGCCCGACGGTCGAACGATAACTTTGTTGCCGTTTACAAGGTCAAAGGCAAGAACATTTGATTTTGGCAAATCTATTGTTTTGGAAGGAGAACCGTCTGCAAATGTTACGGTTGAAGTTTTGTAATCCGAAACGGCGGTTACAGGCATACCGGCAATTTCTTTTGGTGAATCGCTGCGTAAAGTGCCCATAATTGATGCCATTTTGTCCATACCTGCCGCACCCTCAAAGGTGTAAGACTCAACAACATTTGCATAGTAGCCGAATTCCTCATAAAGAGAATTCATAACATCAACAAGGTTCATATTTTTTGTTTTGTAATAAGCCGCCATTTCGCAAATAAGCATTGAAGCGACAACTGCGTCCTTATCCCTTGCGTGAGTACCTGCAAGATAACCGTAGCTTTCCTCAAAGCCCATAACAAAGTCACTTGCTCTGCCCTCTTCCTCAAGGTTGGTGATAAGCTCGCCGATATACTTAAATCCGGTAAGAAGATTTTTAAATGTACAGTTATACTTTTTTGCGATAACTTCTGCAAGGTCGGTTGAAACAAAGGATTTAACAGCAATTGCCGACGACGGCAATGTGCCCTTTGCCTTACGCTCGGAAAGAATATAATTGAGGAGCATCGCACCTACTTCATTACCGCTCAAAAGGACAGGCTCGCCCTTGTCATCGGGAACCGCAATACCCACTCTGTCGCAATCCGGGTCGGTTGCAAGGAGCAAATCGGCGTTGATGGTTTTATTCATCTCAAGTCCGAGTTCAAACACCTGCTTGATTTCGGGATTTGGAAACGGACAAGTCGGGAAGTTACCGTCCGGATTTTCCTGCTCGGGAACAACATAAACATTTTTAACACCGATTCTGTCAAGGATTCGGCGAACCGGCTTGTTGCCCGTACCGTTAAGCGGAGTGTAAATAACCTTCAAATCCGCATTCTTTACAATATCGGGATTGATGCACTGCTTTTGAACCTCATCAAGGAACAATTCGATAACATCCTGACCGATATATTCAATCATACCGTCGGCAACAGCCTTGTCAAAATCAACTTTTTTGATACCGGTAAAATAATCTACCTTTTGAATAAATCCATATGTTTCGGCAGCTTCCTCATCGGTCATCTGATAGCCCTTTGGATTGTAGCACTTATATCCGTTGTACTTGGCCGGGTTATGCGAAGCTGTTAAAATAATACCGCTTGAGGTGTGGAAGTGACGAATTGCAAATGACAGGCAAGGAGTAGGTTCAAGTTCGTCATAAATATACACCTTAATTCCGTTTGCAGCCAAAACGCTTGCCGCTTCCCTGCTGAAATATTCGGACTTAATTCTGCTGTCGTAACCGATAGCCACAGACGGCGACTCGTAATGAGCGTTTAAAAAATCCGCAAGTCCCTGAGTTGCTCTGCCAACAGTGTAAATGTTCATTCTGTTTGTGCCTGCACCGATTACTCCACGAAGACCGGCAGTACCGAATTCGAGCGAACGATAAAATCTGTCCAATATTTCATCATCGTTGCCCTTAATGCTTTCAAGTTCGGCGGTAAGGTCAGGGTCACCCGTTGCCTTTTGCAACCATTCATTATATAAAGCGTTAATATCCATAGCAAACTCCTTTGTATATTTTGGTGTCAATAAAACATAATCCTATTTTAAACTTATTATTGGGTGTTGTCAATATTTCAAATATAATGTATAATAATTATTAACAAAATTTTTGGTGAAGAAAATGAAAAAGAGAATTGCACTGTGGGACAATCTTAAGTTCCTGTTAATTATATTTGTTGTAATCGGGCATTATACCCAACAATTCAGAGCGGATAACGAAATATTACAAAGAATTTATGTATTCATCTATTCGTTTCATATGCCGATTTTTATATTTGTTACGGGTTTGTTTTCAAAAAAAGCCGTGGACGAAAAAAACATTAAAAAAGCTTTGCCGTATCTTACCTGTTTTTTTACGACAACGCTGATACTTTTTATAACAAAAGCATTGCTCGGTTGGGCACCGGTTTTTGAATTGTTCAGTCCGTCGGGAATTTCGTGGTACCTGATGTCAATGTTCTTTATGTTTTTGATAACAATGCTCATAAAGGATTACAAGCCTCAATACATATTTGTGCTGTCGCTCATTATAGGGGTTATGTGCGGATTTGTACAAACAGAAAATCCCGACTTCTTCACTTGGATGAGAACGCTTACATTTTATCCGTTTTTCTGTTTGGGCTACATATCCGACCGAGAGAAAATCGAAAAAGCGACAAACAAGATAAGTATAAAAATCACGGCTGTAATATTTTTTGTTGCAATTTATCTGCTGATATATTTCTATCCAAAGCAAGCAAACAAAATCAGCAGATTAAATACGGCAAGGCACACATATTCGGAATTGGGCAGATTTGCACCATACGGATGGGAGCTGCGGCTTTTGACATACGCAATTTCATTTGCCGCAATATTTTTGCTTATAAGCCTTATTCCGAGGAAAAAAATCAAAGGCTTCACCTCTTTGGGTGAACGCACCCTCGGAATATATATGTTCCATTATGTAATCATATACACTGCCGTATATGTATTAAAGATTCAAAATATATTCAAATCAACATCCGACATCGGATTTGCGTATTTTATTATTTTGATTGCAATATTGACCGCATATATTTGCTCAAACAAAGGATGTAATTATATTGCACAAAAATTATTTTCGGCAAAAGACAAACTGAAAGGATAAATTATGTTTGCTAAAGTAAAAAGCGAAGGACTATTGGGAATAGAAAGCTACGATGTTGAGGTTGAAGCCGACCTCAGCTCGGGCATGCCGAGATTTGACCTTGTAGGTTTGCCCGATGCGGCAGTAAAGGAAAGCCGTGAGCGTGTAAGAGCCTCAATCAAAAACTGCGGCTTTGACTTCCCCGTTTCTCGAATAACGGTTAACATTGCACCTGCAGACATCAAAAAAGCGGGTGCTGTGTACGACTTGCCTATACTTGTTTCAATACTGAAAGCAAGCGGTCAAATCAAAGCAAACTTGGATGATTTTGCATTTATCGGCGAACTGTCGCTTGACGGTGAAATACGCAAAGCAAACGGTGTTTTGCCTATGGTACTTCGTGCAAAAGAAAAAAACATCGGTGCGATATTTGTGCCGTATCAAAACGCATTTGAAGCAAGCGTTGTAAAAGGTATTGATATTTATCCGGCAAAGAGCATAAAAGAGATTGTTGCACACCTTGATTTTGGCAAGCTCATTGAGCCTGTTTCTCACGATATAAACGATAACGATATGCTTAAAGAAGAACTTGATTTTGCCGATGTGCGAGGTCAGGAAGCCGCAAAAAGAGCTATTGAGATTGCCGCGGCAGGCTCACATAACCTGATTATGATCGGACCTCCGGGCACGGGTAAATCAATGCTTGCAAAACGCATAGGCTCAATTCTTCCCGATATGACATTTGATGAAAAGATTGAAACCACAACAATTTATTCCGTTGCCGGAATGTTGCCTGAAAATGTAAAATTAATATCAAAACGGCCGTTCAGAAGTCCGCATCACACAATATCGGCACAAGGACTCACGGGAGGCGGAACAAACCTTCGCCCGGGAGAAATTTCGCTTGCACACAACGGCGTGCTGTTTATGGACGAATTCCCGGAATTTGACAGGCGAACAAAAGAGTCGCTCCGTCAACCGCTTGAAGATTCAAAGGTGACAATCAGCCGTGCCGGAGGCTCAATCAGCTATCCTGCAAACCTGATGGTAATTGCCGCAATGAACCCTTGTCCGTGCGGCTATCTCGGTCATCCCACAACACCGTGCAGATGCTCGGATGCGGCAAAACGAAAATATCAAAACAAAATATCGGGTCCGCTCCTTGACAGAATGGACATACATATAGAAGTGCAAAATGTGGAATACGAAACCATATCAAGCAAGGAAAAGGCGGAAAGCTCGGCTGAAATCAAAAAACGCGTTAACAAAGCGAGAGCGATTCAGCAAAAGCGTTTTGAGGGAACAGGTATTACATGCAATGCAAAAATGACTCCTGCCGCAACGCAAAAATACTGTACAATGTCGCCGCAAGCCGATGCAATGATGAAAAACAGCTTTGAAAAGCTCGGAATGTCGGGCAGAGCGTACGACAAAATTTTGCGTGTAGCAAGAACTATTGCCGACCTTGACGGAAGCGAAAACATTGAGGTTCAGCACATTGCGGAAGCATTGCAATACCGTGCACTCGACCGTAAATACTGGAGCATATAATTAAAGACGGAGATTTGATTTCTCCGTCTTTTATAATAACCCCTTATTTTTGAATATTGACATAGTTTTGCTCATTTGTTCCTCAAAGAACTTCCGCTCAATTTCGGTAAATCCGTCAGGAGATATTTCACCGATATTTTGCACCTTGTTTGCACCGTGGAAGTCAGAGCCTGCCGTGAAGCAGATATTAAGGTTGCTGTACTTTTTGCACCTATCGACAATCAGTTTGCGAAAATCGGCATTTTGTTTATAATGCCACAATTCAACACCGACCGTATCGGTAAAGCCTGCCGCAATTTTTGCAATTTCGTCTGTTTCTTCGTCATCAAAAGCATATTCAACAAAATGAGCAATGCTCGGCATACCACCGCAAAGGGTAATTGCGGCTATACCTTCTTCGTATGTCATTTCCCGTCTTTTAGAAAAATACTTTGATTTTGTATTAATCAAAGTTTTAAACGCATCGCTCACAGACGAAGTTATGCCTTTATCGGTTAAATAGCGTGCAATATGAACACGGTTAACAAAGCCGTCACCGTTCAAAGTTGAAAGAAATTCGCCGTAATCAACATCAAAATCCACAGACAAATTGTCTACAATCTGCTTGATTTGAACTGTTTTAGACTCATTTTCTCTGTCCAAAAGAGAGAGAAGCGGAGCAAATTTTTTACCCGCAAAATCATCGTTAACATTAAAATACCCGAGCAGATGCAGTTTTTTACCGTTATGCTTTGTTGACAATTCAATCCCGGCAATTTTATGTGGCAATTCACAGGTCATTTCTTTTAAAACATCGACACTTTGAATATTATTATGGTCGGTTATTGCAACATATTCAAAATTATTTTTTCTTGCATATTCAACAATTTGCGGCACGGTAAAAGTACCGTCGGAGAATGTTGAGTGCATATGCATATCGATTTTCATAACATCACCGTATCATCAAAAAACTGCCTTGCATTATTATTTGCAAAGCAGTTTGTTTTTATTAATCATCACCGTCTGTTTGATAGTTAAATGACGAAGCATTGTAGCCGAAATACTTTTCAACAAGCGGAGTGAATTCATCGCCGTCGCCGTACTTTTCAGACTTCATTTCACGAATAGCCTCGTTGATTGAATCTTTCCATCCGCTGTTTTTTGCACAGGCAATAACATATTCGATTGTATCAAGTTCACCGTCTATAATATCATAAGTATTTGCCTTTGCACTGTCGGTAGGACAATAAGTAAGTTCATCAATAACAACGGCATCATACTTTGTACCTAAGCTTTTAGTTGATTCATCCAATGTTATAGTTTCAACGGATGCACATCTGTTATAAATCGCAGTGTTTTTTTCAAGTGCCGATTTGGCAACAGTACCTACAACGCCAACCTTTGCACCGTCAATATCATTATAAGTTTTTATATTACTGCCCTTCGGCACAATAGTGATAACTCTGTTTGAAATAATAGGGTCTGTATATGAATAATCTTTGTTGAATGTTCCGCTGTCTTTTGCAACCTTACCGAAAAGAAGACATGCGCTGTACTCTCTTTCGGAGCTGTCATAAAAACCGCCATCCTCTTCAAGGGTATAGCCATCGTTTACCTTTTCAAAACGGTAATTTTTAAGGTCGCCCTTTACACTGTCAAAAATTGCCTCCCACAAGTCAGCCTCAAAGCCGCTTGCTTTGCCGTTTTTAACATTAGTAATAAACGGTGACGCCTCACTTATATATCCGATAATCGCAGTGCCACTGCTGTATTTTTCCGCATTTTGATTTGAACAGCCGGAAAAACACATTGCAATAACGGCAACGGCACAAAGCACTGCACCGATTTTTTTGATAAATTTCATAGGAAAGCCTCCAATCGTATAAAACAATTTTATATTATATTCGCTCCAAAGTCAAGAAATAATGTTCTTTTTTACCTATGTTTTACACTCAACTTTCTTGACAACCAAAATAAAAGGTTTATAATAGATATATCTTATTTCTATTATAAACAGATTAGTAAGGGGAAATATCATGCTATCATTAGACAGAGTATACAAAGCCTCCACCGTTCTCAAAGAAATTATCAGAGAAACGGATTTGATTGCGGCACCTAAGCTTCACCAAGGTTGCAATGTTTACCTTAAAACAGAAAACCTTCAGGTTACGGGTTCATTCAAAATCAGAGGTTCATACTTCAAAATCAGCCAGCTAACGGAAGAAGAAAAGCAAAAAGGCGTTATCGCCTGCTCTGCCGGCAACCATGCACAGGGTGTTGCACTTGCGGCTACCAAAAACGGAATTAAATCAATCATCTGCTTGCCGGACGGTGCTCCTATCAGCAAGGTAGAAGCCACAAAAAGATACGGCGCAGAGGTTTGCCTTGTAAAAGGCGTGTATGACGACGCATACAACAAAGCACTTGAACTCAAAGACGAAAAGGGCCTTACATTTATTCATCCGTTTAACGACCCCGATGTTATTGCAGGTCAAGGCACAATCGGTCTTGAAATTCTCAACCAACTCCCTAATGCCGATGTTGTTGTTGTACCTATCGGCGGCGGCGGACTTATCAGCGGCATTGCCTACACAATCAAACAATTAAAGCCAAACTGCAAGGTATACGGCGTTCAGGCTGCCGGTGCTCCGTCTATGGAACACTCAATCGCAGACGGCGAGATTGAAACCCTCGACACGGTTAACACCATTGCCGACGGTATTGCCGTTAAAACTCCGGGCTCGCTTACATATGATATTTGCAACGAATATGTTGACGGAATCGTTACCGTATCCGATGACGAAATAGCACTTGCAATTCTTACACTTCTTGAACAGCAAAAGCTCATTGCCGAAGGTGCCGGTGCAGTTCCCGTTGCCGCTGTTATGAACGGCAAAATCCCTGATATTGACGGCAAAAATGTTGTTTGCGTTGTATCGGGCGGCAACATTGATGTTACCATTCTTTCAAGAGTCATCGAGCGTGGTCTTAAAATGGGCGGCAGAACAGCCGACATTGTTATTGCCCTTTCGGACAAGCCGGGTCAGCTTTCGGGCGTAAGCCAGATTGTTGCCGAGCAAGGCGCAAATGTTGTTTCCGTTAACTATGACTCAACCGACCTTGATATGAACATTACAGACTGCTATCTTAAAATCGGCGTTGAAACAAGAAACTTTGAGCACATTGTATCTGTTAAAAAAGCTCTTACAGACGCAGGCTTTAAGGTATTGGAATAATCAAAAGGAGATATTAATATGGAATATGTAGCAACAAACAACGCACCAAACGCTATCGGACCTTATTCACAGGCTGTAAAAGCAAACGGTTTACTTTTCACCTCGGGTCAAATCGCTATCAACCCTGCAACCAACACAGTTGAGGCAAAAACAATCGAGGAGCAAACAACTCAGGTTTGCGAAAATCTCAAGGCTGTTGTTGAAGCCGCAGGTACAGATATGAGCAAGGTTGTAAAGACGGTTTGCTTTTTGGCAGACATCAACGACTTTGGCGCTTTCAACGAGATTTACGGCAAGTACTTCACTTCAAAGCCGGCAAGAAGCTGTGTAGCAGTTAAAGACCTTCCAAAGGGCGTTCTTTGCGAGGTTGAACTCATCGCCGAATTATAAAATAAAACACTGTTAACCTAAATAGCCGTCCTAAGTTAAAATGCTTAGGACGGTTTTTATACTTTATACTTTATTTTATTCTTTTCTCAATTTCTATAACAATATCACTCATATTAATATCAAGTGCAGTAGCAATTCTGTAAAGGGTTTCAAGAGTAGGCTTTCTTTCACCTCGTTCAATCGCAGACAAATGTGTTCTTCCTATATCGGCAAGACCACTTAAAACCTCTTGCGAAATCCCTTTCTTTTTTCTAAATTCATGTATAACCTCACCAACGATTTTTGCATCAAGAGTAGGCACAAACATAAAATCACCTCATAATGATTTTATGATAATACTTAATAATTTATGAACACATATGTTGACATTTTGTATACTTATGTGTTAATATAAGCTTATAAAATAAAAGGAGGAGATTTGCTGATGGCAAACAACAATTTTCAACAACAAAACAATCCTGAAGTTCAGCAAGCAGTAAACGCAGCACTGAATGAAGAAAAGAAGAAGAAAAAGAAGAAGAAAAAACTTATTATTTTAGGTGTTATAATTGCTGTAATTATTGTAATTGCAGTTGCCGCTTCCGGTTCAGAATCAAATGATGACACGAACACTTCTTCAAACGAAAACACTACCGTATCATCCGTGAATGCCGAAAAGAAAGAAACTGATGAAAATACTATCGGCGACTTTAAATGTATTGTTAAAGGTGCAAAATTAACAAAAGATTGGGAAGGCAAAGACGCTGTGCTTATCACATACGAATTTACAAATAATTCTGACAGTCCGATAAGCTTTGACGGTGCACTTGACGACAAACTTTATCAAGACGGAATTGAACTTGAAAGTGCAATTTTAAGCAATGACGAAGAAGCGAAGCTGATTGACGCAGTGGATTTAAAACCGGGAATTACAAAGGAAGTAAAGAAAGCATATTCTTTGCGTAACAAAAAATCCGAAATCGAAGTGGAAATTCAAGAAGTATTCTCATTCAGCGATGATATGATTAAAACAACAATTAATCTTTAAACATTAAAAGGGGCTGTAAAAACAGTCCCTTTTAATATTATTTATTAATTTTGATGTATTAATGTGCCGTCTTTATCCCAAGAAACGGTTGAAATATCGTAGTAAACATTTTTACTGTCATCATAGTATATTGACATACTGCCGTCTTTAAGCGAAAGCTTGTTATCCTCATCATAATAGAGATAGCCTTGCTCGGTAACATAGCACTGAAGCCCGTTTAAGCGTTCGCCCGTTGACTGATTGACATAATCGGGCATATAATCCTCTGCCGTTTCAAGCTTATAGGCGTTGCCGTCTTTGTCATAAAACAGAACATCAAGCGTTGAAGAATAAGAATTGCCCTTAGCATCATAATACTTTTCCTGCGATGCCGTGGTTTGTGCCTTTGATATGCCGTCTTTTGTATCGGCTGATTTTGAGCACGCCGAAAAAACGGACAACAATGTTAAAATTGCAAGCAAAAGAGCACCGATTTTTTTCATCATCTCGCAAATACCTCTTTGTAAATATTCATTACATCGGCGGAGGTGAATTTTATCGGATTATTGCCGAGCCTTGTAACATCAACCTTTGATGTAAAAATCGGAATATTCTTGCTGTCGGTTTTAGGATAAGGGAGCTCAAATTCTTTGAGAATATTATTAAAAATCTCAAGACCTTCTCTTGCGTTCTTACCGCCGAGAAGTATGCCGATTTCGTCAAATCTGTCATACGCACCTGCGTACGCTTCCTCGCCGTTATTATCAAGCATATACTCCCAAATAACGGACAGACCCGAAGCCACGGAATGACCGTGAGAAGTGCCGCAGTTCATAGTGATACAATAGCACATTGCGTGAGCCGAAGTTGTGCCCGTGATGTTGATAGCCTTGCCGGCGTAATAAGAAGCCCAAAGCATGCCCTCATTGCCGTCTGCGGTGTTATTGATATATCCGTCCTTATTTGCCATAAATCCGAGTATGCCTTTTTTTGCATATTCACGGCTTTCATCGGTTGCTTTGACGCTCCAGTAGCTTTCGATTGAATGGCAAAGTGCATCAAGGCAGGTACACTTACGCTGATAAAGCGGAAGCGTTGACAAAAGGCTTGAATCAAGAATTACATAATCCGGCAAAAAGTCAAGATTTGCAACGCTGATTTTGTCCACCTCGTTTACATAGAAAACGGACGACTTTGTAGCCTCCGCACCCGTACCTGCGGTTGTAGGGATATAAAGCGACTTTATATCGTTATTTTTCATAGGTTCTTCAAGGCATTTTGACACATCATTTGTTGCCATAAGTCTAATCATTTTGGCACTGTCAATCGGTGAACCGCCGCCTGCACCTATGATAAAATCACACTTTTCGTCATTAAAAATCTTTGCGGCATCAACCATATCCTCAAATCTCGGATTAGGTCTGATACAGTCAAACACTACTATATTAAACTGTTTTAAATATTCAAAAATCTCTGTCTTTTGAAAGCTTTTGCCACAACAAACAAAAGGCTTTTTGACATTGTTTTGTTCAAAAACATCCTTTATTTGGCGGTAGCTTTCAAGCGCCTTACCTTTAGTCTGCATTTGCAAGCCACTCATATTCCGGAACATAAATTCTTGTTTTATCCCACGGGTCACCGTCAAGATGACGAATCATCCATACATAGTACATCTCAAATCCCGGTGCGGTAACCTGCTGGTGAGCGTTGCCGCCACGGATACAAAGGCAAGAGCCGTTTTGAGTTTTGTATGGTGTATCGCCCTCAAATCCTGCACCGAAGCCTTCCTCGTGGTCAAACTGATAGTAATAAACCTCGGGTTGCGGATGATGATGAGGCGGATATGACGACCATCTGCCCGGTTGATTGAAAACTTCGCCCATTACCATATTTGAATACGGTGCATTATCAAGGTCAAACATTGTAGACACGATTCTATGACCTGTGCCGTTCCATTGACCTTTGCCGAATTCCTGATAAAGGCAATTGTCGGGATTGTAAAACACAGGTGCCCAAGTTCTGTCGTTATCGGTCATTTGAACGATAACTTCGCTCTCCTTTTTTGCTGTTACAACAGCCTTTGTACCGTGCGAAAAGTGAACGGCATACGGAGTTTTTTGAAACGGATTTGCACGCTCGCAATCCTCGTTGATGCTGTCGCCCACCGTAAAATTAACGGCACCTTTGAGCAAAAGAATCGCACACTCGTTTTTGTCCTCATCAACAGTCAAGGTTTCGCCCTCGGCTAATTTTTTTACATAAATATCCATCAGCATTTCGCTGTTTTCGCCGTTCATTCGGCAAAGATATTTTTTACCTTCTTCATTATACTTAGGATTGTAAAGCATAATAGCACCCCTTTAAATATCGGAGCGGGCAAGCCCGTCCCCTACAATTTTAATTAACTCATTCAATCGTTGTTAAGTTTTTAAGGCTGACATCCATAATCATTGCAGAGTGAGTAAGTGCACCGCAAGAAACAAAATCAACGCCGATTTCGGCAATTTCCTTGAGTCGTTCTTTTGTTACATTACCGCTGCACTCTGTTTGAGCCTTGTCGCCTATCATTTCAACAGCCTTACGCATTGTGTCGTTGTCCATATTATCAAGCATAATAATATCCGCACCTGCGTCAAGAGCTTCCTTAACCTGCTCAAGAGTTTCGGTTTCTATCTCAATTTTTCTTACAAACGGAGCATAAGCCTTTGCCATCTCAATAGCCTTTGTAACAGAACCTGCCGCACCGATGTGGTTATCTTTGAGAAGAACACCGTCGGAAAGATTATATCTGTGATTTGTTGCACCGCCGACCTTAACAGCGTGCTTTTCAAAAGGACGCATATTTGGTGTGGTTTTTCTTGTGTCAAGAAGCACGGTTTTGTAGCCTTTAAGTTCATTTACATATTCTCTTGTCATGGTGGCAATGCCGCTCATACGCTGAAGATAGTTAAGTGCAGTTCTTTCGCCTGACAAAATCGCTTTTACATCGCCGTAGATAACGCCGATTAAATCGCCTTTTTTAACAAAATCGCCATCCTTAAAATTAGCTTCAAAGCGGCTTGTATCATCAAGAATTTTGAATGTGCGTTCAAAAACATCAAGACCGCAAACAATACCGTCCTGCTTGCAGATAAGGTCTGCCTTGCCCTGCTTGTTTTCAGGCATAACAGCATTTGTGCTTACATCCTCGGAGGTAATGTCCTCCTTTAATGTGTTGATAATATAATCATCAACATTAATCTTCATCGTTACACCATTTAGCATAAAAATCCGGGTCCTTTCTCTTTATCTCGTCCATAATAATATGTTTAAACTCTTTTTGTATTTCTTCCTTTGAAGTATACTTTTCAAGGTCAACCTCCGGAACATCACTTGGTTTAACCGAAGTGTCGTTTGCAATTGTATCGGCTGCACGCTTTGCAAAAACAAGGCTTTCAAGAAGCGAATTTGATGCAAGACGGTTTTTGCCGTGAACACCGTTGCAAGCGGTTTCGCCTACGGCATAAAGATTTTTCATAGAAGTTACGCCGTTTGTGTCGGTCTTGACACCGCCCATCATATAGTGCTGTGCAGGGGTTACGGGAACATTGTCCTTTGTCATATCGTAGCCCTCTTCCATACAAGCCTCAAAAATGTTCGGAAATCTTTTCTTTGCTTCCTCGCTTGTCATAGTCGGGAGATTGAGATACACATGGTCTGTGCCGAACTTCTTCATTTCCTTAACAATAGCGTTTGTAACAACATCTCTCGGTTGAAGTTCGTCTGTAAAACGCTCGCCGTTTTCGTTGAGAAGCACTGCACCCTCGCCTCTTACACTCTCGCTGATAAGGAAGCGTCTGCCCTCTTTTTTGCTGTAAAGAGTGGTTGGGTGAATTTGAATGTAGTTCATATTTTGAAGTTCGATTCCGTGCTTGAGAGCAAGAGCAAACGAGTCGCCCGTAATATGCGGATAGTTGGTTGAATTCTTGAACAGACCGCCGATACCGCCCGTTGCAAGAATAACATTATCTGCAAGAATTGCACCTTTTTCGCCGTATTCATCATAGCAAACAATGCCGTAGCACACATTGTCCTTTTCAATAAGGTCAATCATTGTTGTGCGAGTAACAAATGTAATATTAGGCTTTGTTTTAGCAATGTCAAGAAGCGTTGCGGTGATTTCCTTGCCCGTTTCGTCCTTATGGTGAAGAATACGGTTGCGGCGATGTGCACCCTCACGGGTGTAGTCGTATTCGCCATCACCGTCGGTATCAAACTTTACACCCAAATCAATAAGTGTGCCGATGACATCCTGCGACGACTCAATCATAACACGAACAGACTCCGGATTATTCTCATAGTGTCCGGCTTTCATAGTGTCCTCAAAATAGCAGTCAAAGTCGTTTATGTCTTTAAGAACGCACACTCCGCCCTGTGCCAAAAACGAATCGCAGTCATCAAGATTTTCCTTGGTGATTACCAAAACATCCTGCTCTTTCGGCAGGCAAAGTGCGGCAAAAAGTCCGGCAACGCCGGAGCCGACAATTACTGTATCGGTTTTTATAAAATTATCCTTTTTCATACTCTTAAAATCCTATATTAAAAATTTTTTGTATTTTTAACTATACTTATTTAAATATATATCTTTATTAATAAAATGTCAATAGAACAGCGTCAGAAATTGTTACAATATAAAGAAAAATAATAAAACTTGAAAATTTAATAAAAATCATTTATAATGAAGAAAGTAATTGTGTTATTTGAGAGGAACATATTTTTACTATGGACATTAAAAATTTTGAAACCTTTATACAGGTTGCGGACCAAAACAGTTTTACAAAAGCGGCGAAAAAGCTCGGCTACACACAGTCAGCGGTTTCGGCACAAATCAAACAGCTTGAGCACGCATACGGAGTGCTCCTTTTTGAGCGTGTAAACCACACGGTAAAGTTGACTCCAAAGGGCGAACAGATACTTCAGCTTGCACAAAAATTACTTGCAACCGTTGAAGATATTGAAAACACGGCAAGCAGCAAAAAAGACATCAACGGCAAGGTTAGAATTGCGATGTGCGATTCCCTTTGTCACTGGCTGTTTTGGGATAATTTTGACCATTTTCACAATACATATCCAAACATTTCGCTCAAGATTTTTCCTGCAAGCACGGAGGAAATGTTCCGCCTTGCAAACCAAAACGATGTTGACCTTATCTTTACGCTCGACAAACATATTTACGACAGCAACTACACGATTGTAAAAGAGCACAAGGTGAAAACCCACTTCATTATGGGCAATGAAAATCCGCTGTTCAAAAAGGACAAAATCACCATTGAGGATGTGCTTGAACAGCCGTTCATACTCACCGAAAAGGGTATGAGTTATCGCCAAAGACTTGACGATTATCTTGCAAAAGAATCTATGGAAATCAATCCGTTTTTGGAAATCGGCGATACCGAACTCATTTGCCATTTGGTTGAAAAAAATATGGGAATCTCGTATCTTCCCGACTTCATCACAGATGAATATGTTGCCAAAGGCAAGGTTAAGCAATTTGAAGTTGACACCATCAGCGATGAAATTTGGATTCAGATGCTCTATCACAAAAGCAAATGGATTACTCCTGCAATGCAAACTGTTATGGACTACATCTGTTCAATATTATAACTGAAAAACCATTAAAAGCGTAAGACAACTCCTGCTATCTTACGCTTTTTATTATAGTTGAATTTAATTTCTACATACGATAAAAATCTTTTATGCCCAAACGCTTGAACATAAATTATTTTGGTGGTACACTGTTGTTGAAATAAAAAAATTAAAGGGGTATTAAAATGAAAAAGATAATCAAAAGAGCAGCCTGCGTGGCACTTTCTGTGCTTATGATAGGCGGAGCGTTTGCAGGATGCAGTACACAGGACAACAACAATGACGGCAAAAAGGTGTACAAGGTTGGCGTTTGTCAACTTGTTCAGCACGCTGCACTCGACAAAGCAACAGAAGGTTTCCAAGCTGCAATCAAGGAAAAGTTGGGCGACAAGGTTGATGTTGATGTTCAAAACGCCTCAGGCGACACGGCAAACTGCACAACAATCGCAAACAAGTTTGTATCATCGGGCTACGACCTTATTATGGCAGTTGCAACACCTGCACTTCAAGCTTGCACAACAGCAACCGCCGCATCACAAACACCGATTGTTGCAACCGCTGTTACACACTTTGGCACAGCACTCGACATTGATATGCCGGCTGACGGAGCAACAGGCATCAATGTAACAGGAACTACGGACCTTGCACCGCTTGATAAACAGGCAGAACAGCTTGCAACATTGTTCCCTGAGGCTAAAAAGGTTGGTATTCTCTACTGCTCAGCAGAGGCTAACTCAAAACTTCAAGCAGATGAAATGACAAGCATTATAAGCAAAATGGGTCTTGATGTTAAATCATACACATTCACAGATTCAAACGATATTCAATCAGCTGCACAAAAAGCCGCAACATCATCGGATGTTCTTTACATTCCGACCGACAATGTTGTTGCATCAAACGGTGCAATTGTTGACGAAGTTTGCCAAGCCGCAAACACACCGATTATCGGTGCCGAAGCAATGGCTTGCCTCAAATACAACGCTGTGGCTACATATTCAATCGATTATTATGAAATCGGCTACCAAGCAGGCTTGATGGCATACGATATTCTTGAAAACGGCAAAGACCCGGCAACAATGAATATCCAGTCACCGCAAAAACTCACATCACAGTACATTCCTGAAATGGCAAAGAAATACGGCGTTCTTGACAAGATTGAAAAGGACGGCACATACCAAGTTTTGGAAGCAGAAGAAGAATAAGCACTATACAAAACGACACCGCTTCGCTATGAAGTGGTGTCATCTTTTAGTTATGAATATATTGGAACGAAGCGGGTTTTGTTTCCATATTTCCGTTTTTATCAAACGAAATATCAACAACGCTTTTTGACACCGAATCATCATTAAAGACAACTTCAAATGTGAGGGTGTCTTTTATTTTTGTAAGGTCAACATCGGGATTTTCATCGAAAAGTTCGTAAAATTCGTTACTCATTTTCCAATTGATTCTGAAGCTTGCATCACCGATTTTTTCAAGTTTCATACATCTGCGAAACCTGTCACCCGACAGAGATGCGTACTTCGTGTTGCGATTTTTGATATAGATATTTTCTAATTCATCTGCATCGGCTAAAGTTTTACCGTCTATTCGCTTCAAATTTTCATCAAACAATGAATCTTCGGCAACAATTTCCATTTCGCCGTATTTTTGATTTGAATTTGTGACACGAATTTCTTTTACATTGGCGTAATCGTCCTCGCTCAAATCAAAGTCAAACGCACCGCAATAAGCAGAATAAACAAGAGCATTATCCATTCTTTCAATTTGCAAAGCTGTGGAAAAATAAACTTCGTTTCCATCGACAAAGCCCTCAACAAGCTTAAAATCCTTGTGAATTCCGTCTATCAAATCATTTATTTCCGCCTCGGATTTGCCTTTAATACTCCATGCACCGATTTGACAATACGGCGGTGATTCCACGCTTATATCGCTGACATCCATTGCATAAGTTTTTTCATCATTGGCATACACGATATTAACAAAACCCGGTGCAACCTTACTTGTTGCTGAATCCGATTGCGTTGGTGCCGAAACCGAATGTTCCGAAGTAAGAACATTGTCTGTACCGATTAAGTCATTTGCTCCCAAACCTGTCACAATAACTGCCAATGCCATAACCGATACCAAGCCCAAAACCACAGGCTTTTTTGACTTTTTCGTTTTATTTTGAGCACCCTCAACCTTTGCCTTTAGTCTTGTTTGCAAATGTGCATCGGGTTTTACAAAATCTAACGAATTTTTAAAATCATCATATTTCATTTTCGTAACCCTCCAATTCTAATTTCAGAATATCCCGTCCACGCTTCAATCGCATTTTTACACTCGACTGTGAAATTTTTAATGTATCGGCGATTTGCGACACGGAATAATCGTAATAGTAATAAAGGATGACAGCAGTTTTATATTTTGGCGAAAGTTTGACTATCTTTTGCAAAATATCAATTCTGCTTTCGTTATTGATGTTTTCGCACTCACCTGCAAGCACAACATCATCAATGCAAATATTTTTGTTTTCGCTTCTTTTAAGCATATCCTTGCACTGATTTTGCGTTACACGAATGAGCCACGCTTTTTGATGCTCGTCTGTACCGTCGGGGAGTTTTTGCAACGCTTTGACAAAAACCTCCTGCAAGGCATCCTCGGCATCGTGCGAATTGCCAAAATACAAAAAGGCTATTTTATAAAGCATTTCTCCGTATTTTTGATACAGTTCATCAAAATTTATCACTGCCATCATCTCCCTTCTCTACTATCAAAACGATTGTGAGGATAAAACGGTCACATAAAAATATTTCTGTAAATTAGGTAAATATTGAGAAAGGTTCTGAATTTCGTTTTCTTGCGAAGAAAGATGTATATAAATACCTCGACTGAGCAAAAAACGAAAAACGCCAAAAGCACCGCAAATTCGATACTTACGGTGCTTTTACAATCTCTCCGTCAACATTGGTTGATTTATTATCAGCGTGTTTCAGGAGCTTTATCAAATTTACGATGTTTTATTATTTATAGTTTTGCCGTCAACATACTGTGTGCCCGGTTCGGGTTTTTTGCCTGATTTGGCGGCAACAAGCTCATCACAGGTTACAAACTGATAACCCTTTTTGAGGAGAACGGGAACCATTCTTTCAAACGCATCGGCAGTTGATGTGTAAATCTCGTGCATAAGAATTATATCACCGTCCGATACATTCTTGACCACCGCATTGTACACCTTGTCGGCATTTCTGCTCTTCCAATCCTGTGTATCGAGTGACCAATAATAAAGCGGCATTTTTTCCTGCTTACAGGTGTTGCGAATAAGATCTGTTGTATTACCGCCCGGAGAACGGAACGCAGTAGGACGAACTCCGCAAGCCTTTTCAATAGCGTCCGATGCCTTTGTAATATCGGCAGGAGTAACATTTTTGCCGTAATGCTCGTGATTGTAGGTGTGGTTGCCGATTTGACAACCGAGAGCCACTTTACGCTTTACATTCTTTGTAAGATTTGAAGCGTTTGAGCCGAGCATAAAGAATGTTGCCTTGATGTGATATTTTTCGATAACATCAAGAATTTTATCCGAAGCGGAATTGTAACCCGGACCGTCATCAAATGTAACGGCAATCATAGGCTTTGTGGCATCAACAGCGGCAATTCCTGCTGCATCGAGCACCTTGGCTTTTTTGATTTCGCTCCACTTACCAGTGATTTTTTGCTCGTTAAAGTAAACATAAGAACGAACTCTGACATTATATTCGTCATTAACTTTAAGTTCCAAAACATCGGTAGAATCCGATTTTGCATTTTTGACATTAATGCTTTGCTTGTCGCTGAAATCGCTCGATTTGGCATATTGAACATCATATCCGCCGCATTTTGGATTTGCCTGCCAGCTGATTCTGAGGGCATTTGCCTGAACCGCCTCAACCTCGGCACTCTGTGCTTTAGGTACGGTGCAAGCCGAAACCTCGGTGTACTTTTCACTTTCTACAACCCTTTTTTTAGTTTGCTTAAAGGCTTTTACATAAAAAGTATACGGAGTTGAATCGTTGAGTTTTTTAACCGTACAATTAAGTTTTTGCGGATCCTTAACGGTCTTTACTTTTTTAAACTTATCGCCGTTTTTTTGATAAATAAAATATCCGTCGGACGAACCTACTCTTTTCCACGAAAGTTTGACGGAATCCGACGAGGTGCCGACAATCTCCGGTGATTTAACAGGTCCTATATTTTGCGAAGAAACACCGCAAATTGCGATTAATCCCGCAAGCAAAATAACTGCCGTAAGCACCAAACCCGTCAATCTGATTTTTCTGGACATAACTTCCTCCAATTAGTTAAGTTTGAATGTATTATACATCAAAAAAATTTTTTAATCAATAGAAAACACAAAATATTAATCAGTAAATATTTATAAATAAAATATACTAAATTTTTCCTAAAATATAACTTATTTTGTTGATTTTAAACAAAATATATGTTATTATCTTATGCGGTATAATTTAAATACAAAATAAAGAGGATTTTGGAGTAGATTCTCTTAGGAAAAGAGGCAAAAAAATGGAAATTATGATTGCATTTCTTGTCGGTTTCCCTTTCATCAGTGCATTGCTGCAAGGGCTTATAAAAAACAACAAGACAAGAAAAATCATAACCTATGTATCTGCAGGCGCAATTATTTTTGCGGCTCTGATGTTTACCGTAACCTATTACACATTAGGCGGCGGACAAATGACATTCAACGAAGAAGCGCTCATAGGCGGCGTACCTTTTGTTGAAATTGTTGACTACCTGATGGTTGCCGGCGAAGTATTTTTAGTGATACTCATCACCGTGCTTTCAATCAAGTACAAAAAATACTATGCGGCAATTTTGTCAATAGCACAAACAGGGCTTGAATTTTGGTATGAATTTTCGGGAATTAAGCCTGAAGTTCAAATCAACAACCTGTATTGTGACCAGCTAACAATCATTATGGTGATGATTGTTGCCGTAGTAGGCACGCTTATCACTGTATATGCGTGCGGATACATGGACGATTATCACCACCATCACGGTGACGAAGTTAAGGACAGACGAGGCTTTTTCTTTGCAATTATGTATGTGTTCATCGGTGCAATGTTTGGTCTTGTTTTTTCAAACAACCTCATTTGGCTGTACTTCTTCTGGGAAGTAACAAGCGTATGTTCCTTCCTCCTCATCGGTTACACAAAGACAGGCGAAGCAATCAACAACTGCTTTAAAGCTTTGTGGATGAACCTTCTCGGAGGTTTGGGAATGGCTGTGGGTATTGTAATCTTCGGCATTAACCACGGTGTTACCGACTTGCAGAGCATACTCACACAAGACAAGTCACTTATAGTTTTACCGGTAATTTGTCTTTCATTCGGTGCTCTTACAAAAAGTGCACAACTTCCGTTTTCAAAATGGTTGCTCGGTGCAATGGTTGCACCTACTCCGTCATCGGCACTTTTGCACAGTGCAACAATGGTTAAAGCAGGCGTTTATCTTTTAATCCGTCTTGCTCCGGCTATGAGCGGAGAATTCAGCGGATATATGGTAGGTCTTGTAGGCGGTCTTACCTTCCTTGCAATGTCTATGCTTGCAATCACGGCATATGACGGTAAAAAGGTTTTGGCTTACTCAACGCTTTCAAACCTCGGACTTATCACGGCTTGTGCCGGCATAGGTACGGAAGAAACCGTTTGGGCAGCAATTTTTCTTGTAATTTTCCACGCCGTATCAAAATCGCTTTTATTCCAAACAGTCGGTTCTATCGAGCATCAAACAGGTTCAAGAGATATAGAAACCATGCACGGCTTGGTAAGAAGATATCCATACCTCACATGGACTCTTGTTGTAGGTATCGCAGGTATGTTCCTTGCTCCGTTTGGTATGCTCGTTTCAAAATGGGCGGCACTCAAGGCATTTGTTGACACCGGTCTTGCAAGCGGCAGCACACTTGAAATCATCGTATCTACTCTTCTTGTGCTTTGCATTTGCTTCGGCTCGGCAACAACGCTTTTCTATTGGTCAAAGTGGCTTGCTACCGTGCTTTCATCAAATCCTGCCGACAAGCGACACAAAAACACAATCACGGCAAATCAGTGGGCTTCGCTCTTTACTCACGCAGGGCTTATGATTCTTATTGTATTTGTGTTCCCGCTCATTTCAAAATTTGTAGTTAAACCGTATACGGCAAAAATATTCAACAGTGAGTATGCTGTTATTTCAAGCGAAAACATTGTGCTTACAATCCTTATGGTTGTATTTATCTTTGTTATTCCTATTCTTACATATGTTCTTATTGCAAAGAACAGACCGTTCCCTAAAGCAGAAAGATACTTTAACGGTGCCGGTACTCCCGACCAAGTCGGCTTTATCGACTCGTTTGGCAACGAGAAAAAGGAATTCCTTACAAACTGGTATATGGAAGACATCTTCGGTGAAAGTCATATGTACAAACCGAGTGTTTATGTATCAATATTCTTAATTGCGGCATTTACCGTTGCAACAATAGTAACAGGAGGTTTGTGCTAATGAAAAATATTGTTTTACCTATCATCAGTGCAGTACTTTACTTGATACTTGCTCCGTTTTTGGGTGCACTCCTTGCCGGAATTGACAGAAAAATCACCGCAAGAATGCAAGGCAGACAGGGTCCTCCTGTTCTTCAGCCGCTTTACGATGTGGCAAAGCTTATGAAAAAGCAAACAAAGGTTATCAACAGAGTACAGATGCTTTATCTTCTCTCGTTCCTGTTTTTCATCATTGTAACCGGCTTGCTTTTCTTTGCAGGCTACGACATTATGCTTGTTCTCTTTACACTCACAACAGCAAACATTTTCCTTGTAATCGCTGCATCAAGCGGTCACTCGCCATACGCATTTATGGGTGCAAGCAGAGAACTTGTGCAGATGCTTGCATATGAGCCTATGGTTCTTATTGCGGCAATCGGATTTTACATTGTATCGGGAAGCTTCAGAGTGTCGGAAATCGCAACTCACGACAGTTTACCTGCAATCGTTCTTTTGCCGGGTATCTTCCTCGGATTTGTATTTATCCTTACAATCAAACTCCGCAAGCACCCGTTTGACCTTTCAACCTCGCACCACGCTCACCAAGAGATGGTAAAGGGTATCACAACTGAATTCAACGGTCAGATGTTTGCGATTGTTGAAGTTTCGCACTGGTACGAAAACATCTTTCTTTTGGGACTTTTGTCGCTCTTCTTCCTCAATTCAAAACCGTGGAGCGTGCTTCTTGCAATAGTTTGTATGGTTATCTGCTACTTTGCGGAAATTCTTATTGACAACACAAACGCAAGACTCAAATGGAAACAAATGCTTGACAACACCTGGATTGTTACCGCAGTTTTGGGTGCGCTCAACCTTATTGTTATTGAAGTGCTTAAAGGCAAGGGGGTAATATAAATGGCAGATGTAACAAAATCACCTTGGATTATGCACTATGACGGAAGCTCATGCAACGGATGCGACATCGAGGTTCTTGCGTGCCTAACTCCATTATATGACATAGAACGCTTTGGTATTATCAATACAGGAAATCCAAAGCATGCGGATATTTTGCTTATCACAGGCTCGGTCAACTCACAAAACGAAAGCGTTGTTAAGCAAATATACGAACAAATGACGGAACCGAAGGTTGTGTGTGCAATCGGAATCTGTGCGTGCAACGGCGGTGTATTCAAAGACTGCTACAATGTTCTCGGCGGTGTTGACAAGGCTATTCCTGTTGATATTTATGTGCCGGGCTGTGCCGCAAGACCGCAAGCCATCATTGACGGCGTTGTAAAATCACTTGACTTGCTCAAAGAAAAAAGCGAAAAGCTAAAAGAAAAGAGAAGGCAGGTAAAGGAGGCACTCAAGGATGAATAACTACAACGATTTTGCAATCACAAAGGTTACCAAAGACGAACTTTATGACATTATGCAAAAGAAATACGAGGACGGCTACCGTCTTTCACAAATTTGCTCCGTTGCCTTTGAGGGATATAACGAGGTAATTTACTCGGTCAACAAAGAATATCTTATGGAAAACTACAAGATTGACCTGCCGATTGACGAGGAAATTAAGAGTTTTTCGGACATCTTCCCTGCCGCAACCCTTTACGAAAACGAAATCAAAGAGCTTTGGGGCGTCAAAGTTGTCGGTATGAACATTGACTACCACGACAAGTTTTACAGAATAAAAGAAGACACACCGTTTAAAAAACAAATTACGGTAACAAGAAAGGAGGACAAAAAGGATGAGTAAACAATCGATTATTCCTTTCGGTCCTCAACACCCGGTTTTGCCGGAACCTATCCACATTGACCTTGTACTTGAAGACGAAAAGGTTGTGGAGGCTGTTCCGTCAATCGGATTTGTTCACAGAGGACTTGAAATGCTCGCAGAAAAAAGAGATTTTAACGACTACCAATATGTTGTTGAAAGAACCTGCGGCATCTGTTCATTCGGTCACGGGCTCGGCTACTGCGAAGCACTTGAAGCAATATTCAATGCCGAAGTTCCCGAAAGAGCAAAATTTCTCCGTACATTTTGGTTTGAAATGAGCCGTATACATTCTCATCTTTTGTGGCTCGGACTTCTTGCCGACGCATTCGGCTTTGACGCACTGTTTATGCAGGCATGGAGAATGAGAGAAAAAGTGCTTGATATGTTTGAAGAGTCGACAGGCGGCCGTGTTATCTTTTCGGTTAACAAAATCGGCGGTGTCCTCAAAGATATGGACAGCAGTATGATTAACAGCTTTGTTGACATACTGAACGGAATGGAAAAAGACATCAGAAAGATGACAAATGTTTTCCTCAACGACTATTCTGTTCAAAAAAGGCTCAAGGGTGTCGGTATTCTCACAAAAGAGGACGCACACAAACTGAGTGCCGCAGGTGCTATGGCAAGAGCAAGCGGCATTGAAATGGATATGAGAAAGACAGGATATGAAGCATACGACAAGATTGATTTTGATATTATCACATCAAACGACTGTGACGGCTATGCAAGATGTGCCGTAAGAATCGGCGAAATCTTCCAATCAATCGAAATCATCCGCCAATGTGCTCAAAAGATGCCGCAGGGTGCTATATGCAATCCGCAAAAGGGCAACCCAAACGGCGAAGCGTTTGTAAGAATAGAACAGCCTCGTGGCGAAGCGATTTACTATGCAAAAGCAAACGGAACAAAATTCCTTGAAAGATTCAGAATCCGTACTCCTACCTTTACAAACATTCAATCGCTCATACACATTTTGCCGGGCAGTGAGCTTGCCGATGTTCCTATGCAGGTACTCACCATTGACCCGTGCATCAGCTGTACGGAAAGATAAGGAGGAGTAGAATATGAAGCTTATGGACTTTACCGGTTTTGCTCTGAAAAACCTTTTTTCCAAACCGGCTACAAAGAATTATCCTGCCGAGCCTGCGGTTTATCCGGAGCGTTCAAGAGGTCACATTGAAATTGACATAGACGCTTGCGTTATGTGCGGAATGTGCCAAAGAAAGTGCCCATCCGGTGCTATCACGGTTGACCGTGCAACAAGAACTTGGTCTATTGAAAGAATGGGTTGTGTGCAATGCGAAAACTGTGTTTCGGGTTGTCCGAAAAAGTGCCTGCACATCAAACCGGGTTATACAGAGCCAAGCAGAACTATGACGGTTGACTCATATTCTCAACCGATTCCCGAACCGCCAAAGGCAGAAAAAGCCGAAGCAAAAGACGCATCTGCTTTGACATCGGGCAAGATTCAAAACGATATGAGCAAGTGTATTCTTTGCGGACTTTGTGCAAGGAAGTGCCCGTCAAACGCCATCACCGTTGACAGAAACGAGAAAACTTGGAGCATCAACCGTGACGAATGCGTGCAATGCGGTGCGTGCATTGAAGCTTGCTTGAAATTCCACAGCTTGAGCTATGCAAAAGATGACGGCGAAAGCGGACAAGTAACCTACAAAAAGGAAGCGTAAAGCATTACTAAAAAATACACCTTTTCAGGTATCGTTCAGGGTATCGGATTTCGCCCCACTGCCCTGAGGCTCGCACAAGAGCTTGACATAAAAGGCGAAGTAAAAAACACAGGCGGTAATGTTGAAATTATCGCACAGGCAGAAAATGAGGCGTTGGAGGAATTTATCCGACGCCTTATCGGCTTGTTTAACATAACATCATACAATGAAGAAGAAATAAACAACAAAAGCTGCACGGAATTTAAAATCATTCACTCGACAAACGACAATGAAATTCCGTTTATCACTCCCGATTTGGCAACCTGCCCGAATTGTGAGCGAGAACTTAAAGACGAAAACAACCGCAGATACAAACACCCGTTTATAAGTTGTATCAACTGCGGAGCAAGATATACAATAATAAACACTCTGCCGTATGACAGAGAAAACATCACAATGAGCGTGTTCCCTCTTTGTGACAAATGTAAAAAGGAATACATAACGCCGCAGAACATCAGGTGTCACGCACAGACCATTGCATGCAACGACTGCGGACCTGCAACAAATATCACAATCGGCGAAGCCGTGCAAACGCTAAAAAACGGTGAAATCCTTGCAATCAAGGACATAGGAGGACACCACCTATCGTGCCTATGCGAAACAAAGTGTGCCTTGAAACTCCGTGAAATCAAAGGCAGAGAAACAAAACCGTTTGCAGTTATGTTCAAGGACATTGACGAAATTGCCGAATACTGCGAAATATCCGACAAGGAGAGAGAACTCCTGCTATCCCCTGCACGGCCGATAGTTTTACTGAAAGCAAAAAAAGAATTCCCGCACGGTGTGTGTGACAATTCGGACTTTATAGGTGCGTTTTTGCCGTGCAATCCGATACAAATACTCATACTTGACAAGGTTTCTCCGCTCATTATGACAAGCGCAAACTTATCGGGCGAGCCGATAATAATCGATGATGAAGAAATAAAAAAATTCGGCGTGAAAATTTTATCTCACAACCGAGAAATACTCACACCGCTTGACGACAGCGTGGTGCAAATCAACGCAGGAAAGGTGCAATTCATCCGCCGTGCAAGAGGCTATGTTCCGCTTGCAATAGATGCGGGAATTAAGGCAAAAAGCAACATTCTTGCACTTGGCGGCGACCTAAAAAGCAGTTTTGCAATAATGCACGGCAACTATATTTATCCGTCGCAATACTTCGGCGATTTGGAAAATGCTAAATATTTTAAAGCATACAAAAGCAACATTAACCGTTTTTGCAAACTCCACAGCTTCACACCCGAAAAAACCGTTTGCGATATGCACCCGATGTATTATTCATCAACGGCAATGCAAACAAACGGCAAATATCAGCACCATTTGACACACGCATACAGCGTTATTGCCGAACACAAGCTAAAAGGTGATGTGTTAAGTTTTGTGTTTGACGGCACAGGCTACGGCACAGACGGTGCAATTTGGGGCGGTGAGGTGTTTTTCAATCAAAAAAGAGTTGAACACCTTAAATATACAAAGATGCTTGCAAGCGATGAAATATCAAAAAATGCAGATCTCTGCCTTGCCTGTTATGACGGAAGCAATCCGCTTGTCAAAAGTGCGATTGAGCACAACATAAACACGGTGAACTCATCAAGTATTGGCAGACTGTTTGACGCCGTGGCGGCTGTGCTTGACATTTGCCATTACAACTCATATGAGGGCGAATGTGCCATTGCACTTGAACGCACGGCACGAAAAGCAAGCACGGCTTTTGAGCTTACTCCTACCCTATCACCAAAAGCCATAATTGAAGAACTCAAAAACACAAACGCACCAAAGGAAGAAATTGCACTCGGATTTCATCATATGCTTGCAAGGTTGATACTGAATATTGCGAAGAAGTACAACGCAAATCAAGTCACGCTCAGCGGTGGTTGTTTCAACAACAGAATTCTGACAGAGAAAACATTTGAACTGCTAAAACAGAACAACATAAAAGTATACATAAACAACAAAGTGCCGTCAGGCGACCAAGGACTCTGCCTCGGTCAAGCATATCTTGCGGCACTTGATGAACGGGAAGAAGGATAAATATGTGTGTTGCGGCACCCGGAAAAATAATTGAAATAGACGGAAACACGGCAAAAATCGACTACTCATCAAACATCACAACGGTTAACAAAGGCATAGTTGACTGCAAGGTGGGAGATTGGGTTTTGGTTCACGCAGGGCTGATAATTCAGGTTTTGCCCGAAAACGAGGCGGAATATATGGTTGACCTATTCAAAGACCTTGAGGAACTTGGACAATGAACATAAACGATGTTATAAAAGCACTCAAAGAATATGACGGCGAAGAAATAACGCTTATGGAAGTTTGCGGAACTCACACCGCATCAATCAGCGAAAACGCTATTCCGTCACTTATAAGCGACAAAATTCATCTTATCAGCGGTCCGGGTTGCCCTGTATGCGTTACTGTTTCGGACTATGTTGACAAGTTGATTGAACTTGCACTTGACGGCAATGTAATAGTTACATTCGGTGATATGATTAGAGTTCCGGGCAGTAAAAAAGCCCTCAAAGACATAAAGTTTGAGGGTGCCGACATCAGAATGGTATATTCCCCGACGGAAACGATTGAACTTGCAAAAGCAGAACCGAACAAAAACTTTGTGTTTGCGGCAGTCGGATTTGAAACCACCACGCCGATATATGCACTGTTGCTTGACGAAATCATAAAACAAAAAATAGAAAATGTGCAACTTTTGACCGCACTGAAAACCATGCCGAATGTTATTGCCACGCTTTGCGAAAACGATAACAAGATTGACGGCTTTATTGCTCCGGGACATGTTGCGGTTATTACAGGAAGCGACGCATTTGTGCCTCTTGCCGAAAAATACAATTTGCCGTTTGCGGTCAGCGGATTTGAAGCGGAAGAAATACTTGCATCAATATATGCACTTATTAAACTTCGCAGACAAGGTAAAGTAATCAACCTTTACAAATCAGCGGTGACAAGCGAAAGAAACGAAAAAGCGTTTGAGATTGTGCACAAATATTTTGAAGAATACGATGCACCGTGGCGAGGATTGGGCATTATAAAAGGCTCGGGAATGGCATTAAAGAAAGAATTTGCAAAATATGATGCAGGTTCACGAGAACTTATTAATGATTATTCATACCAAAAAGGGTGCTTGTGCGGTGAGATTATCTCGGGCAACAAGAAGCCAAGCGAATGTCCTCTTTACGGCAAAATCTGCACACCCGAAAATCCAAAAGGCGCTTGTATGGTGAGCATTGAGGGCACTTGCCACAACTACATAACCAACAACAGGAAGTAAAAATATGAAAATCACATTATCACACGGAAGCGGCGGCAAGGCTACAAGCGAGCTGATAGACAAAATTTTTGCACGCAGCTTTTCAAACCCGATACTGAATATGATGGAGGACAGTGCGGTTGTTGACGGACACCGAAAAATCGCAATAACAACCGACAGCTTTGTTGTGACTCCCCTATTTTTCAAGGGCGGCGACATCGGCAGATTAGCCGTTTGCGGAACGGTAAACGACCTGCTTATGCGAGGTGCCGTGCCTAAATACATCACATCTGCATTCATCATCGAGGAGGGTGCAGACACCGAAACGCTTGAACGCATTGCAAAATCAATGGCTGAAACTGCGGCAGAAGCCGGAGTTTCCGTTGTTGCCGGCGACACAAAGGTTATCGAGGGCAACGGCGGCGTGTACATCAACACCGCAGGTGTAGGCTTTGTTGACAACGAAAACATCGTTTCAACAAACTTGCAAGACGGCGACTGCGTAATTGTAAGCGGAACTATGGGCGACCACCACGCAACAATTCTTTCTGCAAGAATGGAAATCGAAAACAGCATAAAATCGGACAATGCTCCGCTGACCGACATTGTAAAAAACCTGATTGACGGCGGAATTGACCTCCACTGTATGCGTGATGTTACAAGAGGCGGACTCGGAACGGTACTCAACGAACTTGCAAACGCCTCCTGCAAAGGGATTGAGATAGAAGAAAGTGCAATTCCGATCAGCGATGAAGTCAAGGCATTTTCAAAAATCCTGGGACTTAACATTTTGCATATGGGCAACGAGGGTAAGCTGGTTGCGATTGTACCGAGCGAGCAAGCCGACAAGGCGGTACAATTAATGAAACAGAGCAAATACGGCGAAAATGCCGCAATAATAGGCAAAGTAACAAACGGTGACGGCGTAACGCTTATTACTCCGCTCGGCGGACAAAGAAAAGTAAATGTGCTGATCGGTGAGGGATTGCCGAGAATTTGCTGATACACAAAACAAAAAGATGAGCCGCATTAAAAACACGGTTCATCTTTTTTATGCATAATATGCAGAGAGGATTTATTTAATTTTATCAAATGCCTGTTCAAGGTCGGCAATAATATCATCGATATGCTCTGTACCGATTGAAAGGCGGATTGTGTTTGGCTTGATATTTTGTTCTGCAAGTTCCTCAGGGCTGAGCTGTGAGTGAGTTGTTGTTGCAGGGTGAATAACAAGTGACTTAACATCTGCTACATTTGCAAGGATTGAGAAAATTTGAAGTGAGTCAATGAACTTCTTTGCTTCTGCTTCTCCGCCCTTGATTTCAAATGTAAAGATTGAGCCGGCACCGTTAGGGAAATATTCGTTATAAAGTGCCTGATACTTAGGGTTAAGTGACGGGTGATTTACTTTTTCAACAAGCGGATGATTGTTGAGGTATTTAATAACTTTCTTTGCATTTTCAACATGACGCTCTACACGAAGTGAGAGTGTTTCTGTGCCCTGAAGAAGAAGGAATGCGTTGAAAGGCGAAATTGTAGCACCTGTGTCACGAAGAATGATTGCACGAATGTAAGTTACAAATGCCGCAGGACCTACAGCGTCTACAAAGCTGATGCCGTGATAGCTTGGGTTTGAATCTGCGATTTGCGGGAACTTGCCCGAAGCTTTCCAATCAAACTTGCCGCTGTCTACGATGATACCGCCGAGAGTTGTACCGTGACCGCCGATGAACTTTGTTGCTGATGAAGCAATAATATCCGCACCGAGTTCGATTGGACGAAGAAGATAAGGAGTTGTGAATGTATCGTCAACTACAAGCGGAATGTTGTGCTTGTGAGCGATTTCGGCAACTGCCTTAATATCGATAATGTTTGAATTTGGATTGCCCAAAGTTTCAATAAAGATAGCCTTTGTGTTGTCCTGAATTGCATCTTCAAAATTTTGAACATCGTCAGGGTCAACAAATGTTGTTGTAACACCGCTGTGTGGAAAAGTGTGTGCAAGATAATTGTATGTGCCGCCGTAAATTGTCTTTGCGGCTACAATGTGGTCACCTGCGGAAGCAAGTGCCTGAAATACATAAGAAATTGCCGCTGCGCCCGAAGCTGTTGCCAAGCCTGCTACACCGCCCTCAAGAGCCGCAAGTCTTTGCTCAAGAACATCCTGTGTGCTGTTTGTAAGTCTGCCGTAAATATTACCTGCATCTGCAAGACCGAATCTTGCCTGAGCGTGATCGCTGTTGCGGAAAACATAAGATGTTGTTTGGTAAATCGGCACTGCTCTTGCGTCTGATGCCGGGTCCGGTGATTCCTGTCCTACATGAAGTTGTAATGTTTCAAATTTATAATTAGCCATGATAATAATTTCCTTTCAAGTTAAAAATGTTTTTGTAATAATCGGTTTTAATAAATCAACAGCAAAAACACATTCGCCCGAAACGGAAATTTTGGCGTAACAATCGTTCAAATAAATTGTTCATAACCAATCTCCTATTGCCTACTGCACAAGTAGGTTTTGTTGTTATGTTTGCATTATAACCTATAAAACCCACTATGTCAATAGGTTTTATGTATTTTTTTCAAAAAACTTGACAACACCCCTTTTATATGGATAATGATATTAGGTGATATAATGAATAAAGAACAGTTATTATATATATTAGAGAGTGTTAAAAACGGCGGATTATCTCCTGCCGAAGCACTGAACAAAATAAAACTTGCACCGTATGAAGATATAGGCTTTGCAAATGTTGACACTTCACGCTCACTCCGTCACGGGGTAGGAGAAGTGATATACGGCAAGAGCAAGACCGCCGAGCAAATAAAAGCAATAGCACAAAAACTGCTTGACAGCGGAGAAAAAACGGTGCTCATCACAAGAATTGACAAAGAAAAGGCAGAATATATAAACAAAACCATACCGCTTGACTATGACGAAGAAGCAAGGACGGCGGTTGCCGGAATTATACCAAGACCGAACGGAAAAGGCAAAATAGTTGTTTGCTGTGCAGGAACATCGGATTTGTACTGTGCAAAAGAGGCGGTAATCACGGCAAAAGCATTCGGCAACGAAGTTGTTGAAATGTATGATGTCGGCGTTGCGGGAATACACAGACTACTTGACAAAACAGAAATTTTAGCAAACGCAACGGCTGTTATTGCAATTGCCGGAATGGAGGGCGCACTTGCAAGTGTTGTAGGCGGGCTTGCCTCCTGCCCCGTTATCGCTGTGCCTACAAGTGTTGGCTACGGCGCAAGCTTTGGCGGAGTTTCGGCTCTTTTGGCTATGCTCAACAGTTGTGCAAGCAATGTCAGTGTTGTTAATATAGACAACGGCTTCGGTGCGGCATACATAGCAAGTATGATAAATCATCTGGAATAACATATGAAAAGTTTATATTTAGAATGTAATATGGGTGTGGCAGGCGATATGCTCTGTGCTTCTCTGCTCGACACTCTTAATGAAAAAGATAAAGAATATATAATAAATAAATTAAATACATTATTAAGCGATGTAACCGTAAGCCTAAATACTACAACAAAAAACGGTATCAAAGCATCAAAATTTGATGTTAATATAAAAAAAGACGGACACACTCACACGAGCATATCCGAAATATACAATATTATTGACAGTTTTGACCTGCCGCAACAAGTCAAGGAAAATGCAAAAGCTGTGTACAAACTTATTGCCGAGGCAGAAAGCAAGGTGCACGGCACAACGGTTGCCGATGTTCACTTGCACGAAGTCGGTGCAAAGGATGCCATAATCGACATCACCGCGTGCTGTTTGCTGATTGATTATTTGCAAATTGACAAAACCGTGTGCTCACCGATTGCAACAGGCTTTGGCGAAGTCAAAACAGCACACGGAATTATGCCTGTTCCTGCTCCTGCAACTGCGGAACTATTAAGTACGATACCGTGCTTTACGGGCGACATAAAAAGTGAGCTGACAACTCCGACAGGCGTGGCACTTGTCAAATTTTTTGCAAACGAGTTTTCCGCTTCAAACGGCGAATACGAAAAAGTCGGCTACGGTGCAGGCACAAAAGACTTTGAAAAGCCGAACATCATAAGAGCTTTTATCAAAGAAAGCGACACCGACACGGTGTTTGAACTTCGCTGTCAAATCGACGATATGACGGGAGAGGAACTTGGATATGCACTGAACAAAATGCTCGCCCTCGGTGCAAAAGACGCATACATCAAGCCGATTATTATGAAAAAGAGCAGACCCGCCTTTGAATTTACGGTTATCTGCTCCCCTGCCGACAAAGACGAACTTACAATCCAGATGTTCAAACACACAACAACGCTTGGCATAAGGCAAATTGAGTGTGTTCGTGCAATTCTCGACAGAAAAATATACGAAAAAAACGGTGTTCGCATCAAGCGTTCGCACGGCTACGGCACACAAACCGAAAAAATTGAATTTGACGATATTGTAAAAATTGCGGAAGAAAACGACATCTCGGTTTTTGAAGCAAGAAAAATGATTGAAAAATAAAAACGCCCCTGTAAAGATTTTCTCTTTACAGGGGTTTGTGCTGTATTATCTTGCTTTTGTTGCGATTTCGGTTACGATTCTTGAAAGGAATTCGTCAACAGAGGTTGCACCCTCGTCACCGTTCTTTCTTGAACGAACAGAAATTGTGTTTGCTTCAATGTCCTTATCACCAACAATAATCATATAAGGAACTTTCTCCATTTGTGCGGAACGAATCTTGAAACCTGTCTTTTCACTTCTGTCATCAAGTTCGCAGCGAACGCCTGCTGCCTGAAGTTTTGACATAACCTCACGGCAATAATCCTGATGTCTGTCTGCAACAGGAAGGAACTTAACCTGAACAGGAGAAAGCCAAGTCGGGAATGCACCTGCATACTTCTCGATAAGGAGAGCAAGAGTTCTCTCATAGCAACCGATTGAAGTTCTGTGAATGATATATGGATTTTTCTTTTGACCGTCCTTATCTACATATTCCATACCGAACTTTTCTGCAAGCATTTGGTCGATTTGAATAGTAACAAGGGTGTCTTCCTTGCCGAATACATTTTTGATTTGAATATCAAGCTTAGGTCCGTAGAAAGCAGCTTCGCCGATACCGATTTTATAATCAATGCCGAGGTCGTCAAGGATAGTTTTCATAACGCCCTGTGCTTCATCCCACTGCTCTTTTGTGCCGATATACTTTTCTGTATCTTCAGGGTCCCACTGTGAGAAACGATAGGTCAAATCCTCTTTGAGTCCCAAAACTTCCATCATATAGTTTGTGAGCTCAAGACAAGCCTTGAATTCGTCCTCAAGCTGATCGGGACGGCACATCAAGTGACCCTCTGAAATTGTGAACTGACGAACACGGATAAGACCGTGCATTTCGCCCGATGCCTCGTTACGGAAAAGAGTTGATGTTTCGTCATATCTGAGCGGAAGGTCACGGTATGATCTTGCTCTGTTGAGATATGCCTGATACTGGAACGGGCAAGTCATAGGACGAAGTGCGAATACTTCCTTGTCCTTTTCTTCATCACCGAGAACGAACATACCCTCCTTATAGTGGTCCCAGTGACCTGAAATCTTATAAAGGTCCGATTTTGCCATAAGAGGAGTTTTTGTAAGCAACCAACCTCTCTTTTCTTCCTCGTCCTCTACCCAACGCTGGAGAGTTTGGATAATCTTTGTACCCTTTGGAAGAAGAATAGGCAAGCCCTGACCGATGTAATCAACTGTTGTGAAGAGTTCAAGCTCTCTGCCGAGTTTGTTGTGGTCACGCTTTTTAGCCTCTTCAAGAGCGGCAAGATGTTCTTCAAGCATTGAAGCCTTAGGGAATGCGGTACCGTAAACACGGCAAAGCATCTTGTTTTTCTCATCGCCTCTCCAGTAAGCACCTGTGCACTGTGTAAGCTTAAATGCCTTTACAACCTTCATATCCATAAGGTGAGGGCCGGCACAAAGTTCTGTAAATTCGCCTTGCTCATAAAAACTGATCGGTTCGCCTTTTTCTGCGTGTTCCTTGATAAGTTCAATCTTATAAGGCTCATTCTTACTTTCCATAAGAGCAATTGCTTCGTCAACAGGAAGTTCAAATCTCTTAATTTCAGGATTTTCCTTAACAATTTTCTTCATTTCGGCTTCGATCTTTGCCAAATCTTCAGGTGAGAATGACTTTTCAACATCGAAGTCATAATAGAAACCGTTATCAATAGCAGGGCCGATAGTAAGTTTTGCTTCAGGATAAAGGCGTTTAACAGCCTGTGCCATAATATGAGAGGCGGTGTGGTTAAATGCCTTTCTGCCGTCCTCATCATCAAATGTGAGTATTTCGAGGCTTGCGTCGGTATCAATAACTGTTCTCAAATCTTTAACTTCGCCGTTGATTTTGCAACAGGTTGCGTTTCTGAAAAGTCCCATAGAAATGTCTTTTGTGATGTCGGCAGCCGTTTTTGCTTCGTTATACTCTAAAACAGAGCCGTCTTTTAATGTGATTTTCATAATCTCATTCCTCCTTAAAAATAAAAAAACACCCTGATAAACAGGGTGAATAAATATCCACGGTTCCACCTGAATTGCGATAAAAAATATCGCCGCTCAACGCTCTGTAACGGGAGCACCCGACCTGTATTAAAGGTACTCAGAGGTGGTAACAGACTATGTTTGATACATCCTTTCACCTGCCGGATGCTCTCTGAAATCTTGCAAAGAATGCCGTGTCCTCATCAAAGTTTTTGCTTTTAAAAGTATAATAGCACTGTTGATTTTGTTTGTCAAGTAACATTTTTTCAATCTCTAAACACAGTACCGTACTCAAAATATTTTCTTGACAAATACTATATATTGAAGTATTATATTTGTGACATTCTGTATATAAACCTATTGTATATGGGACTTACAAATGTCAAAATTGCATAAAACTGTACCTTTTCTGATGAAATTAACAATTATGTAAAAATTTAGAACAGAAGGAGGTGCTATTGATATGATAAGTATTGTTATTACTATAATTATTGCCGTTATATGTGCAGTGCTTTTTGCCGTACTCGGATTTTTGTTCGGATATACCAAAAGAGGAAAATCGGACACAGCAAAAATCGGTGATGCTACAGAACAGGCAACAAAAATTTTGAATAATGCTCTTTCAGAAGCGGAGAACACAAAGAAAACTCAGCTTTTGGAAACAAAAGACGAAATACACAAGCTTCGTTCGGACGCAGACAAAGAAATCCGCGAAAGAAGAAACGAAGTTCAAAAACAAGAAAAAAGACTTAACCAGCGTGAAGAATATCTTGATAAAAGAGCTGACACTCTGGAAAAGAAAAATGAAAGTTTAAGTGAAAAAATTAAGTCGGCAGATGACAAATTACTTGAAATCGATGGCATCAAGAAAAGTCAGTTTGATATGCTTGAAAGAATTTCGGGCTTATCACAAGAGGATGCAAAAGCTCAGCTTATGAGCTCGCTTGAATCCGAACTTGATATTGAAAAAAGCAAGAGAATTCTTGAGCACGAACAGATGATTAAGGACCAAAGCGATGTAATCGCAAGAGAAATCATCGGTACTGCTATTCAGCGTTGTGCGGCTGACCACACCGCCGAAACCACCGTATCGGTTGTTTCGCTTCCGTCAGACGAAATCAAGGGACGCATCATAGGCAGAGAGGGTCGTAACATCCGCTCTATCGAAAAAATCACCGGTGTTGAACTCATTATCGACGACACGCCGGAAGCTATCACAGTAAGTTCATTTGACCCTGTAAGACGAGAAATCGCCCGCCTTACACTTGAAAGATTGATTCAAGACGGTCGTATTCATCCTACAAGAATTGAAGAGATGTACGAAAAGTCAAAGAGAGAAATCAATCAAACAATCAAAGCAGAGGGTGAGAAAGCCGTTATCAGTGCCAACTGCGGTTCTGTCCATCCTGAGCTTGTAAAACTTTTAGGTAAACTCAAATACCGTACATCATACGGACAAAGCGTACTTAAACACTCACTTGAAGTATCGTACATTGCAGGTCTTATGGCTGCCGAACTCGGAGCCGATGAAAAGCTTGCAAGAAGAGCAGGTCTTCTTCACGATATAGGCAAGGCTCTTGACCACGAGATGGAAGGAAGCCACGTTGCCCTTGGTGTTGAATACGCAAGAAAATACAAAGAAAACGAAGCTGTTGTTCACGCAATTCAGGCTCACCACGGTGATGTTGAATGCAAGACAATAGTTGCCTGTCTTGTACAGGCTGCCGATGCGGTTTCCGCTTCAAGACCGGGTGCAAGAAGAGAAAACATCGAGCACTACATCAAGCGTTTGCAACAGCTTGAAGAAATATCCACAAGCTTTAACGGTGTTGAAAAAGCATATGCTATTCAAGCAGGCCGTGAAGTAAGAGTTATGGTTAAGCCGGATGTTATCTCTGACCAAAAAATGCCATACATTGCACATGAAATTGCAAAGAAAATTGAAGAGGAAATGGAATATCCGGGTCAAATCAAGGTTAATATCATCCGTGAAAGCCGACACTCAGATGTTGCAAAATAGTATAAATTAACTATTACATTCAATAGGGTTGCCGTGCGGTAACCCTATTTTACATTATGAAAGGAATTCATTATGATTAAACATATTGTTTGTTTTAAACTCAAAAACAACAGCGAAGAAGAATGTAACAAAGCCGCAGAGATTTTACGCTCAATGGAGGGCAAAGTAGACCTTATTCGTGACATTGAAGTCGGCGTTGACTTTTTACATTCGGAGCGTTCATACGATATTATTTTACAAGTTGTTTTGGACGACGAAGAAGCACTTGAAAAATATCAAAACGACGAATACCATTGCAATGTTGTAAAAAAACATATGCATGCCGTTCGTGAGTCATCGGTTGCAATAGACTACAATATTTAATTTACACTTATAATTATAAACCGCGGACACTCAACCTGAGGAAAAGAGAGGATAGGCTATGTTCAGAATTTTAGTGGTGGAAGACGATGCAGACCTTAACAGCGCCGTTTGCACATATTTAAGAAAAAACGGATTTGATGCAGAGGGCTGTTACAATACAACGCAGGCATACAGTGCCATGTACGATAATGTACACGATTTGATTATATCGGACATTATGATGCCGGGTGAAGACGGATTTGAATTTGCCAAAAACATCCGAAAACTAAGCACAAATATTCCTATTTTGTTTATGACTGCAAGGGATGACATTGCATCAAAGCAACTTGGATACAATTTGGGTATTGACGACTATATGGTTAAGCCTGTGAATTTGGATGAGCTTATTATGCGAATCAACGCCCTGCTCCGCCGTGCCAAAATAGCCGAAAGCAAAAAAATCAACATCGGTAAGCTCAGCATAAACGCAGATGAGAGAAGCGTAAGCTATGACGGTGAGGAAATCAATCTTACATCAAGAGAATTCAACATTATATACAAAATGCTTTCTTACCCGAAAAAAACATTTTCGCGTACACAGCTTATGGACGAGTTTTGGGGTGCGGAAACGACCTCGGGCACAAGAACGGTAGATGTTTATATGACAAAACTGCGTGACAAATTTTCAAAGTGCAAGGAATTTGAAATCGTAACGGTTCACGGCTTGGGCTACAAGGTGGTTATAAATGAAAACTGCGAATAAAACAAAGCGTACTGAAACAGCAGATTTAAAACGAAGAAAAGTTAATTACAAATATCACATCAGAAATGTCATAAACTCTTTTTTGTTTATGGCACTTCTTGTTTGTCTTGCAACACTCGGTACGGTCAGCGTTTTAAGAGCGACAAACGAACAAGTTCCGTTTTTTGAAAGCACAAATGACTTCAGCGAACTTCTTTATTTTTCAATAATTCTTGTGATTTTTTACACGGTTTGGCAATTAGTATTCACCCGACTTTTGATTGAAAAGCCCACAAAAGAATTTGCAAACGCAAGCGAAAAGGTTATTCACGGAGATTATTCGGTAAGAATAGATATGGACAATCTTCGACTCGGAAGTTTGGAATTTATAAACATTGCCGACAATTTTAACATAATGGTTGAACAACTCGGCAAGGTTGACAGCCTAAGCAACGACTTCATAGCAAATGTGTCGCACGAGATGAAAACACCGCTTGCTGTTATTCAATCCTATTCCACCCTGCTGCAAAATTCTGATTTGAGCGAAGAAGAACGCCGGGAATATTTAACCAAAATTTCTTCTTCAACTCAACAACTTTCAACTCTTGTTTCAAACATTTTAAAGCTGAATAAAATAGAAAACAATCATCCGAACATAAAAAAAGAAAGGTACAATCTTACCTCTCAACTTTCGCAATGCCTACTTGATTTGGAAAATCTTTGGGAAGAAAAAAATCTTAACATCGAATTTGATGTTGAAGATGATTTGTACATAAATTCGGATGAAGAATTGATGAAAATTGTGTGGTCAAACCTCTTTTCAAACGCAATAAAATTCACTCCCGCCGAAGGAACAATACGCGTAAAGTCTGAGCAAATCGGCAATAAAATCGATATTACGGTAAAAGATTCCGGTTGCGGAATGACCGAAGACACAAAAGAGCATATTTTTGAAAAATTTTATCAAGGTGACACATCCCATTCCGAAAAAGGCAACGGACTCGGTTTAGCTTTGGTAAAGAAGATAATTGACTTGACAGGAAGTGACATAGAAGTTCAAAGCGAGCTCAAAAAAGGCACAACCTTTACAATATCCTTATACAACTGAAAAACATATGTTATGACAGGAAGCGACAATGCCCGACGGTTTGTCGCTTTTTCTTTTATGTACTAATTTAATTAATTTATTTATATTATATAAATATTTATATATTAATTGACAATGCAGTAAATAGATGATATTATAAATAATGACATTTAAACTGAAAGCGGAGGTTACTCTTAATGGATCAAACAACAGAAAACAAAGATATTGAAATAGATCTCGGCAAAATCTTTTACAAGATGCGCGACAAGTTTATTTACATTATCATCATCACTATTATTGCCGCAATAGCGTCGGGACTTATTACACACTTTGCAATAAAGCCAAAATATTCGGCTACAACAACAATGTATGTATATTCAAACACCGACAGAATTTCAACAGATTCAACAATCACATCAACAGAACTCACCGCATCGCAGGACTTGGTAAATACATACATTTACATCCTTAAAAGCGATACTGTTCTTGAAGCTGTAATTAAGGATCTCAACCTTAATGTTTCCACAAACGCACTCAAAAGTGCAATCAGTGCAAGCCAGGCAGACAAAACCGTTGCATTTGAAGTTACGGTTACTGCCCGCTCGCCTAAAATGGCAGCAAAGGTTGCCAACTCAATCGCAAAAATTGCACCTAAAGAAATAGTAAGAGTTGTTAAAGCCGGCGGTGTTGAAATTATCGACTATGCAAAAATTCCTACAAAACCGTCATCGCCTAACCTTTCGCTCAATGTTACGGTTGCGGCTTTAGCAGGATTTTTCATCTCTTTCATTGCATTCTTCCTTTATGAATTGTTTGACACAACAATCACAAGCGAAAGAGATCTTGTAGGCGAATTTGATATTCCTGTTCTCGGTACCGTACCTAACCTTACCGGAAACAACGAACAAAGTCCGTATCAAAAAGACCCTAAAATCGTGGGAACAAAAACCGTTAACAAAAAATCGGACAGTGAATTTGTGCTGAAACCGAGTGATGAAATACTTGAAAACATCCAACATGCGAAAGGAGATGACAAATAATGTTTAAGAAGAATAAAAACGCCGCAAACCGTTCACTTTCGTCAAATGACCCGTCAAAACTTTTGAATACAAATTCTGTTTTTGCCGTTAAAGAAGCATATAATTCAATAAGAACAAACCTTCTTTTCACTCAGCAAGGCGAAAAATGCCCTATATTTGTCATCACAAGTCCAACCGCAAACAACGGCAAGACCATCAATTCCGCAAACTTGGCTATCAGCTTTGCTCAAATGGGCAAAAGAACCCTTATAATTGATGCCGATATGAGAAACCCTTCTTTGCACAAGCTTTTCTCATTAAGTTCAAGAAACGGTCTTTCGGAAATCCTTGCCGGACTTACCGACAACATCACTGTTACCAAAACAGAGATTGAAAACCTTTCAATCCTTACATCGGGCAAAATTCCGCCTAACCCTACAGAACTTCTTGCCTCTCCGAGAATGGACAAATTGCTCGGCTTTGTCAAGGAACATTACGATTGCGTATTTATCGATACTCCGCCTATCAACATTGTAACCGATGCTACGGTATTTGCACAAAAGGCAACGGGATACATTTTGATTGTCAAGACCGACACAACAAATGTCCCTGAGCTCAAAACAACCGTTGCAACATTGGAGAGCATCGATTCAAATATTTTGGGCTTTATTCTCAACGATACAAACAGCGAAAAGAAAAAATATTATTCTTACTACAGAAAATACAGCAGAAACTACTCATACAACTATAAATATACATACGGAAACAGCAAAAAATAATTATATTATCGGGTGTTAAAAATGGACAAAAGAGCAAAAACACTGTTTTGGTTGGAATTCGCTGTTGACTTTGCGTCACTTTCGATTTCCACCGGCATATCTTACATAATCGTTAGGTATGTCATAGGCAAAATAGACGAAACCAATACACCGTGCCAATGGCTGGGATATGTTTTGTGCCTGCTTGCAGCATTTTTAACAAGTTATTTTTTGTTCCACACAAATGTCAACCTAAAGTTCAGAAGCAAGATATCTGAGATTGTAAGCACATTAAAAAACAACATACTTGTTTTTTTGATTTTTGTTGCCCTGCTTGCTTTGGTAAGAGAGCCTCTCATTGCCAACAGAACTATGATAGGCTTGTCATTTATTATCTTTTCGTTTTTTACTGCCGTAGGAAGATATTTTCTTAAAAGATCTCTTACGGGCGGTTATACTCAATCAAAATCAAAGCTGACATCTTATGTCGGAGTACTGACAACAAAAGACAGAGCCGAAGAATTCATCGGCGGATTAAAAAAAGATTGGTCTATAAATATCACCGGTGTTGCCCTTCTTGACAATTTTGTTGAAAACGGCAGATTTACATATGACAAAAACTTTGAATTCGGCTCGGAATATACAAACGAAAAAATTCGCACAAGAAAAAAGATAAAGTTTCCGCACATTGTTGCCGATGATGTGCCTGTAATCGCAACCGACATCCGATTTATAGATTGGATAAGAAAGACAACGCTTGATGAAGTTTTCATCAACCTGCCTTATTGCGAAAGCAGTGATGTTTTTGAAATAGTTGAAGAACTTGAGGGCATGGGCGTAACCGTTCATCTTAACATTCCTTCACTTGACAATATGCTCAACGAAAGTACCTTTAACAACATTAACTGCAAGATTTATTCGGGCTATCCCCTTGCAACATTTTCAGCTGCCGTGCACGACGGCACACAACTTGCCATCAAAAGAATTATCGATATAATCGGTGCCCTTGTGGGAATCATTATTTCAATACCGATTATAGCAATAACGGCCGTGCCGCTCCTTATTGAATCACCGGGTCCGCTTTTCTTCAAGCAAGAGCGTGTGGGACAAAACGGCAGGCTGTTTAACATTTACAAATTGCGTTCTATGTACAAAGATGCCGAGGAGCGTAAAAAAGAACTTATGGCTCACAACAAAATGGACGGTCTTATGTTCAAAATGGACAACGACCCGAGAATTACAAAAGTCGGCAGAGTTATAAGAAAACTCAGCATAGACGAATTGCCGCAATTTTTTAATGTTCTTAAAGGCGATATGAGCCTGGTGGGAACAAGACCTCCTACGGTAAAAGAGTTTGAGCAGTACGAAAACCGCCACAAAAGACGCCTTTCTATGCGTCCGGGAATTACGGGAATGTGGCAGGTAAGCGGCAGATCAAACATCAATGACTTTGAAGAAGTTGTAAAACTCGACTGTGAATACATAGATAATTGGAATCTATGGCTTGATATACAAATTCTTTTAAAAACAGTAAAAGTTGTACTCACCCACGAAGGAGCGGAGTAATTTATGAAGATCGCAATGATTGGACACAAGCGAATTCCGTCAAGAGAAGGCGGGGTTGAAATTGTTGTATCCGAACTTTCAAAGCGTATGGTAAAAGACGGGCACACTGTTGTTGCATACAACAGAAAAAGTGAGCACATAGCCGGAAAAGAGCACGAAATTGCAAGCGACCTCAACACATGGGAAGGCGTAGAACTCAAGTGGATACCTACGCCGAACTCATCAAAACTGAATGCGATTGTATACAGTTTTTTATCAACCGTAAATGCAATTTTTCATAAATTCGATGTAATTCACTTTCATGCGGAAGGTCCAGCATCAATGGTTATACTTGCAAAACTTTTCAAAAAACGAAGCATTGTAACCATTCACGGACTCGACTGGCAAAGAAGCAAGTGGGGCGGATTTGCCACAAAATTTTTAAAATTCGGCGAAAAGGCAGCGGCAAAATATGCCGACGAGGTAATAGTTCTTTCGCAAAATGTAAAAGAATATTTTGCAAAAACATATAACAGAGAAACCGTGTTTATTCCAAACGGAATATCCCCTGCCGAAAATATCAAAGCAAACATTATAAAAAGCAAATACAATATTGACAAAGATGAATACATACTTTTTTTGGGCAGACTTGTTCCGGAAAAAGGCATACATTATCTTATTGACGCATATAACCGAATTGATACGGACAAAAAATTGGTTATTGCCGGCGGCTCAAGTCATACAAGCGAATATGAAACAGAACTCAAAAAAGCCGCAAAATCAAACCAAAATATTATTTTCACAGGCTTTGTCGAAGGCAAGGAACTCGAAGAACTTTATTCAAACGCATACATATATTGCCTGCCGAGTGATTTGGAAGGTATGCCGATAAGCCTGCTTGAAGCTATGAGCTACGGCAATTGTTGCCTGACATCAAACATTTGCGAATGTACCGAAGTGTGCGAGGACAAAGCCGCATATTTTGAAAAAAGCAATGTTGAAAGTCTTACACAAAAACTTGACGAACTTTGCCTCAACAGCGAGCTTGTAAAACAATATAAAAACAATTCGTCAGATTTTATTTTAAAAAAATACAACTGGGACAAAGTGACCGAAAGCACCCTGAGTTTGTATAGGAGAAACAAGTAAAGAAGGATTACAATGGCAAAAAAACTAAACGGAACAGTAATTGTTACATATCGATGCAATGCAAGATGCTCAATGTGCAACAGATACAAAGCACCTTCAAAACCGGATGAAGAAATAACCGTGGAAACGATAAAAAAGCTTCCGCCTATGTATTTTACGAACATAACGGGCGGCGAGCCGTTTATCAGAACGGATTTGAAAGATATAGTAAGAGAACTTTACAAAAAAAGTGACAGAATAGTTATATCCACAAACGGATTTTTTACGGACAGAATTGTTGATTTATGCAAGGAATTTCCGCAAATCGGCATTCGTATTTCCATTGAAGGTCTTGAACAGACAAACAACGAAATCCGCGGACTTGATGACGGCTTTAACAAGGGCTACAATACACTTAAAAAGCTGGTTGACATGGGAATGAAAGATGTCGGCTTCGGTATGACGGTGCAGGACAAAAACGCTCCCGACCTTGTTCCGCTTTATGAGCTTTCAAACAAAATGGGAATGGAATTTGCAACAGCTTCGCTCCACAACAGTTTTTACTTTGTTGAAGCAAAGAATAAAATCAACGACAGACCTATGGTTGCCGAAAATTTTGAAAAGCTCATAAATGAATTGTTGGCATCCAAAAGTCCTAAAAAGTGGTTTAGAGCATATTTTAATCACGGATTAATCAACTATATTTACGGTCAAAAAAGACTTTTGCCGTGTGATATGAGTTTTGATACTTTCTTTATCGACCCTTACGGAGATGTTATGCCGTGCAACGGAACAAAAGACAAGGAAGTAATGGGCAACCTAAACGAACAAAGCTGGGATGAACTTTGGAACAGCGAGCAGGCAGATAAAGTCAGAAATAAGGTAAGACATTGCGACCGAAACTGCTGGATGATAGGCTCGGTTTCTCCTGCAATGCACAAATACATTTGGGTGCCGGCACTTTGGGTAGTAAAGCACAAATTGAAGTTTTGGACAAAGAACAAATACTCAATGTATGAAAACAAAATTGTTTGCGACTACCGTGACGGAAAAGTCACAAAAGACGAACTTGACAGACTCTCCACCTGCGATATGAACGCCGTAATCAACAACGGACTTTCGGCGGCTTCTATGGAACAACTCAAGGACAAAACCGGCGAAGAAATTGTTGACGCCGACATTAAAGCTCAGCAAACAGTTTGACTTATTATCAAATAACAAGGTGATTATATGGATAAAAAATTAAAAATTGCAGTGGCAGGCACCGGATATGTAGGGCTTTCCATCGCAACTCTTCTCAGTCAACATCACGAAGTGTGGGCTGTTGACATTATCGAAGAAAAAGTTAATTTGATAAACAGCAAAAAATCACCTATACAAGATGAATATATAGAAAAATATCTTGCCGAAAAAGAACTTAGCTTAACGGCAACGACAAATCAGGAGCAGGCATACACAAATGCCGATTTTGTTGTAATTGCAACGCCGACAAATTACGACAGCGAAAAGAACTATTTTGACACTTCGGCTGTTGAAGCGGCTGTTGAAAGTGCAATGAAATATTCGCCCGATGCGGTAATTATTATAAAAAGCACAATTCCTGTTGGTTATACAGAAAGAATAAGATGCAAGTACAACAACGAAAACATCATATTCAGCCCTGAATTTTTAAGAGAATCAAAGGCTTTATATGACAATTTGTATCCGTCAAGAATAATTGTGGGCACAGACCTTGAAAACAAGGAACTGACACAAAAAGCAAACGAATTTGCCGCTTTGTTACAGGAGGGAGCAATAAAAGAAAACATCCCTACCTTGATTATCGGCTACACAGAAGCAGAAGCGGTTAAACTTTTTGCGAATACATATTTAGCTCTCAGAGTTTCGTACTTTAACGAACTTGACACATATGCCGAAATTAAGGGACTTAACACGCAGGAAATCATCAAAGGCGTATGCCTTGATGACAGAATCGGCGACCATTACAACAATCCGTCATTCGGCTATGGCGGATACTGTTTGCCTAAAGACAGCAAGCAGTTGCTTGCCAATTACAAAGATGTGCCGCAAAATCTTATAAAGGCGATCGTTGACAGCAATGACACAAGAAAAGATTTTATTGCAAATCAAGTGCTTGCGGCTGCCGGTTACTCAAAAGACAACGACAATGTTACAATAGGTATTTATCGCCTGACGATGAAAACAAACAGCGACAACTTCCGCCAAAGCTCAATTCAAGGCGTTATGAAACGACTTATAAACGCAGGAGCAAATGTAATAATTTACGAGCCGACGCTCAAAGAAAAAACATTTTTTGACTTGAAAGTCGTTAACGATTTAAACGAATTCAAAAAGCAAAGCGACACCGTTTTGGCAAACAGATACGACAGTTGCCTTGACGACATAAAATCAAAAGTTTACACAAGAGATATATTTAAAAGAGATTAGGTGACGGTATGAAAATACTGATTATTCGGTGTTTTCCGCAATATATGGAGGTTGAAAACGCCTCCTACAATATTCAGGAAATCGGTCTTGCACGGGCACTCGTAAAAAAAGGACATCAATGCGACATTGTTTTTTGGACCGATAAGGAAGAAAAAGAAGTGCATATTGATGTTGACGGCAAAACCGATATTACCGTATTTTACAGACAATCAAAAGTATTTTTGAAAAACGCATTTTTTGATATTGACGATTTGATTAAAAAATACGACATTATCGAGCCGAGCGAATACAACCAACTTGCGGCTTGGAAATTATCAAAGAAATATCCCGACAAAACTGTTATTTACCACGGTCCGTACTATTGCGAGTTTAACAAAAGATACAACGCAATGTGCAAAGTGTTTGACAAAATCGTTTTGCCCGCATACAAAAAAAACGGCACAACATTTTTGGTAAAAAGCGACCTTGCAAATAATTTTTTAACTTCCAAAGGTATAAAAAGTGAAAATGTCACTACCGTGGGAGTGGGTATTGACCTTGACGCATTTAAGCAAAGCGATATAAACGAAATTCCTGACGAAATTAAAGAAATTGAAAATATAAAGGCTGACATCAAGCTTCTTTACATCGGCAAAATCGAGGAAAGACGAAATATTCCGTTTTTGTTTGATATTCTAAATGAACTTAAAAACAGAAATGTAAACGCCAAGCTTGTAATGATAGGAAACGGCGACGAAGAATATTGCAAAAATTGTTTTGACTATGCAAAAAAATGCGGCGTTTTCGACAGCATTTACCATATAAAAAAGGCAGAGCAAAAATACTTGCAATACGCATACAAAAACACCGATATATTCCTTCTTCCGACAAGATACGAGATATTCGGTATGGTATTGTTGGAAGCAATGTACTTTGGCACACCTGCAATAACAACAAAAAACGGCGGAAGCCAAATGTTGATTGAAAACGGCATTGACGGTCAAATTATTAACGAATTTGACGCAAAAATATGGTGCGACAAAATCATTGAAACATCGCACAACTCAACCGAAATATCACAAAACGCCCATAAAAAGATTACCGAAAAATTTACATGGGATGTTTTGAGCGACAAATTCATAAGTACATATGAAAAGAAGATAAACAATGAAAATTCTACTTGTTAACAAATTTCACTATCTGCGTGGCGGAAGTGAAAAATACTACTTTGAACTTGCAAATTTACTGAAAAGCAAAGGACACACGGTTGCCTTTTTTTCAATGAAACATCCGGAAAACATAACAACCGGCGACAAGGAATATTTTGTTGACGAAATTGATATGAACACAGGCTCAAAGTTAAAAGCTTTTGATGTCATATATTCGGGCACAAATAAAAAGCTGATGACAAAAGCACTTGAAGAATTCAAGCCCGATATTGTACACATCAACAATTTTCAGCGTCAGCTTTCGGCTTCAATCATAGATGCAATTAAGGAAAAAAACATTCCGATTGTTATGACGGCACACGATTTGAACCCTATTTGCCCGGCAAGCATTATGCTGTATGACGGTAAAATATGCGAGGATTGCCTCACCAAAGGCTACACCGAATGTATAAAGAAAAAGTGCATAAAAGACTCCACACTCAAAAGCGTTTTGGGTTGTTTTGAAAAGAAATATTACGACGCTCACAAGATATTCAAGAAAATAGATTGTATTATCTCCCCGAGCGAATTCAGCAAAAAGCAATTTGAAAAAGGCAAACTTAATTGCAACGAAATAAAGGTTTTGCACAATTTTGTAAACGAAACCGAGCACAAAGATTATGTAACCGGAGATTACGCCTTTTATTTCGGCAGACTTTCAAAAGAAAAAGGAATCATAAATCTTATAAAAGCAATCAACCAAATTGACGATGCAAAACTCCTCATCGCAGGTGACGGACCTGAAAGAGAAAATATCGAAAACTACATCAAAGAACACAATCTCGGTGAACAAATTACTCTTTTGGGCTACCAAAACCAAGATAACATCAGAGAATACATAAGGAATTCGAGGTTTGTGGTTGTTCCATCAATTTGTTACGAAAACTGCCCTTATTCGATTTTGGAAACACTTGAGATAGGCAAGCCTGTTATCGGTAGCCGCATAGGCGGTATTCCGGAACTTATCAGCGATAATGTAAACGGTTATCTTTACGATTTTGACAGTGTATCTCAATTAAAGGACAAAATGCAGCAGCTTTTTGCCGATGATGAAAAAATCAAGGAATTTTCAAAAAATTCAAGAATACTCTTTGAAAAGAACTACTCTCCAAACGAATATTACAACAGTTTGATAAAAATATACGAGAGTTTAACAAAATAACAGGAAGACCAAAAGAATGAAATTAAATGTACTCAAAGCTTGGTATGCTGCTGTAATGGCGTTTTTTATGTTCAGCGAGCGTATGTGGTTTTTAAGAGCTATTGACAAAATGCACATAAAGCATTACATACTGATTATAACAATATTTTTAAGCATCATTATACTTAACGGGAGAAAAATCAAACAGATTAAAGAATTTTTCCCCATATTTATATCAACGGGGATATTATATATAATATCGCTGTATTTCCAATTAAAAGAAGGCAGATTTAAGCTTTACTCTCTTGAAGAAGTATATTATCTTATAATTCCGCTTGTTTTTATAATTATCGTTTACAACAGTACACAAAGGAACTATATGGACGATTACATAAATATGTTTTTTGCCATATGTATAGTATGCCTTATTATATCGTTTATAAGATCCGGAAAACTCAATGTTGCAAACTTTTTGTTGCTTTTCAACTTCAATACATTATTTATTGAATCCGAGTCCCCTATTATGGAATCGGACTTGAGTAACTTCTTTACACTGTTCTACCTGTATTACTTTTATAAAAAAGATAAAATCAGGCGTATTATTGCTCTGTTTTTCTGCTTTTTGGCATACAAAAGATTTGCCTTTTTGTATGTTTTGGTTGCCGCAGTTATACTCAGATTTGTCCAAAGGAACAAAAAAACTCCAAAAAGTTTGATGTATATTACAATGGCGGGCTTTATCATCGCTCCGTTTATCACATACTACATATGCGATGATACATTTGCAAGCTGGTTCTATCAAAAAACGGGACTTGACTTCAACGAATTTACTCAAACGAGATTTGAAATCATCAATGCCGTTATTGACCAACACCTTATAAATTACGGCTTGGGTACCGTTTCGGCTTTCCTTGAGCGTCGCGGTGTAGGCGGTCAGTACAATATGCACAACGACATTTTGAGAATATATATGGAAACAACGATTGTAGGAACAGTATCGCTTACATATTCTTTCTTCACCGTATGCAAAAACAACATTTATCAATACATTATTATGCTGTTTATCTTCTGTGAGCTTTATGTAAACCACTACTTGGGCACGGGTTCCGTTGCATTTTGGTTTGTAGCCTATTTGATGCTAGTACAACTCAATGTTTCGCAAAACGAATACAATCAAAGATTGGCAAAGCGTACGGAGGACGAAATAAAATCTCAACTCAACCCTATTGTAAAAGAGAGCAACTGATATGATAAAAAACAAAATATTTGATACCTACGACAAGCTCCGCAGAGTTTACAGGCAAATCAGAGTTATAACAATCCGAGACGGCTGGAAAAAAGCCGAATATCTAAAAAAACATCATATTTTTCACCATATAGGCGACAACTGCTTTTATTGCACAAACATTTTGCCGGCAGAACCGTTTTTGGTTTGTTTGCACAACAATGTTTCAATATCCGCAGGAGTAAGGCTGATTACACACAGTGCACTCAACGCAGTTCTCAACAACGAAGACAACTGCAAGGATTATTGTTGCAAGTATGACAAAGTTGAAATCAAAGACAATGTATATATCGGTGCCAACGCAGTTATCAATTATGGGGTAACCATCAACGAAAACTGCATTGTTGCCGCAGGTGCGGTTGTTACAAAAGATGTTCCGGCAGGAAGCGTTGTGGGCGGAGTTCCGGCAAAAGTCATCGGCTCATACGATGATGTAAAGCACAGACTCAAAGAGGACTCAAAAGAGTTTTTGGAGCTTGAACCGCCGAGAACCGTTTTGAGAATGATAAAAATTCATCCTATAGAATTTGATATAGACAAAGAGAGTTAACTATGAAACAAAGCGCAAAAAGCAACTATTTGTTTAATGTAAGCTATCAGGTTTTTGCATTGCTGGTGCCGCTTGTAACAACACCGTACATATCGCGTGTTTTGGGTGCCGACGGAATAGGAACCTACAGTTATACATATTCGATAGTCAGATACTTTTGGCTGTTGTCCGCTTTGGGAATAGCAACTTACGGCACAAAAGCCATAGGCATTTGGCAGGAATCAAAAGAAAAACGAAGCGAAATTTTTTGGGATATTTTTTCTTTAAAATTCATATTATCAACAGTAATGATTGCCGCATACTTTTTATATGTGGCATTTATTGCCAAAAACAAAAGCATAGCCGCAATTCAAAGCATTTACCTTTTCGGCGTGCTGTTTGATATTTCCTGGTTTTATCAGGGAATGGAAGATTTTAAAAAAATCAGCATACGAAATTTTATCACAAAAATATTGAGCGTAATATTTATATTTGCGTTTGTAAAAGAAAAAAGCGACCTCCCCGTTTACATTATCGGTCATGCAGGATTTTTGCTTTTGGGCGTTATTATTATATGGTTTCCGCTTAAAAAATACATAAACAAACCTAACATAAAACATTTGAAGCCGTTTAAATGCTTTATGCCGTCGCTTATGCTGTTTATACCAAGCATAGCAACACAGATATTTGCAGTGCTTGACAAATCGATGATAGGCTGGCTGACAGGCTCAATGGAGCAAAACGGATACTATGAGCAAGCATTTAAAATTATTGATATGATAATGGTTATCGTAACAACGCTCAGCACGGTTATGATACCTAAAGTTTCAAGAGAATTTAAAAACGGCAACAAAGATATTGTTGTAAAATCTCTTGACACATCATTTAAATTCATATTCTTTTTGAGCCTGCCTATGTGTTTGGGTGTAATAATAGTTTCGCCTATATTTGTGCCTTGGTTTTTTGGCAACGAGTTCACTCAAGCAACCTCAATTCTTCAAATACTCAGCGTTTTGTTTATATTTACGGGACTTAACAGCGTAACCGGCACGCAGTACCTGATTTCCACAAATCAAACAAACAAGCATATCATAATGCTTCTTATAGGCGGCGGCGTTAATGTTTTATGCAACTTTTTGCTTATTCCCAAAATCGCCGCAAATGGAGCCGCCATCGGTTCTTTGGTAGGTGAAATTGTTATTGCGATACTTGAAATAAGTTATTTGCAAATTACAAAGCAATACAAATTTACAAACATTATAAAAAGCTGCTACAAATTTGTCATTGCGGTTTTGATAATGAGTGCCGTTGGGTTTGCAATAACAAAATTTATGCCGAGCACGGTTTTGACAATGATACTCACCGCGGTTATATGTGCCGCTATCTATGTATTTGCTTTGCTGTTGATGAAGGAAGAATTTGTTTTAAACGAAGCAAAAAATATAATCAAAAGGATAAAGAAACAATGAAAACTATTGCATATTTTATTCCGTATTTCGGCAAATTGCCCGAAAGTGTAAATATGTGGCTACTGTCGTGCAAAATGAATCCTACCGTTAATTGGGTTCTTGTTACCGATGATAAAACACAATACAACTATCCGGATAATGTAAAAGTTGTATACTGTACCTATGAGGACTTCAAGAAGAAAATTCAGGATAACTACGACTTTACCGTAAACATTTACAAACCGTGGAAACTGTGTGAATTTAAGCCTGCATACGGAGAAATTTTTGCCGACCTGCTTCAAGGATATGATTTTTGGGGGCAGTGCGATATGGACCTCATTTGGGGCGACATAAGGAAATTTGTCACCGATGATATGCTGGAAAAATATGACAAAATCGGCTTTCAAGGTCATTCGACCCTCTACAGAAACACCCCGGAAAACAACGCAAGATACAAAAGTGAAATTCCCGGACTTCTTTCATACAAAGAAGCATTTGCTTCCGACAGAGGTCATTGCTTTGACGAAGTGGCTATTACGGAAATTTTTGACAAGCTCGGACTTAATCAATACACAGAAACAAACTTTGCCCACCTAAGTGCATTTTCAAACAGTTTTTACTTGGGTCACTTAGATAAAAGTGAGGACTACAAAAACAACCGTCAGGTTATAGTTTGGAAAAACGGCAAAATTTTCAGATATTACAATCATAACGGCAAAATGTATACCGATGACGAATTTATGTACTTCCATACATTTATGCGTCCTATCAAATACAAAATCGACAAGTATGACGAAAACTGTGTTTATGTTGCATATCCGGATGTTATTAAACGAATTGACGAAAAAGAACTTACATATGCCTTTGTCCAAAAGCACGGAACCTGCTCAATGCCGAAATTTTACATTCGCCTTGCTTGGAAAAACAGAAAAAAACTTACCGTAAAGAAAGTAATCAAAGGACTTAAACTCAAGCTTAAATGGAAAAAAAGCCAATAAAAAAAGCTCTCATCTTTAAAAACATTGATGAGAGCCTTTTTACTTTTACAGTCCGAAGAAATCCTCGGCATTTTTTACGCTGTTGTATTTGCGTGAAGTCAATTTGTTTTTGCCCTGACTTATTGTTTGCTTCTTTTTATCAAGAGTAAGCTCGTCCGTTTCACCGTCAGAAGTACTTATTGCAAGCTTATTTCCGTCAATCTTAAACTCGCCCTTATTGGTTGATACTACCCAATCATCTCCACCTGTTTTTGAATAATCGGTTGAGGTAAATGTACCGTCATCGTTAAACTTAAATGCCGAAATGCTGTAGTTGTCGGCATCATTGTACGGAGAAGTGTACCAGTAATTATCATAAATATAATCAACCGAACTTTGCTTTTCGGTTGTGGTTTCCTCCTGCTTAGCCGAAGTCGGCTCCTCGGTGGTGGTTTCATCAAGCGAATGGTCAAAAACTATGCTACTTGCATCAACTTTTGTACTGCCCGTGAAGTTAACCGTTTTATAATAAGTATATCTGTTGTCATCGTTATAATTTGAAAATGTCATTTCAAATGTATAGGTATAATTGCCTTTTTTCTTCAAATTAAGGCTGTCTGTATCAAAAAAGATACATCTGAAGGAATTGTCTACATTTTCGGTATAACTGTAATCAAACGATACAGGGTCATCTTTTTTTATGGTTTTTTCATCAACTACACCGTTATAAAGATTAACGCCGTGAATATACTGAATTGACGACGAATCATCGATTGTAACATAAATTACCTGCTCGTCACCGTTAATCAAACCGTATCCCGAGTTAAACGACAGTTTAGGTTTATCGCTTGAATTATGCATGCCGTAAAAAAAGAAATATGAAACAATGCAGGAGCCGATAATTACAGCAAGCGACAGAATAATCGCAAGTGCTTTTGTTAACGGTCTACGCCCTTTTCTTTTTGAAGAATACACATCCTGATAAACCTTATCCTGATTGGTAAGGAGAACATAATCGGAATTTTTATTGACTGTTGCGCCGCAATTTGGACAGATACTTGATTGCTTATCCACCTTTGCTCCGCAATTTTTACACTTCATATTTTCACCTACTATAATAATGTATAAAATAACTATATCGGTTTTGATTTTATTTGTCAACAATACTTGCAAAAATATTCAAAAAATTATTGACAAATATATTAGATTGATGTATTATATACACGGTTAGCAAGGTCTAACTAATATTTTTAGTATTTGAGTTAGTCTGAACTAACTATTTTTTAGGCATAAAGGTTAGCACGAACTAACTAAAGGAGATAATTTTATGATGCCATTAAAACTTGCCGGCATTGGTGAAGAATTGACCATAGGCAGAATTGCGGGACTCCCTGCCGTTAAGGCACACCTTGCGGATCTCGGCTTTGTTGTGGGTGCAAATATTACCGTTATTTCAAGCGTTGACGGTAACTTGATTGTCAATGTAAAAGGCAGCAGAATTGCACTCGGCGAAGATATGGCAATGAAAATTTTTGTTTAATATTTATTTATATAGGAGGAAAAATATGAAAACGCTCAAAGATGTAAAAATCGGCGAAACCGTAAAAGTTGTTCGTATTCACGGCGAAGGCGCACTTAAACGCAGAATTATGGATATGGGCATCACAAAAGGCGTAGAGGTTTATGTAAGAAAGGTTGCACCTCTCGGAGACCCTGTTGAGATTACCGTAAGAGATTACGAGCTTTCGCTCAGAAAAGCCGATGCAAAACTTATCGAAGTTGAATAATTTTTTTAACATAAGAGTTAGTTGTAACTAACTAAGAAAGGATGAAAACATATGGGTATTAAAATTGCTCTTGCCGGTAACCCTAACTGCGGTAAAACGACCTTGTTTAACGCACTCACGGGTTCAAACCAATATGTTGGTAACTGGCCGGGTGTAACAGTAGAAAAAAAGGAAGGCAAACTCAAGAAGCACAGTGATGTAACAATCACCGACCTTCCGGGTATATATTCCCTCTCCCCTTATACAATCGAAGAAATCGTTGCAAGAGATTATCTCATCAACGAAAAGCCCGATGCTGTACTTAACATCATCGACGGCACAAACCTTGAAAGAAACCTTTACCTCACAACACAGGTTGTTGAACTTGGTATTCCGGTTGTTGTTGCCGTAAATATGATGGATATTGTAAGAAAGAACGGCGACAAGATTAACATTGAAGAACTTTCTCGCCAGCTTGCCTGCCCTGTATACGAAATTTCGGCACTTAAAGGCACAGGCATTAAGGAAGTTGCAAATGCGGCTGTTGAGGCGGCAAGCAAAGAGCCTACTGAGCCACAACACAAATACAGCGGTGTTGTTGAGCACGCTTTGGCTCACATTGAAGAAGCTGCTTTGCATTCAATGCCCGACAATCAACAGCGTTGGTACGCAATCAAGATTTTTGAAGGCGACGAAAAAGTTCTTGAACAAGTAAAGATTGACTCTGCAACACTTGCACATATCAAAAACGATATTGAAAGTGCGGAGAAAGAACTTGATGACGATGCGGAATCAATCATCACAAACGAGAGATACCTCTACATTGCATCAATCATCAAGAGCGTATATACAAAGAAAAACAAAGGCAAGTTGACAACTTCCGATAAGATTGATAAAATTGTTACAAACAGATTTTTAGGTTTGCCGATTTTTGCCGGTGTTATGGCACTTGTTTACTTCATTGCAATGAAATGGATTGGTGCAATCGGTACTGACTGGGTAAACGATGTACTCTTTGGTGAATGGGTGCCAAGCCTTATTGAAAAAGCACTTGAGGGCAGAATTGCAGATTGGCTCTACGGTCTTATCCAAGACGGTATCGTGGCCGGTGTAGGTGCGGTTCTCGGCTTCGTTCCGCAGATGATTGTATTGTTCCTCTGCCTTGCATTCCTTGAGGGATGCGGTTATATGAGCCGTGTTGCGTTTGTAATGGACAGAATTTTCCGCAACTTCGGTCTTTCGGGTAAATCATTCATCCCTATGCTTATCGGTACAGGCTGCGGCGTTCCGGGTATTATGGCTTCTCGTACAATCGAAAACGAGCGTGACCGCCGTATGACAATTATGACAACAACATTCATTCCTTGCTCTGCAAAGCTTCCTATCATCGGTCTTATCGCAGGTGCATGCTTCGGCGGAAGCGGTTGGGTAGCAACTTCGGCTTACTTCATAGGTGTTGCCGCTATCATCGTTTCGGGTATTATGCTCAAGAAAACAAAGATTTTCTCAGGCGACCCTGCTCCGTTCGTAATGGAACTTCCGGCATACCATTTGCCGACAGTAGGCAGTGTGCTCCGTTCAACTTGGGAGCGTGCTTGGTCATTCATCAAAAAAGCAGGTACAGTTATCACACTTGCAACAATCCTCATTTGGTTCTTGCAGGCATTCACCTTTAAGGGCGGATTCCAAATGACAGACGATATGGACATTTCAATTCTTGCATACATCGGCAAGGCATTCTGCTGGTTGTTCATCCCACTCGGTTGGGGCGGTTGGAAACCTGCCGTTGCAAGCGTTACAGGTCTTATCGCAAAAGAAAATGTTGTTGGTACATTCGGTATTCTCTATCACTTTGCAGGCGAGCTTGCAGAAAACGGTGATGAAATCTGGGGCAACTTTGCCAAGGACCTCAATACACTCAGCGGCGGTCACGCAAGCCTCGCAGCTTACAGTTTCCTCATCTTCAACCTTTTGTGTGCTCCTTGCTTTGCGGCTATCGGTGCTATCAAGAGAGAAATGAACAACGCAAAATGGACTTGGTTTGCTATCGGTTACCAATGCGGATTTGCTTACATCATCGGTCTTATCGTATATCAGTTCGGCATCGCATTTGCAGGTGCACCGAATGTTATCGGTTTGATTGCCGCTATTGTTCTTACTGTAGGCATCCTCTACTTGCTCTTCAGAAAGAATAAGTATGACGACAACAAATTGACAGTTAAATCAAAGTAATTTATTACATAACAAAACGAGGTGATTCTTGTGATTGAATTTCTAAAACAAAATATGTACACAATCATTGTGCTTGCCGTACTTATAGTTATAGTTGCTCTCATCATAAGAAGTCTTGTAAATAAAAAAGGCGGAGGCTGTACAGGAGATTGTTCCTCCTGCGGCGGAAGCTGTTCATCGGCAGACGGTTCAAAATATATGGTGAAAACAACACTTGCGATTGACGGAATGATGTGCTCTATGTGCGAAAGCCATTTGCAAGATGCAATCAGGGCGAACTTTGATGTGAAAAAAGTGAAAGCAAGCCACCAAAAAGGCACAATAATCATCATAAGCAAACACCGCCTCGATGAAGAAAAATTGAAGAATGTAATTAGAGAAACAGGCTACACATTACAAAATATACAATTCGAATTAGCAAAATAGTAATCCCTTCCAAACACAGCCGGTTACTCTTTTACAATACCAAAGCTCGTGCAGACATCCCACCTGCACGGGCTAAAATATTTGTTTTATTTGATTAATTTTACTTCTATTTAATAATAGTGATTGTAAACTTTACGAATAAGTCAGGATTTTCTGACTTCTTTTTTGTAGCGTAGGGGCGAACTGTGTTCGCCTGCGGGAAGATAATATCTTCCCCTACAAATCAAAAACAAAATATGTTTACCTTTTAACCCCTCAGTCGCATATAAAATGCGACAGCTCCCCTTGAAAAAACAAGAGGAGCCCTAAATAGGTTTTATTTTGTGTGTTCATCAAGGGTGAGGTAATAGGCTTTGAGGAAGTGGTCGGAGAAGTATTTTACCTCCGGCATATCGATGTCGGCGATTTTTTGTTCCTGTGCCTTGAGGGCAATGTCAAATTCTCTGTTGCCCATTCTGTTTTCCTCAATACACTTGATGAGAGCCGAGATTTTGTCGGCAGCCTTAACAAGTTTCCACAACTCTTTTTCGTCCTCGTTCGGCTTGAACAAAGAGTTATATTCTGCCCTGTAATCATCAGGGAGCATTGCAAGAAGTCGTTGCCCCGCAACAGCCTCTATATCCTTATAAACACTTTTTATATCATCATTATAATACTTAACGGGAGTTGGCATATCGCCTGTGATAACCTCGGTTGTGTCGTGATACAACGCAAGCACGGCAACACGATTTTCGTCATAATCCTTGCCAAATTCCCTTTTGCCGATAAGTGCAAGCGCATGTGCAATAACAGCGACGCTGTGGCTGTGCTCGGCAATATTTTCCTTTTGAGTGTTCGGCATAAGCGCCCAACGGTCAATATACTTCATTCTATTGACCATTGCGAAAAAGTTGTAATTATCACTCATCGTCTTCACTCGCCTTAATATCAATTCCAAGTTCGCCGAGTTGAACATCATCAATATATGACGGAGCACCGCTCATAAGTTCACTTGCATTTTGTACCTTAGGGAATGCAATAACATCACGGAGCGAATCAGCACCGCAGATGAGCATTGCAAGACGGTCAAGACCGATACCCATACCACCGTGAGGCGGAGCGGCATAGTGATAAGCATCAACAAGGAAGCCGAACTTTGCATCAATTTCTTCCTGCTCCATGCCGAGAAGTTCAAACATCTTGGTTTGAAGCTCGCAATCGGTAATTCTCATTGAGCCTGAAGAAAGCTCTGTGCCGTTGAGTACAAGGTCAAACGCCTGTGCCTTAACCTTTGACTTATCGGTGTCGAGATACTGAATACTCTCCTCCATAGGCATTGTGAACGGATGGTGAGCGGCAACCCACTCGCCTGTTTCTTCGTCCATTTCAAAGAACGGCATTTCTGTAATCCAAAGGAAGTTCCACTTACCTTGCGGAATAATGTCAAGTTCCTTGGCAACCGCAAGACGAAGTGCACCCATAATTGTGAGAGCCTTGCGAGTTTTGTCGCTTACTATAAGAACAACATCGCCCTGCTCTGCACCGAGAGTTGAAAGGAGTTCTTCAAGTTCGCCGTCCTTGAGGAATTTTGCAAACGAGCAATTTGGTGCTTCATCTGCCCAACGAACATAAGCAAGACCCTTTGCACCGATACCCTTTGCAAACTCTGTAAGCTTGTCAATCTTCTTTCTTGTGTATGTTGAAGCGGCATTCTTTGCAACGATAGCCTTAACAGCACCGCCGTCTGCGATTGCACTCTTAAACACAACAAAATCGGTTTTGTCTGCCCAATCGGAAATATCCTCGATAAGCATATCAAAACGGGTATCAGGCTTGTCAGAGCCGTATTTATTCATAGCGTCGGCAAAAGTCATACGAGGAAGCGGAGCATCAATATTTACATCAATGGTTTCTTTCATAAGTTTTGAGATAAAGCCCTCTGCCATATCCATAATATCGTCACAATCGACAAAGCTCATTTCAAGGTCGATTTGAGTAAATTCAGGCTGACGGTCTGCACGCAAGTCCTCATCACGGAAGCAACGGGCAAGCTGAATGTATCTGTCAAAACCTGCAATCATTGTAAGTTGCTTATAAATCTGCGGTGACTGCGGCAAAGCATAGAACTTGCCGTTGTGAATTCTTGACGGAACAACATAGTCACGAGCACCCTCCGGAGTTGACTTAATCATCATCGGAGTTTCAATCTCGATAAAGTCGTTTGCATAGAAATACTCTCTTGCAATCTTTGCAATTTTGTGACGCATAAGAATATTCTTTGTAAGTTTTTCGTTACGAAGATTGAGGTATCTGTATTTAAGAGTGGTTTCGTCACCGACTTTCTCGCTCTTTTCAATCTCGAAAGGAGGAGTTTTTGCCTTTGAAACAATACGAAAATCGTTTACGATAACCTCGATTTCGCCTGTCGGAATATCCTTATTCTTGCTTTCTCTCTCTGCAACAACACCTGTTGCGGCAACAACATATTCACTCCTTACCGACTGTGCATCGGCAAAAATTGCTCTGTCTGTTTGGTCGTTGAATGAAAGCTGAATAATACCTGTTCTGTCACGCAAGTCAATAAAGATGAGGTTGCCCAAATCTCTTTGACGCTGTACCCAGCCAAAAACAGTGATTGTTTGACCTACATTTGAGATGTCAAACTTTGCACAATAATCTGTGCGTTTCATACCCTTGATTGAATTAGTCATTATTTTGTCCTCCGAGAAACAGTGAATTAAAATCGAACGCCTCGCCGTTGATTTCCAAATCTTTAAGCTGACTGTCGAGTGTTATGCTGTAAAAACCCGAAACAAAGGTTTCAAGGCTGATATCGCTTTGCTCGCCTGTTGCCATATCCTTGAGGACCGCCGATTTTGTATCCACCTCGTTGTCGCCGATAACAACATTGTATTTTGCATTAATCTTGTCGGCATATTTCATCTGCGCACGAAGTGATCTGCCGTTCAAATCATAAACAACGCTGTATCCCTCGTCACGCATATCTTTTGCAATTTCCACCGCTTTGAGAGTTGCCTTGTCGCCCATGGCAACAATGAACAAATCAGGACGGGACGGTTCAGGGAATTCGCAACCCTGTGCTTCCATAACAAGCTGAAGTCTTTCAAGTCCCATAGCGAAGCCGAGCGACGGTGTGTGCTGACCGCCGAGTTCCTCGATAAGTCCGTCATATCTGCCGCCACCACAAACAGTGCCCTGTGCACCGATAGAATCGGCAACAAATTCAAATACGGTTTTTGTATAATAATCAAGTCCTCTTACGATTTGAGGATTTACGATATATTCGATATTCATAGCGTCAAGGTAGCTCTTTGTTTTTTCAAAATGCTCCTTGCACTCGTCACAAAGATAATCAAGAACAACCGGAGCGTCTTTTGCAATTTCACTGCAAACAGGGCTTTTGCAATCCAAAATACGCATTGGGTTGCGGTCAAGTCTGTCACGGCAGGTATCGCAAAGCTCGTCAACTCTTGAAGCAAAATATTCCTTGAGTGCCTTGTGATATTCCGCACGGCATGTCGGGCAACCGATTGAATTAAGTTCAAGATGCAAATCCTTTACGCCGAGTTCATCAAAAATCTGCTTTGCAAGTGCAATCATCTCTGCATCTGCAAGCGGCGAAGTTGCACCGAAGCACTCAATGCCGAACTGGTGGAATTCACGAAGTCTGCCTGCTTGCGGCTTTTCGTAGCGATAGCAAGAAGTGAGATAGCAAATTTTTTGAGGAAGAGCCTCGTTTGAAAGACCGTTTTCCAAAAATGACCTTGCCGCACCTGCTGTGCCCTCCGGACGAAGAGTGATTGAACGACCGCCCTTGTCGTCAAATGTGTACATCTCTTTTTGTACAACATCTGTTGTGTCACCCACACCTCTTTGAAAAAGCTCGGTATGTTCAAACACAGGAGTTCTCATTTCCTTGTAGCCGAAATTCTCGGCAACTGTGAGGCAAGTAGCCTCGATATATTGATTTTTGTACACTTCGGACGGCAAAACATCCTTTGTGCCCTTGATAGCTTTTGTTACAAGTGCCATAACTTTTCTCCTATATACAATTTTTGAGGTGCAAGGAAAAACTTGCACCTCGTTATTATAATTTATGAAATTACTTTTTTTGATTATATCTTGGGTTAACGATTTCTCTCCATTCAAAGTCACCTCTTTCAACACCTCTGATAAGTGCCTCGGCAGTAGCGATATTTGTTGCAAACGGAATATTGTGCACATCGCAAAGACGGAGCAAATCATTATCGTTAGGTTCGTGAGGTTTTGGATTAAGCGGATCTCTGAAGAAAATCAAGAGGTCAATTTCATTGCACGCAATACGGCTTGCAATCTGCTGACCGCCGCCCTGTGCGCCACTCAAAAAGCAATTAATTTCCAAGCCTGTTGCTTCTTTGACAAGTTTACCTGTAGTACCCGTTGCGCAAACATCGTGTCTGCTGATAATTCCGCAATAAGCAATACAAAACTGAACCAAAAGTTCTTTTTTTGCATCGTGTGCTATAAGTGCGATGTTCATAATACCCTCTCCAAATTTTCATATAAGTTATCATATAAATTGTTACTATTATTAATATAATACCATATTACAGCGATTTTTCAAGATTTTTTTGAAGTTTTTTACTGCAAAAGTGTAGAATCGGTCTGTGCTTTTTCCTCTCTTGTATTATTACTGTAATAATAGTCGATAATTGCCGCCGTAATTTCTGCCGTTGAAGAACCCGAACCTGCCGTTTCGATAGCCGAACCGATACTGATTTCGGGGTTGTCATACGGAGCAAATGTAATAAGGAAGCCGTTGTTATGCTTAACGCCGTTTACAACTACCTGTGAGGTACCTGTTTTACAAGCGGTTTTTACTTTAAGTTTGTTGAAAAGTTTGTTAGGACCGCCGTAAAGCGAAACCTTACGCATACCCGACCTTACTATTTCAAATGTTTTTTCACTGACGCCGGTTTCTTCCTCAACGGTAGCACCGGTTTCATTAACAACTCCCGTTGCGGATGAAATTTTTGATTTTACAAAATGGGTTTTGTATCTTGTGCCGCCGTTTGCGATTGTTGCACAATAATTTGCAAGCTGGAGCGGAGTTAAAAGGTTGTCGGACTGACCGATTGCACATTGAACAGTGTCGCCCGGCTTCCAAATCATATCAAACTTTTTTCTGTATTCCGGACCCGCCATAATGCCCTTGGATTCCGGAATTTCAACGCCTGTTTTTTGACCTAAGCCGAACATTTTGCCATACTTATTCATAAGGTCGATACCGAGCCTTTGTGAAGTATTATAAAAGAAAACGTTGCACGAATGTTGAAGTGCACCCTCAACATTTAATCCACCGTGAGAGTCGGTGCACTTGAAGGTCATATCTGATATTTTAAAATATTTATCACAATAAAAATATGTGTCCTTTGTAATTTTGCCCTCTTCAAGTCCTGCAACAGCCATAAGCGGCTTGAATGTTGAACCGGGAGCGAACGCGCTCATTGCAAAACGGTTGAAAAGCGGTTTTTTGCTGTCGGATGCAAGTTTTTGGTAATCGGAATAATATTCTTCCAAATTAAATGTAGGATAGTTTGCGGCAGATAAAATTTCACCGCTGTGAACATCTTCAACAACAACGGCACCCGTTGCCTCACCCGAAGTTTTAAGACAGATTTTACGCAGCTTTTGCTCTGCGATTTTTTGCATATCCTTGTCAATGGTTAAAACAATCGTATCACCTTGAACAGGCTCTTTAGTAACCGTTTCGGTAACATTGCCCTCTGCGTCGATTGTAACCGTTTTTTCACCCGGAGTGCCTCTCAAATCGCTTTCGCAAGCTTTTTCAATGCCCGATTCGCCTATTTCATCGTTAATGCCATAACCGCTGTCCTTCAACTCGGCATATTCCTCGGCATTAATCTTTCTGACCGTACCCAAAATATGTGATGCAAGAGTAGGGTCGGTATAAAAACGATACGCAACAACCTGCACATCGGCACCGCGATATGCCGTTTTGTTTTCCTTAATCTGAGCAACTGTTTTGTCGCTTACATCATCGGCTATGGTAACCGGTGTCGATACAGAAAAAAGACACCTTGTAAGCTCATATCTGATATTACCGATAGCAAGAGCAGTCTTGGCATCATACTTTTCAAGTCCGTATTTTTCAACCATTGCGTCAAAGCAATTTTGAGCGGTTGCATACGATTGAAGATTAAACATATCCTTGCTTTTCATTGTCTTGATAGCGGATTCGTAATTCTCGTCATCTTTTTTTGTATAAAATTTTATTTTGCCGTTTTTTCCTATTTTTAGCGGAAGATTGTGCACATATTCTTCGTTATTTTGATTAAAAAGTTTTATAAGATTTATTATAATGATATTTCGTGCATCGTTATTTTTTGCACTCGGAAAATATGCGGCGTCAAGAATAATACTGTTGCCTTTGCGATTTGTAACAAGAGTGTTGCCGTTACGGTCTACAATATCTCCTCTTGCCGCCTCGATAGACACGGTATAGGTTTGGACAGCGCTGCTTTGAGCAACATAGTATTCATTGTTTTTTATTTGAATATTATAAAGGTCATAGCTAAATCCAAGCAAGGTTGCTACAACCAAAATAACAGCTATTACGGTTCTTGTGCTTTTATATCTGTTGCCCATAAAACGCCCTCCTTTCCTGAAATTCCGTTATAACATTATGCTTTATTGAGTTTTCTTTTAAGCGGAACAAAAGCGATGTTCATCAAAACGGTTAAAACAGCCGTGTAAATAAACGACGGCAAATAAAAGGTAAAAAATACAACTCCCGAGCCGTCACCGCCTTTTATCAACACAAAAACGAGCCAATAAACAAGCACATAAAGGAAGGTGAACAATACCGCTCCGACAGTACCGACCCAAAAAGTTGCCCTGAAAAGGTGCGTTACAAGCACACTCATAATATAGCACGAAACCATAATAAACAAGCAGTTAAAACCCATATGATGTGCCGCAGTTATATCCCACAAAAGACCTGCAAACAAACCGATAATTGCTGCAGTTTTTTCATCCTCATCAAGCGACAAAAGTACAGCCGCAGGAACAAGGAAGAAACATCTTGCACCGCCGATTTCAAACCACAATCCGCCTACATTTTGGAGCAGCGAAAGCACGGCGATAATCACGGCATAAACGACATATTTAATTGTTCGTTCCTTTTTTGTGAGTTCCATTAATTTATCCTTAATTCTTGTAATCCGTAAGTATAAAGCAAGTGTTTATTTCTTCTATGGAAGTTCCCGGAGTAATAACGGCGTAAGAAGAAATATCCGTTGATTCGTCATCAATTTCATCAACCGTGCCGATAATCAAGCCCTTTGGCACGGTTCCGCCGATACCTGCTGTGCAAATAATAGATTCGTTTGTTATTTTTGTTGCGGCATCAAGATTTGCCATCTTGCACTTGTTATCCTTGGCAAGTGTTGCATTGCCTGTAACATAAGATATTTCGTTTGAAATAATCTCGTAAGCGGAAACACTAAAGTCCGGGTCAAGTATAGTCTTAATGACGCTGTAAGTAGGATAAGCCTTGTCCACAACGCCGACAAGATACTTGCCGTACATAACGGCGTCGCCGACCGCAACACCGTTGACCGTACCTTTTGACACGGTGAACGATTTGTATATATCCGCACTGTCCCTGCCGATAACGGACGCTTCAACAAACTTGAAATCCTTGTGTTCTTCTTTAACGCCGAGGAAATCCTTATAAAGTTCATTTTGTCTTTTCAAATTTTCGTAATCAACAAGCTGTGACTGAAGGTCGCCGATTTGCGATTGCAAATTCTGTATTTCTTTTTCATACTGAGCGTTGCCGCTTACATTACCCGAAATTTTATCGATACCGTTTGATATTTTTTGTGCAACATAATGTGCCGGATAAAACACCGTACCGACAATAGTTGACTGTGCGGTTTCGCCGTGACCGTTTGCGGCGGCAATAAGCGCACCGATTAAAAACACGGCGATTATGCTCACAACCAATTTAAACGGCTTTGTCTTAAATAAATTTTTCATACTGTGCCACTTTTCTTATCTTGCCTGACGAAGCTTGATTGATGTGCCGAGTGCAACACAATCGTTTGAATTTTCAGGCACGATTATAGGAATCTTAATTTCATTTTCAATCAAATCACGAAGTCCGCGAAGCTGACTTGCACCGCCTGTAAGATATATACCTCTGTCGATGATATCTGCGGCAAGTTCAGGCAAAGTAACCTCGAGCGTTTCCTTAACAGCGGTTAAAATTTGGCTTACAGGCTCTTCAAGCACGGCACGAATATCCGAAGAAGTAACTTCAACGCTTCCCGGAAGTCCGTCGTTAAGATTTCTGCCTCTTACTTCCATAGCCGCCTCGCCGTCGTATTCCATAGCAGAGCCGATTTTAAGTTTAATATCCTCTGCTGTACGCTCGCCGATAAGGAGATTATGCGTTTTACGCATATACGAAACTATGGCATCATCCATAGCTTCACCGCCGACCTTAATACTATTGCAACACGCAATACCGCCAAGCGACAACACGGCAACATCCGTTGTACCGCCGCCGATGTCAATAATCATTGAGCCTGTTGCCTCGTATACGGGAAGACCTGCACCGAGAGCCGCCGCCATAGATTCTTCTATAAGCTCAACCTCTTGGGCACCTGCCGAACGCACGGCATCCTCTACCGCTCTGCGTTCAACCTCCGTTACATCGGACGGAACGCAAACAACAACCCTTGTTTTTGTAAAAACATTGCGTGATGTTGAACGGTCCATAAAATCGTGAAGCATATCGGCTGTCATATCAAAGTCGGCAATAACGCCGGCTTTCATAGGGCGAACGGCGACAATAGAACCCGGAGTTCTGCCAATCATTTTTTTAGCCTCATTGCCCGTTGCAAGCACTCTTTTTGACTTTACATCAACTGCCACAACAGACGGTTCATTTATTATTATATGACCTTTTCGGTCGGTTACTTTTGTATTTGAAGTACCGAGGTCGATACCTATATCTCTTGAAAAAAGCATTTTAAAGCCCGCTTTCTTAATTAAATTTCATATCAATTTATTATTATATAATATAAAATAACTAATCTCAACAAATATTTTGTAAATTTATAATTTTGTCAAATTATACAAAAAACCTCCCGATTTTTCGAGAGGTTTCAGCGTGTCGAAAAAGTGTTTTGACACGCCGCAGGCTGTTGAGAAAGGTTCTGAATTTCGTTTTCTTGCGAAGGAAGATGTACGATGGTACCTCGACTGAGCAAAAAACGAAAAACGCCAAAAGTGCCGCAAACTCGATGTTTGCGGCACTTTTACAATCCCTCCGAGTGCGATAAATCACACCCACCTCCCTTTACACAAGGGAGGCATTAAGCGGTTAGTTTATTTTATCGGCGTGGTTCAGGGGCTTTATCGACAGTCTGACTATGCGTTTTGTAATTCGTTTGTAAATATTTCGTCCCAATGAGTGTAATATTCATTTTGCTTTACAAGCTTACGAGCCTGAATATAATCATAGGCTTTTTTGTGGAAGGTATCAAGTTCCTTAGAAGCTTCCTTGAGCTTTGCGGCTTTGATTTTGGCTTCTTCCTTTGTGTTCTCGCTCATAGCGTTTGCCTCATTATACTTATCAAGCGTAGGCTCGCTGATGCCGTAAAGTTCTTCTACCGTATGGGTCAAAAGTTCTTTTGCCTTTGCGGTTTTCTTCAGCATCTTCTCTGTTGCAAAACGGTCTTTTTCATCAATAACAATTTCAAGTGATTTGATTTTTGACTGCAACTTTTTGCGTTCCTTACGGTTTGAAGCAGTATTCAAAGCCTCAATGCACTCATTGTATTCGTTAACCGAATCGGCATAGATTTTCTTTGCCTCGTCAAGCTGACCTTCCGAAAGAGAATCGGTTGCATAATCTTCAAGAGCGGCACGGATTTTAAGCACCTTAATATGTGAATCGTGCTGTTCTTCCGTAAGAGTATACATGGTAATAAACGGAATAAGTGCAAGCACAAAACCGACGATTGCAATAACAATCATACCCTTTGAAAGCGGCTCTCTGAAAGAAGCCTTGTACAAATCGTCATAGTTATCCACAAGACCGAAATGGTTTTGCATAACGATTGTTTGAGTAAAATATGTAATACCCATAGACACAAATACGCCGATTGTACCTACAAACTGACCCATAAGACCCTCAAGTCTGTCGCCGGATTTGTACTGTTGATAGTCGAGTACATCGGCACTCATAGCACTGTCCGCAATAAGAGGAAATGTATTAAAAAATCCTCTTATCCAAATAAAAGCATACAGCACCCAAATTTGTTCGATAAACAAATACATACCCACAAGAGTGATTACATTACCCAAGATATAGAAAATATACATATTACGCTTGCCGAGTTTGCGTATAAGCAACGGTGACAAAAGCATTGCCGGAGTTGCCGCAGCACCCAGAATTGTCATCAACGTACCGTTCAAAACGCCTTGCTGCTCTGTTGAAAGGTTAAGAACATCTTTTATGCCGTAATAAAAATACCAAGTTGTGACATTGCCGACGCCCGCCTGAAACAAAATGCACCAAGAAGTAAGCGAGCGTGCCCATTGATATTTGTTTGCAATTCCTGCACCGATACCTTTAAAAAACGGAACCTTAGGTGTATAGTCTTTTGAAACGATAATACGCTCTTTTGTGCCGAAATAGCTGAAAAGCCCGATAAGCGCACCGCCTATACCGAGTGCCGGCATAATAACACGATAAGCGTTGATATGCTCAAGACCGCCGGTAAAACCTGCGATAAGCGGCACAAAAAATCCCATAATCGACGGAGCGAGTGAATAAATAAATGTTGAAACCGTGATAACATCCGCACGCTCGGTTGAGTTAGGGCTCATTACCTGAACAAGCGTTGTATATGCCTGGTCATAAAACGGATAACACAATTGAAGAAGCATATACGATATAAACAGCGACCACAATTTTTGATTGTAAGTCATTGTTTCAAACGGCAAAAATGCAAAAATCGTAAGCAAAATTGCCGACGGAATGCCTGTGTAAAGCAAATACGGGCGGAATTTACCTTTACTGCTTCGGGTATTATCGATAATCAAGCCTCTGATAGGACCTAAAAACAAACCGATAATCGTTGCAATCATATTGAGTTTTACAAGGTCGCCGTTTTTAAGTCCGAGAGCCGACCCCGCAAGCAAACTTGTTGCCGACAGTGATATATACCAAACCGTATATATTACAAATTTTACACCGATACCGCCGACGCTGTAGGCAAGTATTTCTTTGTACGGAATATACCTGCCCTCGGGCGGAGTGCTCCAGTGTTCTTTTACAGACGACACGGTCTGTTTAATCTTTTCACCTGATATTTTCATTACTACCCCTTTGTGAAACTTTCATAATTTATTGCCTTATTCAGCACAAGTTTCTGTTAAATTATAACATAGGGTAACAGTAATATCAACATAATATTAACATTTTATTTTATTTCGGTTGTAAAGGTATATCCCTGCTTTGTAATATCATCGATAACCTTGCCGAGAATATCGGCATTTGTTTTACTTACGGCGTGAAGCAGCAAAATCGCACCCGGGTGCGTGCTTTCGCAAATATGCGTGAACGCCTGATTTTCTTCCGTCTGATTATCGGGGTCCCAATCGGCATAGGCAAAGCTCCAAAACACGGATTTGTAGTTCAAGTCCTTTACTATCTGTAACGAGCGTTCCGAAAATTCGCCTTTCGGAAATCTGAAATAACTCATTGTATAATTGAATTTGTCTTTTATATACTTATGAAGATAGGTCACTTCTTCCTTGGCAACATCATCGCTCACCTCGTCCATACTGTAATGACGGTAGGAATGGTTGCCGACAATATGCCCCTCGTCTATCATTCGCTTGACAAGGTCGGGGTTTTGTGACGCAAAGTCATAGGTAACAAAGAAAATCGCCTTAACATTTTTCTCTTTCAGAGTGTCTAAAATCTGCGGAGTATAGCCGTTTTCGTAGCCTTCATCAAAAGTTAGGCATATCTTTTTGTCATCATCCAAAAGCCATTTTGCATTCATTGAAGCATACTGTTTTTGAAGCAGCAAAGGGTCGTTTGGTTGCTTGTGGTCAACAATATTGCCGGGGCCCCAAACAACCTTTTCGGTGCTCAGCGAATCAAGCCCTGCAACAGCTTTTGCCGTAGGTGCGGATGTTTCAACAGCTTTGGTTGTGGTTTCTGCTTTTTTACTTGCTGTAATATTTTCATTACTGTTTGTATTCCCTTTTGCACAGCCGAAAAGCATACAAACGCACAATAAAGGCAATAATATTTTTTGAAATTTCATAATAAAAACCTCCCGAATTTATTGTTTGATTCGAGAGGTCAAAATAGTATTGTTAAATTTTGAATTACTTGTCGGAATTTTCAAGACTTTTCATTTTGAGATAAGCGTTGATAAATCCGTCAAGGTCACCATCCATAACGGCGTTGATGTTGCCCATTTCAAAGCCTGTTCTGTGGTCTTTTACCATTGTGTACGGCATAAATACATAGGAACGGATTTGACTGCCCCATGCAATTTCTTTTTGGTCGCCCTTGATGTCGTCAATTCTTTCAAGATTTTCTCTTTCTTTAATTTCAACGAGTTTTGATTTGAGCATGAGCATAGCCATTTCACGGTTTTGGTGCTGTGAACGCTCAACCTGACACGAAACGACAATACCCGTAGGAATATGAGTAAGACGAACTGCGGAAGATGTCTTGTTTACCTTTTGCCCGCCGGCACCGGATGCACGGTACACATCCATTTTGATGTCCTCTTCACGAATCTCCACATTAACATCATTGTCAATTTCAGGCATAACCTCAAGAGAAGCAAACGATGTGTGACGACGACCCGATGAATCAAAAGGTGACACACGAACAAGGCGGTGAATACCCATTTCGCCGTGAAGATAGCCGTAAGCATTTTCGCCCTCTACACGGATTGTGGCACTCTTAATACCTGCAACATCACCTTCAAGATAGTCGAGTGTTGACACTTTATAGCCGTTTCTTTCGCCCCAACGGTTGTACATACGGAAAAGCATTTCCGCCCAGTCCTGAGCCTCTGTACCGCCTGCACCTGCGTGGAATGTAAGAATTGCGTTGTTGTCGTCAAACTCACCCGAAAGAAGAGTTGAAAGGGTCAACTTTTCAATCCTCTTTTCAATATCGTCAACGGATTTTGTGCAATCCTCAACAAGGCTTTCGTCTTCTTCCTCATTGGCAAGCTCAATCATAACCTGTGCGTCGTCAAAATCATTTTTAAGATTTTCGTATGACGCAACCTTGGCTTTTAAAGAGCCGATTTTTTGCATAGTTTTTTGACTGTTTTCCATATCGTCCCAAAAATCGGGAGCGGCACTTTGCTTTTCAAGTTCGGCAATCTGCACCTTGACATTGTCTATATCAAGTGCTTCTTTTAAATTGCCGATAGGTTCTTCAGACTGCATAAGTCTTTGATTCAATTCTTCAAACTCTATCATTATTCTTTCTCCGAAATCTTTAATATATTATTTATCTGCAAATATTGTTGTTATATCACATTGTTTTCACCGAAGCATTATAAATATGTTACTTAATTTACGATATAATATTATATATTAAAAATTATAAATTTTCAAGTAAAAAATATTTGTTATATTTACTCTTGAAAATCAAAATCAATAGGCATATAATAAAGGCGAAAAATTCATAGAAAAGAGGGCTATATAATATGGCAGCACAAATCTGTGCCGTAATAATATTTGTGGTTATGTTTGCACTTATTATTATGGACAAAATCCCACGCCAGTGGGTAACGCTCGGTTGCGGTCTTGCAACTATTGTTATTGTATTCGGCATTTGTATGAAAAGTCCGAGTGCAATAATGGAAACGCTCAATGTCAAAAGCATATTCACAACAGAGTTTTGGCATGTTTCGTCACAAGGCGGCGAAAGCTCGAGCGGCATTAACTGGTCTACAATCATTTTCATTGCAGGTATGATGGTTATGGTTGAGGGCATGGCAAAAGCAGGATTTTTCCGTTGGCTTTGCCTCACAATCGCAAAAGCGGTCAAGTACAAGGTTATGCCGATACTCGTAACATTTATGATTATGAGTGCCGTGCTTTCAATGTTCATTGACAGCATCACCGTAATTCTTTTCCTTGCGGCTGTTACGGTAGAACTTTCACAGCTTCTCAAATTCAGTCCGGTTCCGATGGTACTTGCGGAAGTTTTCTGTGCAAACCTCGGCGGTTCCGCCACAATGTGCGGTGACCCGCCTAACATCATCATCGGTACGGCACTCGGCTACAGCTTTGCCGATTTCCTTACAAACACAGGTCTTATCGCAGGTATTTCACTTGTATTTATCGTTATTTTCTTCTATTTTGCATTTAAGAAAGAGCTTTCTGCCGCAAACGGTGAGTCTGTTGACCCGGCAACTTTTCCTAATCCGGCAGACGCTATTGAAAACAAAAAGGACTTTATCGTAAGCACAATTATTTTCCTTATCGCTGTTGTTCTCCTTGTAACGCATGCACAAACAGGACTTACCGTTGCGTTTATCGGCGTAGTTATTGCGGCAATTACGCTCATAACTTCGTTTAAACACATCAAGTTTATTTTGAAAAAGATTGACTACAAAACACTTTTGTTCTTCATCGGCTTGTTCATAGTTGTCGGCGGACTTGAACAAACAGGCGTTTTGAAGCTTATTGCAAACTTTATTGAAAAAATCTGCGGCGGCAACTTCTTTGCAATGGTTCTCATCATTATGTGGATTTCGGCAGTTGCAAGTGCATTTGTTGACAACATTCCGTTTGCTGCAACTATGGTACCCGTTATCAAGAGCCTTGCGGCTACAACTCCGGGTGCAGAACTTGCAACCCTTGCATATTCACTTTCTGTCGGCACAGACATCGGCGGCAGTGCAACACCTATCGGTGCATCGGCAAATGTTGTAGGCACATCCGTTGTTTCAAAGGCAGGACATCCTGTAGGCTGGGGCAAATATTGCAAATCGGCAATACCGGCTACGGCTATCGTTCTTATTATCTCTATGGTGGTTATTAAACTCAGGTATTTTTAAGGGGGATTTATTATGGCAAAGCAATTCATAATTTCAATCGGTCGTGAATACGGCTCGGGCGGTCGTGTAATTGCCGAGGAATTGGCAAAAAGATACAATGTAAATCTTTACGGCAAAAACCTTTTGGACTTGGTTGCAAAAGAAAAAGACCTTAATCTTGACAAATTAAAAAAATACGATGAAAAGGCAAGAAACATTTGGCTTTCTCGCTCGGTTGACGGATTTTCAAATTCGCCTGAGGACACGGTTGCTCAAATGCAGTTTGACTACCTCAAGGAGCGTGCAAACTCCGGCGAATCGTTTGTTGTTCTCGGCAGATGTGCAAGCTATGTTTTGCGTGAATATGACGGTCTTGTTAAAATCTTTGTCACCGGTGAAAAGGACGCAAAAATCAAGCGTATCGCTTCAATCGAAAAGCTCGGCTATGACGAAGCGGAAGCACTTGTTGAAAAGCGTAACAGAATAAGACGCAACTATCACAACTACTATTCAAAAGAAAAATGGGGCGATTCAAGGCACTACGATTTGATTGTTAACTCAAGCAAAATCGGAATTGACAACGCTACCGATGTAATTGACACATACATCAAAAGCATAATTGACTAAAACACACGGCGGTAAAGTAAATAAAGCTTTGCCGCCGTTATTTTTTCGAGGTATCGCTATGGACAATACAAAAAGATTTGACAACAAAGGCGAAATTTACGCCAAGGCAAGACCGAAATATTCACAAAAGCTTTTGGAACACTTAAAATTACGCTCCGATATTCCCGAAAATGCCGTTATAGCGGACATTGGCTCGGGCACGGGTATTTTCACCGAGCAGCTTCTAAACGCAGGTTACAAAGCTTTTGCCGTTGAACCTAACAACGATATGCGAAAAATTGCGGAACAGAATTTATCGGGCAATCCGAACTTTACTTCCGTAAATGGCAGGGCTGACAGCACTTCTCTGCCCGACAATAGCATTGATATTGTCACGGCGGCACAAGCGTTCCATTGGTTTGACAAGGATTTGTTCAGAGCCGAGTGTAACAGAATTCTCAAAAAGAACGGCTTGATTATCCTTGTTTACAACTCGCGGATTGAATCCGCCGAATGTACGATTGCACTCAAAGAGTTAAGAAAAAAGTACAATCCCGAGTTCAACGGTTTTTCAAACGGCATAAGCGAGGACAAATGCAAGGAATTTTTCAACGGCAAATGTGAAATTCTCACCTACGATAACAGCGTAACCTATGACAGAAAGGGATATATAAACCGTATTTTGTCATCCTCATACTCGCTCAAAAAGGGCGACGAAAAATTCAACAATTATCTTAACGACATCAATGCGCTGTTTGACAAATATTCACAAAACGGCACCTTGACCGTACCTACCGACACCGTGGCATATATAGGAAAATAAAAGCATAATAAAAAAGCTTTTAAAATATAGAACTTGACCGATTTTTTCAAATAACTTATAATGAATCTATAATTAAACCATAAGGATGTGATTAAATGAAGCATAAAACAATTAATATCATTAAATATGCTTTAATCATAATAAGCAGTATTATTGCTGTTGGGTACATAATTTATATTTGCCTTAACTACAATGATATGCTGACCGCTGTACCGCTGAGAATGTTTATTGAAATCATAGTTCTTGCTTGGCTAATTTTTAATGCAATAGTTTTGTTGATAAGTAAAATTATAAAAAAGGTCAAAGATAAGCGTAATAAAAATAACATTTTGTAAAAAACTCTAACAAACAAATTCAACATTTATAATTATGAGATTTGATATAATATTAGATTTACTGAAAAGATATTCCGTTTTTGCAATTATTGTTGTACTATGCTTGACAATACTATTTTTATTTGGCTATTTTGTAATTTACAAAAAGCTAATGCACGGTGATAAAAAGCTCAACAAAAAGAACATATTGCTCGCTATTATCGGTTTATTCTATCTGCTTGTGGTTTTTTGTGCAGTATTTATGAACCGAAACAATGTTACAGATTACAGCGTTCAGGACCTGTTTTCAAGCTATAAATCGGCATGGTATACCTGCTCGGCACAGGCTTGGCGAAACATTGTTTTAAATATCCTGCTTTTCGTTCCGTTCGGTATACTGCTTCCGCTTTTGAGCAAAAAGACAGACAAGCCGTATTTTGTTATACCTATAGGTGCGGCTTCATCACTTATTATTGAAGCTATACAATATATTTTCAAAATCGGTATTTTTTGAATTTGACGATGTGCTGAACAACACGGTTGGCGTTATATTGGGATATTGTGTATACCGGCTGTTTTTCGCAACAAAAAATAAAGCCGTAACTCCTAAAAAAGTAATCATCTGCCTTTTGCCGTTTCTGATTGTAATAGGAACATTTTCGGGCATATATGCCGCATATCAAATTCAACCTTACGGCAATTTATATATTTCCAATTACGAAAAGCACAATATGAAAAATACAAAAATCATTTGTGACACGGCAATTTCGGATAAAAGCACAACGAAAAATATATACCGTGCAAAAGAATATACAATTAGCGATGCAATAAAGCAAGCTAAATGCTTTTTTCAAAAAAGTAACATTGAGGTTGATTACAAATCATATGTAATTGAAAATGATACGCTTAAACTTAATTCCGTAGACGGCAAATATCATTTTTCAATGGATTTAACAAATGGAACTTACAATTTTCAGAACGAGGATTTTTTTCAAGTATACACAAACGAAGTGCCCGACACATCATACACGGAAGATGAAATCAGAAATATACTTAAAGAATATTCCGTATTTCCGCCTGTTAATTCCGAACTTACCGTAAATGAAAATTCATACTATGAATTCAGCCATACAGTCAGAGAAAACGACAAATCATTTTGTAACGGCACAATTTACTGCTATTTATTTAATGGTGATGTTTTAGGTCAAATTGACAACAATATGGTTGATTTGGACAAATGTGCTACCGAAAGCATTTTGAGCAAAAAAGAAGTTATAAATTTGATTAAGCAGGGCAAATTCTGCTCTGGTGAATATGATTTTGAAAACAGTACTATTCAAATTAACAGTATAGAATTAACATATCTAAGTGATTCTAAAAATTATTATCAACCAATATATTACATCAAAGCAAGCCTTACAAACAGTAAAGTTCAAGAAATCGAGCTGTTCATTCCGGCATTAAAAAAATAATTCTTATATATCTGCATATAAAAAAGTGCATTGGTACTTCACAATACCAACGCACTTTTATTTTGTTTGTCTTAATCTTTAAGAAGTGATTTGTACATCTTGATGTACTCGTTTGCGGATTTGCCCCAAGACATATCACAGTTGAGTGCACGCTCAACAAGTGTTGGCCAATAATCCTTGTTGTTATAAGCCTCTACGCCACGGTAGATTGCACCGAGCATATCGTATGCGTCGTATGTTTGGAAAGTAAATCCGTTGCCCTCGCCGTCACCCGAATCGGTGATTGAGTCCTTAAGACCGCCCGTTTCACGAACGATAGGAACCGTGCCGTAGCGAAGTGCAACCATCTGTGAAAGACCGCAAGGCTCGCTCTTGCTCGGCATAAGGAACAAGTCTGCACCTGCATAAATCTTGCGTGCAAGGTCAGGAATAAATCCGATTGTTACGCCGACTTTATCAGGATATTTATCGTGAAGTTCTCTAAAAAAGCTCTCATACTGCCATTCGCCCGAACCGAGAACAACATACTGAACATCACGCTCCCAAAGGCTCTTTTCCATAACTTCACGGATGAGATCAAGTCCCTTGTGGCCGACAAGACGAGATACGATACCGATAACCGGCACATCATCTCTGACAGCAAGACCCATCTGCTCTTGAAGAGCCTTTTTGCACTCTGCCTTACCCTTTTTCCAATTTTCGGCATTGTAATTTGCAACAATGTTAGGGTCGGTTTCAGGGTTATAATTTTCGGTATCAATACCGTTGAGGATACCGCAAAGTTTCCAGCTACGCTGATTGAGAATAGGGTCAAGACCGTAGGAATACCACGGGTCAAGAATTTCCTTTGCGTAGGTCGGAGAAACGGTTGTTACTTTATTTGCACACTCGATACCTGCCTTCATAAAGTTAACAAGTCCATCGTACAAAATAAGATTGTTATATTCAGGTGCAATGCCCAAAACATCGTTGAGAAGTTCGTCACCGTACTTGCCCTGATACTGAATGTTGTGGATTGTGAAAACAGTTTTGATGTTTTCATATCCCATTTGGTTTGCATAATAGCAAGAATAATAAAGCGGTGTGAGAGCCGACTGCCAATCGTTGCAATGAATGATGTCCGGCTTCCAATCAATGTGAGGAATAATCTCAAGAACCGCTCTTGAGAAGAAAGCAAATCTTTCCGCATCGTCATAGTGACCGTAAATTCCGTCACGCTTAAAATAATACTGATTGTCAAGGAAGTAATAAATTACTCCATTGTGCTTTGCTTCAAAAATACCGCAATACTGTCTACGCCACGAAACAGGAACGGAAATCGATGTAATAAACTTCATTTTATCCTTATATTCCTGCTTAATGGAATCATAAAGAGGCATTACAACACGGCAACCGATAAGGCGTTTGCGAAGTGCAACAGGCAACGAGCCGGCAACATCACCCAAACCGCCGGAAGCCATAAAAGGCAACGCTTCAGATGCAACATATAAAACCTTCATTTGTAAATCCTCCTAAATTTTTGTACCCTTTGAAAGACAAACCGGATAGTTAGCCGCACCGGAAAGCTCAACATCGGATTTAATAACGCAATCCTTATCGGAAATGACATAATTCATTTTTACATTTTCGCCGACAACGGTGTCCTGCATAAGGATAGAATTCTTAACAACTGCACCTGCTTTAATTTTAACACCCTTGAAAAGAATGCAGTTTTCAACAGTACCCTTAACCACACAGCCGTCGGCAACAAGAGAATTTGTAACTTCTGCTTCCATACCGTAAAGGGTTGGCATATCGTCACGCTCTTTTGTATAAATAGGGCGTTCCTTTGCAAAAAGCTTTTTCTTATTTTCTCTGTCAAGAATACTCATTGAAACATCATAATAGCTTTGAACACTGTCGATAGTGCCTACAAAGCAATCTGTTGCATCATAAGAATAAACCTTTTTGTTCTTAATGTTTTGAAGAAGGATGTTACGCTGGAACGAAACCAAGTTTTTTGAATGAGCGGCGGTCACCAGTTCCTCAAGTAAATACTTTTTGATGAGCACAACATTTGTAGAATAAAAAGCAGTTTCAACATCAGGGTCAATGGAAGCCTCTAAAATTCTGCCGTCATCCGCAACCTTGTCAAAAACAAGGATGTTGCTGAACGCTGTCGGCTTTTTAGCCTTGACGCCAACGATTGTAATATCCGCCTCGGACTTTTCGTGTGCATCAAACACCTTGGACAAATCGATATTCATAAGATTATAGCAATCCGACATCAAAACATATTCCTGCGTTGAATGGTCAAGAAATCCCATATTGCCGTAAATAGCATCAATTCTGTTGCCCCACATGGTAACGGAATTGCTTGAATACGGCGGAAGAATATGCAAACCGTCTGTTTTGCGTGACAAATCCCAAGGCTTGCCTGTGCCTACATGGTCCATGAGGGAATTAAAGTTTGCGTTTGTTACAACGCCCACATTTGTAACCGAGCTTTCCACCATATTGGAAAGCGGGAAATCGATAAGGCGGTATCTTGCACAAAACGGAACGGAACCCATAGTTCTCAATTCTGTAAGTGATTCAAGAGTTTCTTCGTGAATATTGGCAAAAATCATGCCGAGTACATTTTTTCCGTTCATACTTATACCTCCTCCCCTGACGGAATCATATCTTTAGGTTCTACTTTTTTACCTTTTGTAATTGTTGCGTTTGAGCCTACAACCGCAACGCCCCAAGTTGACGGATCTTCCAAATTTTCAGGAATTGCACCAACCTGTGCATCTTCCTCAATAACAGCGTCTTCTGCAATTATAGAATAGTACACTTTTGCACCCTTTTTGATTGTTGCACCGGGCATAATAACGGAAAATCTAACATCTGCATCTTCCTCAACTGTTACCTTTGATGAAACAACGGAGTATTCAACCGTGCCGTCAATATCGCAACCCTCGGAAATCGAAGAATTTTCGATAGTTGCATTTTTGCCTATGTAATGAGGCGGTGCGTCAGGTGTTCTGCTGTAAATTCTCCAAGATGTATCCGAAAGGTCGAGGTCAACATTTGGATTGATGATGTCGAGATTTGCCTCCCAAAGAGAATCAATTGTGCCAACATCCTTCCAATAGCCCTTAAATGGATAAGCAAACATACGCTGACCGTCGTTAAGCATATTAGGAATGATATTTTTACCGAAGTCATTTGATGAATTTTCATCGGCTTCGTCCTCGCAAAGATACTTTCTGAGCTTATCCCAAGAGAACACATACACACCCATAGAAGCCTTGTTTGACTTTGGTACGGCAGGCTTTTCGGCAAATTCATAGATTTGGTCGTTATCGTCTGTTGCGAGAATACCGAAACGAGATGCCTCCTCCCACGGAACTTCAAGAACTGCAATTGTGCAATCGGCATTATTCTTTTTGTGGAACTCAATCATCTTTGAGTAGTCCATCTTATAGATATGGTCGCCCGAAAGAATAACCACATACTTAGGGTCATATTTCTCAATAAAATTGATATTTTGATAAATAGCATTAGCCGTGCCCTTGTACCAAGAAGCACCGCCGATTGCCTCATACGGTGACAAAATATGTACGCCGCCGTTGAGTCTGTCCAAATCCCAAGGATGACCGTTGCCCAAATAATCATTGAGTACAAGCGGCTGATATTGTGTGAGAACGCCGACTGTATAAATACCGCTGTTTACGCAGTTTGAAAGCGGGAAGTCGATTATACGATAGTTACCGCCGTAAGGAACCGCAGGCTTTGCAACGCTTTTGGTAAGAACGCCCAAACGACTGCCCTGACCGCCGGCAAGAAGCATAGCAACAACATCTGTTTTTGACATACTGTAAATCCTCCTGTATTATCTCTTTTTCTTTTTACTGTTTGTTTTGGAATCTTTTGCAGGTACGGTTTGTTTTGCCTTTGCCTGCACAGGTTTCTCCTCTTTTATTTCCGCTTCGCTTACCTGCTGTTTTGTAGGCTTTGCCGGTTTTGTTTCCGACTTAACCGCCTTTTCTTTTTTAGCCGGTAATTTATCGGTCGTTTTTTTGAGGAACATTGCCGACAATCCGTGAAGTTTCAAATCAATATACTGTTCATAGCCGTGGATGCTGCCCTTTTTAGACTTATACGAGCCGGACATTCTGTGCTTATCTCCGCCGAATTTTTCAAGCGAGGTATCAAACACAACCTTATAAGTTCCGTTCTTAGGAACTCCGATACGGTATGAATCAAAACTGTTCGGAGTCCAATTAAACACGGCGATAAGTTCTTCGCCTTTTTTGTTCATTCTTCTAAAGGCAATTACGCTGTTGCAATTATCCTCGGAAGAAATCCACTGAAATCCGTCCCAACTGTAATCAATTTCCCAAAGTTCGCTGTGCTCCTTGTAGAACTTGTTAAGTTCTCTTGAGAACTCCAAGGTTTGTCTGTGTTTTTCGTAATCGAGAAGAACCCAGTCAAGTCCTTGCTTGTAATTCCACTCGATGAACTGACCGAACTCACTGCCCATAAAGAGAAGCTTTTTGCCCGGATGAGCCATCATATATGCAAGGAACAACCTCAAGCCGTCAAACTTCATATCATATTCGCCCGGCATTTTGTTAAGCAAACTTGCCTTGCCGTGAACAACCTCATCGTGAGATACAGGCAAAACAAAATTTTCGCTGAACGCATAGAAAAAGCTGAATGTAATGCAGTTGTGATTGCCTTTTCTGAAAAGCGGGTCAAGCGATGTATAGCGAAGCATATCGTTCATCCAACCCATATTCCACTTGAAATTGAATCCAAGTCCGCCCTCTGACGGAGGCATTGTAATCATCGGCCAAGCGGTGCTTTCCTCTGCAATCATCATCGAACCCAGATGATTGGTGAGAATGGTTGAATTGAGTTGGCGGAAGAAATCAACCGCTTCAAGATTTTCTCTGCCGCCGTTTTTGTTAGGAGTCCACTCGCCGTCTTTTCTGCAATAATCAAGGTAAAGCATTGAAGCAACGGCGTCTACACGAAGACCGTCAAAATGGAATTCTTCAATCCAATAATTAGCTGACGAAATAAGGAACGACTTGACCTCTTTTTTGGCATAGTCGAACACTCTTGTGCCCCATTCCTTATGCTCGCCTTTTTTCATATCGCTGTATTCGTAACAGCAAGTGCCGTCAAATTCATACAGTCCAAAGGCATCCTTTGGGAAGTGGGCAGGAACCCAGTCGAGAATAACGCCTATTCCCTCCTTATGGCAGGTGTCCACAAAATACTTCAAGTCCTCAGGAAGTCCGTATCTTGAAGTTGCGGCAAAATAGCCTGTTACCTGATAACCCCAAGAGCCGTCAAACGGATATTCCATAATCGGGAGCATCTCAATGTGAGTGTAGCCCATATCCTTTACATAAGGAACAAGCTGCTCGGCAAGTTCACGATAAGTCAGGAAGTTGCCGTCATCGTGCATTTTCCACGAGCCCATATGAACCTCGTAGATATTAACAGGCTTTTCCAAAATATTCTGTCGGCTTTTGTCAAGTTGCCATTTGGAATCTTTCCATTTGTAATCTTTGAGTTCGTAAACTTTTGAGCCTGTGCCCGGTCGTGTTTCCTGATGCACCGCATACGGGTCTGCCTTAAGAAGTGTTGCACCCGTGTTGGTTTTGATTGCATATTTGTAACAGTCATAAACCTTTACATCATCTATAATCACTTCCCAAATTCCCGGAGAAACGGCAACACATTTGTTTGCACTTTCGTCCCAAGAATTGAAATCGCCCACAACAGACACACCTTGAGCATTAGGTGCCCAAACTCTAAAGGCTACTTTGTCGCCGTCAATACGGTGATTGCCGAAAAACTCGTATGCCTTATAGTTGGTTCCGTCATGAAAAAGATACACGGGAAGTTGGTATTCTTCTTTCATTTTTTTCATAGAAAATCCTTTCGTTAACAATTACTAAACAACAAAAAGGGTACACTTTCCCTACTTTGAATATTCTATAAAATAATAATAACACTATTACAAACAGTTTTCAAGAGTTATTTGGTTATTTTGTTACAAGAAAATGTAAAATATTTATAAAATCTGTGCACTTTGTCAAATACGCACAAAAAAAGTACTACTCGGTAAAAGTAACAAAATTTTTATAAAATTATAGTATATTTTCTATTGCCACATTTCATTATAATATGTTATAATAATTTATATTTTTAAAATAACAAACATATATATTAAGGACTAACATATTTGGGGTGGAGAACAGGCTATGAAAAACATCATTGTTGCATACCCTAACAGGAACACGGCTTTGCAGCTGAAAAGCGTTCTTGAGCAAGACGGCCTTTATGTATCGCACATCTGTGCCACGGGTGCAAGTGCCCTTGGTATTGCGGCGGATATGCGTAGCGGCGTTATAATCTGTGCATCTATTTTGCGTGATATGGGTGCGGCGGTTATGGCGGAAAGATTGCCATCGGGCTTTGATGTAGTCGCTCTGTCAAGAAGCGGAAAAGAAGATTACATGGGCAACCTCATTTGTCTTCCCCTACCGCTTGACAAAGATGATTTTTTAAGAACGGTTGAAATTCTTGTTACAACCGAAAGTTCTTTTACCGACAGAAATCTTAACGACAACGAATACATATCAAATGCAAAAGCCGTATTGATGAACATCAATTCAATGACCGAAATGCAAGCACACAAATTTTTGCAAGGCGAAAGTATGAAAAGCGGTATGAAAATGGTTGATGTTGCAAAAGACATCATTACAAGATTTGAATAGGTGATACAATGAAATTACAATTTGTTAAAATGCACGGTGCCGGCAACGACTATGTCTATGTTGACGGAATGAAATATCAGATACCCGATGAAAGTGCGGCGGCAAAGAAGTTGTCGGACAGACATTTCAGCGTAGGCGGTGACGGGCTCATTATCATCAAAAAAGGCACAAAAGCCGATTTTGAAATGGTTATGTACAATCCCGACGGTTCAAGAGGTGCAATGTGCGGCAACGGTATTCGCTGTGTTGCAAAATACCTTTTTGACGAGGGATATACAAACGGCAAAACGGAATTTACAATCGAATCTATGGGTGCCATCAAACACATCAAGGTAAATGTTATTGACGGCAAGGTTGTATCCGCAAGAGTTGATATGGGCAAACCGATACTCAAGGCAAGCGACATTCCCGTTAACTTTGACGGAGAGAAATGCGTTAATCAACCTGTTACATTCGCTGACAGAAAGTTCAATATGACCTGCGTTTCAATGGGCAACCCTCATGCGGTTATGTTCATTGACGAGCATCCGACAGATTTTGATTTGAACAAATACGGCAAAACAGCAGAGCAAAACACCGAATTGTTCCCCGACAGAGTAAATGCCGAATTTGCAAAAGTTATCGACAGAGAAAATATTGAAATGCGTGTTTACGAGCGTGGTACGGGAGAAACTCTTGCCTGCGGCACGGGTGCATGTGCAACCGCTGTTTCCGCAATTCTCAACGGCTACTGCGACAACAAAGTTACCGTTCACCTTCTCGGCGGAGATTTGATTATAGAATGGAGCGGCAACGAAAACGACAGCGTTATTATGACCGGACCGGCAGAATATGCTTTTACCGGTACGGTTGAAATATAAGTAATTTAACGGAGGTTTAAAAATATGAAAATTAACGACAACTTTTTAAAGATTGAGTCAAGTTACCTTTTCTCAACGGTTGCAAAGAAGCAAAGAGCATACCAAGAAGCTCACCCGGATGCAGATGTTATCCGTCTTTCAATCGGCGATGTTACAAAGCCGCTTGCTCCGGCTGTTATTGATGCAATGCACAAGGCAGTTGAGGAAATGGCAGACGAAGCAACATTCAGAGGTTACCCGCCTGAATACGGCTATGACTTTATTCTTGACGCTATTCAAAAGAACGATTACACAGACAGAGGCATTGACATTGCAAAGGACGAAATCTTTTTGTCCGACGGTGCAAAGAGTGACTGCGGCAACATCGGCGACATTTTCTCGGTAGACAACAAGGTTGCCATCTGTGACCCTGTTTACCCGGTATACATTGACACAAATGTTATGGCAGGCAGAAGCGGCGACAAGGACGAAAACGGTCTTTGGAGCAACATCATCTATATGCCTTGCACGGCAGAAAACAACTTTACACCTGATCTTCCGTCGGAAGTTCCTGATGTAATTTACCTTTGCTTCCCTAACAACCCAACAGGTATGGTAGCAACAAAGGAACAGCTCAAAAAGTGGGTTGATTATGCACTTGAACACAAGTCACTCATTCTCTTTGACTCGGCTTACGAAAGCTTTATTGTTGAAGAAAACATTCCAAAGTCAATTTACGAAATCGAGGGTGCAAAGAAGTGTGCTATCGAGCTTCGTTCTTTCTCAAAAACCGCCGGCTTTACAGGTATGAGATGCGGCTACACTGTAGTTCCTAAGGACCTTGTATTTGAAGGCACATCGCTCAATCCTCTTTGGGCAAGACGCCAGGCTACAAAATTCAACGGTGTGTCATACATCACACAGAGAGCGGCAGAAGCTATCTACTCGGAAGAGGGCAAGAAGCAAATCAAAGAAACACTTGCTTACTATCAAAAGAACGCAAAGGTTATCTTTGAGGGACTTAAAGAAGCCGGTTTTGAATGCTACGGCGGCGTTAACTCACCATATATTTGGCTCAGAGTTCCGCAAGGTTACACAAGCTGGGAATTCTTTGATGAACTCCTTGAAAAGTGCCAGGTTGTAGGTACTCCGGGTTCGGGCTTCGGTCCTGCAGGTGAAGGCTACTTCAGACTAACAGCATTCGGCAACGCAGAAAAGACTGTTGAAGCTGTTGAAAGAATCAAAAAGGCATACAAAAAATAATTAAATTATATTTCATTTAAAACATATTTATTCAGGAGGATAACATTATGACTAAAACAGAGCAGCTCTATGAGGGCAAGGCAAAAAAGGTTTGGGCAACAGACGATGAAAACATCGTTATCGTTGACTACAAGGACGACGCAACAGCTTTTAACGGAATCAAAAAAGGTACAATCGTCGGCAAGGGCGTTGTAAACAACAAGATGAGCAACTACCTTATGCAAATCCTTGAAAAGCACGGTATTCCAACCCATTTTGTTGAAGAATTATCAGACAGAGAAACAGCAGTTAAAAAGGTAAAGATTGTTCCTCTTGAAGTTATTATCCGTAACAGAGCCGCAGGTTCTATCTGCAAAAGACTCGGTCTTGAAGAAGGCATGGATTTTGTTTGCCCTTCAATCGAATTCTCATACAAAGATGACGAACTCGGCGACCCGCTCATCAACGGCTATCATGCTGTATCATGCGGTTTTGCAACCAAAGAAGATGTTGAAACCATCAAGGAAATGGCATTCAAGGTTAACGATGTACTCAAGGAATACTTTGCATCAATCGGTGTTGAACTTATCGACTTCAAGCTTGAATTCGGCAAAACAGCAGACGGCACAATTGTTCTTGCAGACGAAATCAGCCCTGATACCTGCCGTTTTTGGGACATCAAGACACACGAAAAACTCGACAAGGACAGATTCCGTCGTGACCTTGGCGGCGTAGAAGAAGCATACGAAGAAATGATGAAAAGAGTAGGACTTAACTAATGGAACACAACACATACAATTCCCCGTTTAATGCCCGTTACGCAAGCAAGGAAATGCAATACATCTATTCTCCGGACTTCAAGTTCAGAACATGGAGAAAGCTTTGGATTGCCCTTGCCGAAACAGAGCACGAGCTCGGACTCAATGTAACGCAGGAACAGATTGACGAATTAAAGGCTCACGCAGACGACATCAACTACGAAGTTGCAGAGGAATACGAAAAGAAATTCCGTCACGATGTTATGAGTCATGTGCACGCATACGGCGAGCAATGCCCTAAGGCGAAAGGTATCATCCACCTCGGTGCAACCTCTTGCTATGTAGGCGACAACACAGATGTTATCACCATGCGTGAGGCACTCAATTTGGTTAAGAAAAAGCTTGTAAACGCCATTGCATCGGTTGCCAAATTTGCAGACGAATACAAGGATATGCCTTGTCTCGGCTTTACCCACTTCCAGCCGGCTCAACCTACAACGGTGGGCAAGAGAGCAACTCTTTGGCTTATGGATTTGGTTATGGACCTCAACGAGGTTGACCATGTACTTGACACCCTTATGCTCCTTGGATCAAAAGGCACAACGGGAACACAGGCAAGTTTTCTTGAACTCTTTGACGGCGACCACGAGAAGTGCAAGGAACTTGACAAAAAGATTGCCGAAAAAATGGGCTTCAAGGCTTGCTTCCCTGTAAGCGGACAAACTTATGCAAGAAAGCTTGACACCATTGTTTGCAACTGCCTTGCACTCATTGCACAAAGTTGTTGCAAATTTTCAAACGACCTCAGACTTCTTCAAAATCTTAAAGAAATCGAAGAACCGTTTGAAAAGAACCAAATCGGTTCATCCGCTATGGCTTACAAGAGAAACCCTATGAGAAGCGAAAGAATTGCATCTCTTTCAAGATATGTTATGATTGACGCACTCAACCCTGCTTGGACAGCTTCTGCACAATGGTTTGAAAGAACACTTGACGACAGTGCAAACAAGCGTGTAAGCGTTGCCGAGGCCTTCCTTGCTATTGACGGAATACTCGACCTTTACATCAATGTTACAAGCGGTCTTGTTGTTTATCCAAAGGTTATTGAATCAAGACTTATGAGCGAACTTCCGTTTATGGCAACAGAAAACATTATGATGGACGCTGTTAAAAAAGGCGGCGACAGACAGGAACTTCACGAAAAAATCCGCCAACACTCAATGGCAGCCGGTGCTGTTGTTAAGGTTGAAGGCGGAAAGAACGACCTTGTGGACAGAATTGCGGCTGACCCTGCATTTATGACTACTAAGGAAGAAATTCTTGCAATTTTGAAACCTGCAAACTTTGTAGGCAGAGCACCTGAACAAACAGCAGACTTCCTTAGTGAAGTTATCAATCCTATTCTTGAAGAAAACAAGGATTTACTCGGTGTTGATGTTGAAATTAATGTTTGATTGATACAGCAAAAAACCGACAAGTACTCAACGGTATTTGTCGGTTTTATTTATTTTGTGACAGATAAATCTGTCCCTTGCTATTTATTAAATTTTTCCGTTTGCAATGTCCTCATCGGCTTTACCGCTCATGATATATTCAAGCAAATCGGCAACGCAACCTTTGTTGCAATGACACGCTTCAAACTTGCAAATTTTGTGTATTGAGCTTGGTGCCTGACCCGCACATGCCGGCAAACCGACTGTTTTGAGCATATCCCAATCGTTATAATAATCGCCGATTGCTGCAACATGGCTTTTTTCTATGCCGAGCATATCGGCAAGTTTCATAATTCCGACGCCCTTGTGGGTGTCCTTTTGGAGCATTTCAAGGGTGAGGATTGACGACGACATAAAGTTTGCATCGGGATTTTCAAGTCTTGAAACAACCTTATGCAGTTTTTCGATAGTAACAGGATTTGACCAAAATATAACTTTCATCCAGCCTTCCTGCGGAACATCGTCAACACTCTTTACAATCTCATACTTTGCCTTGTCGGCAAACATGGTAAAGTTTGAAAGCAAGCCGTTTTTTACAATATAAACATAATCGTCAAAATAAACGCCGATGTCAACGCTCTTGAAAATCTCGTCAAATTCTTCGCTAATATACTTAACAAACTCTCTGCCTTTTTCACCTATCGTAGAACGCCACATCATCTCCTGCTTGCGATAATCGTACAAGCCGGCACCGTTGAGCACAATCGCCGGCTGATTTGCCGTGATACGATTGTAATTGCGTTCAAGGCTCGACTGAAGTCTACCCGAAGCAAGAGTAAAATTTCCGCCTCGGTCGGTAAATTCCTTGATAGCGTTATAATTACGCTTTGGGAGCTTACGCAATTTATTATTAAGGGTTCCGTCTATGTCGGATACAACCAACCAATTTTCAAATGTTTTCTCCATATTTTTTCTCCAACAAATTCAAAAACGAAGTAAAATATTCAGGTAATTCGCTTTCAAATTCCAAATACTCGTTTGTTATAGGATGGACAAAGCCGATATGCTTTGCATGCAGGCATTGACCGTTTAGGCTTGTAATAACCTTTTTGGGACCGTAAACAGGGTCGCCTGCAACGGGATGACCTATATACGCCATATGCACTCTGATTTGATGAGTGCGTCCCGTTTCAAGTATACATCTTACATGAGTAAACTCGCCGTATCTTTTGATAACCTCAAAATGCGTGGTGGCAGGCTTTGAATTTTTCATAGTGACAGCCATCTTTTTTCTGTCCTTACTGTCCCTGCCTATCGGCTGACAAATCGTGCCGCTGTCCTCTTTGATATTGCCGTAAACCACAGCCTCATACGCACGGGAAAAACTGTGTTCTTTAATTTGTTCGGCAAGACCGATATGTGCCTTATCCGTTTTGGCAACAATCAAAAGACCCGATGTATCCTTGTCTATTCTGTGCACAATCCCGGGTCTTATAACGCCGTTAATACCCGATAAGCTGTCGCCGCAATGATAAAGCAGAGCATTAACAAGTGTACCGTCGGGATTGCCGTTTGCCGGATGAACCACCATGCCCTTGGGTTTGTTAACCACAAGCAGATATTCATCCTCGTATACAATTTCTATATCGATATTCTGTGCAACCGCCTCAAGCGGTTTGGCATCGGGAACGGTAACATCTACACTGTCCCCCGCCTTGCATTTGTAGTTTTTTGCAACTACCCTGCCGTTTACAACAACATTGTTTTCCTCAATGATTTTCTGCACGGCGGAGCGAGTAATGTCCTCAATGTTTTCAGTTAAAAACTTATCTATTCGTATTCCGTTTGACGGGCATACAAAACTGTAATTTTCAGCCATCGGAGTTCTCCTTTGGCTTTTTTACATCCTTAAATGCGTCATAAAGCAAATAACCCACAAGCACAACGGCACCGCAGGTTACGGCACAATCGGCAATATTGAATATAGCAAAATTAACAAATGTAGGTTCGATAAAATCAACAACATAACCGAATCTTATACGGTCTATAAGATTGCCGATACCGCCCGACAAAATCACGCCGAGGCTCCAATACAGCCACAGGTTTTTGCACCTGTTTGAAAACAAATAGTAAAAAACGCCGACGCATACAACAACGGTCAAGGCAATAAACACCCACCTTGCACCGCTTAGCATTGAAAAAGCCATACCCGTGTTTTCGGCATATTTGAACTGCACAACTCCGGGAATAAACTTTGCAACGCTTCCGTCGGCAAGCTTTAATGAAGCAAAATATTTAGTTATTTGGTCAAATGCAACGATAAGAATAATCATTATCGTGCAGGAAATATGTTTTTTTGTATGCTTCATATATATCCTTATAATACGGGAGGGGCAAGCCCCTCCCCTACAATTTTTTATAAGTTCAACTTATTAAAGTTCTTTCATTGTTTGAGCACAATGCGCACAAAGTGTCGGATGCTCTGCGTCCTGACCGACTGTATCGGAGAACTTCCAGCAACGCTCACACTTTTCGCCGTCTGCCTTTGCGATTGTTACGGAAAGACCTGCAACATCGCCCTTTACGGCACCCTCACCGTCTGCAACTTCAACAGCGGAAGTGATGAAGATTTCAGGCAATGCGTCAATTTCAGCCTTGAGGAAATCTGCAAGGTCGCCTTCTGCATGAAGGATTACCTTTGCTTCAAGCGGCTTACCGATTACTTTTTCGTTACGGGCAAGTTCAAGAGCCTTTTGAACATCGGTTCTGATTTCGTGAATCTTATCCCACTTTGCGATGAAAGCTTCATCTGTATCAATGTAATTACCCTGAGGAATGTCGTTGAAAAGCGGTGACTCAACATTTCTTGAAGAATCGTGAGGCATAGCCTTCCAAATTTCATCACAGGTGAATGCAAGAATAGGAGTGAGGATAAGGCAAAGAGCGTCAAGCACCTTGTAAAGAACTGTTTGAGCGGCTCTTCTTGTCTTTGACTGAGGAGCAGAAGTATAAAGTCTGTCCTTAAGAACATCAAAGTAGAAGTTTGACATATCAACAACACAGAAATTGTGAAGTGCATGTGCTGTTGTATGGTACTCATATTCGTTATAACCCTGATGAGCTGTTTTGAGAACTTCATCAAGTTTCATCAAAGCGTACTTATCAAGTTCTTCCAAATCCTCATTTGCAACCATATCGGTATCAGGATTGAAGTCGTAAAGGTTGCCGAGGCAATATCTTGCAGTGTTTCTGATTTTACGGTAGTTATCGGAAATTTGCTTCAAGATTTCAGGGCTGATACGGATATCTGCATGGTAATCGGCAGAAGCAACCCACAAACGAAGAATATCGGCGCCGTACTTGTCGATAACCTCTTGCGGAGCGATACCGTTGCCGAGTGACTTAGACATCTTTCTGCCCTCACCGTCTACTGTCCAGCCGTGAGTGATAATCTGCTTATAAGGAGCACCGTTGCCGCCTGCAACAGATGTAAGAAGTGATGATTGGAACCAACCGCGGTACTGGTCTGCACCCTCAAGATAAACATCAGCCGGCCACTTGAGATAATCTCTGTTTTTGCAAACAGCGGCGTGTGATGAACCGGAGTCAAACCAAACATCCATGATGTCCTTTTCTTTTTCAAAGCCGTCAGCCTTGCCGCAATGAGGACACTTGAAGCCTTCAGGGAGGAAGTATTCTGCATCATGAGCAAACCAAGCGTCCGAACCTTCTTCACCGAAAATGTCGGATACCTTGTTCATAATACCCTCGTCGATGATTTCCTTGCCGCAATCCTTGCAGTACATAACAGGGATAGGAACGCCCCATTTTCTCTGACGGGAAATGCACCAGTCTGCACGCTCAACTATCATTGACTGAAGTCTGTCCTTACCCCATTCAGGATACCATTTTACATCTTCGGCAGCCTTAACTGCGGCATCCTTGAAATCGTCAACAGAGCAGAACCACTGTGATGTTGCACGGAAGATAACAGGCTTGTGGCATCTCCAGCAATGCGGATATTGGTGCTTAATCTTTTTAAGTGCAAAGAGTGCACCGATTTTTTCAAGATGTTCTGCGATAGGCTTATTTGCTTCTTCTGTTGTAAGACCTGCAAACTGACCTGCTTCTTCTGTAAGAACGCCCTTATCGTTTACAGGAACAACAATAGGGATTTCCTTATACTTTTGGCAAACGATAAAGTCATCAACACCGTGACCCGGAGCTGTGTGTACGCAACCTGTACCGCTTTCAAGAGTTACGTGGTCGCCGACAATAACAAGAGATGTTCTGTCGATAAACGGATGAGCGGTTTTCATATATTCAAGCTCATCACCACGGATAATGCCTACTGTTTCGTAATCTGTGATACCTGCATCTTCCATTGCCGTAGGTGCAAGGTCGGTAGCCATAACATAATATTCGCCGTTTGCCTTGAGGAGGCTGTACTCATAGTTAGGACCTACACAGATAGCAACATTGGCAGGAAGTGTCCAAGTTGTTGTTGTCCAAATTACAAAATATGTTTTGTCAAGGTCTGCACCGAGAGCGGCAAGCTTGCCCATATCGTCTGTAACCTTAAACTTAACATAAATTGAATGACAAGGGTCCTCTGCATATTCAATTTCTGCTTCTGCAAGAGCTGTGTTACAATCCGCACACCAGTATACAGGCTTCAATCCCTTGTAGATATAGCCCTTTGATGCCATAGAAGCAAACACCTTAATTTGCTCCTGCTCAAATTCCTTTTGAAGTGTGATATACGGGTGATCCCATTCGCCGATAACACCCATACGCTTAAAGCTTTCTCTCTGCAAGTCAACATAGCCGAGAGCAGTTTCACGGCAGATTTTACGAAGTTCCAAATCGGTGATGTTTGATTCAGCGGTAATACCTGCCTTTTTACGAGCCGCAAGTTCGGTAGGAAGACCGTGAGTGTCCCAACCCGGTACATAAGGTGACTTAAAGCCTGTCATATTCTTGTATCTTACGATAAAGTCTTTAAGTGTCTTATTAAGTGCATGACCGATATGAATATCGCCGTTTGCATACGGAGGTCCGTCGTGAAGAACGAAAAGCGGCTTGCCGTCATTGTGCTTCATAAGTTTTCCGTACTGGTCATTTTCGTACCAGCCTTTAAGAAATTCAGGCTCTCTTTGCGGGAGCGATGCCCTCATAGGGAATTCGGTTTTTGGCAGATTAAGTGTTTTGTTATAATCCATTGGTTTTTACTCCTTACAGTTTGTTATAGTATCACTTTTTCTTTTTGAAAAAGCCCTTAAACTTTGGTTCTTCGTCCTCGTCGTCCTCAGGCGGAATCAAAGATATTGTTTGTGTTTTGTCATTATGTACATCTTCACGATTTACATTAAAATAGTTTTCAAACGGAAGTTGTTCGCTTTCATTAAACAACGACTCGTCATCTTCCATATCGGCGTCTTCGCTGATTTCCGGAACAGCAGTTTTTTCAATCGGAGTTATCTCATTTTGTGAAAATGCTTCAACGGCTTTCATAGGGTCAAGCGGTTCTTCGTCATCTTCGTCATCATCCGTAGTGATAACCGGCGGTTCGCTCGGCTCGCTGTTGATAATTTCGTTTACAACCTCGTCAATGTTGTTTTCCTGTTCATCGGATTCTATCTCCTGCTTAGGTTCTTCCGGTTTTGCTTCTTCCTGTGCAGGCTTGTTAAAAACCGGTTTTTCAACCTTTACATCCGAATCGTCAAATTCCTTGTGCGGAATTTCCGGAATACTGATTTCTTCCGGAATAGCACTTGAAAATTCCTTTACCTCATCAACAAGATTTGACACATCGCTGTGTACATCTTCAACCTTTTGTTCGGCAACCTTATTGTCTGCCGACTCTGTATCAAGCTTTGAAGAATTGAGCATATCGAGCTGATCGGTATAAAGTTTCTTTATATTTTCAACAAACGACTTTGCATCACTCTTTATTGTAGAAATCAAAATTTCATACGCTTCTTTTTCAGCCTTTGATTTGTCAATCAAATCATTTGAAATAGCCTTTGCCTGATCAAGAATATCCTGTGCAACAATCTTTGAAGAATTAATTGCCTCATTAGCCTTGTTTTGAGCGGTTGTGATAATCTCGTTTGCTTCGTTGGTTTTATTATTAATAAGGTTGGCGGAATAATCTCTCGCCTTCCTCACGATAGTTTCAGCCTCTGTATTGGCTGTGTCCATCTTTTGCTTTGCCTCTGCTTCGCTGCTTTCGATAAGAAGTGACGCAGCATCCTTTGATTCTTTTTTGATTTTGTCTGCCATCTTTTGAGCGGTTACAAGTGCCGTTTTGATAGCATCCTCTTCTGAGCGGTATTCTTCGATTTTGCTTGCCAAAACCTCAAGTTTATGATAAAGTTCCTTGTTTTCACGCTGATATGCCTCGATAGTGGAAGCGGCTTCTTTAAGAAGTTTGTCAACATCCTTTGTAACATATCCGGAAGCGGCAACAGCCAAATCCGCATTTTTTAATTCCTTTGCACTAATCATCACATTGTTCTCCTTTATTTAGTAAACATTCCGTTATTTTCAAGTTCGTCAATCAAATCGCCCATAACATCAACATTGTACGGAGTGATGATGTAAGTTGAGTTTGCAACCCTTTTAATTTGACCGTTGTTTGCATAAGCCACACCGGACAAGAAATCCAAAAGTCGTCTTGCAACTTCACGGTTTGCACTTTCAAGGTTTAATACAACAGTTCTTCTTGCATTAAGATTGTCGGCAATAGAAGCCGCTTCCTCAAATCCTTCCGGCTTTACAAGTACTACCTGAAGCTGAGCTGTTGTGTGAATATTAACAACCTTATCGTTTTTCATATGTCTTGACGGACGCTCGGCGCGTTCTTCTCTTTCATATGACGGCGGGTCAATCTCTCTTTCGCGTTCTCTTCTGCGAGGAGGCTTTACAAAGTTTTCGCTTTCTTCGGTGTATTCTTCAAAATCGTCCTCTTCGTCGGTCATAATGTCTTTTATCTTATCAAATAATCCCATCTTTTCTTCCCCTTACTAAACTAAAAATACTTTCTTGCTCCGAAAATAGCAGAGCCTACTCTTACAATGTTTGAACCCTCAAGTATAGCCGCCTCATAATCGGCACTCATACCCATAGAGAGAATTTGCATTTCAACACCGCTGATATTCTTTTGCTGAAGTTCAACAAATTTGTCGTGCATTTTTGCAAAATACTTTCTTGCTTCGCTTTCATCACAAATCGGCGGAATGGTCATAAGACCCTTAACTTTGATATTGTCAAGCTCGCTTATTTGACAAAGCAATTCTTCAAGTTCTTCAATATCGCATCCGCTCTTTGATTCTTCCTTGCCGATATTAACCTCAACAAGCACATTCGCAACAGCTTCCGCCTTTTTGAATTCCTTGCTGATTTCCTTTGCAAGTTTTATTGAATCAACGGATTCTATCATATCTACCCTGCCGGCAATGTACTTAACCTTATTGGTCTGCAAATGACCGATAATATGCTTTTCCACTCCGTCAAGGTGCAGTGTTTCAAGTTTTGAACAGTATTCCTGAACACGGTTTTCACCAATCAAATCGGCTCCCAAATCAAGCACCGGATTGATATATTCGGGTTCAACTGTTTTTGTAACGCACATAAGTCTGACATTGTTTTCGCTTCTGCCCGATTTTACGGCAGTTTCCATAACATCGTCTTTAATACGCTTGTAATTATCTATGCACGATTTTACCCGTTCTTCATCAAGTATAAACTTTTCCATCTTTTAAGTCCTTTCCTTGAGTAATTATTTTATCATAAAGATGAATCGAATCTGTATTTGATTCATCATATTCTGCAAGAACATAATCGTCATCGCTGTAAATAACATTGACTTCTCTGAATTTAATTTGGCTGGCAATAAGGACATACACTCCCTTTTTACCGTCAACAACATGGAGAGCCTCGCTCGGAATTTTTATTCCCTCGTAAGTTTTGCGTCTGATTTCAATTTCAGCCTTACGAAGCTTTGCTATATCGGCATCCATTTCGTTAAGTTTAAGAATAAGAAGCGTTTCTTTTTGACCGAGCGAAACATCCGCTCCGCTGACAATTTCTGCCTTAAACTCTCTGCTGACATCATCTTTAAGAACTATATTTACATAATCACCGTTTTCAAGATTTTTAATTGCATCTGTGCTTACAAGCGTTTGAACATACCATGTGTAGCTTGTTACAAGTTTACCGATATTATTACCGACATCCTGCGACTTGTCAACCGCTTTAAGTGCCGATTTAAACTGTTTAACCGAAGTTTCCTCGGCTTTGTCAAAATCAATAATATTTTCGTATCCGTCGGTGTAGCTGCTGAACACGCCCGACTCATCGGCTTTTATATACTTATCCGGCTTTGAAAACGAACTGTAAGAATTACGCTTGTCACGAAGATTTTCAATTATCGAGAGCAAATCGACATCCTCACCGATAATAAGCTGGCGGCGGACAAGCACGGAATCAAGTTCCTCTGCGGTGTCGCCTATTTTATTTTTGCAAACCCCGTCGGCATAATTGATAACCTTTTGCTCAATATCCTCATTGATAGTTTCGAGGTTTGCGGACTGACCGACTGTTTGTGCTTCGAGTGTTTGATAATATTTTATTTGATTTGTAAGGTCGGTATATTTTGAATAATTTGCAGCCGCCTTTGATGACGAAAACTGCATTGCAACATTGCCTTTTACATTAATCTTATCTCCGTCCTCAAAACAAGGAACGGTAACACCCGTTGCGGATTTTTCAACCACAGATTCATCACGGATGAACAATGCCTCACTGCTCACCTTGTCATACACGGTTGAAACCGTGGCGGTTTGTGTTTTAAGTTCGATATGAGTAACCTTATAAAACTGAATAACCACAAACAAAACTATCAAAACAATTACCGAAATAATAAGCCAATTACCTTTGTTTGCAGTAAAATTTTGCTTTTTCATACCGAACTCCTTTCGTTTATTTTAAATGTTTTTGAACAAGTTCAACAGCTTTTTTTACAAGCTCGTCCTTGCTCATTTCATCGGCATACAGCCAATTTATATTTTCGTTCCGTCTGAACCAAGTAAGTTGTCGCTTAGCGTAACGGCGTGTTTCTCTTTTTAAATTCTCAGCCGCTTCATCAAGCGTTATTTTTCCGTCAATATACGGCTGAAGTTCCTTATGACCGATTGCCTGACGGGCGGTTAAGCCCTGCTTGCCGAGCATTTGCCTTGCTTCATTTTCAAGTCCTGCTTCAAGCATCAAATCAACTCGTTTGTTAATCCTGTCATAAAGCTTTTGCCTATCCTTATACCCGATACCGATATAAAGTGCATCATACGGGCTGTCGCAAAGCAATGAATTTTTGTTTTGCTCGGTTTTTGAAGTTCCCGACATACAAAGTTCAAGTGCTCTGATAACTCTTTTGCGATTGTTTGGATGAATATCGGCAGCCGCATTCGGGTCAAGTTTCAAGAGTTTTTCATAAAGTTCCTCGTTGCTTTTTTCAGCAAGTTCGGTTCTTATTTCTGCATTTGAACCGACCTCGGAAAAGCTGATGTTCTTCACCAAACTGTCAACAAAAAGCCCTGTGCCGCCTGCAACAATCGGCACTCTGCCTCTTGAAGTAATTTCGGCAATCTTGCTTTTGGCAAGTTCAACATAATCGGCAACCGAAAATGTTTCGTCCGTGTTGAGAAATTCCACAAGATGGTGCGGCACACCGTCCTGTTCCTCTTTGGTGGCGACTGCGGTTGCAATCGGCATATTCTTGTACACCTGCATTGAATCGGCAGAAATAATCTCACCGTCAACAGCCTTTGCAAGTTTTACCGACAAATCGGTTTTGCCCGAAGCGGTTGCACCGACAACGCAAATTATCTTTGTCTTTTCCATTACTGTATCCTGCCGAACTGCTTTTCTATATCATATTTTGAAAGCTTAATCATAACAGGTCTGCCGTGAGGACAATACCTGATGTTAGGATTTGAAAGAAGTTTTTTTACAAATAACTCCATCTCATACGGTGAGGTTTTGTCCCCTGCCTTAACTGCCGCTCTGCACGAAGTGGAATGGAATATCCAATCCATCTGCTCGGGTATAATGTCTGTTTTGCCGTCAAGGAGCTTTGCCGCAGTTTCTTCAACCAATCCGCTGACATCTTCGCCGTCCAAAATTGACGGACATTCACGAACCAAAACTGTTGAGTTGCCGAAGTCTTCAATTGCAAATCCGCATTTTGAATACAAATCAAGATTTGAAAGAACGGCATTGTATTCTTCTCTTGAAAGTCTTACTGCCACGGGTGACAGCAAAACCTGTGAAGCAATTTGAGTTGAAGCCTTGAGTGCTTCAAAATTCATTCTTTCGTGTGCGGCGTGCTTGTCTATCATATAGCAGGCGCCGTCCATTTCAATAATAATATATGTTTTAAATATTTCACCTACAAGTCTGAAATCCGGCACTTCTACACTTTCAGCCTTTTCCTGCTTTGGTAAAGGCTTCGGCTGTTCCTGTGTTTCAGGCTCGTTGTTTGCCTGCTGTTCGTTTGGTGTATCAGACTTTGTGAATTTGTTTAAATCAAGTTTTGCGGTTGTGGTTGATTCCTCAACATAATTTTGTTCTTCCTCTGTTTTAGGTGATTTTTCACGCAAAACATCGGGAGCGGCAACCCTCCAAAAATCATCGGGATTGCTTTCCTGTTTAAACTGAATTTGAGTAGGCGTTTCTTCCTTTGACTTGAAGAAATCAATTTTGCCGTTGACAGTTGTTTGAGTCGGTCGAGGTGCGGAAAAATGTGCTTCCTTTGGAGTGTCAAGCGTTTCTATAGCATTTTTCACTCCGTAATACACAAGTTCAAACACCGGCTTTTCATTGGCAAATCTAACCTCGATTTTTGCCGGGTGAACATTGACATCAACAAATGACGAATTGCACTCAATATTAAGCACACAGCCCGGAAATTTGCCAACCATAATCGAATTGCGATAAGCCTGTTCGAGTGCCGCCATGGCGGTTTGCGATTTTACAAGTCGGGAATTGATAAAGAAAAACTGCATTCCACGGCTTTTGCGTGACATTGACGGTTTTGTGACAAAACCGCTCACACGCATATTGTTAATCTCGTAATCAACAGGAATGAGCGAATTTGCAAACTCTTTGCCGAATACGGAATAAATTGTACTTTTTAAATCTCCGTTGCCCGATGTGATAAGCGTTTGCTTACCGTCACGGATAAATCTAAACGATATTTCAGGGTGGCTGACGGCAATTCGCTCAACCACACCTGCCACGGCATTAGCCTCGGTGACATCTTTTTTTAGGAACTTCATTCTCGCCGGAGTGTTGAAGAAAATATCGGCAACGACAATCGTTGTGCCCACAGGACAGCCGGCATCCGAAAAATCAAGTTCCTGACCGCCGGCAATCTCATACCTTGTGCCGATTTCCTCATCAGGTGTTCTGGTGAGAAGCTGAACCTTTGCAACGGCAGAAATTGAAGCCATCGCCTCGCCTCTGAAACCGAGTGTTCCGATTTTGTCCAAATCATCGCTGACCTTAATTTTTGAAGTTGCGTGAGAGATAAAAACTTTTTTTACCTCGCTTCGTGCTATGCCACAGCCGTCATCGGTTATACGGATATAAGTTGAACCGCCGTTTTTGATTTCGACAGTAATGTTTTTTGCACCGGCATCAACGGAATTTTCTATCATTTCTTTAACTACCGAGGACGGACGCTCAACAACCTCACCTGCTGCAATCAGCTGATATACTTCTTTTGGCAATATATTAATTTGAGGCATTTCGTCACATCCTTTCGGTATAAATTATTTTAACCCATAATTTCCTCTGCTTTTTTCTTGAGGTCGTAGAGGGTTTGCATCGCTTCAATAGGTGTCAGAGTGTTGACATCTGTCGCCTTGAGAAGTTCAAGTATTTCATCGGTGGATTTTGCCTTGAAGTTGAACTGAATTTCATCATCAGTCGGTTCTTCCTCGACAGCCTCCTCCGCCTTAAAATCAATTTCAATTTTATTCGCTTCAAGTTCTTTAAGGATTGCCTTTGCTCGCTTTGTGACCGCTGACGGAACACCAGCAAGCTTTGCAACCTCGATACCGAAGCTTTGGTCTGCACCGCCGTGAACAATTCTGCGAAGAAATGTAATGTCATCCCCACGCTTCTTAACGGCGATTGAATAGTTGTTTACGCCCTTTAGCATACCCTCCATAGCGGTAAGTTCGTGATAGTGGGTTGCAAAAAGTGTTTTGGCTCCGATTTTCTTCACCACATATTCAAGCACGGCTCTTGCTATGCTCATACCGTCAAAGGTTGATGTGCCTCTGCCGATTTCATCAAGGATAATGAGTGATTTATCGGTAGCGTTCTTCAGGATTGTTGACACCTCGTTCATTTCAACCATAAAGGTTGACTGACCTGTTGCCAAGTCGTCCGAAGCACCGACTCTTGTAAATATCGCATCACAGACAGAAACCCTTGCACTCCTTGCCGGAACAAAAGAGCCAATCTGTGCCAAAAGGACGATAAGAGCGGTTTGACGCATATATGTTGATTTACCCGCCATATTAGGGCCGGTAATTATTGAGCATTTGTTGCTGCCGCAATCAAGGAGCGTGTCGTTTGGAACAAACGGCGAATCGGTGAGCAGAGCCTCAACAACAGGGTGCCTGCCGTCCTTGATTTCAAGTGTGCCATCCGTTGTAATCTGTGGACAGCAATAATTATTTTTGGTGGCTATCTCGGCAAGAGAAGCAACCGTGTCAAGAGTTGCAAGAGCCTTTGCGGTCCGTTGAATTCTCTCGACCTCGCCTGCAACCGTTGTTCTGACGGCACAGAAAGTTTCGTATTCAAGAGCAACGCATCTGTCTTTTGCACCGAGGACTTTGCCCTCAAGGTCTTTAAGCTCCTGAGTTATATATCTTTCACAGTTTGTGAGAGTTTGTTTTCTTATGTAGGTATCGGGAACGAGATTTTTGTACGAATTGGTAACCTCGATGAAGTAGCCGAAAACCTTGTTGTAGGAAACCTTGAGTTTCGGTATTCCCGTTGCTTCCTTTTCTCTGTTTTCAATTTCTGCAAGAACAGAAGCACCGCCCTGCATAATTGTGTGAAGCTCGTCTATTTCGGCATTATAGCCGTCCCTAATCATTCCGCCCTCACGCATAGAAAACGGAGGCTCGTCCACGATTGACGAATTGATAAGTTCATACACATCCTGCAATGTGTCAATATTATTATAAATCGATTTGAGCAATGCCGAATTTGCATTTTGCAAAAGTTCCTTGAGTGCCGGCAATCTTTCAACCGTTGCACAAAGCGAACGGAGTTCCTTTGCATTTGCCGTGCCGTATGCGATACGGCTCATAAGTCTTTCAATATCGTTGACTCCCGTAAGAAGTTCCTTGACCTCATCACGAAGCATCGGCTCGTCAACAAGTTCACCCACCGCATTTTGCCTTTTGCTGATTTGCGAAACGCTGATAAGCGGTCTTTCAAGCCAAGAGCGAAGCATTCTTTTGCCCATTGCGGTTTTTGTGTTGTCGATAACCCACAAGAGTGAGTGCCTTTTGTCGCCTGTCATCATTGAGCGAGTAAGTTCAAGATTTCGCCTTGCACTGATATCAAGGTTCATAAACTCGGTTTCTTCGTAAAATTCAATTTCCGACGGAGTTTCAAGTTCATCGGTTTTTCTGTTTTCACGAAGATAGGAGATTACCGCACCGAGTGCGGAAACCGCAGGCTTGCTTTTGCCGAGTCCGAGCGAGTCAATCTTGTCCTTGTTCATTGTTTGCAAAATGAGATTTGTTGCATTGTCAAAATCAAAGCAACTGTCGTCAAGAACTTCAAGTTCAATATCAAGCCTTGACTTAACAAACTTTGCAACCTCGTCAAGCTCATTTGCAAGTGAGTTAACCAAAATTTCCTTTGGTGCATAGGTAGAAAGCTGATTGTTGATTTTTTCCTGTTCATCGGTTCTGCCTATTGAAGTGATATGGAACTCGCCCGTTGACACATCAACAAAGCAAACGCCCGTTTCGTTGTCGCCCTTGCACAGAGCACAAAGATAATTGTTCACCCCGTCATCAAGAATATTGTTTTCAATAACCGTGCCGGGAGTGATGACCCTTACGACATCTCTTTTGACAAGTCCCTTTGCCTTTGCAGGGTCCTCGGTTTGCTCGCAGATTGCAACCTTGTACCCGTATGAAACAAGTTTTGCAATGTAACTGTCGGACGAATGAAACGGAACACCGCACATTGGTGCACGCTCGCCCTGACCGCAATCCTTGCCTGTAAGAACAAGGTCAAGAACCTTTGACGCAATTTTTGCATCGTCAAAAAACATCTCGTAAAAATCACCCAGACGGAAGAACAAAATAACGCCCGGATAATTCTTTTTTATTTCAAAATATTGAGCCATCATAGGAGAAAGCTTTTGTTCCTTTGCCATTTTGTTCACCGTCCTTACGCAATTTTTGAATCAGTAGTTATCGGAATAAATCCTATTAGTGGCAACCGCCGCATGTGCAGCAATCATGTGTGCAATCGCTTGCAGGAATTTCGCATGTTGCAGGGTCTTGTCCGTCAAAGAACAAACCGATCATTTGGCTGATGTACTGTGCCATCTGCTCCATCTGTGCAGCAGCTTCTGAATACTTCTTCATATTCTCGCCGTCCATAACCTTTGTGTAAAGGTCCTGATATTCCTTTTGGAGTTCTGCAATTCTGTCCTGAGAAGCTTCTTCGCCCTTTTCAGCCTCTTGCTGATACTTAAGAGTGATGAGCTGCATCTCCTGCATTTGCTGCTGAAGTGCCTCGTCTGCATCGTTAACCTTTGCGGCAGCCTGAAGTGCCTCAAATCTTGGGTCAGCCTGAATTTCCTTGCCAAGCTCTCTGAGTGCTGATTCTAAACTCATATGTCATTCCTTTCTAATTCACCCAACATAACATAGGTGAGCGGCTCTGTTACTTTTATTTTTTGGAAGGTTCCGATGAGCCCCTCGTCACCAACAAATTCTATAATCAAATTGCCGTCTGTTCTTGCGGCAAGATAATTATCACCTTGCTTGCCTTTTCCGTACACAAAGCATTTGAAAGCCTTGCCTTTGTGAAGTGCCATTTGTTCGCCCGATATTCTCTCCTGGAGTGCAAGAAGTTCCCTCATCCACTTTGACTTTTCCTCATACGGAACAGGGTCGTCCATTTCTGCGGCGGGAGTGCCTTTACGCGGCGAATAGATAAAGGTGAAAAGGCTTGTTGCCTTTATCTCTTCAACGAGCGACTTTGTGTCGCAAAATTCTTCATAGGTTTCACCCGGGAAGCCTACGATAATATCGCTTGTGATTGACAGTTCATCACCCATAAGTTCCTTGGCATAGTTGATAAGCGACAAATACTTTTCTCTTGTGTAAGACCTGTTCATAGCCTTGAGCACTCTGTCATTACCGCTTTGAAACGGCAAATGCAAATGCGTTGCAACCTTGTCGCACTCTGCCATCGTTTCGATAAGTTCTTTGGTACAATCCTTTGGATGAGAAGTCATAAAGCGAATTCTAAAATCACCGTCAAGTTCGTTGAGCGTACGAAGAAGCTGCGAAAATGTAACCCTCGGCTCCAAATCCTTGCCGTACGAATTTACATTTTGACCGAGAAGCGTAATTTCTTTATATCCCTCGTCAACAAGAACCTTAAACTCTTTTACAACATCTTCAACTTCCCTGCTGCGTTCTCTGCCTCGTACATAAGGCACAATGCAATACGAACAAAAATTATTGCATCCGTACATAATCGGAATCCAAGCCTTTTTGTCATTGTCACGCTTAACGGGAATACCCTCTGCTATTACGCCGTCAACATCGGGAAGTTCAAACACTCTCTTTTTTCTTGTAAGAGCGGTGTAAATAAGTTCAGGCACTTTATAAACAACATGAGTGCCGAAAACCAAATCAACAAACGGAAATGATTTTTTGATTTTTTCTGCGATGTGCTGCTGTTGCATCATACAACCGCAAAGAGCGATTACAACATCAGGATTAGCAAGTTTGTACTTTTTCAAAGCTCCGACATTGCCGAACACTCTGTCCTCGGCATGTTCTCTTACGGCACAGGTGTTAAAAATAATAAGTTTTGCCTGTGTGCGTTCTTCGGTAAAGCCGTAGCCCATAGTTTCCAGCATACCTTTGATATGCTCGCTGTCTGCAACATTTTGTTGACAACCGTAGGTGACTACGCATGCAAGAGGCTTTGATTGATAACGCTTTGATGTGAGTTCGTTAACCTTGTGGGCAAACTGCTTTTGCGTTTTTAATTCTTCCTCAGACACTTTTTTGATTTTTGCAGGCATAGTTGCACCTCCTTGCAGTGATTTAAAAGTACGGATAAACACAATAATCCATACTATTTGTTATTATAACAAATGACAGTGTGTTATTCAATAATAAATTATAAAAATAATATAAAAATTATATATAAATAAACAGAAAATATTTTATATAACTTGTACATTGATTTTTAATGCCGTCAATGGTAAAATTAACAAGACCGAAAACAAAACAAAAGGTGAAAAATATGCTTAAAAAACGAGGGGCAGGAGTACTGCTCCACATAAGTTCGATGCCGTCACCGTACGGCGTCGGTGTTTTGGACGAAAATGCCAAGCACTTTATAGACAGAATTGCCGATATGGGCTTTACCTATTGGCAGGTTTTGCCGTTTAATCCGACCGACAGTGCAAATTCTCCGTACTGTTCGCCGTCGGCATTTGCGGCAAATTATATCTACATCAATCCGCAAGGGCTCAGAGATATGGGGCTTATAACGGACGAAGATGTAAATCAAAATATCTATGACGGCACACCGTACACAGCCGCATACGAATTTGCCCTTGAAAAGCGACTTGCAACGCTCAAAAAGGCATTTTTAAATGTGGGTGAAGAACTTGCCGCAGATATAAAGCAATTTGAAATTGACAATCCGTGGCTCACCGATTACGCCGTTTTTATGGCTGTAAAAGAACAGGAAAACTTTAAGCCGTGGTGGGAATGGTCGAGTGAGCACGCACATTATTTTGAATGTATAAAAAACATTTACGACTACGAAGAAAGTGCCGCTTTTTGGAAATTTGTGCAGTACATTTTCTACAAACAGTGGGGCGAAATAAAAAAATACGCCAACAAAAAAGGCGTTGCCGTTATCGGGGATATGCCTATTTATGTGGCGATGGACAGCGTTGATGTTTGGTCAAATCTGCCTATGTTTTTGATAGACGAAAAAACACTTAAAGTAGAAAAAGTAGCCGGAGTTCCGCCCGATTATTTCAGCGAGGACGGTCAACTTTGGGGCAATCCGATATACGATTGGAAGGCTATGAAAAAAGACGGCTACAGCTGGTGGCTGTCACGACTTGAGCACAATCTCAAAATCTACGACACCGTAAGAATAGACCATTTCAGAGCCTTTGCATCATATTGGGAGATACCTGCCGACAGCAAAACGGCTAAGGTAGGCAAATGGATTGACGGACCTAAAACAGACTTTTTCGACAAGGTGTTTGAAAAATTCGGCAAAGATGCACCTATCATTGCAGAAGACCTCGGAGTGTTCGGCGAAGATGTTGTAAAGCTCCTCAAGGACACCGATTTTCCCGGTATGAATGTTGTTCAATTCGGCTTTGACCCTAATTCCGATTCATCTCATCTGCCGCACAATGCAGGTCAAAACAGCATAAATTATGTAGGCACTCACGACAACAATACCATCCTTGGTTGGCTGTGGGAAGCAAGCGAAGAAGAACGCCGATTTGCCCTTGATTACTGCCATTTTAAGGGCGATAATTGGGGCGAAGGCGGATACCAAAGTGCCTCGTGCCGAGCAATTATTGAGGCGGTATGGCAGAGTGCGTCAAATGTTGCAATCATTGCCTTGCAGGATATGTGCGGCTTTGGCTCGGATGCAAGAATGAACATACCCGGTGTGCCGGAAAAGAACTGGAGATTTCGCACCACAAGGGAAACAATCGACAGCATTGATACCGATTACTTTAAGCACATAAATTCGCTTTACCGCAGAATGTATCCCGTATTTGACAAAGAAAATTAAAATTTATACATAACAAAACGGAACTGTTAATATAGCAGTTCCGTTTTTACTTATTAATCTTTAATTACGCAAAGCTTAACAGCCTTTGGTTCAACCTTAAATTCAACCTCGGAATAATGGAAGTTTTCACCGTCACAATTACCGATAAGAGGTGAACCGTCTTCCATAAATACCTTGCCTGATTTTATGTAATAATTTGTGCAAACATCGCAGGTTTGTGCGTTAACCGTTCCTTTTGAATATTTAGGCACAAGACCCACCGCTTTGGAAAGAGGTATCCCGTCAACAAGGCAAACATCAAGAAGTCCGTCATCAAGTACAGAATTAGGTGCGGGACAAAAGCTTCCGCCGTACCAACTTGCATTGCAAATTGCCATAAGAGCATAGTCTTTGTTGCTTTGCTCAACGGTAAATTCTCTGCCGGTTTCTTTGTCAACACAATCAAGTCTGTAAGAGATTGTATAATGAAGCGGTTTTGCAAGGACGGGAACAACCGCCACCTTATAAGCATTATGCCCCAAAAACGGTACTTTTGCGGCGATTTTTCTGCCCATGGTTTCAACAAGAGTATCAAGACCGAACGACATAACATTTATGCCTTTTTCGCCGTTATAATCAATAACATCAATAGGCATAATGTCATATTTGATTTTGCCGCTGTAAAGGCCGAAAGACTTGATTACATTTTCCACGTTAATATTTTTTGTATCATAAATCTTTTTTGCAAAATCATTGCCCATACCAAGCGGAAGAACCATCATAGGAGTATCCGTGCCGGCAAGTCCGTTAACAATTTCATGAATGGTGCCGTCACCGCCGCACGATACAACAACACAGTCTTTGCCGTACTTTGCAGCATAATCGGCACTGATTGTTTTTGCTTCACCCGGCTTATGAGTTTCTTCAATTATCAACTCATCATCAATTTGACGAAATGCCGATTTGATTCTGTAAAAAAGTTTTTTCTTATCGTCATTACCGGCGACAGGATTAACTATAAAAACATACTTCATACAAACTTATCCTCCTTTTCATCATAGGCGACAACTTATATTACCTGAGTACCGCCTACAGGACGAATAATAAGAACATGACAACTGCCCTCGCCGAACACGCCCTCGATAGTTTTCTTGTAAGTGTCAAGCATATCGTTAGGAACAAAAGCCTGAATTGTACCGGCAAATCCTCCGCCGTGAACTCTCCAAGCTCCCTTTCCGTCAAGAAGTTCTTTGCTGATTGCAAGTGCCAAAGAAAGCTTTTGCTCGGTAGGATTTTTCGGAGTATACACATTTTGATTGAGCATAAACGAAGAACGGCCCGATTCGATAATAACCTGCTTAAAGCCCTCAAAGTCGTTACTTTCAAGGCATTTTACGGCTTTTTCAACTCTCTTGTTTTCGTTGAAGAAATGAATTGCACGGAGAATTGCACGGTCGTTTACTCTGCCTGTAAGTTCAGGCAAAGCCGCAAAGAATTCTTCATACGAAACCTCACGCAAAACATTTTTGCCGAGTGCCTGAGCAACAGATTCCATTTCTGTTCTTACTGCGGCATAATCATCTGTCAAATCAGAGTGGTTGCCGTGAGTGTCAACTATGCAAAGAGAATGTCCCGATTTTGAGAAGTCAAAATCAATTTTCTTGATAACAGGGTCTTTTGTTGACTTAAAGTCGATTGTAACAAATGTTCCGACAGATGATGCCATCTGGTCAAGAAGACCGCAAGGTTTGCCGAAAAATACATTTTCGCTGTACTGAGCAACCTTTGCAATCTCAACAGGGCTGATTTTGCCGTCATTAAACATATATGACAAAACAGAGCCCAAAAGCACCTCAAATGCTGCTGATGACGAAAGACCCGAACCGCCCATAACATCACTTGTTGTGCAAGCGTCAAAGCCTGCAACTGTGTAGCCAAGGTTCTTAATTGTTGCGGCAACACCCTGTACAAGAGTTGTTGATGAGCCAAAATTAGCCTCATTTGGAACAAGGTCATTAAGGTCAACAACATTCATCTTGTGACCCTTTGATTTTACTCTGATAATATTATCGTCATTTTTTGAAACAACGGCGATAGCGTCCAAATTAATTGAAGCGGCAAGAACCTTACCGTTGTTGTGGTCGGTGTGGTTACCGCAAACCTCGGTTCTGCCCGGAGCAGACATAATGTTTACTTCTCTGTCATATCCGAACAGTTCACCGAAATCGTTAAGAGTTTCCACATAACGGGGTTTTTGGCTTTGAACAGCCTCATCTGTTACATAAACAGCCTTTAGGTTTTCATCATAAGTGCCGTCATTGATAGCGGCAATGAGTTCGTTAACGTTCATAATTAAAATTCCTCTTTTAAATTTTATAATACTATTTTATACTTATCTTTTTCGCTGTAAATCAAGAGTGTTTGAGTCATCTGCCGTGACCTTACACCGTAAAAGATATTGAATATTAATGTTGAAAATCCGCTGAACGCAACTATTATCATAAGCGTTGTTATGAAAGTTACGGAAAACGGGTTTGTATATGATGTGCCGAGCTTTGTATAAATGAACAATCTCGGAGCAAATCCAAGCATGCTCAAAAGCGAATAATACACAAAATCATACCGCATAGAGCCGTAATACTTTGACACCATACCTACAGGAATAATCGGCACAAGTCGGGTAACCGCAAGCACATAAGGATTGCCGTTGCCCTTAAAATGAATCCAATCCCTGACAAATCGCAGATTGTCAATATTAAGAATCATACCGGTCCATCCGCCGCCCAAAAATGTACCCTCAACATACTTAACCGTGAAGAAAAAGAAGATAAACACGGCGTTGAGTGCCAGAGCGGGACCGAGCGGAAACACCATACCGGATATTACGCACAGTGCCGACAGCGGAATGGGAAGCTGACATTTGGCAACATAAAGTGCAAAAATACACAGTATAATTTCCATCGGGGTTTCAAGCCTTGCAACTGCGTCATCTATCCTTTTAAGCAGATTTATAAGCACTTCAAATCTTTGCTCAAGGGTTTCGTGTTCATAAAGAGCTATACCCAAAAGCACAAGTGCGGCAACAGTCACGGCAAGTATCAAAAACGATGTAAAGCCCGTGCGGTGACGCTTTGTTTGTTTCATCAAATCATACCAATACTTTGTTATTTTCCTTCGTAATAATTACCGAGGAATGAAAATTCAGGCAATTCGTCCGACAGAGCACAAAGCAAATCAAGCGTTTGCTCATCTCTGACCGAGCCTAAAATATCAACATAAAAATAATAGTCAAATTTACCGTTTGCAATAGGTCGTGATTCCAATTTTGTAAGGTTAAGACCGGTCATTGAAAATCTGCCGAGCACTCTGTAAAGCGAACCCGTACGGTGAGGTGCGGAGAAAATAAGCGAAATTTTTTCGGCATCGTCATCAATAACAAGTTCCTTTGAAATCACGATAAAGCGAGTGGTGTTGTTTGTAACATTTTGAATACCTTTGCGGATAATCCTGAGTCCATATTTTTTAGCCGCACTTTCACTGCAAATTGCGGCAATATTATTCTTATCGCTTTCTGCCACAAACTTTGCCGCAGCGGCTGTATTGCTGAAGTTAATGCCCGTAAAGTCAAAGTTTTTAAGGAATATATTACACTGACTGAGTGCCTGCGGATGTGAATAAACATCATCGATATTTTCAAATTCAACACCCGGCTTTGCACAAAGGCAATGGTCCACCCTTAAATCATATGCACCGACGATGAAGAATTTGTACTTCATAATCAAATCATAAGATTCGTGCACCGAACCTGCAGTTGAATTCTCTACGGGAATAATACCGTAACGGGCCTTATTTTGGTTGACAGCCTCAAAAACATCCTCAAACTGCTTGTAAAAAATTATAGGAGAATCCGGGAACAGTGCCTCTGCGGTTTTGCCGCTGTATGCCCCTTGAACGCCCTGACATGCGATAGGCTCGCCGTGTGCGGTTAAATTTTTGCCGCTCTTAGCCGAATTAATCAGCGTGCGAAGTTCATCGCCTCCGCCGATAATTTTGTGTTGAAGAGCTCTTGAAGCGTCCATAATAGCCGAAAATACAGTTTTCATCGCCTCACCCTGCTCACCGCATTTTGAAGCAACATCATCAAGTATTTCAAGTTCCCTTTTCTCATTGAGAACAGGAATTCCGTTTTTCACCTTATATTCGGCAACCTGACGGGAAATATCCATTCTTTTAAGCAAAAGAGGGATAAGTTCGTCATCCAATTTATCAATTTCGTTTCTTAATTCCAACAAATCCATTAAAAGTATTTCCTTTTTTACATCATTAAATCAAGCAGACCGATTGCAACCGCAGCCTCAACAACGGGTACTGCACGAGGCACAATGCAAGGGTCGTGTCTGCCTTTAATCTCAAGCTCGGCATTTTCCATAGTTTGAAGATTAACGCTTCTTTGCTTTGAAGCGATTGACGGAGTAGGCTTGATTGCAACGGACACCACGATAGGTGCACCGTCGGTCATACCGCCCAAAACACCGCCGTTATTATTTGAAAGAGTGGCAACCTTGCCATCCTTAATTTCATATTCATCATTAACATTTGATGCGTTTTTGTCGGCAAAATCAAAGCCCAAGCCAAACTGAACACCCTTTACGGCAGGAATACCGAAAAGAAGTGAGGCAAGTTTGCTTTCCACCGTATCAAAAATATTTGCACCGACACCTACGGGAAGTCCCACGGCAAAGCATTCAACAACACCGCCCACACTGTCAAGGTTAACTCTTGCCTTTTCAACATCGGCACGCATTTTTTCTTCAACGCTCTCATCAATAACGGAAAAGGTTTTTGACGAAAGTTCGCACAGCATATCGGCACTTATATTATTATAATCAACCGCAGTGTCGCAAACCGAGCCGATTTGTCTGATGTGAGCACCAACGGTAATTCCCTTTTCGGCAAGGATTTGCTTTGCAACCGCACCTGTAAAAACAATAGGTGCAGTAAGTCTGCCGCTGAAATGTCCGCCGCCGCGAATATCGTTAAATCCGTTGTATTTAACATAAGCGGGATAATCGCTGTGACTCGGACGGGGAACGGTCATCAAATTTGAATAATCGCCGCTTTTTGTATTTGTGTTTTCAATCACCATGGCAAGCGGCGCACCCGTTGTAACGCCGTCAAGAACGCCCGACAAAATGTGCGGAATATCCTTTTCAAGCCTCGGAGTGGCGGTTTTATCCTTACCCGGAGCACGGCGTGACATATCTTTGTATATTTTGTCCGTATCAAGCTTAACGCCCGACGGAAGTCCGTCGATAACACAGCCGATAGCTTCACCGTGACTTTCGCCAAACACGGAAATTTTAATATTATCACCTATCGATGAAGACATTTGCGTTACCTCCGATACTGTTAAAATCATTGAAAAAGTCGGGATACGACTTATTTATACTTTGTGCGTCATCAACTGTTGAAAGGCCGTCAACACCGGTAGCGGCAACCGTCATAGCCATAACAATTCTGTGGTCGTTAAACCCTTTCATATTTGCCGCATGAAGCTGTCCGCCGAGAATTTCCATACCGTCGGCAGTTTCTTCAACCTCCGCACCGAGTTTTTTAAGATTATATACTATGCTTTCTATTCTGTCCGACTCCTTATATCTGAGCCGTTGAGCGCCGGTAATAATGGTTTTTCCGCTTGCATATATGCCTGCAACGGCAAGTGACGGAACCATATCCGGAATATCCGTTGCATTGATTTCTATGCCGTGAAGCTGTGATTTTTTTACAACAACACGGTCATTATTGACGGTAACATCTGCACCGAATTTTTTAAGAATATCGGCAATTTTCTTGTCACCCTGCGTGCTGTTGACATCAAGTCCCGTAAGAGTAACATCACCGAAAAGTGCACCTGCGACCATAAAAAACGCCGCCTGCGACCAATCCGCCTCAACCGTGTAATCACGCTTTTGGTACACTTGATTGCCCGGGATAAAATACGAATTTTCTCTTTCTTCAATCTTAACGCCGAAGTCCGCCATAACCTTAACGGTCATATCAACATAAGGCTTGGACTGAAGTTCTGTTGTAAGCACAATTTCGCTGTCGCCGTCAAGAATCGGCAGTGCAAGAAGCAATCCCGTGATATACTGCGAGCTGACATTGCCTGCAATTTCAAACCTACCGGGCATAAGTTTTCCGCTGACTGTAAGCGGCAAAGTGCCCGTGCAATCGCACTTCACCCCGTGTTCGGGAAGCAAGCGAAGATAGTCACCGATAGGACGCTCGGGGAGTTTACCCCTGCCGACAAATTTTACCGTTTTGCCGAGTGCCGCCGCAACGGGAATCATAAATCTCAGCGTTGAGCCGGACTCTATGCAATCGGCAATCGGCTTGTTATCCCGAAGTGCCGATATGACGCCCAGGGTTGCCTGCATATCCTTTGAATCTATAAGCGGAGATACATTGCCGCCTCCTGCCAAAAACGAGCAAATAAGTGCTCTATGAGCCGCTGATTTTGACGGAGGAACCTGCACCGTTCCGCTGATATTCGATTTTTGTATTTTTGCTATTCTCATTATTTCAAACCGAAGAATTTCGGTATATCCTCATTCTTAATTTTCTGCGTAAACGACTCGCCGATTTTGCTCAAAAGCACAAAGTTGATTGAATCCGCCGTACGCTTTTTGTCGGCGTTCATACAAGCGATGATGTCCTGCAAAGTGTTGCTGTCCTCGGTCATGAGATTGTACTTTTTGAGCACATTTGCAATGCGTTTGCAAGTACCTTCTTCGGTAATTCCGTTTGCCTCGCCGGCTTTTGTAATCATTACCATACCGATGCCGACAGCCTCGCCGTGCGAAATCGTTGTGAAGTTGTGCAATTTTTCAATAGCGTGACCCGAAGTGTGACCGAAATTGAGAAGTGCTCTTTCGCCGTGCTCCTTTTCGTCACGCTCAACAACACCCGCTTTGATGCTGACGCATTCAAAAATAATATCGTCGATTATGTCCTTGGCATTCTGCTTTTCCGTTTCTTCAAACAACGAAGCGGATTTTATGCAGCCCGTCTTGATAACCTCTGCCATACCGTCCGAGAAAAAGTGCGGCGTCAAAGTGTTAAGCGTGTTAGGGTCAATAAGAACCAAAACGGGTTGATGAAACGCTCCGCAAAGATTTTTGCCCTGAGGCAAATCAACCGCCGTTTTTCCGCCCACGGATGAATCCACCTGAGCAAGAAGCGATGTCGGAATTTGAACAAAATCAATACCTCTGAGGTAAATTGCGGCGGCAAAGCCTGCCATATCTCCGCAAACACCGCCGCCGAGAGCAACAACAAGGTCATTTCTTGTAAGCCCTTTTTCTGCCATAAATTCCACCATAGAAATTACCGTGGCTGTGGTTTTGGACTCCTCACCTGCGTCAAAAACAAAGGTGCAAACATCGTAACCGACTGATTTTAGCTGTTCTTCAACGGTGTTGCCGTAAATTTTGTAAACATTGGTGTCGCTTATCAGGCAAACCTTTGCCGCATTTGACACCTCTTTGATATATTTTCCGCAAGAGGACATCAAGCCTTTTTCAATAAAAATATTGTACCCCTTGCCTACTTTTACATTGAGTGTTTTCATTATCCGATTTCTTCCTTAATCTTGTTCGCTCTGTTCATCAAATCCTTGAGCGCCGGAGCGTCCTCATTTACGATGTTATATTTAAACTGCATAAGATTTGATACAAGGTCGTCAATTTCTTTTACAAGAGCATCTTTGTTATCAATGAAAAGGTCTGCCCACATATCCGCATTGATTCGTGCAACTCGTGACACATCACGGTACGAGCCTGCCGAATATCCGGCATGTGACGGAGCAAGAGGAGAAAGCACATATGAGCACGCAAGCACATGAGCGATTTGCGAAGTAAACGCAATCATTTCGTCGTGGTGCTCGGGAGTTGTTACAACCGTTCTTGCAAAACCCATACCCTGAGCAAGCCCTACAAGTGCGTCAATTTTGTTACGAGGCGTGCCGTCAACCGGCGTCACAATAAAACTTGCATTGTCATACAAAGTGTCAAGGCTGTTGTCGTAACCGCCGACTTCCCTGCCTGCCATCGGGTGAGCACCGATAAAGTAAAAATCAAGCTTTTCCTTTTCCATAGCACGGCAAATCTTTGTTTTGATGCCGCAGGAATCGGTTACAACGCTGTCTTTTTTAAAGCTGTTTTTGTGCTCCAAAATAAACGGAACAATAGCCTCCGGATAAAAATTAACAAAGGTGATGTCGGCTTCTGCCATAAGGGAGTCAATATCGCCCGTTCTGTCGATAACACCGTCACGAAGAGCCTTTTCTGTAACAGACTCTGTTCTGTTCCAGCCGAGGACGGTGTGGTTGGTATTCTTTTTTAGGGTCTTTGCCAAGCTGGCACCGATAAGACCCAAACCGCAAATTAAAATGTTCATTAGTTTGTCATCCTGTTATACATAAAAATACATATTAATATTAACTTATAAAAGACCCAATGTCAAATTATATGCGAATAATGTAATAAATTGTTAACAAAGGCAAAAAGACAAAATATGTATGCAGACAGAAAAAAGGGCCGTGGATTTCTCCACAGCCCTTTTGTAATTTTTTACTCACCGTCGCCGAGCAAATCGTAATTATCGTCCTTGTTAAGGTCGTTCTTACCATTTTCTTCAGGATTCGATGCAGTTACCACACCGTTGCCCGACAATGAATATTTCCTGATTTCTAATTCAGGCTCAGAATAAAATTTCTTCATTACTTTTACCTCCTTAGAAAATCTTAAAATGTATCTGTCGTATTTGTAGGTGTTGTAACCGGTGAATATTCGGTTACAAGTTCGCCCTTGGCATTCTTGTAAGTCAAGTAAGATACCCACTGAAGACCTACTTGAGAAACAGCCTTGCCTGCGATTGAAGATGTCTTAATTGAGACTACAAATTGATCGCCGCTTGTTGTGTAATTTGACTTAAGTCTGTTTACACCGTTCTTGCCGGCATTAGCAAGTTTGAGGTCACTGCCGTCGCCGTCAATAGCGCCGTTCTTGTTTATCTTGAGCAAAAGACCTTTTTCAACCAATTCGCAATTAGAAGGAAGTACGAATTGAGAGATGATTGAGAGCTTTTCGCTCGGAGCAATAACAAGATCTGATCTTGAGTCAACTCTTGCACCGTCACTGTTGCCCGGTTCTGTAATAATGCCTTGCTTAACACCCAAGTTGTAGGTGTATTCATCAAGAGGAATAAGGAGTGTATCCTTGTGAACACGGAATGAGTAATCTGTGCCAAGCTTTACAACCTTACCCTTTGTGATAGCAGCAGCTACAGGGTTCCAAGCTCTTGTGTCTTCAGTACTACCATAAATGTAACCGCCGTCTTTGAATGGTTCCGGTACATCAGGTTGTGAAGAACCGTGTGCATACCAATCTGCAAGATCATCTGCACCAACCTCTACCCAAGCATAAACTTCAGGGTTATTGTAATCAGCAATAGCTCTGCCGGCATCTGCAATAGTTGTTGTCTTAGAATCATTACCACGGTTAACTGTGTAGTGCATTGCTGTGCCGTTATATCCTTCATCAGCAGTTTGGCCGCGTTTAAATACTAATTCATCGTTGTACTGAAGATTTTCAATCTTGAAATCAAGACCGGTTTGACCGTAACCGTAAGACATATCTACAACATAAACTGTGTAGTTCTTTGAACCTGTAAAGTTATAAACAAGTGTGATGTTGGTATTGTCTGAAATAGTTACCTTTTCACCTGCGCTGTAAGTCTTGCCGTTTACCTTGAATGAATCGAAGGTGTAGTACGGATACTTAGGAGCAAGAGAAGCATTAAGTGTAAGTTCTGAGCCTGTTGCAACATAATCTGTAGCAACAATGGTTGAGTTGATACCGTTGAAGTATGTAACCTTGCTCTGATTTGTTGTTGATGCACTCTTTGTAGTAAGAACTGTGTCACCTCTGATGATGAATGTAAGTTCTTCTGTTGTTGAGAAAAGCTTGTTTGCAACAGTCGATGTAGGTGATGTCATTTGATAATACCAGTCTACTGTTGGTTTGCTTGGAAGTGCAACTGTAACTTGTGTACCGTATGCGTATTCTCCCTTTTGATATGCCTGTGATTGGTCACCGTCAGGAACAATTGTTACTGTGTAATGTCTGAGCTGAATGCCGTTGAGAGCATTTGTAACAGCGTCATCACATTCTTTTTGAGTTGCGAATGCTTTACAAGTAACTCTTGAAGTACCGAGAAGTACTGTTTGAGTGTCTGTAAGTTTAGCAAGAGCAGCATCTATAGCTTCTTGGTCATAAGCATCAGGGTCGGTCATCTTTGATCTGCCCTCTGCCTTCAATGCTTCAAGTACAGATGAATCAACTGTGCTTTCAACAAGGAGTGATGCCAAACCAGGAATTGTTTTTTCTGCTTCTTCTTTAACAGCCGCAACAACATCGGTTTCGTCCTCGTAGTGAGTCTTTCTTTCTGCGGTTGACATTGTGTAGAAATGCAATTTGCCGATTTCATCTGCAACTGCCTGAACTGAAGCAGCTGTGTACTTGTTGTCTTCTACGCTGTCAACAAGAGTTGCAACTGCGTTGTCTACAGGAGTGAAATCAATCATGTAAACAAGTCCGTTAAATGCGTTTGTAAGTGCTGTTGTATATTCGTCAACTGCGCTTTGATCGGAAGCAGCTACATTAACGATATTAATGTCGCTGTATTCGTTTTGATACTTTGAAAGTGCTCTTTCGTAAGCAGTCTTAAATGTAGTCCATGTTTCAGGTCTAACCTTAGCTTCATCTTTGTTGTAAGCATTTTCGGCAGCTGTAAGAGCGTTCTTGAGAGCTGCATTGCTTGCAGCTTTTTGAAGGTTTTTCTTAGCCAACCAAAGTGCATCGTACCTTCTGTCGCATTCTGCAATGATGTCGGCATATTCCATATTGCCGTAATCAAAGTTTTCGTTTGCTTCTTCAATAGCGTCTGTAAGAGTCTTCCATGAAGCTGCAGTGTATTGATTCTTTGTTGCAACAAAGTCAGCACTTGAACATTGGTCGATAAGTTCAAACAATGTGTAAAGGTCTACAAATCTTACATTAAGTGCAAGCTTTGCTCTTTCGAAGTCATAACCTGCGAAGTTTGCGAATACGTTGTCGCAATATCTCCAGAAGAATACAATACCGAAGTATGCAGTTGAGTTACCGAGTTGGAGAGCCTTTGAAACCTTTGAAGGTTTGTTTATTTCATTTACCGGTGCACTTGTGTAGTCTGTGATTGTTACAGTTGTTTTTGTATTGAACTCTGTCCAGCCGTTCTTTGCGTAAATACCGCCACGGCCCGGAGCTGTTGAACCGTCTGTAACTTCAAGTTCTTTAATGAAATCATGGTCGGCATTTGTGATGTCGGCACCTGCAGAGTCAACACCGTAAGCCTTACCTGTTGACTGTGTAACCTTAGCGGATGTAATAGCAACATCCATACCGCCAACATTAAATTGAGTTGAAGCCTTATAGTCTTTAAGCTGTGAAGCAGTCAAGCCGCAATCTGTAGGCCATTTGCTCATACCGCCTGCCTGCTTTGAAACAATTTCGCCTGATGTAAGTCTGTTGGCATCAAGGATGATTGAGTCAAATACAGTTTCGTAGTCGGTACCTGTTTGAACATTCCATGAACCCCATTTTGATGTCGGAAGTTCATAAGTATAAGATGTACGCTCTGTTCTGAAAATAATCGGGTCGGTTGTATATTCCCAATAGAACTTTTGGCAATTTGCTCTTTGACCTGTAAATTCAGTTTTAATTGTTCTGCCCTGGCTTGCAGGAGTACCGTTTGAAATTTGTGAGAAAGCAGGCTGCAAACCACGAACAGCACTGACAATTTTTGTTACGATGCCGGAATAGTTTGAAATAGCCGCTGTAACGGTTTCCTTAATTCTGCCGTTGAATGTGCCGAGTGATGCCTTATATGTTTCGGCATCGCTGAGAGCAGATTCAAGAGTCATGTAGTTACCGTACTTGCTCTTGTCTTTTTCATATGTCTTTGCATATGCGATTGCCGATGTCAACGAATAGCCTGTATCAACCATTACATTGTCAAGGTTAACTTCTGCCTTTTCAATCAAAGCACAAAGTTGAGTGAGGTAATTTTCTACCTTTGCCTGAGCCTCGGCTGAGTCTTCGATTTTTTCCGTATCAAAGCCGTAAGCCTCTTCCGAGCCCCAAATAGCAATTTTGATTTCTTTGGTAAGAGCAGTGATTGTTGTTGCATCAACAGTGCCACTCTTGAAGTAAGTTACATTGTGAGCAAGAGCCTCTGCGTTGTCAATAGCATATTCAAGAGTCTTTGTTTCAACAACAGTCTTGATCATACCGTTCTTGAGGTTTTCTCTTGCAGTTGTGAGAGGTTGAGTGTACTGTTCTGCATCAGCCATTACCAAATCATTTGTGTAAAGATTTGCAAAATAACCTGTTGCTGCCTGGTACTTTGCTTCAAACTCATCCCATACTTCTTTATTATACTTTGAATAGTCGGCATTGCCTGAGTTGTAAATCTTCTTTGACTTTGAGATTTCGCTCTTCAATGCATCGTAAGCAGAAGCACCTGTGTCTTCTGTAACTTCAGCTTCATTGATTCCGTCGATGTACTTAGTGATCTTTTGACCTTCTTTAAGTACATTGTCGGTTGTAAGAGTTTTGATGTTTGCTTGGTTTGCATAAGTTGTTGCGTTGTCAAACAAAGCAATGAGATCGTGCAAGCCGTTTTGCTTGTAGCTTGAAACTGCCGCAAGCTTGCCGAGCATGGTTCTGTTTTGGATAGCGTCTGCAAGACCCTTGTAGTTGAATACGGCGATTCTTCTTGGTTGAATTGTGTAGTTACCGCTTGAATCCTTTACGCCGTTTGTGATCTTGTAGCCCTTCATGTTACCGTCTACGGCTGTAACATCTGTACCTTCGCTACCGCCGTACCAAGCCCAGTACTGACCTACTCTTCTGTAACCTCTGTTGTCTGTAGCGTCTGATGTAAAGTCGGCATTGATTGCAGTGCCGTCAACCTGGAATGATGTAGCATAAGCATTCCAATAGTTACCTGCAGAGTAACCGAGGTTATCCGACTTACCTTCTGTAATATTGTTTACTTCGGCACCTACATAAGCACTACCGTTATTACGGCAGTTGTTGAAGTCAAGGTTGTTGGTACCGTCCTTACCCTTCCAAGTAAGTTCTTTGTTATTGTCGTTAAATGTAGAAATACAGTTGAAGTTTTTATCTACACCGATTTTCTTATCCGACCAGTCCGAAGTGGAGTTGGCAGCCTGACAAGCATAAACATTGTGGATATATCTTGCCTTATTTTGAAAAGCATTACTGAATGTTTTTCTTGCCATGAACATAACAGGCATGATGGCAGGTGTTTTGCCGTCATAAAGAAGAACCGTGTTAGGGAAATAAATCTGTACATATGTATTGCCTGCTTCATCAAACTGAGCAGCCATACCGGAAGAATCGCCACCCTTTTTATCGTGGTTTAAGCCAACGCAGTCTTCGGTGTAAACGATGTTGCTGTAATATGTAACTGTTGTGTTGTTAACAAGGCCCTTACCTTCGTTGCTGGTGAATGAAGGCTGAAGAGATTCAAACTGACCTGTTACATCATCAACCCAAGCTTCCATTGCCGCAGTTTTTGCAGCAAGGTCTTCGGAAGCCGCATCGAGTTCTGCCTCGGTAGGAGGAGCGGTTGCAGCACCGTATGCAAATGCGTCACGATAGCGAACAGCCTTTACATATGCCTCATATGCAGGGAGCATTTTTTTGTAAACAAGGCCGTTTGTACCTACATTGGACATTTTTTGTTCGTAAGCGGCAATCTGCTTGTCGATACCTTCAACGCCCGGGATAACCTCTACTTCTTCGCTATACTTGCAAGTAACGGAAGTTTTGCTTGCAGTAACATAGATATCGGACCAAGGAGAACCCGAAGCAGATGCACTTGAGCACATAACCATAAGGGTTACATACTTTTCTTTTTGTGCGATTGCATAGTTGAATGCGTCCTTAACATCTACAGTAACTTTACCGCCGCCGGTAATTTCGCTTCTGGCGATGTCGGTAATCTTTTGAAGATTGAAGTAAGTTGTTGCTTTGTTGATATGATCCGAGCCGGTGTAAAGGGTTGAAAGGCGTGTATCCCCACCTGTCAATTCGTTGGCTTTGTCATTTGCAACATAGTAAACGCTGAGGGAAACAGCACTGTCCGACTCACCGGCAAACGCCGTGCTTTCGAAATTAATATCAAAAGATGCGGAAGTGAACTCGCTTGCACTGGAAGAAACATCCGAAGTGTTGTACTGCCAATAAGCAAGAGAATAACTGTTGTCCGTGCTGTCGTTTACAATTTGATAGTACGAATTCTTGAAACGGCCGCCATCATAGTTAATCAAACCTGTTTTGCTGAACTTAGCAGTAGCGGTTTTTTCAACTATAACGTTGTCCGTTGTAGAGTCAGCCAATGCTGTAAGAGGCAGAGCGGTAACAATCATTAACACTGCCAACAAACAAGCTATTGACTTTTTGAATAGTCTTTTAACCATTTAAAAAACCTCCCTAAGATTTAACGAATTATGTACATAGATACAGTTTATACATAATACCATTATTTAATTCTCTTAAATAATAGCATATATATCAAAAATAATCAAGAGAAAAATGAATTTTTTTAACAATTTGTAAATTTTTTAAAAAATGCCCTATTTACGCGGTTTTTGACGGATTATTTTGGTATTTGCGAAAAAAGTTTATAAAAAAATTTTTTGCGGATTTAATTTTTTGTCAATTTATTATATGCAAACGCCAAACTATAATGATATTTATTATATATTATATACATTTATATTGGGTAACCGTAGGGGCGAACTGCGTTCGCCTGCGGAAATACGGGAAGATAATATCTTCCCCTACGGTATTTACGGGAGGATGATGTTCTCCCCTACAGTATTCATTGTTTTGTATATTTATGCGTGTTTTGTTGTAAATATATACATATAACAGCGAATTTTTGCAATTTTATTTGTATTTTTATGCAGAAATTTGCAAAAAGGGGTTGCAATATAAATATGAAGTGATATAATAGTGACAGTTAGAAAAAACGGAGCCGCAAAGGCGGCATAAAGGAGTTTATATTATGGACAAGAAAGACATCAAAAAAGTTGTTCTCGCATACAGCGGCGGACTTGATACATCAATCATCATTCCTTGGCTCAAGGAAAACTACAACAACTGCGAAGTTATCGCAGTAAGCGGTGATGTAGGACAGGGCACGGAGCTTGACGGACTTGAAGAAAAGGCACTTGCAACAGGTGCATCAAAGCTTTACATCCTTGACCTCAAAAAGGAATATGTTGAGGATTACATTTGGCCTTGCCTCAAAGCAGGTGCAGAATACGAAAACTATCTTCTCGGCACATCTCACGCTCGTCCTTGCATTGCAAAGGCACTTGCAGAAGTAGCCAAGAAAGAGGGTGCAGACGCTATCTGCCACGGTTGCACAGGTAAGGGCAACGACCAGGTTCGTTTTGAGCTTACACTCAAGGCATTTGCACCTGAGATGGAAATCATTGCTCCATGGCGTGAGTGGGACATCGTATCCCGTGAGCAGGAAATCGAATATGCAGAAGCACACAACATTCCTCTTAAAATAAACCGTGAAACAAACTATTCAAAGGACAAGAACGTATGGCACCTCAGCCACGAAGGACTTGACCTTGAGGACCCGGCAAACGAGCCGCAGTACAACAAGGAGGGCTTCCTTGAACTCGGCGTATCGCCTGAGCAGGCACCTGACGAGCCTACATATCTTACACTTCACTTTGAAAAGGGTGTTCCGACAGCTATTGACGGCAAAGATATGGGTGCACTTGAAATCGTTGAAAAGCTCAACGAAGTAGGCGGCAAGAACGGCATCGGTCTTCTTGACATTGTTGAAAACCGTCTTGTAGGTATGAAATCCCGTGGCGTGTATGAAACTCCGGGCGGCGAAATCCTCTACAAGGCTCACGAAATGCTTGAAACAATCACACTTGACAAGGAAACACAGCACTACAAGAAGCTCATCGCTCAAAAGTTTGGCGAACTTGTATACAACGGTCAATGGTTTACTCCTCTTCGTGAAGCACTTTCTGCTTTTGTTGACGAAACACAAAAGACTGTTACCGGTGATGTAAAGGTTAAGCTTTACAAGGGCAATGTTATCAACGCAGGTATCACATCACCGTACACACTTTACGATGAAAATGTTGCATCATTCGGTGATGACGGCGGTGCATACAATCAGGCAGACGCTGCAGGCTTTATCAACCTCTTTGGTCTTTCAATCAAAGTAAAGGCATTGCTTGACCAAAACAGGGACAACAAGTAAGGCAATTTCCCTTTACACAAGGGAGTAATAATATCAACTCTGTTTGACAATACAAATGTAATATATTATAATTAGGGCGGTTAGTAAATGACCGTCCTAAACTTTTAATGAGGTACTTATATGGCACAATTATGGAAGGGCAGGTTCAAGAAGGAGCTTGCCAAAGAAACCAACGACTTTAACTCATCCATCGGCTTTGACTGCCGTATGTTTGAGCAGGATATTAAAGGCTCGATTGCACACGCAACAATGCTTGGTGCAACGGGAATCATCGACAAGAGCGAAAGCGACAAAATCGTTGACGGCTTGAACGATATACTGAATGACATCAAAAGCGGCAAGCTCCACATCGACATGGAAGCCGAGGACATCCACACATTTGTTGAGGGCGAACTCACGGCAAGGCTGGGACAAACGGGCAAGCGACTTCACACCGCACGCTCAAGAAACGACCAGGTTGCACTTGACATTCGTCTTACTCTCCGTGACGAGATTGACGAAATCATTGCAAAGCTCAAAGGTCTTGTAACCGTTCTTTGCAACAAGGCGGAGGAGCACAGCGAAACGATTATGCCGGGCTACACGCATCTTCAAAGGGCACAGCCAATCACATTCGGTCATCATTTGATGGCATACTGTGCAATGATTTTGCGTGACATTGACCGCCTCGGCGATGTTAAAAAGAGAATGAACATATGCCCGCTCGGCTCGGGTGCTCTTGCCGGCACAACCTATCCGCTTGACAGAAATATGGTTGCGGATTTGCTTGGATTTGACGACATTACATACAATTCGCTTGACGGCGTATCAGACAGAGATTTTTGCATTGAACTTGCAAGTGCACTTTCGCTTGTAATGGTGCATCTTTCACGCTTCAGCGAAGAAATCATTATGTGGTGCAGTTGGGAGTTTAAATTTGTTGAGCTTGACGACGCATTTTCAACAGGCTCATCGATTATGCCGCAAAAGAAAAACCCTGATATTGCAGAACTTGTAAGAGGCAAGAGCGGACGGGTTTTCGGCGACCTCACTACCCTGCTCACCGTTATGAAAGGCATTGCACTTGCATACAACAAAGATATGCAGGAGGACAAAGAGGCTGTATTTGACGCTGTTGACACGGTTAAAATGTGCCTCAACGCATTTACTCCGATGATTGACACAATGACTGTGCTCAAGGACAATATGCGAAATGCGGCGGCAAAGGGATTCATCAACGCTACGGACTGTGCGGATTATCTTGTAGGCAAAGGTTTGCCGTTCAGAGATGCGTACAAATGCACAGGCGAACTTGTTGCACTTTGCATAGACAAGGGGCTTACGCTTGAAACGCTTCCGCTTGAAGAATATCAAAAGATTTGCGACCTCTTTGATGACGAGGTTTACACAGCGATTAATCTTGAAAAATGCGTAAATGACAGAAAGGTTGCAGGCTCTCCGTGCCCTGAAAATGTTTTGGCACAGGTTAAAGCCGCAAGAGAAAAAATCAAATAGCACATTGAGGTGTTAACTATGATAACAATTACCGACAAGACACAATTTGACGATGTTGGAGAGAACAAAATCATCCACGGCGACATAAATAACATTGAATTTGAGCAAAGCAGCATTACCTTTAACGGCTCAAACAACATAATCGTGATTGAAGACGGGGTTAAGATGAAAAACTGCATGCTGAAAATTAACGGCGAAAACACGCTGTTTTACCTAAGCAAAAGCAAGCATTGGTATTATCTTGACATCACGGGCAACAACAATACTTCAATTTATTTTGGCAAAAACTGCTTTCTCAACGGCAGACTTGTTGCCGTTACATCCGAAAGGCAAAATATTTTCATCGGCAACAACGGATTGTTTTCTTACGGAATAACATTGCGTACAGCCGACCCGCATTTGGTATTTGACTGCGAAACAAAGCAACGCATAAACCACAGTGCATCGGTGCTTTTGGGTGACCATGTTTGGCTTGGTCAGGGTGCAATGCTCCTCAAAGGAACGCAAATCGGCTCGGGTTCTATCATCGGAGCGGCGGCAGTATGTGCCGGCAAAAAAGTGCCTTCCAACGCATCTTATGCCGGAAATCCTGCCAAACTCATCAAACAGGGAGTGTTTTTCACCAACAAGTGCGTTCATCAATGGACGGAGGAAACAACCTCCGAAAACGAGGTTGACAACAGCGACGAATGGATTTATTCGCACGACAAAAGCACGGTGAGCCTTACATCGGTTGACGAAGCACTCAAAAAGTGCAAATCGGCAGAAGAAAAGCTTGAATACCTCCAAAACGGCCTCCCGAAAGGCAAAAACAGATTTTATATTGAGCCGAAAAAAATAAAAAAAGGTTTATTTTCAAGATAAAGTAAAAGAGTACGAAGCAAAGAAAGCCTCGTACTCTTTATTTTCTGCTATAATTTTGAAATGATTTTGGAATACCGTGTATTCTTACGCATTTGCTCACGGTTTATCCTATGCTGTGCAAATACGAACAGAGCCGTGCCGATGAGTAAAACAACAATTCCGGCAATAATCCTAAAGAGCAAAACATTGCTTGCCATATTATCAAACACAGTGTTCCACACGGCAGGCGAAACCGTAACCGTCCCGATATGTGCAAGCCTCATCACAAGCGATGACAAAACCGTCGCAACACCGCCTGTAATAATTCCGCTTGAAAAATACAGCACAAACCGAACCTTTTTATCATAAATATAAGCAAGTATAAATGCCGCCAAAGCAAACATAATAGCACAGGCGGAAAAGCAATGAACAGCCCTTGTGTTTTGCCTTTGCACATCGTTTTTCAAAAATTCAAGATTGTGAATTCCTACGGTATCCGAATAAATCTGCTGGGCTTCCGTTGCAACAAGGTCAACGGTTTTATCAGGCATTTTTATATCATTTGCTTCGATATATTCACCAATTGTTGACTTAAAGTAATTATATCTGCTGCCGTTTTTCAGCGTTGCGTCATTTTCATCAAACAAGAATTCAGCCGCTTGACTGAGGCTTTCTTTTGTATCAAACTTCACCTTTACACTGTCAAAAACATCAAGCGGAAGATTGCTTTTCGTTGACAAGGTCTTATACTTTTCAGTCAGTTGCTTATCGCACTCATCTGCCAAAGCCCGAGTTGAAAAGGAGTTAATATAAAAATTCTTATTACCTATCGTTAAATGATTTACGCCCGATATAACGGCAACAACAAGCGAAACGGCTGTTATCACCGACAACAAATAAGACAAAATTTTGCGTGAGGAAGCGTGCATCATTCGGTCACCTCCTCATAAACAAGTGCGGTGCAATCGGACGAAAAACCGTATTTTTCCGCATTTTGGAAGTAAAGTACAATGCCTTTACTCACATCGCAATTATATGTAAAAACTTCATTTTCATTTTTTACCGAAAATTCGTTTTTGTACTCATATTTATAAGTTTTATCACCGACAACTACGGTAATATTTTCCTTATCAAACGGCTCAATTTGATTTTTCAAAACGAGATAATACCCTACCCCGACTTCACCGAAGCGAGAACCTTTTATAAAGCACGCACCGTTGTTCAAAAACGAGTAATCATATCCGTCAACAACCGATATTTCACTGTCGCCGAATTGAAATTTTGCAATTTTAGTGCTGCCGTTTTTTGAATCAAAATAGGCAACATCACTATTATTTGTTACATCAAAAAAAGAGCCGCCGAAATTAAAACCCACAATAACAGCGGCAATGATAATTCCCGCAACAAGCGGAAATATCACTGCTTTTGTCAAAACGGATTTTTTGTTTTTCGGCGTTAATTTACTGTTGTTTATCATTTAGTTACCAAGCTGATTTGCCATACTGAAGGTCTTATTTTTCTTTGGCTTATAAGCCGGCGGATTTTTAAGTTTCTTTGTATATTTATTATTTTTTGCAGTAAGCTTGTTAACCTCATGAACGGCACCTGCCATATATTCGATCATATACTTATCGGCAACAGCCATCATTTCCTTATCGTTTTTCATCTCTCCGAGAATAGTTACGGCAATAACATCCTGAACATCATTTATACCGTCCTCATACACTTCGTTGAGCAATTTGAAAAGTTTTTTACGCTCTGCTTCCGTGCCGTTTTTAATGACATCAAGCACCTTAGGAGTGCCGTAATTCATAAAGAAATCTTCAGGCAAAAACTCGCCGTATTGCATAACATTTCTCTTGATTTCATCCTTAAATTCGGGATAAAGTGTGCCGAAACGATTTGCAAGGCTGTCCACATCATAGCTTACAAGACCGTTTTTAGCCTTGGTTCTTGATACAGATTTAGGCATTTTAACCTTGTCAAGATTAACCTGCTTGCGTACCTTGAAAAGTCTTTCAAGTTCATCAACAATCTCGTTTGATGTTGATTTTACATCTCTGTCATCAATAACATCAAGTTCAAAAAGGCTGCGTGAAATGGTATTGTATTCGGTTTCATCGCCCTTATCCTCATAAGCACATTCAAATTGAAGAATGTTTGTACTCTTATCGTGAACAAGACGATAAACGCCCTTTTCGCCTTTAAAGTAAATCGATGTTTCGTCCTCGGCAGTTTTTTTAAAGCCGAGTTCTTCGTTAACGGTAGAAAGATTTTTTTCTATATCCTTAAATGCCGAAGTTAATTCCATATTAGCTGTTCTCCTGTTTATTCATTCCCTGCTGTTCAACAAGTTCACCGATGGTTTTGTCACCGTCTGTACTGTCTACATAAAGGGTTTTGTTTATTTCCAATTCTAAATTTTGATGTTCTGCCTTGCGTACATAATATCTGTACACAAATATCATCATACTGTACCCGCCGATGACAAGGACAGCTCCGAAGCACGCTTCAATGATAAAATACAAATCAAAAGCTTTGCCCATTGCTATATTAACTCCCCCGTTTTCGGTGAGATACATATTTTGGCTGAACGAAAAAGCAAAATTTGCCGCACAAAGAAGTATCAAAGCAACACCGACACAAATCATAGCCGAAGCGTAATGGCTGAACATTTTTGTGCGTGCACCGTTGAGCATATAAATTTTAACGCAAACGGCTATTATAACAATAAGCACCGCAATAACCAGCATAACCGCAGTTCTTCCGAGTCTGCCGACAAACTGCGAAAACTCAACATTGTTGTCTATTCCCATAGCCTCATTAAACGCCGTGCAAGCAAGCTCAACGGCACTGTCAAGTGCCTTTTCGTCAAGTTCAAATCCGTTATAACGGTAAAATTCGGTTATGCCGTCACGATAACAGCCCTCGATATTTGAACTTTCGGAATAATCATAATTGCCGCCGCTGAATGCGGACTTGACTATTTCTTTTTGTAAAGTACTGATTTTGTTTTTTCCCACGGCATATTCAAACGCCTTAGGTTCAATACCTGTTTTTTCGGCTATTACGGCTGTCTTTTCGTTCAAAGAGGTTTGTATAGCCTGTGTAACATTATCTCCGCTGAGAAACTTGCCGTAAAAATCGGCATTGCCTATTGTGGGAGATGCAACTGCGAGAATAAAAAACAAAAACAAAAGCAGTGCAAGCAGCACATCGTAAAATGTGCCTTTAATCTTGTATAACCTGTGCATATTCATCTTCATCAAACTCCGTTGTTTGTGTTGGTGCCGTTGTGGTCAAACTGTCGTGATGATTGCCGCTCGGAAAAAACGCAACATTGTCACTTGCGAGAAAAACACATAAGCTCACAACAATAATTGCAAAAATAATCGGAATAAGTATACCCTTAATCTTCAAATTACGACTGAGCGATTTTTCGGTTTTGTTAACAAAATCGCTGTTTTTTTCATTTTTCAGTATAACCGCCCCTTTACAAATTTTTAATTTGTTGCAAGACACAATCCCACTAATTAATGAATTATAACATATCAAAAGCGTTTTGTCACTAATTTATTATAAATTTATTTTGTAAATATTATTTTAAGATAATTTTTAAAGTAATATTGAATTCTTTATTAAAATATGATAAACTATATAGAATATTGCCCACGGGCATTAAGCAAGGTGAAAAAATGAGCAAATTAACACTCTGTGTACTCTTTGGCGGTGCATCGTCGGAACACGACATAAGCTGCATAAGTGCAAAAAGTATACTTGAAAATATAAATAAAGAAAAATACAACATTGTAAAACTCGGCATAACAAGACAGGGCGAATGGTTTTTGTTTGATGACGATGTAAATATGCTTCCTAACGACGAATGGCTCAAATCGGCTTCGCTCAAAAAAGCATACATCACACCTGACAGCAAAATCCACGGTATCGTAACAGAGGACGGCGAACAAATCAAACTTGATGTTGTATTTCCTGTTCTTCACGGCAAAAACGGTGAGGACGGCACAGTACAGGGGCTTTTGCAGCTTGCACAAATTCCGTTTGTCGGCTGTGATGCAACCTCATCGGGCAGCTGTATGGACAAAGCGGTTACAAACGCCGTTGCCGATGCTTTTGGCATTGAGCAGGCAAAATGGTGTGCATTTACCGAATACGAATACGGCAAGGACAGCAGAAAATGCCTTGACCTTGCAATCAGCAAATTAGGCTTCCCTATTTTTGTTAAACCTGCAAACGCCGGTTCATCGGTCGGCATAACAAAGGCTCACAACGAGGAGGAACTCATTGTAGGCATAGAAAAGGCATTCAAAGAGGACAAAAAAGTTGTTCTTGAGGAATTCATCGAAGGTCAAGAAGTGGAAGTTGCAGTTCTCGGCAACGAAGAACCTGTTGCGGCAGAAGTCGGTCAAATTGTTGCGGCCGCGGAATTCTATGATTTTGACGCAAAGTACAACAATCCGGCATCTGAGCTTCATATTCCGGCTCTTTTGAACGAAGAAAAGAGAAACGAAGTCAGACAGGCGGCTCTCAGAGCATACAAGGCTTTAAGCTGTGAGGGTATGAGCAGATGCGACTTTTTTGTTACAAAAGCAGACAAAAGAGTTTTGCTTAACGAAATAAATACTATTCCGGGTCAAACATCAATCAGTATGTACCCTAAATTGTTTGAAGCCGTAGGCGTAGGATATACGGAGCTTATCGACAGGTTGATTGACCTTGCAATTAAGCGTGGAGGCATTATCTGATGGCTAAGGCATTGATAACTATCATAGGTCATCAAAAATTTGACGATGACAAAGACCAAGTTGAAATGAAAACAGTCGGCACGGTTGAACATGATGACGACAATTACATAATCAGGTATAACGAAGAACTTGAAACCGGTTCAACACCTATCCGTGCAAAGCTCAACATTGCCAAAGACGAAAGCAAGGTTGAGATGATTAAATCGGGACCTTACTCCTCTTGCCTGATTATAGAAAAATCAAAGCGTCACCTGTGCAATTACGGCACGGAATACGGCGATATGCTGATGGGGATTTTCGGCAGAGAGGTTGAAAACGATTTTAACGAAAACGAGGGAACATTTAAGTTTAGCTATGACATAGATATAAACGGTGCAATTTCCTCGCAAAACGATGTAATAATAAAATTCAAAGTATGTGAATAATCGGGAGAACAGACATGTCAAAAATGGTAAAAGAAGTAGAAAACAAACTTTACGAGGCTATCGAAAATGCTGTTAATTCGGCAATCGAAAACGGAGATTTGCCTCAGGCGGATATGCCAAAATTTATAATTGAAAAACCTGCCGACAAGAAAAACGGCGACTTTTCATCAAACATCGCAATGGCAGGTGCAAGAGCATTTCATCAGGCACCTCGTATGATTGCGGAAGCAATAGTAAAGAATTTCAGCCTTGACGGCGGCTACATCGACAGATGCGAAATCGCAGGTCCGGGCTTCATCAATTTTTATCTTTCGGACAAGTATTACAGCGATGTACTCAAAGACATTGTTGCAAGCGGTGACAGCTACGGCCGTTCAAACTACGGCGAGGGTAAAAAAATCCTTGTGGAATTTGTATCTGCCAATCCGACGGGACCTATGCACATCGGCAACGCTCGCGGCGGTGCAATCGGCGACTGCCTTGCAAGTGTGCTTGATGCGGCAGGATATGATGTTCAAAGAGAATTTTATGTTAACGATGCCGGCAACCAGATTGAAAAATTTGCAACCTCGCTTGAAGTAAGATATTTGCAGGAATGCGGCAAGGATGTTGAACTTCCTGAGGACGCATACCACGGCGAGGACATCACCGTGCATGCAAGAAACTTCTTTAGCGAAGTCGGCGACAAATACGCAGAATGTGACTCACAGGAACGCAGAGATGCACTTGTTGCGTATGCTTTGCCTAAAAATATCGCAGGTCTTGAAGCAGACCTCGGCAAGTACAGAATTAAGTACGACAAGTGGTTCAGAGAATCAACTCTCCACAAGGACGGCTCGGTTCAAAAGGTTATCGAAGCACTCAAAGAAAGAGGCGTAACCTATGAGCAAGACGGAGCACTTTGGTTTAAAGCAAGCGAATTCGGCAATGATAAAGACATCGTGCTTATCCGTGCAAACGGTATTCCTACCTACATTGTGCCTGACATTGCATACCACTACAACAAGCTTGTAACCCGCGGATATGACAAAGCTATTGATGTTCTCGGTGCAGACCACCACGGTTACATTCCGAGAATGAAAGCGGCACTTACCGCTCTCGGACTTGATGCAGACAGACTTGACATTGTTATTATGCAAATGGTTCGCCTTGTCAGAAACGGCGAAACAATCAAACTTTCAAAGCGTTCGGGCAAAGCCATCACACTTAATACTCTTCTTGAAGAAATTCCGATTGATGCGGCAAGATTCTTCTTTAATCTCCGTGAGCCGAATTCGCACTTTGATTTTGACCTTGAACTTGCGGCAAAACAAAGCAGCGAAAACCCTGTATATTATGTTCAGTACGCTCACGCAAGAATTTGCTCAATCATCAAAAAAGCCGCAGAAGAAGGCATTGAGGTTGTTACACCGTCTGCAGAAGCACTCAACAGACTTAATTCGGACGAGGAGCGTGACCTTATTTCTCACCTTGCAGGACTTACCGATGAAATTATCGGTGCGGCAAAGAATTACGACCCTGCAAAAATCACTCACTACGTAATTGACCTTGCAACTCTTTTCCACAAATTCTACAACGCACACAGAGTTGTAAGCGAGGATAAAGAACTTACCGAAGCAAGACTTTTCCTTTGCACTGCGGTTAAAAACACAATCAAAAACATTCTTGTTATGCTCAAGGTTGATGTTCCTGAAGCAATGTAAAAAGCACAAAAAAGAGGTATAAATATGAAGTTCAAAGCAAGCACATTACACAAGATAGGCAGACCTCTTGTTAATTATGTTTACAAAAATCCAAAAAGGAATATACCAAAGGTACTCAAAATCGGCAAAGCGGTTACAGGAAATCTGTTCCCCGAATCAACCTGGACCGCTCCGCTTGATGTTATCACCAATCCGCAAAACACTTGGAACGAATATGTTTACCGTATTATTGAAGAAACCGACAAGGAGCTTCTTACAAATGTGCTCCTTACCTTTGCGATTGATGCAGGATATATTGGAACTTCAACCCTGCGTGAAAACAGAGATAAACTCAAGTGCAACATTCCGTGGATTATTCTTATGGACCCTACCTCTGCATGCAACCTCAAATGCAAAGGCTGTTGGGCTGCCGAATACGGTCATCACTCAAATCTTACTCTTGACGAAATGAGAAAAATCGTTACCGAGGCAAAGGCTCTCGGCACGCACTTCTTTATGTTCACGGGCGGCGAGCCGCTTGTACGCAAAAAGGATATTCTTACCCTCACAAACGAAAACAAAGACTGCATCTTTCTTGCATTTACAAACGGCACGCTTGTTGACGACGAATTCTGCGAAGAATTGAAGAAATCGGGCAACTTTGCACTTGCACTTTCTATTGAGGGCACAGAGGAAACAACAGATGCAAGACGAGGCGAGGGCGTTTACCAAAAAGTTGTTGACGCTATGGCGTTGCTCAAAAAACACAAGTGTATTTTCGGCACATCGGTTTGCTACACAAGTAAAAACTATGACGCCGTAACCTCGGACAAGTTTTATGATATGGAAATTGAAGCGGGTGCAAAATTTGCTCTTTACTTCCACTATATGCCGGTCGGCTCGGATGCAGACACTTCATTGCTTCTCACTCCGGAGCAAAGAGAACATGTTTACAGAACTATCCGCAAAAAGAGAAGAACACGAAAAGGCAAGCCGATATTTGTTATGGACTTCCAAAACGACGGCGAATTTGTAGGCGGTTGCATCGCAGGCGGAAGAAACTATTTCCACATCAACAGCGAGGGTGATGCAGAGCCTTGCGTATTCATCCATTACAGCGACAGCAACATCAGAGAAAAGAGTATTCTTGAATGTTTGCGTTCGCCTCTTTTCAAGCAATATTACAAGGGACAGCCGTTCAATAACAATATGCTCCGCCCTTGCCCGATGCTTGAAAATCCGCAGGCGTTAAGGCATATCATTGATGTAACGGGTGCAAAATCAACAAACCTCACCTGCCCTGAATCGGCAGAAGAACTTTGCTCAAAGTGCGACCTTTATGCAAAAGAATGGGCACCGATGGCAAAGCAGATTTGGGAGGAGCAGGAACGCTTCCACCCATTCACACAATACTACCGTGACACCGACGAAGCCAAAAACGAACAATAAAAAATATAACCCCGAACCGTTCCGAAATGAAGCGAACGGCTCGGGGTTATTTATTATTAATTCAATCGGCGTCTTTGATTATATCTTTATACTGAAGTCGGACTACCTTTTCCAAATTCTTTGGCGAGGTGCAGACCTGACAGCCCACTCTGCCGCCCGAGAAAAAGATTTTTTCCGCTTCTTGAGCGTTGATATGGATGGTTGTCTTAAACTGCTTTTTCATCCCGATAGGCGAGCATCCGCCGTGGATATAGCCTGTAAGCGGCAGAAGTTCCTTTTGCGGAATCATCTCGATACTTTTTTCACCTACTGCCTTTGCGGCTTTTTTCAAATCAAGCTCGTGCTCGGCAGGCACCATAAAAACATAATGTTCCTTTGACTTGCCGACCGTCACCAAGGTTTTGTACAAAAATTCCGGGTCGGTACCGAGTCCGTTTGCCACTTCAACCGCATTTGTGGTCATATTGTCATATGCGTAATGCGTGTATTCAAGTTTCTTTTGGTCAAGCACACGCATAACATTTGTTTTGTCCTTTTGCATAATGTCACCTCTAAAAAATAATAGCACAAACCAAAATTAATATCAATACAAGGTAAAATAAAAATGCAGACCGAAAAAGTCTGCATTTTTGTTAGATTTTAAAAACTGAAAAGTCCGATTGCCTGAGCAAAAAGGATAACCAAAAGCACAGGTGCAACAAACTTAATCGTTACATTGTAAATAATCTTACGGTTGAACTTTTCGCCGTTCTTTGTAACTTCATCAATAATAGTCTTTGGCTTTGCAACCCAGCCGACAAGAATACAGGTGAAGAATGCAACAATCGGCATAAAGATATTGTTGCTGACATAGTCCATAACATCAAGAATTTGACCGACTGTGCCGTTTGGAAGTGTAAGTTCAAAGTAAAACTTATTGTAGCCGAGGCAAACGATTGTGCCGGCAATCAAAGCATATACCAAAACGACAACACCGGCGGTGTTACGCTTCCAATGGAATCTGTCCATAAGTGACGAAACGATAGCTTCCATAATTGAAACAGATGATGTAATAGCGGCAAAAAGCACCATAACAAAGAATACAACACCTACCGCAATACCGATTTTGCCCATTGCGGCAAATACCTTCGGAAGCGAGATAAACATCAAGCCCGGGCCTGCTGTCATACCGTCCTTGCCCATAAACACGAACACTGACGGAACAATCATAAGACCTGCAAGAAGTGCAACCAAGGTGTCAAAAATTTCGATTTGGTTAACCGACTTCATAAGGTTTGTGTCGTCATCAACATAAGAGCCGTAGGCAACCATAATACCCATAGCAACGCTGATTGAGTAGAAAAGCTGACCGAGAGCGTCAAAAATAGTTGTAAATGTTGATTTGAGCGTAAGTGATTTAAAATCGGGTACAAGATAAATCTTAAGACCCTGCAAACCTGTACGGGTTACGCCGTCTGCATCTGTGTACTTAAGAGTGAGTGCAAACACGCCGATACAAATAATAAGAACAAAAAGAATAGGCATAAGAATTCTGCTTGTTTTTTCAATACCCTTGTTTACGCCGCCGAAAACGATTACTGCGGTTGCAACAACATATACAGCCATCAAAATGATTGGAAGCCACAGACTTGTAATATGATCTGTGAAGTAGTTATCCGCTGCGGCTGCTACGCCATCGCCTGTTGCAAAGCTGATGAAATACTTGAGCACCCATCCGCCGATTGCACAATAATACGGCAAAATAATTATCGGCACAAGAGTTGCGATTGTACCGAGCGGTCTGAACTTTTTGTTGAGTTGACCGTATGCGGTAAGCGGAGATTGCTTTGTTTTTCTGCCAAGTGCAATTTCTGTAACCAAAAGCGTGAATCCGAATGTAAGAGCCAAGATGATGTAACAAAGAATAAAAAATCCACCGTTATCTTTAGCTGCCAAATACGGAAATCGCCAAATGTTGCCAAGGCCTACGGCACTTCCCGCTGCTGCAAGAACGAAGCCGATAGAGCCTTTAAAGCTGCTTCTTTTCTTTTCCATTTTAGTAGTCCCTCTCTGACATAATATTAGAATGAGTTTTAATTATACCATAAAACGACAAAAAATACAACTAAATTATTTTTCCTCGGTTGACAAAAATATACCAATGTTGTAAAATCATTTTGCTTTATGTAAATATACAGTATTCTGCTGTTGAGAGGGATAATTTAATAATGAATTACAACAAAACAAAGACGGTAAAATTTGCGTTTAAAATGTCTTTGCCCGTTTTGTTCGGATACCTGTTTTTAGGCTCGGCTTTTGGCATTTCTTTGTTTGAAATCGGCTACAACTGGGTTTGGGCGATTGTTATTTCGCTTCTTGTATATGCCGGCTCGGGTCAATTTTTGCTCGTATCAATGATTGGCTCGGGAGCAAATCTTGCAAACATTGCGATAATGACATTTTTTGTAAATTCACGCCATATATTTTACGGCTTGAGCTTTATAGAAAAGTTCAGAAGCTACGGTTGGAGATACCCGTCGCTTATTTTTTCGCTTACGGACGAAACATACGGAGTTAACACATCGTTTAACACCGTACCGAAAGGCGTTAACGAAGGCGACGCAAGATTTTTGATAGGAATATTCGACCACGCATATTGGATAATCGGTTCTGTCATCGGCAACCTTGCCGGTCAGCTGATAAAAATTGACTTTACGGGCATAGATTTTTCAATGACCGCACTGTTTGTAGTTATTTTCCTTGACCAAATTCTTGCTTCAAAATCCAAACTTCCGGGATTTCTCGGTATAGTATGTGCACTTATTTGCCTGTTTATTTTCGGACCGGACAAGTTTTTGCTTCCGAGCCTCATAGTTACGGTGTCGCTTCTTCTTGCGTTTAAACCGTTCCTGTCGGGTGACAAAAAGGAGGTAAAATAATGCTTTCTACATCTCAAATGCTCATCACCGTACTTGTTGCCGGTGCCGTTACATTTGCAACAAGATTGATTCCGTTTGCCGCTTTCGGTAAACGAGAGGTGCCGAAAATCGTTAAATACCTCGGCGACATTATGCCGCCTGCAATAATCGGAATACTGATTATCTATTGCATAAAGGACGGCTACACCTTTGATATGAACATACTTGCACCGCAGCTGATTGCCATTGCTCTCACGGTAATTGTACATTTGTGGAAGCGTAACACGCTAATCAGCATATCGGTCGGCACCATATCATATATGTTACTCATTCATTATGTATTTGTATAAATTAACAACACCGCAAACTCAACTTTTTGAGCTTGCGGTGTTTTACTTTTAGACATTTAACTTTTATGAGTTTTATTATAAAGTTCCTGTATGCCATCAGGGAATTTATCCGGGAACATTGCAAGCACATTTTCGTCCGTGCCATCCTTAATCGCCGTGTCATAATACCAATATTTAAAATTAAGCATATCCAAACTATGTTCCATTTCAGCCATTTCGGTCCTTATAACTTCACGACGCTTGCCGAGAAGTTCTCTGCGTTTTTCAAATGTTGACGACCCTTCTTGACACCAATCCATAAACTGCTTGATTTCCTTAATCTCAAGCCCCGATTTTTTAAGACACTCAATCACACGAAGCGATTCAATCTCGTTATCTGAAAACTTGCGTATGCCGGAAACTCTCTCTAACTTTGGAAAAAGCCCCTCTTTATCATAATATCGCAATGTTGAAACCGGCAAATCAAACATATTTGCGACTTCGCTGATCGAATACATATTTCATCTCCTTTAAATTATAGACTTAAAGTTAACTTTAACTATTACTATACTTTTATAATATCACTTTAAGCACAAAAAATCAATACCAAAGCTTGAAAAGGCTGCGTTTTTAGAGTTTTGCCGCTAAACATCACATACCCTCTCGCCTGTTAAAAACGACAAATCGCCTGTAAGTTCAAAAGTGTCTTTATTTGCAAAAAAGCCTTGTATCATAGAGATTGCTTCAGGCTTTGCCTTTTCATACAAATCAGCAAAACTTTCATTTCTCGCAACGCTTTTATTATACGGTGAGTACCAGATACCGTGTCTGTTGTTGGCAAACTTTGCGGCATATTGCATATCGTCAACCCTGAACATAGAGGACGGCTTAAAATTCTTTGTGAACGGCGAAGCAAAAGTTTCGGCAGGCTTCAGCACCTTGCAAATTTTATCGTTTGGGTCAAAGGTGACCTTTTGAATGTATTTTAAATCGTCTATCGCCTGTTCGGCATCGAATTTACTGACAAAATTCTCCGTTGAATTCGATACAAAAAAACTGATGATTTTTGCACAATGCGTGCGTGTTAAATCTGTATAATTAAGAGTTTTTGAAGTATCAAACGACGCAGGATTTTGCACGCCTAACCTCTTAAACAGCAAATAAGAATCAAGTGCAAACTCTGCCATATTGTGAGCCGTAAAGGTATGAATATCGGGATAAAGTTCCTTAAATCTGTATTGCATAAAATACACATACGGATGGCAAACCCTGTCAAGTGCATAGTGAAGAATAAAACCCACGGCATAAGATTTTGCAATATCGTCATCAGGATATTGATTTACATAATCACGCAAAGCGTCAAACTGAACACTCGGCTTTGTCCTGTGCAAAACAGAACCGACTTTACGCAAACTTTTGCCGCACATCCATGGCAAAATTCTGTGGTCATAAAATATATCGGGACCCTGAGTGCCGATATATACCGCCTGTTCGTCAAGGGCAAAATCAACATTGCTCTTAATTTTTTCCATAAGTTCATACGCAAACAAATAATGAGTTGAGTAAGCCGGCATAACATCACCTTTCCTTTAATAATATTATAAATCATTTAGTGTTTAAGCACAAGAAAAAATGCACATTACGAAAATGTGCATTAATATGTCGAAAACCTTTTTTCACAGCCTACAGCGTATCGAAAAAGGTTCCGGATTATCTTTAATCATTAATATGTCAATCCAAACTTATTTTATCTATTGCTTCAAGTTCTTCAGAAGAAAACGAAGTGTTTTGAATAGCTTTGATATTATCAAGAATTTGTGACGGCTTTGATGCTCCGATTAAAACAGAAGTAACCGCACCGTCCTTGAGCACCCACGCAAGAGCTGTTTCGGCAAGAGTTTGACCTCTTTGCTCCGCAATTTTTGACAATGCCTTGATTTTTGCAATTTTTTCATCGGTTATCGCCGACTGCTTCAAAAATCTGCTGTCTTTTGCAACCCTGCTGTCGCTCGGAATGCCGTTTAAATACCTGTTTGTGAGAAGCCCCTGTGCAAGAGGACTGAAAGCAATTATGCCTTTTTTGAGTTCAACCGCAGTTTGCTTTAAGCCGTTATTCTCTATGGTTCTGTCAAAAATCGAATATCTGTTTTGATTGATGACAAACGGACATTTCAGGTCGGTAAGTATTTTACACGCCTTTTCCAAATTTTCGCCGTCGTAATTTGAAACGCCTACATAAAGTGCCTTGCCGCTTTGAACCGCTGTTGCAAGTGCACCCATGGTTTCTTCAAGCGGAGTTTCGGGGTCAAGACAATGATGATAAAAAATATCCACATAATCAAGGCCCATACGCTGCAAACTTTGGTCAAGACTTGCAAGAAGATATTTGCGACTGCCGTTTCTGCAACCGTAAGGTCCTTGCCACATCTCATAGCCTGCCTTGGTGCTGATTATCATTTCATCACGGTAAGCCTTCATTTCCTGATTTAAGATTTTGCCAAAATTTTTCTCGGCACTTCCCGGTTCGGGACCGTAATTATTTGCAAGGTCAAAGTGGGTAATACCGTTGTCAAAAGCGGTAAAGCACAAATCCTTCATATTTGAATAAAGGCAATTATCGCCGAAATTATGCCAAAATCCGAATGACACGGCAGGGAGTTTTAATCCGCTGTTGCCGCATCTGTTATAAACCATAGTATCGTATCTTTTTTCACTTGCTGTATACATATAACCGTTCTCCGTTAATTATTTCTTTGCCCAACCCGAATACAAAGTTAAGCTGTCGCTGACTGTATCTTTGTTGACATCAAACCGATTTGTGCAATCCTTATCGGTGTACCATCCGGTAAAGGTGTAACCCTCTTTTACCGGATTTTCATCCACATCGACAAGTTGACCGTACATAACCTTTTGACTGTCTATTTGAGAGCCGCCGTCTGTATTGAATGTGACAGTGAAGCCTGCATGACTTACCGCAAAAATCATACAGGCGATAAGAACGATAATACCTATAAGAATGAGCTTGTCGGCGGTTTTTACCGACATTTTGACATTTCGGTAAAGTCCTCCGGGCTTTCTTTCCGTATTCAAATTCATTGTATTGTTTTCATTCATATTTTTCACTGCCTTTCAGGGGGATTTATAACGCTTGCTTTGACACAGACAAAACTGTTCTCCACAAGATTTTAACAAATAATTTATCTGCGTGCAAGATATTTACGCATATCAATTGCACAAGCCACGAGAATGATTACACCCTTGATGATATAAAGCATATTTGCCGATACCGAGAGGAAATTAAGTCCTGCAAAGATAATCTGCAAAAGAAGTACGCCGATTACGATACCGCTGATTTTACCTGTACCGCCTACAAACGATACACCGCCGATTACGCAAGCCGCAAT
>NZ_CAKTGT010000005.1 GCF_934561735.1 uncultured Eubacterium sp.
AAAGGTGCCATATCCATATTCTACTCCTATTGAATCAATACCTACTGATTGAGCACCAATCATGTCCTCTGCTCTGTCGCCAATCATTACAACTTTGGATTTGTCCTTGATATTACATTCATTAAGCGCATATTCAATTACCTCTGCCTTTTTTGAGCGAGTAGTATCCAAATTTGAACCTGCAATGAAATCAAAATATTTTGCGAGGTCAAAATGCTCCATTATCCTGTCAGTAAACGGCTGAGGCTTAGAGGTGGCAACAATAAGAGTTTTTCCGTTTTCTTTAAGATTTTGAAGCAGGTTGGTTATACCGCAATAAACTTCGTTTTCAAACAAGCCTTTTGTGCTGAAATACTCTCGATAAAGTTTTACTGCCTGCAAAGATTTTTCCTTATCAAAACCAAAGTATTTTTCAAATGATTCGTGAAGCGGAGGGCCTAAAAACTTTCTCAAAAGTGACATTTCATAATCATTAATATCAAACTTTTCAAGTGCATAAATGATAGAATTAATAATCCCCTGCGATGAATCTGTGAGTGTTCCGTCAAGGTCAAAAAGAATGGTTGAATAGCTTTTCATAAAACACCTATGTTATAAAATATTTGCAAAAAAGAGCACCTCTTTCGAGATGCTCTTAAATGTTTAATTAACCGTTGATTTGCTTTGCAATTTCTTCTGCGAAGTTTTCTTCTCTCTTTTCGAGGCCGTCGCCCTTCATCATACGGATGAAGTTTGTTGCCTTGATTTCTGTGCCGAGAGTTTTTGCAACGCTTTCAATATAGCCTGCAACCGAACCCTGGAAGAGATCTGAACGAACGAAGTCTTGTTCAAGAAGGCAAACTTCCTTGATTTGCTTCTGGAGTCTACCCTTTACAAGGCCTGTGAAAATCTTGTTGTCAACGATTTCGTCCTTGTGTGAAACTGCGATGCCTGCAAGAATTTCAAGAGCTTCCTTAGAAATGAAGTTTGTGAAGTTCTTTCTTTGCTTATTGTCAAGACCCTGATAAATTGTGATGTCTTCATCAGTCCACTTCTTATCGTTGATAGCTTCGTCGATAAGCTTGCTGAGGATTGGAATAGGAAGTGAATCAGGCTTGTTGAGAGCACTGTCAACAGTGATTGAGTGCATCTTTTCTGATTCTTCTGCAGAGATGTCTTCGCTGCTCAAATATTCAGGATTCATAGCTGCGATTTGCATAGCAACATTCTTGCCCATAGCTACAAATTCAGGATCAGCTGCCTTTGATTCGTCTGCAACATCAAAACCAACCATAACACCAACGCTGCCGCCGGCATGGATGTATGTTGAAACGATACCGTCCATTCTTTCAAAACGGCGAACTTTCATATTTTCACCGATTGCAAGAACGAGGTCGTTAAGTGTTTCTGTAACAGTTCTGTCTGTGCCGTTGAACTTCTCTTCCTTAAGAGCTTCAACATCGGCAGGATTTGTTGCAAGGATTGTCTTTGCAACGCCTTCTACGAAAGACATAAACTTTTCATTCTTTGCAACGAAGTCTGTTTCTGAGTTAACCTCAAGAACAACACCCTTCTTTGCAGTTTCGTCATAGTAAGGGAGAACCACACCTTCAGCGGCAATTCTTGATGCCTTCTTCTGTGCAGCTGCAAGGCCTCTTTCACGAAGGAAGTCGATAGCCTTATCCATATCGCCGTCAGCTTCAACGAGAGCCTTTTTGCACTCCATCATACCAACGCCGGTCTTCTCACGAAGAGCCTTTACATCTTGTGCTGTAAATGCCATAATAATATCCTCCAATATAATAAAGTAAAATTAAGTTATAAATTATTCAGCTGCTTCTTCTGCTGCAGGAGCTTCTTCAGGAGCAACTGCATCAGCGCCGTCTCTACCCTCAATAACAGCGTTAGCCATAGCACCGGCAATAAGCTTTACTGCACGGATAGCGTCGTCGTTACCAGGAATTACATAGTCGATTTCATCAGGATCGCAGTTTGTGTCAACGATAGCAACGATTGGAAGACCGAGCTTTGTTGCTTCTGATACAGCGATTCTTTCCTTGCGTGGGTCAACGATGAACATTGCATCAGGAATCTTCTTCATTTCTGTGATACCGCCGAGGTACTTCTCAAGCTTTTCAATTTCAAGCTCAAGACCTGCAACTTCCTTCTTTGGAAGAAGATCGAATGTGCCGTCCTCTTGCATCTTCTTGAGCTGAGCAAGACGAGCAACACGACCGCGGATTGTCTTGAAGTTTGTGAGCATACCGCCAAGCCATCTTGCATTTACATATGGCATTGAGCAACGGATAGCCTCTTCCTTAACGCTCTCCTGAGCCTGCTTCTTTGTACCGACAAAGATAATGCTTCCGCCTTCTGCTGCGAGATCACGAACGAACATATAAGCCTCGTCCAACTTCTTTACTGTCTTTTGAAGATCGATGATATAAATACCATTTCTCTCTGTGAAGATGTATTCAGCCATTTTAGGGTTCCATCTTCTTGTTTGGTGACCAAAGTGTACACCTGCTTCTAAAAGCTGTTTCATAGAAACTACATTTGCCATTTTCATTTCCTCCTTTAAGGTTAATCCTCCACAATGAAGTATGGCAAGAGCCTATTTTGTAACCTTTGGCTCAACCTCATTGTGTGCGAATTCGCTTTCTTTTTTACGAATGCGTTAGCATTATAACAAAAAAGGCCTGAAAAATCAAGCCTTTTTTGCTATTTATATAATATATTTATTAACTTTATTTACTGTTAACATCAAACTCAATGCTGAAATCGGCATCGGGGATATTAAAACTGACAAGTTCCGATGATTGATTGACTGTCAAAGTGAAGTTGCCGACCGAAGTTTTGCCGTCAAAAACATAAGCGTTATCAACCTTTTTACAATCCGAAGCAGTTGTGATTGCGTCATAAAACAGCACGGCGGGATTATAGGCGGAAACCTTTGATTTGTCCGCCTTTGTGAGCATATCTCGCCTTGAAAAAGCAACCTCTTTGCCGTTGCAGGAAATCGTCATTCCGCTTGCATTTGTTGAAGTGGGGGTTATGTACACGCTTTTACCGTCAAACTTTACATTGGCTGAATAGGAATAATCACCCATTTTGACCGTTGCGGTTTGAGAATATTTCGGCTTTAACTCAACTGTACTTTTGACGGTTGAACAACCGCACAAAAGCAGAAACACAAGGCACATTGAAAATGATATTAATTTTTTCATAAAATCAACTCTTGCATTAATATTTGGACATTAAAGCACCGAGTCGGTCTATCATATCAAAAACGGTTATTCCCCTTTGGCTTACGGCTTTTGCGGCTTCATCACCGGCACATCCGTGAATATACACGCCTGCCTTTGCTGCGTCATACGGATTTATTCCTTGTGCAACAAACGAGCCGATAATTCCGCTGAGCATATCACCCGTACCACCCATAGCCATTGCAGGATTGCCACTCATATTTACAAACACCGTTTCTCCGTCCGTAACTACGGTGTTTGCACCTTTTAATACAATCGTTACTCCGTACTTCTTTGCAAAATCCTTTGCAATACCGATACGGTCGGACTGTACTTCTCCCACCGATTTTGACACGAGCCGTGACATCTCGCCCGGATGCGGCGTAAGAACAACAGGTACTTTAACATCCTTTAATATATCTATGCTCGAAGTTATGCAATTTATACCGTCGGCATCAAGAATAACGGGAACTTTTGAATTTTTCAGCACAAATTCGGTGATTTTTCTTGTATCATTGCTGACGCCCATACCGCAACCGAGAACTATTGCACTTGCCCACTGCATATCGTTTGATATTTCTTCAAGAGCTTTTTCGCTGTACATTCCGTTTGACTCCTCAACATGATTGAAAATCGGTTGAACAAGGTGCGATGCAACAATAGGATATGCCGATTTTGGTATTGTCAATTTTACAAGTCCCGCACCGCTCCTGATTGCGGATTTGCAGCAAATAACAGCTGCACCCGGCATTTTGTAGGAACCGCAAAGGCATAGGAGATGACCGTTTGAACCTTTGTTCGCATTAAAATCAAGAGGAGGGATAATTTTTTTTACTTCATTTTGAGTTATCGTTTGTGCATAGCCGAATGAATAACAATCCTCGGGAATACCGATATTAACGGTTTTAGTTTCGCCGCAAAGAGCGTTTGACGGCGGAAGAACATGACAATATTTAAGTGTTGAAATTGCTATTGTAAAATCGGCTTTTACGGCATTTTTGCAAGCTGTGCCGTCGGTAGCGTTTGTGCCGCTCGGTGTATCAACAGAAATTACGGTTGCCACGCTTTTATTCACAGACTCAAAAATCTTATCAAACGGACTGCGGGCCTCACCATGAAAGCCTATACCGAAAATGCAGTCAACAATAAAGTCGGCATTTGCACTGCTCTCGCCAAAAAATTCTACCGGCACACCGCTTGAAACCGCTTCGTTATAATATTTAAGCGGTTCGGCAATTTCGGGTGCCTTATCGCAAAGCACGATTTTTGCATTTGCACCGTGAGCATAAAGAAGTCTTGCGATAACAAAACCGTCACCTGCATTTTTACCGTTGCCGCAAAATACCGAAACACTCCTGTTAATTAATTTATCGCCGTATTTTTCAATAATACTGTCGGCACAGGCTGTACCGGCTTTAAGCATTAACTCGGCTTCGGTTGAATAATATTTAAAGCAATTTGTTTCTACTGCTCGGATTTCGTCCGATGTAAGTATAAGCATAATATCACACTCCAAATTAATAGTAGCACAAACGGAAAAATATGACAAGATTGTTATTGAAAAGAGAGCAAAAATTTGATATAGTAGTACTGTATTAAAAACAATAAACAAATAAGGAGAGAAATATGAACGCTATTTTACTTGCGGCTGCCACGCTCGGCGAGAGGGTTGACAGCATATTTTACAACTTTGACCTATGGGTTTTCAGCTTCTTCGGTCACATGCAAAACGGATTTTTGACACAGGTTGCAAAGTTTTTCACATCATTCGGTGATGAAAGATTTGTAATTCCGATGGTGGTTTTCGGTGCGGTTCTTTGCCTGTTTAAGAAAACAAGAAAGTACGGTGCGGCATTGATTTTTTCAATCGTTATCGGTACACTTGTAACGAATGTAATCGTTAAGCCTATGTTTTTGAGAGTTAGACCGTACAACACGCTTCAGGGTGTTGCGGAATACTTTGCTTGGTACAAGGGTGCAGGAATGCTCAGCGAAAGCGATTACTCGTTCCCGTCAGGTCACACAACCGCAGCATTTGAAATTGCAACATCAATGTTCATCTGCTTCAAAAAAGACCACAAAAAGATTTGCTGGTTGTTCCCGACAATCGCAATTTGCACAATGGGAAGCCGTGTATATTTGATGGTTCACTACGCAAGCGATGTTTTGGCAGGTCTTGTTGTAGGCGTTGTTGCAGGTTGCCTCGGCTATGCTCTTGCAGTGCTTGCATGCAACATCATTGCAAAGATTAAGTTTCTTGACAAAATCGATGTCACTCCGCTGTTCAAAAAGATTAACCCAAAGGTTGCACCTATTGCAATCGTTGTGGTTATTGCAGGGCTGTTTTGTTTGAGCTACATTCCTGCAATGACAGAGGGTGGCGAAAGTGCCCAAAGATGTGCATATGTAGGTGAATACGATTGTATGAACGAAGCGAAAGTTGATGACAAGGATTATCCGCCGATTGACGGCAAGGAATACTGCAAAATCCATTGGAAACAATTAAGCGGAGTAAAAGAATAATATATAAGACGAGAAGTGTTTTGCTTCTCGTCTTTATTTATTCGCTCTTTATTCTTTTGAGTGCATTCTTTTCAAGCCGTGACACCTGTGCTTGAGAAATGCCGATTTCCTCTGCGGTTTCCATTTGTGTTTTACCCTGCATAAAACGCATATACAAAATGCGGTGTTCCCTATCATCAAGATTTTTGAGCTTATCCCTCATCATAATTTCGTCTACCCAATCCGAATCGGTGGAATTATCGCCGATTTGGTCCATAACGAATATAGTATCTCCCCCGTCGTTATAAACAGGCTCATAGAGGCTCACAGGGTCAACAATAGCCTCAAGAGCAATCACTACATCAGCCTTTTTCATATCAAGTTCTTTGGCAATTTCATCAACGGTGGGTTCTTTATTATACTTATTTGTAAGCCTTTCTTTAACTTGCATTGCTTTGTATGCCGTGTCACGAAGTGAACGACTTACTCTGATTGGATTATTGTCACGCAAAAAGCGGCGTATTTCCCCGATTATCATAGGTACTGCATAAGTTGAAAACCTTACATTAAGGGCAGTATTGAAGTTGTCAATTGCTTTAATCAAGCCAATAACACCGACCTGAAACAAATCATCCATTCCCTCGCCCCTATTGGCAAAGCGTTGAACAACGGAAAGGACAAGACGCAAATTGCCGTTAATAAGTTCGTCCCTTGCTCTTTGGTCACCGGATTGAGCTTTTTTTAAAAGTTCTATTTTTTCACTTTCTTTAAGAAGTTTTAAATCATTTGTGTTTATTCCGCAAATTTCTACCTTATTGTAATATTGCACATAATCATCCTTTTCGTTTTATGTACAAAGTAATTATTTGCAAAAAAGCGTGCTTTTATCCATTTATTAATAAATAATGAAAAAAGAATATATTTGTTGATTTTAGTCGAATGAGTATGATATAATCCAAATATAAGGCTTAAGGGGGGAGTTTTATGAACAAAAATGATTACATTATAAGAGAAAATATTAAAACAAATATAAAATATTTTAGAGAAATAAACCATTTGACTCAACATCAAATCGCCGAACTTATGGGTACTGACAGAACCACATACACCAAGTGGGAAAGCGGCGATACCTTGCCTAATACCGTTCAAATTTTGACACTTGCCACTATATTCGGAACAAGCGTTGAAGAATTTTACAAAAGCGACAATGACTTTTCCGTAAGCAGTCCGATGTATAATAAATCAAGAACCACTGTAAATTCGAACACCCTATCAAAAAAAGAAAGTATCTTGATTGCAAAATATCGTATGTTAAATAACGAAAAAAAAGCAGAACTTGAAAAATTTGTAGAAGAATTAAGAAAACAATAAAAATCAGCCGTCGCAAGATAAAATTTTGCGACGGCTTTTACTTTTATTAATTACATTTACCTTCTTGGACGAGGCGGCGGAAGATAATCATCATCTCCGTAAAGCTGTTTGTCAAGTTCTTCCTGTTCCCTACGGCGTTTTGCAATGCGTTCTTTATCACGCTGAAGGCGTCTGACAAATGTAATAACATATATCAGTATAAACAAAACGGCAAGTCCGAAAACAAGCAAAACAATTTTGTTTGTAAAGAACTTTTTAAGAGCGTTGAGAATTTTTAAAAATGTTGAAAGCTCGACTGTCTTTGCCGCTACCAAGTCAACGGTAACAATTGTTTTTTCACCGAAAATCACATTTGCTTTGCAAACAGAATCGCCCTTTGTTACCGGTGCGTCAAGACTTTCAGGAGGGTCGATAGGTTCAATAATTACATTTGACGGGTCAAGTGTGCTTGGCACAAGGGTTGTAATGTCATCTTTAACAACAAGTTGAACGGTATCGGCGTCCTTACCGTTGTTAACAGGCACTTCATATGCAACATCGTTTTTGCGAACAACGGTGGTATATTTGAGCGAATCAAATGCCCAATCGAAAAGTGACTTTGCATCAATAAACGAGCACTTTGTTTTGATACCGTCAAGGGTTTTAATAGGACTATCCATAACGATTGCAAGATAATTATAACCGCCTTTTGAGGCTTTTGTGATTACGCAATAACCCGCCTGCTCGGTTGAACCTGTTTTGATACCCTGTGCATATTTATAATAATATGTAATATGGAATTTATCAAGCATATAATTGGTGTGAATAAAAGTTGTTTTACCAAACTTATACTGCTGTGTTGATGAAATTTTATTAAATATATCATTTTTCATTGCGGCAAGAGTAATTTTTGCCATATCGGACGGAGTGGTGTAATGGTTAGGGTCATGCAAACCGTCGGGATTTACAAAATTTGTATCCTTACAGCCAAGCGATTTTACCCACTTGTTCATTTCTTCAACAAAAGCAGGGATATTGCCACTGACGAATTCGGCAAGAACCTCACACGCATCGCAGGCAGAATGAACCATTGTTAAATACAACAGTTCCTCTATCGTTATGGTTTGACCGATTTTAAGCCCGGCAACCTGAGCACCCGTACCATAAAGAGTTTCAATAGCATTCTTTGAAACGGTAGTGGTTTGCGACAAATCCTTAACTTTGTTTATAGTTACCATAGCGGTAACGATTTTTGTAAGCGAAGCAGGATATTTTCTTTTATCCGCATTTTTTTCCGCAACAACGGGATAAGAATCATCATCAAGACTGATAAGCATATATGCGTCGGCATATATGGTAACATTCGGAGTATAAGTTGCCGCTTTTGCCGTAAAAGGAACGCAAAAAACAGTGAGCGAAACTATAACAATGCTCATAAAAACTGAAAGTAGTTTTTTCATACACTTGACACCTCACAAAATAAATTATATTATAAATACATCATAACATAAATTATTTGATAATAAAAGACTAAATTTAATTTGAGGTAAACTTAAATGGTATATATTACAGGCGACACCCACGGTGATTTGAGCCTATTCAAAAACCCAAAGCTTAAAAAGCTGAATGATGACGACATCCTTATTATTTGCGGTGACTTTGGCTTTTTATGGGACGGAAGCGACAAAGAAAAAAAGGCTATTGAAACCCTTTCAAAGAAAAAATACACCATCTGCTTTGTTGACGGTGCACATGAAAATTTTGATATGCTCAACGCTTACAGACCGTACAGGTTTAAAGGCGGAACGGCACACAAAATCAGTCCTAACATCTTCCACTTGATGAGGGGCGAAATATTTACCTTTTGCGGCAAAACTTTCTTTTGTATGGGCGGCGGCGAAAGCGACGACATAGATATGCGAAAAGAGGGCGAAAGCTGGTGGAAGGACGAAATGCCTAATGCCGAAGAAATGAAAAACGGTGCGGACAACCTCAAGGATGCCGACTTTACCGTTGACTATGTTATCACACATGAAGCACCGGCTATGGCAAAAGATTTCATCAGGCTTCATACAAACTCAGCTATGAAGCAAACACCGATTAACACATATCTACAGGAACTGATGAAAAATGTTGAATATAATCATTGGTTTTTCGGCTCACTCCACATCGACTTGCAGATAAGTAAAAAAATGACTGCCGTATTTAACGAAATAATAAAAATAAGATAAGAAAAAGGCTCGTTTCGATTAACGGAACGAGTCTTTTTTTATATATTCAAATTGTTTTCTTATTCCTATACCGCAAACTTGTATTGAAAAATACGGGCTTGTGTTTGCCTCTATAAGCACCCAACCTTTATCGGAATATGCAAAATCCCAACCGACAATTTTTTGTTCGGGAACCACTGTTATGGTTTTATCAACTATACTCAAAAGCTCGTTCCAATCCGGAAGTTGACTTCCTTTAATACGAACTCCGGTTTCGGGGTGAACCTCAAATACCTCTTTATAATCGGTAATTTTTCTGTAGGCATCGGTTATGAGTTTGCCTGTTTTCAAATCAACAGCAGCCGCAATTCCTCCGGCACTCAAATTATCAACAATGGATTCTCCGACACCGATTCTAACAACAGCATAAAGATAAGGAGTATCTTTGCCGTTATAGTATGTAACAAAGCGAACGGTATTTATCGATTGCGGATGAAAAGCCGCCATTTGTTCCCCTTGATGCACAATTTCTTCCAGAATATAGTAATCGCTAACCAAAAACATACTGTCAAATTCTTTTTGAAGTGTCTTGTTATCGGAACAATCAACAAATCTTATGCCGGCTCCTTGCGATGTGCACAAAGGCTTTGCAATAATCCTCTTATATTCATTGATAAAATTGCAAAAATCCTTAAAATCTTCTTTGCCGACTTTAATTGCCTTTCGCTTATAAAACGGTTCAAAAGTTTGGTAAGTCAGATATTTATCGTAAAAAATATGTTTTATATTTTTATCTCCGATTTTTTTAAATGTAAAGTGACGCTCATAGTTACCTACAAACTGCATACGCTCTTCAAAGGTTTTGTTTTCAAAATCAAACAAAAAATATTCTTCATATTTAAAGCCGTAATAATATTTGTAAAGCAACAATTCATAAATCAAATGTCTGACATAAGCCTTATCGTTTTTCTTTTCTTCGGGAATGTTTTTATAAATTACATTATAAATATATTTACCTAATTTTTCCTTGCCGATAAACAAAATCAAATATTTAATTTTAACCGAAAGATTTTTTTCAAAATCATTTCGATTCATTGCCTTGCCCAATTGTTCTTCGTTTTCTGCCGTAACATCCATTTTATCACCGAAAACAAATATATCATAATAAAAAAGATATGTCAACCAAAAAAACGACTAAAACAAATTATACTGTCAAAATATTTTATAATTCATCAATAATTTGCTGAGGAGTAAGTTTATTTGATTTAAGGATTTCGGACACATTGTATCTGTCAAGAAATTCCTTTTTTAAGCCGAAATTATATACTTTCATATCGCTGTTGCCGTAAAAACGAGTGATTTTTTCACCAAAGCCGCCGTCAAGAATACCGTCCTCTATTGTAACAACCTTTGTGTGATTTGTTTTGAGAGAGTCAAGAAGTTCTGTATCAACGCCTGTAATATAATAAGGATTGATAACGGTAGCTTTTACGCCATGCTTTTCCTCATAAAGCTTTGCGGCTTCAACAGCAAGCGGATAAAAAGTTCCAAGGCCGATAAACGCAACCTCACTGCCCTGCTCTTTTACCTCATATTTATTAAGAACGGAGAAATCCTTTGTGAACTTTTTACCTGTTGAAATAAACTCACAACACGGAATACGGATTGCAACAGGGTGTTCTCTTTGTTCAATACTCCAATCAAGCATTGCAAGGTATTCTTCTTTTGTGGCAGGAGCAAGATAAACGAGATTTGGAATATTCGACATCATCGGAATGTCGTAAATACCGAGATGGGTAACATCGTTCATACCGAATACCGAAGCGGCAAAAACGATAATGGTTGCAGGATTGTTGTTAATGCATAAATCCTGAGAAAGTTGGTCGTAAGTTCTTTGAATAAATGTACTGTATACGCCATAAACAGGCTTGCCGCCGTTCTTTGAAATACCCGAAAGCATTGCGACTGCGGTTTCTTCGGCAATGCCGACATCTATAAACTGCGAACCTGCCAAATCTCTTTTGTCCTTTGTAAATCCAAATACGGCAGGAGTTGCGGAAGTAATTGCAACAACGCTCTTATCCTTTTTCATTTTATCAAGAAGATAGTCGCAGGTTAACGAACCGTAATCTTCGCCTTCAAAATCAAGTTTTGATTTGCCTGTTTTTTCATCAAACGGCATACACCAGTGCCAAATTTCTTTGTTTTGCTCTGCAAGCGGGAAACCTTTGCCCTTTTCGGTAACAATATGAACAACAACAGGTGTTTTGCTGTCTTTAACCGATTCAAAAGCTTCTGTAAGAGCCTTAATATTGTTACCGTCCTTAACGAAAACATAATCAAGTCCCATTGACTTGAAAAGATTGCATTCTGCTTTACCGTCGGTATCACGGAGAAGCTTAAGATTTTTATAAAGACCGCCGTGATTTTCGGCAATGGACATATCGTTGTCATTAACGACAATTATCAAATTTGATTTAAGTTCAAAAGCAAAATCAAGACCCTCAAGAGCTTCGCCGCCGCTGAGTGAGCCGTCACCGATAACGGCAATTATATTTTCATCTCCGCCGTTTAAATCTCTGCCTTTGGCAAGACCGCAGGCAAGGCTGATTGATGTTGAAGTATGACCCACGGTAAAGAAATCATGTTCACTTTCTTCCGGTGAGCTATAGCCTGTAATATCGTCATATCTTGCGGGGTCAAGGAAACCGTAGGCTCTGCCTGTGAGCATTTTATGCGGATAAGTTTGATGAGAAACATCAAAAACAAATTTATCCTTAGGTGAATTAAATACCTTATGAAGTGCTATGGTTGCTTCTACCATACCGAAATTCGGTCCGCAATGTCCGCCGTGAGCGGCAAGTTTTGTATAAAGTGCCTTTCTGATTTCTTCGGCAAGTTGTATGAGTTCACCGTCTGTCATTTTTTTAATATCTTCAGGTGAATTTACATTTTCAAGTAACATAAATAAAGCCTCCGTTAATTTATTTTTTTTGCATTATAGCACTTAAAGTTAACTTTAAGTCAAGTGTTTTGAGCAAAAAAAATACCGCTTCAAAAATGAAGCGGTAAAGTTCAATTATTCTTCTGTTGCTTCTTCAGCAGTTTCTTCTGCTTCAGGAGCGGCATCTTCTGCTGATTCAGGCTTGTCAAGAAGTTCCTTCATTGAAAGAGAAACTCTCTTCTTATCAAAGTCGATGTCGATAATCTTTGCCTTAACAACATCACCGACTTTAAGAACATCCTGAGGAGTCTTGATTCTGTCCCAAGAGATTTGGCTGATGTGAATCAAGCCGTCAACTGTCGGAAGGATGTTTGCAAATGCGCCGAATGTTGCAAATGAAACAATCTTGGCATCAACAACAGAACCTACAGGATAATCTCTCTTGAGGATTTCCCACGGATTGTCCTCGATATTTTTGAAACCGAGTGAAATCTTCTTTGTTTCTTCGTCAAGTGACTTGATAGTAACTTCTACTACATCGCCAACATTAACAACCTCTGAAGGGTGTTTGATTCTTGACCATGAAAGCTCGGAAATATGTATCATACCGTCGATACCGCCGAGGTCAACAAATGCACCGTATGATGTGAGTGACTTAACAGTACCCTTAACCTTATCGCCTTCTTTAAGAGTTGCCCAGAGTGCTTCTTGCTTTTCTTTTCTTTCAGCATCTGTTACAACCTTGATTGAGCCTACAGCTCTTCTGCGAGAAGGATTGATATCGATAATCTTAAATCTTACAGTAGCGTCCTTGAGAACCGAAAGTTCTTGATTACGAGGAACACCTGTAAGTGATGCAGGAACAAATACTCTTGTTCCCTTTGCAGATACAAGAACGCCGCCGCGAATAACTGCGGTAACCTGACCTTCGAGAATTTCGTCTGCTTCTTTAGCAGCTACGATGTCTTCCCAACCCTTTACTGCGTCGAACAAACGCTTTGAGAGTTTAAGAACGCCGTCTTGATCATCTGTTTTCATAATAACAAGCTGGATTTCGTCACCTACGGAAACTACATCCTCGCACTTTGAGATATTGTCTGATGACAAATCGTCAAATGCAACAACGCCTGTTTGCTTTCTGCCCGGTACATCTACAAATACTTCTGTAGGAGTAATTCTTACTACAGTACCTGTAACTACCTTGCTGTTTTCGTTTTCCTTGAAAGATTCGTTAAGTAATTCTTCAAAGGATGCCTCACCATCAGCAGATGCTTTGACAGCAGGCTTTGTAGCCTTATCAGCGTTTTCTGCTGTCTCCACAACTTCTTCAGTTACGGCTGAAGTTGTTTCAACTTCCTTTTCTTTAATTTCTTCGGACATGGATTTGAGTACCTCCTTGATTATTACCGAGGGTGTCGACGCCCCCGCAGTTACACCAATCACATTGTAGGTGCTCAAATCAAGGGAGGAAAGCTCATCCGCCGTTTCAATAAGAAAGGTGGGACAATTAGCCTCGCCTGTATCTCGCAATTTACATGTGTTTGATGAATGACGCCCGCCGACAACAATCATAGCATCGGATTTTTTTGATAATTCCTCAGCCTCATTTTGCCTATCGGACGTTGCATTACATATTGTATCAAATATTTTACAGTTTGTACATAGTTTTTTGAATATTTTTTTGCATTTTTTTTGCTCATTTAGCGAAAATGTCGTTTGAGCGACACAAATCACGCTGCTTTTTTGTCCAATATCGTTATCTTGTATAATTTTTTCAAGTTCCTTTTCATCTTTAAACACGAATGACGGGCCTTTACAGTATGACTTTATGCCCAAAACCTCGGGATGATTTTTATCTCCCGCTATCAAAACAACCGTGTTTTCGTCCTGCTTTTTAACGATATTGTGTATTTTAGTGACAAACGGACAGGTTGCGTTTACAAAATCGATATTTTTATTTTCAAGTTCGTCAAGAACATTTTTTTCAACTCCGTGGGTACGAACAACAACCGTGTAACCTTGCGGTGCTTCTGAAATGTCATCAATAATCTTTACGCCCTTGCTCTCCAAATCGGCAACAAGCTGGGCATTATGAATAATCGGACCGAGAGTGCAAACTTTTTTGCCCTCGCCGACAAGTTCATAAACAAGATTAACCGCCCTGTCTACTCCAAAACAAAAGCCTGCTGTTTTTGCAAGTATTATTTGCTTACTCACTTTTGTTCAGCCTCCCAAAGCTCTGTTATTCTGTCCATAACCATACCTGCTGCATTTGAAATGTCACTTCTGCCGAAATCTTCTTTATCAAAATTCATTTCCTCGGGAGTGATGAGTTTGCCGTAAGAAACAGTAACCTTTTTGCCTGCCTTAATTTCTCCGTCACAGCAAATTGCGACAGGAAGAACGCCGGCATTTGTGGCCTTTGCAATAATAGCAACGCCTGCCTTTGCTTTTTGAGGTCTGCCTCCCTTGCCTCTGATTCTCTTACCCTCGGGACAGATAGCCATTACATGACCCTCTTGAATAATTTTTTCGCCATATTCAATAGCAGAAGTATCGCCCTTGCCTCTGCGAACGGGAAATGTTTGCATATGAGTCATAAACCATGCGGCAATCGGATTTTCAAAAAGCTCCGCCTTGCCCATAAAATGAAGTGTAGGCACTTCCTTTGGTGCGGCAACAAACACAGGATCGAGTGCGTGCGTGTGATTGATTGCCAAAATATATTTTGTACCCTTTGGAGGGATATTTTCAATTCCCTTGTACTCGGTGTGGAACACCATTTTGATAAGAGGCTTGAACACATTTTTTACGAAATTATAAAGCTTATAATCTTTTACGGTTGAGTAATCAAATTCTTTCACTGAATTTTCTCCTTAATTGTATTAACTATTAAATCAATTGACTCCTGCAAAGTAAGTTCGGAAGTGTCTGCCATAATTGATTCTTCGCTTGGTTTAAGCGGTGCAATCTCTCTGTGAGAGTCCTGATAGTCACGCTGATTGACATCTTTGAGAACATCATCAAAGCTGACTTCTTCGCCTTTTTCGATGAGTTCCTTATATCTTCTTTCTGCTCTGCATTCGGGAGAAGCAAAAAGAAAAATTTTCACATCGGCATTCGGAAGGACAACCGTTGCAATATCTCTACCGTCCATAATGACATTATTTGTACTTGCAATTTCTCTTTGCAAATTAAGAAGAAAGGCTCTGACCTGTGGTATTGCCGAAACCTTGCTTGCTCCCATAGAAATCTCGGGTGTACGGATAAACGCCGACACATTTTCACCGTTGAGATACACCGCCTGAACGCCGTTTACATATTTAAGTTCTACCTTTGTTGAATCAAGCATATCGATAATTTTTTGTTCATCATCAATAGCACCTGTTTTAACGGCATTGTAAGCAACGGCACGATAAAGTGCGCCCGTATCTACATAAATAAAGCCGAGTTCCTTGGCGGCAGCCTTTGCAATAGTGCTTTTACCTGCTCCGGCAGGTCCGTCAATAGCCACATTAATCATAAAAATACCTCTCTGCATTTATATATTCATTCCGCACAGATAGCCTGTTGAAAAAGCTACCTGCAAATTAAATCCGCCTGTATAAGCGTCAACATCGATAACCTCTCCGGCAAAGAAAAGATTGTCAATGATTTTTGAACCCATGGTTTTGGGGTTAATCTCTTTTACATCAACACCGCCCGAAGTGATAATTGCCTCGTTAATCGGTCTGAAATCGCTGATATTAACGGTAAAGTTCTTTAAAAGGTGCACAAGATTTTGTCTTTGCGGTTTTGTGATTTGATTTACCTTTTCTGACGGCTCGATACCCGACAACTTTACTATAACAGGAATAAGCTTGTTTGGTAAGAGCTTTGACAAAGAATTAATAAAATCTTTATTTGTATTCTCGGCAAAATCTCGCTGTATGCGTTTATCAAGCGTTTGTTCGTCAAGAGCAGGTTTCAAATCAATAACGATTTTGTAGTTATGCTCTTTTGGGTGAGTCATATGTGACGAAGCGGACAAAATTACAGGACCGCTGACACCGTAATGAGTGAACAGCATTTCGCCGAAATCGGAATAAATTTCCTTTTCACCGTCAAGCAATTTGATTGAAATATTGCGAAGCGACAAACCTTGAAGTTTTGGCACAAAGCCGTTTGAAGCGACAAGGGATATAAGTGCCGGCTCAATATCTGTAATGCTGTGTCCGACGCTTTCGGCAAGTTTGTATCCGTCACCTGTTGAACCTGTTGACTGATAGCTCAAGCCGCCTGTGCAAATTGCAAAAGCATCACCGTCAACAATAGTTCCGTCGGCAAGATTAACCGACTTTATAACATTATTTTCTGTATTAAATGAAGTGACAGTGCCCTCAACAAACTTAATTCCGCTTTGCTTAGCGTTTTTTACAAGAGCGTCAACAATATCAACCGCCTTATCCGACTCCGGAAAGACACGGTTGCCTCGTTCAATTTTTGTAGGCACGCCCATTTCTTCTATCAAAGCAATGGTATCATAAGGCATAAAAGATGAAAATGCCGAATACATAAACCTTTTGTTAGTGACAACGCTATTAATCAAGTCATCCAAATCGAAGCAAGCATTTGTTACATTACACCTACCCTTACCGGTTATCATAACTTTGCGTGCAGGGCGTGAATTCTTTTCTATAACCGTGACATCTTCGCCACGCTTTGCGGCTGTTGCCGAGGCAATAAGACCTGCCGCACCGCCGCCTATAATTATAATTTTTCTCATAAAGTGATTATAAATTATTCCTCTGCTTCTGTCAATCTTTCAGACAATTCCTCCCACTCGGTATAGAGAATATCCCTATATTGAGTCTTGCGGTCAAGTTTTGCCGTAAGGTCCATAAGTTCTTCGTAATCCGATGTGGTGAGTTTTGAATTAATCTCATCAATTTCGATTTCCGTATTTTCTATTTCTTCTTCAACCTTTGCAAGTCGATTTTTCATTTTAAGAAGCTGAGAACGGCGTTCCTTTTTAAGTAGGTAATCGTTAACCTTTTTTACGGTTTCCTTTTTCTCAACAACTTCTTGCGAAGCAACTCTGTTTTTTCTGTCGATGTACTCATCATAATTGCCGAGATATTCATTAACACCTGTCGGAGTAAGTTCAAGAATACGGGAGGCAAGTTTGTTAATAAAATATCTGTCGTGCGACACGATAAGCATTGTGCCCGAATAATCAAGAAGCGTGTTTTCAAATTCTTCTCTTGAAAAAGCGTCAAGATGATTTGTCGGCTCGTCAAGGAGCAAAAAATTAAATTTGCCGAGCATTAATTTGAGAAGTGCTATTCGTGCTCTTTCACCGCCGGAGCAATCGGAAAGATTTTTATAAACCTCATCACCTTTGAACAAGAAAGCCGCAAGTGCCGATCTAACCGAAGTTTCGCTCATTGACGGAAACGACGACCACACCTCTTCTATTGCGGTTTTGGTTAAATCAAGTTTTGCCTGAACTTGGTCAAAATAACCGGTGAACACATTTGAGCCGAACTTGAATGTGCCGCCATCGGGAATATAGTCTTTCATCAAAACTTTTAAGAGCGTTGTTTTTCCGCAGCCGTTATCACCGAGAAGAAACACTCGCTCGCCTTTTTTTACCTCAAAGTTTGCATGTGAAAAGATGGTTTTGTCGCCAAATGATTTTTTCAAATCGGACACCGACAAAACATCCTCACCGCTCACGCATTTTGGAGTGAAATCAAAGCGAATTCGAGCAACTTTGCTGTCGGGAACAACAAGTTGTGCCTTAATTCGTTCAACAACTTTTTCCTTGCTTTCGGCGGTTTTGATATTCTTTTCCCTGTTCCACTGCCTCTGTTGTTCGATAATCCCCTCAAGTCGGGCAATTTCTTTCATATCATTTTCGTATTTTTCTTCAATAGCCTTTTGCTCTGCGGCTTTTTTTACAAGAAATTCCGAATAATTACCGATATACGAGCGGCATTTTTTATTTTCTATTTCAACTGTTTTGGTGGTGATTTTATCAAGGAAATATCTGTCATGCGACACGATAAGGCACGCACCGTTAAAGTCCTTTAAAAAGCCCTCAAGCCATTCAACAGCCTTGATATCAAGGTGGTTTGTCGGCTCGTCAAGAAGCAAAAAATCAGCTTTTGATAAAAGAAGTTTTGCAAGAATGAGTTTTGAGCGTTGACCGCCTGAAAGTTTTGCTGTTGGCATAGCAAAATCGTCCTCGCCAAAGCCAAGTCCGATAAGTGCGGAACGAGTCATACTTTTGTATGTAAGTCCGCCGTCACGGGTGAAAATCGTATTAAGTCTATCCTGTTCTTCGATAAGTTCTGTTTGGTTTCCCTCACCTTTTGTGAGAAGTTCGGTAATTTCTTCAAGTCTTTTTTCAACGACAATCAAATCGTCAAAAACAGACACAAGTTCATCCCAAACAGTCTTGTTTTCACTGCAAGTGTGCTGTTCCATATATCCCAATCGGGAATTCTTTGAAATAAAGCACGCACCGTCATCAGGGGTATACTCACCTGTTATAATCTTGAAAAGCGAAGTCTTTCCCGCACCGTTACAGCCGATAAGACCCACCTTTTCTTTTTCCTTAATATCAAAAGAAACATTGCTGAAAAGAGTGTTTTCGCCAAAAGACAATGTTAAATTTTGAACATCCAAAACTGCCATAGTAACTCCATTATAAAAAATATATTTACTATTTTACAACAAAACGGCTTGAATGTGAAGCCTAAATTTGATATTATATTAAATACATCTATACACAAAAGAGGTATAACTATGGAAATATTAAAGCTGAAACCGATATTTAAGGACTACATTTGGGGCGGCAACAGACTTCACGATGATTACGGCTTTGAAACAGGATTTGACAAAACAGCCGAGGGCTGGATGCTTGCCTGCCACAAAGACGGAATGAACACAATAGACGGCGGAAAATATGACGGCAAAGAACTTCAAAGCGTTCTTAATGAGGTTGGACTTGTTGAGGTTCTTGGCAAAAATGCGGAAAAATACCCGTATTTTCCTATTCTTATAAAGCTTATTGACGCATACGACAATCTTTCCATTCAGGTGCATCCGGATGACGAATATGCAAGAGAAGTTGAAAACGAATTCGGCAAAACCGAAATGTGGTATGTTCTTGACGCACTTGAGGGTGCAACACTTATTTACGGTTTTAAAAACGAAATTACAAAGGAAGAATTTCAAAAAGCAATTGAGGACAACACCCTCCTCGACAAGCTGAATGTTGTTAATGTTAAAAAGGGTGATACATTTTTCATCGAAGCAGGCACTGTGCACGCAATCGGCAAAGGTGCAATGATAGCGGAAATTCAGCAAAATTCAAACTGCACATACAGAGTTTACGATTACGGCAGAGTCGGTGCTGACGGCAAGCCGAGAGAGTTGCACATCAAAAAGGCGGTTGATGTTTCAAAGACTGTTCCTCCAACCCACGACATAAAGCCTATGGGCGAAACAAAGCATAAAGACGGATATGATGAACAGCTCATCACAAAATGCGATTTGTTCAATGTTGAGCGATTTGAAATAAAAGACAAAGCCGAATTTGAAACTGACGGCAATTCATTTATGCACATTTTGGTGATTGAGGGTAACGGCACAATCGACGGCAGAAACGCAAAAAAAGGCGACAGCTTCCTTATCCCTGCAAATCACGAAAAATTTGAAATCAGCGGCGAAATCGAATTTTTGGCAACAACAATTTAATTAAAATCAACATAGAATAATAAAACTCCTTTTGGGCAATACTAAAACCAAAAGGAGTTGTTTTTTATGAAGATAGTTGACAGAATAGCATTAATCCTGACAATCATCGGCGGAATAAACTGGGGACTTATCGGCATTTTTAAATTTGACCTCGTTGCGTGGATATTCGGCGGTCAAGCTGCAATTATGTCGAGAATAATCTACACCCTCGTTTGCCTTGCGGCTGTGTGGTGCATCAGCCTTATGTTCCGCAACACCACAATGCTTGAGGATTGAAAAAAGCTGTGAGCAAAATGCTCGCAGCTTTTTTGTTAATAATGAATATTAGTATATTGATTATTCTTTGTATCAATAAAATCAATAACTTCATTAACGACTTTTGTTGTCTTTTCCGCAGAATTCATAACATTTACCAAATCTGCTCCCTTAACATACTGAACTGCCGACGGATTAAGAACTTGAAGTACGCTTTTGTTATTATAAGCCTTTGCTCTTTTGGTTGCAGTAAAAATATCAATTATATTCCATATAAAAAATCCACCGAGTGTAATTATCTTTAAGAATCCCAATAATGTGCTTTTTAAATAAAAACGGTCAACACAAAACAATGCTAACAAAACAGCCGTGCCTGGTTCTTTTAACTTCAATTTGGTTATTTGTTGAAATGTGCTTTCATCACATACTTCAAGACTCTGAAGTATTATTTTTTTACCTTCATCAGAAAAATATTCTTCATTATCATAAAACCATGCCAAATATTCGGAATTCATATTAATTCTCCTTTATTAATAATATAATGAACGATAATACATATATTCATTCATTGTTGCAGTTCTTGCAGTATTCATAGCTGTAATATTGCTGTTAATTTTAATTTGTTTTATATCTTTTGACATTCTATCGGTATTATTTTCAATATTACGTACGCTTTGATATGTTTTTTCCGCAATTTGATTACCACGTTGAATTTCATCGTAGAGCATTCTTTGATTTTCAATTACAGAATCAAGTTTACTGTTTATTTCATCCAAAGTACCTATTATTCTATTAAATTTAAGTTCGTAATCATATCTGTCAAAAAGACCGCCGTGACCGTATATCTCAGTACAAATTCCATATTGAAGCCATTGATACATTGTTGCAACAGCTACAAAATTTCTATATGATGCCGGCAAAAGATTTTCACTATATAATTTATTTAAATTATTTAACGATACATCTAACTGTCGTCTTGCCTCCTGTAATTGAACAGTATAATCATCAATAATTAAATCGTTTTTCTGCTTTAGAATTTTGGATTCTTGTAATTTATGTTCGTTAATACGTCGATTATTATTAGCTTCACTTTTTGCATTTTTCTTTTTAATTCTGACAATTACGCCTATAATTACCGCCCACATCCCGAAAGATACACCATATAAAAATATATTTTTTAGTAATTCTTTGCTCGACACAAAAAGAGAAAGAGACAAAACCGCAATCACACATGAAATAACACACATAATAATAAAAACTTTTACACCTTTTGAAAGATGACTCTTTCTTTTTTCAACACTCGTAGTTTTTATACTGTCCATCAAATAATTTTGTTCGGTATAATAATTCGTCGAATTCAGTGTATTAATTCTGCTCAAAAGCTTATTAACCAATTTTTTGCTTGTGTAAACATCCGATTCCATAGCAGTAGCTATTTTGAGATAATCTCTCATTTGATATATTGTTGCCATATACTTCTCCTCCTTTTATAACCAAACGGTTATATTTTGACTAAAGTATATCACAATAATGCTATGATGTCAATAACCAAACAGTTATAGAAAGGACGGATGTAATTATAGCTTTATATCGCAGAATAAAAGATTTGCGTGAGGATAACGACAAAACTCAGAAAGAACTTGCAGAATATCTTGGAATGAAACAACCACAGTATTACCGATACGAAAACGGATTGAGGGATATTCCAACAGATATTTTAATTAAACTTTCTAAATACTATAGTGTCAGTGTTGATTATATACTTGGACTTACTGACAAAAAATAACCCCTATGGCGAAACAAATTCACCATAGGGCGTTTTTGATTATTGTCCCAATCGGATTTTTTCGGCTCTGCCGTAGCGGAGCATTTGGTCAACAAGTGATTTGAGCTTAACATTATTCTTTACCGTTGAGCCCGTTGCATAAGATTCAACGCTGTATTGAAGCATATTTGACACCTGCGTACCGTTTTTAAACACAGTCAGATAAAACGGTGTTGAAAACTGATCTGCTTTGAGAACAGTGCAATCAACATAGTACGCTCTCTTGTCATTTGCCGAGCCGTTTGTTTGAGTAAACCAATCCGGATGTTCGGCATATGTAAATTCGGTATTTTGACCGTCAACAGTCCAACGGAATGTATAATCGTTTATGCTTGTCGAACTTGAAATTTCAACCTTAATTCTCGGAATAACTTTGCCCTCGAGAAGCATAGAAGCCGATTTGAAATTCACTTCATTTTTAGCAGTTCCGTTAGGGTTAAGCTGATATTTTGAATTTGCAACATTGCTGTAATCCAAAGTATCTGTTGTGTGGAGCTTCTTCTGCTCGTCCGTAAGGTCCGAAGTTACAAGATTGTCGGTATTGTATCCTCTGTATTTCTGGTACTCTTCGCCGTAGTAAAGAAGTTCTACAAGAAGCGATTTGAGGTTTTGGCTTGGGGTTTTGTTAAGTTGAGTATAGCAATAATTCTTGATTGAATATGTTACCGGGTGACCCTTGCACTCGATTCCGTCGGAAGTAACACCATACGGAGTGATAGTAACCTCATCGGCAAACTTTTCCGGTGAAATCTTGTCAAAATCATAATATGTACGGTCGGTAGTTGTCTTTGCTGACGGTTCGGTCAAATCGTAGCTTTCGCCGCCGAATTCAACTCGAATAAAGCTTGATTCAAACGGTGATGTTCGGGATTTGTCAATACCGATGTTAAGTGTAACCGAAGCGTCAAGAACTACCGAAGCACTGTTTGCACGAAGCAAGCCTGTGCCGGCAATCGTTTTTGTTTCGCTTTTGCCACATTCGGAACATGTGCGTGTTGCCGTGCCGTCGGTATAATCGGTGCTTGAATTGTACACAGCGTTGTTATTATATTTCCAAGGGGAATATGTGTGTTCGTGTTCTACATTTTTATTTTTATAATAATATGTAACAACCGTGCCGTCCGAAACAACAGGCTCATTCAAACCGTCAGCCTTTACAAATTCATAATCATAAAGTGTTTTTGCCGGTGTTAAATCAAGTTTTGTGCCATATGGGACAGTAAATGTGCCGCCGGCGGTGTTTGGAATTTCAGAGCCATCCTCGAATTTATACTGAACTGTAACAGATGTGTAACGCTGTGTTTCGGTATTGTCATCGGCGAGTACCTTTCCGTTTTCGTCAATCACCTGAAATGCCACGGTGTCGCCGTTCTTAAGCTGTGCATCTGACGGAATTTGATAGATAAGGGAGCAGCTCTTCAAGCCTGAATCAAAGTCGCTTTTAATATGGTCCAAAGCACCGAGTGCCCAGAAATTCGGCTTGTCATCCCAAACAGGAATGTCGAATGTTTGCGTTGTTTGGAGCGGATTGCCCGAAGAATCGGTTGCTGTGCTTCCGTCGGAATGTTTAATCCACATTTTGAATTTAAGCTGACGGGCTTTCTTGTCCGAAATGTTTTGGATAACGGTGCGAAGCTCGATTTTTTTGCCGTTCATATCAGTGCTGAATCTGTTTTTGCTGTTGCCGCTCAAAAGACGGTCGTTGCGATTATATGTATAAGTATAATACGAACTTGTTTCAAGGTCGGTAAAATCAGACAGTTTTGAATAAGCGCCTGTATACTCCTTTACTTCAGGCGGAGCGACATAGAGGTCAACATCCTTAACAAGCTGTGACATTCGCTTGAAGCCCTGCAAACGGCAAACTTCGCAGAACTGATAATTTGTATCTCTCATTATACATTCATAGCTTGAAACAAGCATTTTTGAGCCGTACGCATTACGGCAGGTATATGTGTTTCTGAAGCCTAAAAGCTGACGCCATTTTATCTTTTCGGGGTCCTCAACCGAAGAAAGATTGAGCGATTTAAGTTCCTTATCCTCAAGCAAATATCCGGTGCCGTATTCATCACCGAGACCGAGCAAACCGTGTCCGAACTCGTGAGCAAAAGTTTTTGACGCACGGTAACTGTCTGATGATGTAATAAAATAGTGAAATCCGTATTCACGGTTATTGTATGCACCGCCGAAATCGGACTTTGTGTTTACAATCATAGCAAACTGTGCAATATAATCGTGAACATAGTAATACGGCTCATATTCGTTCCAATCACCGTTTGGCTTTGTCGGAATTGTGTTTGGGTCGGTTGTTTTTTTGATATGAGCATCGTGAATTTTCTCGATAAATTCAGGACCGATACATCTCTCAAAAATATGATTTTTCCACTGACTTCCGTGGAGGTTATTAGAAATAGAAGGCGAATTGTATTTGTCGATTATAACATCGAAGAAGGTACTTCCGCCATTGTCAAAAGTTGATTCGGAAGCTGTGCAAAGGGCGTAAACATTGAACCTGTCGGCATAACTGCGATACGGTTCATATTTCATAGCGTCCTGCCAAAGTCGTTTGACATCATTGATGAATTTGCCCTGCTGACTTTTTGTGTATCCCTCGCCGCACACAACAACAACCATATTTTCAAGGTCGCTGCGTGTTTTTTGGATGGTATAAACAGGGATTGTAGGGTTAGAGTATTTTCCGTCATTTGAATACCACGGGCCGAGGGTAAGCTGAATGCTTTGCTCGGTGCTGACATTCCAATCCGGATTTGCATCCTCGGCAGGTTCCGAAATTGTATAGTCGTCCTCTTGCTTACTCGGAGCAGAGCCGACATAAGGATTGCTCTGCGAACCGTTGCCCGAAGCAGAAGCAAAATATTCGGAATCAAGATAAAACGCCGGTCTAACGCCTAAATCGGAATACCACGGAGCATAACGGCCAACCTGACCCGATGAGCTGATATAACGCATATCGTGATTGCAATCGGTAACAGGAGTGCGAAGCCAATAAGGCCAAGCCATACCGTTATTATTATACGCAACATAATAGCCTTGGAGATTTCTCCACACGGCATTTGCCTGCTTTACATCAAGAAGAAAAACCTTTTCGGTTGTGATTTCAAAATACGAACTGTCGTAGTTTGCCACTGCTTCCGAAATGTCGGTGTAATACAGCAAATCGGAATTTGCGTCACCCTCGACAATGCCCTTGTTATATTCGGGATGAGAAACGAGAGAACGCTGTGTGACGGTCTTCATAGCCGCAATTTCAGCCTTTGAAAATTCATTCAAGAAGCCTGCTTTATTATTATAAGCACCTGTTCCGCTGACATATCCGTCTTTTGGCGGATTTCCGCAAAGCCAGTCAACCTTGCCCGCAGTTGCGGTTGAATTAAGCCAAGAACGCATATTACTGTCCCTCCAGTAGTTAGAACCGTAATCATCACGCTTATAGCTTCTGCTGTGTGATTTTGAATTGCTGTTGTCGTTTGTTTTTGCATCATATGCAAGTTTGTCAACAATTTTGTCCGCAAGCATAAGCGGTCCGTCGGCGTCAATACTTACACAACGCCACAAAATCGAACTGCCGTTGTACTTTCCCATTTGAACATAATCACCTATTTTAATGTTAGGTTTTGATGCCGCCTGAACCGAAACAGGAATAAGCGTAAACACCATACATAATGATAAAAACAATGCGATTAATTTCTTTTTCATAAAACTCACTTCCTTTATTTATTCCTTATTTATTTACATTGTACGAATAAAATTGACATATGTCAACAATTAATAAATAAAAATATGTTAATTTTTTATAATAATTAAAACGCTGTAAAGAATGCACAACTTTACAGCGTTTTTATGTTTATTATCAGTATTAATTATTTGAAGAAAAGAGGCAGTTTTTCAAGATAAATGATGTCATCTCTGTCTGCCGCATCGCCCTCTGCAAGCGGGAAGCAGGAAGCAACAACATTTGCATTGAACTTTGCGAGAAGTTCCTTAACAGCCTTTAAGCTTCCGCCTGTTGAAACAACATCGTCAACAATGAGAACACGCTTGCCGTCGAGCAAATCGCCGTCCTCGTGACCGAGGTAAAGAGCCTGTTCTTTTTGAGTGGTGAGAGAAACATCAACAACCTTTTCAGGGCGGTCCATATAAACCTTTACGCCCTTACGAACAACAATGTATTTTTTACCGCTCATACGGCTCATTTCGTATGCAAGAGGGATTGACTTTGCCTCAGGAGTTACTATGTAATCAAAGTCCGGAACTTTTTTGAGAAGTTCTCTTGCACAAACTTCTGTAAGCTCAACATCACCGAAAAGAATAAATGCGGCAATGTCCATTTTATCCGACACAGGGAACTTTTGAAGTTCTCTTTCAATTCCGCCGATTTTTAATGTATAAGTGTCTTTCATATTAACTTCTCCCCTAACTCTGTTCCGCCGATGACATGAAAATGCAAGTGCATAACGGTTTGACCGGCATCCGAACCGCAGTTATTAATAATTCTGTATGACTCAATTCCTTGCGACTTTGCAATCTCGGGAATTTTTGCAAATATATGGCTGACATATTTTGCATTTTCCTCATTGAGTGCATTTGCACTTTCGATATGCTCCTTTGGAACACAGAGAAAATGAACAGGTGCAACAGGATTGAGATCCTTGAATGCAACCATCATATCATCCTCATACACCTTTGTTGACGGTATATTGCCGTTGATTATCTCGCAAAAAACACACATATTTTGCCTCCGAAAATAATTAATTTTAAATAAAACCTAAACAATTCCTCCGTCGGAACAATGTTCCGCCACCTCCCTTTACACAAGGGAGGCTTATTGGGATAATGTTTACTTTATTAATGACTTTACAATTTCTTCTGCCTTTGAAAGTGCTTCGTCAATCTTTGTAATATCCTTTGCACCTGCCATTGCAGAATCAGGACGGCCGCCACCGCCGCCGTTTGCAATCTTTGCAACTTCTTTAACGAGGTCGCCTGCTTTTACGCCCTTGGCAATAGCACCCTTGCCGCAAACTGCAACAAAGTTAGCCTTATCACCGTTTACGCCTGCAAGAACGGCAACAACATTGTCGCCCTTTGTCTTGACATCATCGCCCATAGAACGAAGTGCATCGGGAGTTGTGCCCTCTACCTTTGCGGTGTAAAGTTCAAGCCCGTCAACATCAACAGCCGATGAGAACATATCGGCACTCTTAAGCTTTGTCATTTCTGCGTTAAGATTTTGGATTTCCTTATCCTTTGCCTTATTTTCGGCAACGATAGCGGTAATTCTATCCTTAACTTCGTTGTCGGCAGACTTGAATGTTGCAGAAGCAAACTTAACGGTGTCCTCACACTCGTTGAGATAATTGAGAACGCCTGTACCTGTGAGAGCAACAATTCTGCGAACACCTGCGGCAACAGATGCTTCGGACACAATCTTGAAAAGACCGAGTTCGCCTGTTGAAGCAACATGAGTACCGCCGCAGAATTCTGTTGAAGCATCACCGGCTTTTACAACACGAACGATGTCGCCGTACTTTTCGCCGAAGAGCATCATAGCACCCATCTTCTTTGCTTCTTCAATAGGCATTTCCTGCATAGAAACAGGAGCACAAGCAAGAATTTCTTTGTTTACAATAGCTTCAACCCTACTGAGTTCTTCTGTTGTGAGAGGATTAAAGTGAGTGAAGTCGAAACGAACCTCTTTGTCATTTACAAGCTGACCAGCCTGTTCAACATGAGTGCCGAGAACTTCACGAAGTGCGGCTTGAAGTAAGTGAGCCGCTGTATGATTACGCATAACAGACTTTCTTCTGTCTGCGTCAATTTGAGCATTTACAGTGTTGCCGACTGAAACAACGCCCTCTTTAACCGTACCGCTGTGGATATAAATGCCGTCTGCGTTCTTTGAAGTATCTTCAACATCAAACTCAACGCCGTCAGCAGTGATAACACCTGTATCGGCAACCTGACCGCCCGATGTTGCATAAAACGGAGTTTTGTCAAGAACAACAGAACCTTTTTCGCCTGCACCGAGCATATCAACAAGCTCACCGTCTGAATTTACAAGAGCAAGAACCTTTGCTTCGGCGGTGAAATCGGTATAGCCTGTGAAAACAGTTTTTTCAGCGTCAATCTTTACGCTTGTGTTCTTCCAAGCGTCTGCACCTGCATCCTTACGAGCGGCACGGGCAGTAGCCTTTTGATTTGCAAGAAGCTCGTTGAACTTCTCCTCGTCAACGGTCATACCACGCTCCTCAAGGACATCCTTTGTAAGGTCAAGCGGGAAGCCGAAAGTATCGTTGAGTTTGAACGCATCCTCACCTGAGAACACAGTGCCCTCGGTGTTTTCGATATATTCATCAAGTCTTGCAAGACCTGCATCGATTGTTTTGCCGAAAGATTCTTCCTCTGACAAAATTACCTTTTTGATAAGTTCAGCCTTGTCCTGAAGTTCAGGGTAAGCAACCTTATTATCTTCAAGAACGGTTTCGCAAACCTTATAGAGGAACGGCTCGTTAACACCCAAAAGTCTGCCGTGACGGCAAGCTCGACGGATAAGGCGGCGAAGAACATAGCCTCTGCCGTTATTTGACGGGATTACACCGTCACCGATCATAAATGTTGATGAACGAACATGGTCGGTAATTACACGAAGCGAAACATCATTTTTTGCGTCATCGTGATACTTAACGCCTGCAATCTCCGAAATCTTCTTCATTGTATTTTGAACGGTGTCAACCTCAAAGATATTGTCAACGCCCTGCATAATGCAAGCAAGTCTTTCAAGGCCCATACCCGTATCAATATTTTTCTGTGCAAGTTCGGTATAATTGCCGTTGCCGTCATTATTGAACTGGCTGAATACATTGTTCCAAAATTCGGTAAATCTGTCGCACTCACAGCCCGGACCGCAATCAGGAGAGCCGCAACCGTACTTTTCACCACGGTCAAAATAAATCTCGGAACAAGGGCCGCAAGGACCTGAACCGTGTTCCCAGAAGTTATCCTCTTTGCCAAGACGAACAATGTGTGACGGGTCTACGCCGTTTTGCTTTGTCCAAATTTCAAACGCTTCATCATCATTTTCATAAATTGTTACATAAAGCTTATCAACAGGCATTTCGAGTACTTCGGTACAAAATTCCCAAGCCCAAGCAGTTGCTTCTTTTTTGAAGTAATCGCCGAATGAGAAGTTGCCAAGCATTTCAAAGAATGTGCCGTGACGGGCAGTTTTGCCTACCTGCTCAATATCAGGAGTTCTGATACATTTTTGGCAGGTTGTAACTCTGCTTCTCGGAGGGGTAACCTCACCGGTAAAATACTTTTTCATAGGAGCCATACCCGAGTTAATGAGAAGAAGGCTCTTATCGTTATTTGGCACTAATGAAAAGCTCGGCAAACGAAGGTGTCCCTTGCTTTCAAAAAATGACAAATACTTTTCTCTTATATCATTTAATGATGTCCATTCCATAGTTATATTCTCCAAATCGGGCAACAAAAGTTGCCAAATTATAATTTATTTAATCTGTGCTAAAACAACATCAAGGCGGAACAAAAGTTCCGCCTATTGACATTACATTTTTTCAGCAATCTTTGTGAGTTCAAGAAGTTCTTCCTTTGTGAAGGTAAGACCTTTGCTCATCTTTGAGTGGTCCGGTGACCAGTCTCTTACATCAACCTTTGGTTCTCTGCCGTTCCAAGAAATCATATTAACTTCTCTTGTCCAACCACGAGAGGTTTCGGAAATTACACCGAGGTGTTCTGTGATTTCGTACTTAATTTCTGGCATTTGCTATTCTCCTTTCGTAATACTTATGCGATAAATAATAATTTACAGTGATTTAACAAGTTCTTCTGTATCTCTTGCAATCATAAGTTCTTCATCGGTTGCAAGGATGAATACTCTTACATCGTCTGTCGGCTCGGTAAGTTCAGCCTCTGCGCCCTTTTGAGTCTTTGAGTTAACAGCCTCATTAATGTGCACACCGAGGTAACCAAGATATGAGCAAACCTTTGAACGAAGCCATACGCCGTTTTCACCGATACCGCCTGTGAATACGATAGCATCAACACCGTTCATTGCGGCAACATATGAGCCGATGAACTTTGCAATTTCGTAAGCCTGCATTTCGTGAGCGAGGATAGCTCTTTCATCGCCCTCTTCCTGAGCCTTGCAGATGTCACGGTCATCCGATGAGATACCGGAAATAGCCTGAACACCTGATTGCTTATTGAGGATTGCATCCATCTCGTCCGGAGTAAGGTTTTCGTTCTTCATAATGAATGTAACCGCAGACGGGTCAACACCGCCCGAACGAGTACCCATCATAAAGCCGTCAAGAGGTGTAAAGCCCATTGATGTGTCTACAACCTTACCGTGGTCAACAGCTGCGATTGATGAGCCGTTGCCGAGGTGACAAGTGATAATCTTAAGGTCCTTGATGTTCTTGCCGATTTTGTCTGCCGCTCTGTGAGATACAAACTTGTGAGATGTACCGTGGAAGCCGTAACGGCGAACGCTGTACTTTTCATAATACTCATATGGCAAAGCATACATATATGCCTTTGGCGGCATTGTTGAATGGAATGCTGTGTCGAATACGAATACCTGAGGTACATCGGGACCTACAACATTAAGGCAAGCCTTGTAGCCCGCAATGTTAGCGTGAGTGTGAAGCGGTGCGAGAGGAGCAAGTTCTTCTACCTCATCGCAAACCTTTGGTGTAACGATAACAGATTGTGTATATCTGTCGCCGCCCTGTACGATTCTGTGACCGATAGCATCGATTTCATCAAAGCTGTCAACAACTTTATGCTCACCCTCGCACAAGATGTACTTAACTTCGTTAAACGCGTCTGTATGAGTAAGCAATTCTTTATCGTAAGTATATTTTTCTCCGTTTACTTTTATGATAACATTTTCTTCTCCGCCTGTAAGTTTTAAGCCGATACGCTCAACGGCGCCCTTACAGAGAACAGACTCGTCCTTCATATCAATAAGCTGATACTTGAGAGAAGAACTGCCACAGTTAATTACAAGAATTTTCATTATGTTTCCTCCGGACTTGAAATTTTATTTATAATAATATAATATAGTATATAAATAATAATAATATTATAAATTAAGAATGTCAAGAGAAAAGGTATAAAAAAATGAATTTCGGTATTGTTTGCGAGCTTAATCCCCTACATAAAGGGCATAAATATCTTTTTGATAAATGCAAAGAGGACGGTTCTGCCGTTATATGCGCTCTCAGCGGCAACTTTGTTCAGCGAGGAGAATTTGCTGTATATGACAAATACACCCGTGCAAGAACTGCCGTTGAAAACGGTGCTGACCTTGTAATTGAAATTCCTGCATTGTGCACGGTTCAATCCGCACAGGGATATGCAAAATCCGCCGTTGAAATTTTGGAGGCAACGGGAATTTGTGACTGCCTTGCTTTCGGTGCGGAATGCGACAATGTTGATGAATTAAAGACGGTTGCAAAAGAGATACAGGACAAAGACGATTTGATTAAAGAGGAACTGAAAAAGGGAGTTTCCTATCCGACTGCACGCAAAAATGCCGTTAATTCGCCTTTGCTTGACACACCAAACAACATCCTTGCAATTGAATATTTGACATATACAAAACTTGAAGCAACAGCAATAAAGAGAATAGGCAAAGGTCACGACACAGACGACAGCGAATTTTCTGCAAGCGAGATAAGAAAACATTTGAGCACCGATGAAATTTCATCAATGAAGAACTGCGAAAAGGCAATTTTATACAAACTCCGCACAATGACGGCAGAGGATTTTTTGCAAATTGATGATGTAAGCGAGGGTCTTGAAAACAGGATTGTAAGTGCGGTTGCGAATTCGCTCACGCTTGAAGAATTATACGACAACATCAAAACAAAGCGTTACACACATTCTCGAATAAGACGAATTATCCTGCGTTCATACCTCGGAATAACAAAAGATATGCCTAAAGAACCGAAATACCTGCATATTTTGGCTTTTAACGACAGAGGCAGAGAACTGCTCTCAAAAATGAAAAAAACTGCTACTCTGCCGATAATCACAAAATACGGAAATATAGATTCAAAAGAGATAAAAGAGCTGTTTGATTTGGAATGTAAATTTACCGATATTTACAACTTGGGATACAAAAAAATAAAACCCTGCGGAGAAGAACAAAGAGCAAGGGTTGAAATAGTTAAATAACATAAAAAGGACTGTAAATGTAATATTTACGGTCCTTTAATATTTTACTTTGTCAAATCTTTTATTACTTCGCCTGCGATAATAAGACCGGCAACGCTCGGAACAAAAGCCGTACTGCCCGGAATATCTCTGCGCTCGGTGCATTTGTGCTGTGCACCCGGCGGACAAATGCAATGATTACGACAGCTGACAGCCATATCTTCAATAGGTCGCTTTGGGTCTTCCTCGGAATAAACAACCTTTAGCTTTTTTACGCCACGCTTTTTCATTTCCCGACGCATTACTCTTGCAAGAGGGTCAACTCTCGTTTTGTAAATATCGGCAACCTTAAAAGCACTTGGGTCGAGCTTATTACCTGCTCCCATTGAAGAAATAATCGGCACACCCTTTTCCTGTGCTTTCATAACCAATTCGATTTTTGCCGTTACGGTATCAACGGCATCAACTACATAATCATATTCTTCAAACGGGAAGTCATCCGCATTTTCGGGCAGAAAAAAGCACTTGTGAACCGATACATCGGCATCGGGATTTATCTCTAATATTCTTTCACGCATAACATCCACTTTGTATTGACCGACCGTTTTGCGTGTGGCAATTATTTGACGGTTCAAATTTGTAAGGCAAACTTGGTCATCGTCAATCAAATCAAAATGATAAACGCCGCTTCTGACGAGTGCCTCGCAAACATAACCGCCGACACCGCCTATTCCAAACACGGCAACTCTTGAATTTTGAAGTTTATCCATAGCTTCCCTGCCGAATAATAATTCTGTTCTTGAAAACTGATTGAGCATATTTTCTCCGATCCGTACATATCGACTGTGCAATGCCGAACTTGTAAACTTTCTTGATTTTTAATATCTACCTTTTTGGTATGTTATTATATTCTTATTATTTAATAAAGTCAATATGCGTCACTTTAATTTTTTTGCAATATCCTCCTCGGTTGAAGCAGGGTCAAAGCGGATACCGTTTTGCCATTTTGCTTTTGGAGAAAGTTTTTTGATTGCCGGTATACTGCCTTCTATCGACGAACTTGAAGAAGTGCAAAACGGAATTACGGTTTTGCCGGAGCAATCATAAGTGTCCAAAAAAGTATAAATAATTCTCGGTGCTTCGCCGTACCATATCGGATAGCCGATATAAACCGTTTTGTAGCTTGACCACGAAGAAACTTTTGATGAAATCTCAGGTCTGGATTTTTCGTTTTTATACTCATTTTCGGTTCTCGAATTTGAAGAATTATAGTCCAAATCCTCTTTGGTATAAGGGCTTTTAGGTATAATTTCAAACAAATCACCACCGGTTGCGAGCTTGATATATGACGCTATTTGAGCGGTATTACCCGTGCAGGAGAAATAACAAATCAGCGTGTCGGAAGTAACCTCATTTGTATTGACACCCGGAATTAATCCGTCGGGATTTTCTTCAGCCGAAGTTGTTGAAGATGTTGCGTTTTGCGTGGTTGAAGCTGTATTTTTCTCTGTTTTTGCTGTGCTTTTGTTTGCATTTTTTGCACAGGCAGAAAATGCAAAAAGCATTGCAAAACAAAGAAGCAATGATAGATATTTTTTCATTTAATCACCTAAATTTTGACAAATTGAGTAAAATTCTTCCTTTGTCATAAAATTGTTTATACACGAAATAAGAGAAGAAGTTGAGAGGAATTCGGGCAAATCGAGAGCCTTGCACAAAGCCTTGCGTTTTGCCTTTGAGCCTGCTCCCCCGGTCAAGCCCAAATCGTAAAAATCAACGGTTGTGACGGGGTCGGAGCACACGGATTTTGACGATGTAATTCCTGCCTTTGAAAGAGCTTCGACAATGACCTCTTTCGTCATTCCCTCAACGCCTAATTTGCCCTCTTTTGACGGGGCGTTTTTTCTTTTTTCCTTGCCGAAAATATCGGGAATATACACATTTTTTATTTGTTCCTTGGGCACACCCGAGGATATGTAATTTCTTATCATAAAACCTGCGTGGTCGGAATCGGTGAGAATAATAATTCCCCGTTCTTTTGCAAGTTTTTTTATAAATGACAGTTTGGTTTTATCCTTGAAAACGGCAAAGCCGTTTGTTTCTATAATAAAAGCGTCAAGGATATTCGAAAGTTTAATTTTATCGTACTTCCCCTCGACTATAACAGCTTCGGAGAGCTTAATTTTATTTTCCATCAGCCGTTCCTCAACATCAAAAGTTTCATAACCGTTTCTTCCAAAAGCAGATTTTTATCAATAGAAGTCGACTTTAACAGTTCATCTGTTTTTGAAAGGACATCAATAGCCGAGCGTAAATTTTCAAGGCTCAGCTTTTTACTGTCACGAACGGCGTTGCGAATAAGCCATTCCCTGCCCTTATAATTAAAATAATTTGTAAGTGAGTTTTCACCCTCACCCGATGCGAGAGCACATTTCACCCTATACATATCTATATAACAAGACGAAATAACGGACAATATTGCGATAGGTTCTTCCTTTTGTGCAAAAAGAACACGAAGCACCTCGTAAGCACCGTCGCTGTTGCCCGCAAGGATAAACTTTGACAAATCAAACACTCTTGCCTGAAGGCATTTAACAGCCAAATCATCAATGATTTTGCGTGTAATCTCACCTTCACCGACAAACGAACACATTTTTTCAAGTTCGTTGAATATGGTTTTAATATCGTTGCCGACAAGCGAAATCATATATTTTGCATTTGCCGTATCAATAGTACATTTTCTCTTTTTTGCCGAGGATATAATCAGCTTTGCAAGCTCGCTCTCTGTTCTCTTTTCAAGATTTACAACCGTACCTGCCTTGGCTATCGCATTTTCAAGCGTTTTAAACTTTGCATTCACATCAATTTGATTAAAGAGGAACACAACCACCGAACTTGGATTAATGTCCTTTAAGTATGTTTTAACCTTTTCAACATCGTCCTTGCTTTTGTCAAAAGGATAATCAACAACAAGCAAAAGCGAATACTGAGCCATCATAGGCATCATATCGGCATCGTTTAAAATCTCCGACACGGGAGTTTTTTTACCGTCGTACTGATGAAAATTAAAATCGGCAAATGCCGGTTCAACAAGTTTATCTTTAAGCTTATTGACATAATATTCTTTTAGGTAATCCTCTTCGCCGTAAATCATATAGACATTGGAAAAGTCACCGCTTTTTATTTGATTTTTAAGCTCTGCTTCTCCTACTTTTGCCATTGATTAAGCCTCCTTACCTTAAAAGAATTTTTGCTTTTTATTTTGTAAACGATTGTGTCCGATTTGCCGAGTTCAACAGTACCGTCAGGGTCAATAATCTTTGACGATGAAATTTTAATATCGCAATTATTCGTTGAACCTACGGTAATATCGTTAAATCGAATAATTATATCCCCTTGATTATAACAAAAAGAAAAGTTTTCATCAAGTACTGCATTGTAAGTATTTTGAACTTCTAAATTATTATATCTTGCACCAACAAGAACAACATCATCAAACTCATCGCAAACAAAAGTGTTTACGCTCACATCATTGCTGAGTAGTGAGGGTTTATCAAACGAACGCTGAGTAACAAGGAAATCAACAGGCATTGAATTATTCTGCAAATAATTCTTAACAGAGCTTTCGTCCCAATTTGAATTAACTCCGTAAACTATCGTTTTGTTTTTATATGTACAAACAACAGCACCGTTTTGAAACACACGAAGCGACATACAATTAAAATTATATACCGACAAAGTGCCGACAAACAAAACCGTAAACACGAGCGACAAAATACAGGTGTTTTTTAAAATTTTATCGTTGCCCATAAAAAACGCAACGGCAAAGAACAGCAATACAGCGGCAATGCAAAGCCCTATCAAATAATCAAAACCGAGCACGGAATTATTAAATGCTCTGAAGAATTCACAAATTTTAATAAGCAATGCATCGCATTTTGTTGACAAAATAACGGCAACTGTTGTAAGAGGATTTATACCGAGAAGTGACACAAAATAAGTGACAAATGACATAATAACACATAAGCTGCCCATCGGAACTGCCGCTAAATTTGAAAGTGGACCGATGATACTTGCATAGCCGAAGAATATATAAATTATCGGCACGGTAAACGCAAACACACAAAGAGATATATAAAACATACCGAATGAAGAATAAAATCTGTCAAAGGCTTTTTCTTTTGCAGACTTTTTGAGAGGGTCGAAATAATCGGTTCTCATATTTTTTGACGCAAAAGGATAAACGGTTATAAGTGCCAAAACAGATATTACGCTTAAATCCGTACCGACATCCGACACGGCATACGGATTTGCAAGGCACATAACGGTTACTGCCGCACCGAGAGAATTAAGCGAATCGCCCCTCATTGAAAACAGCCTTGCCGACAGCAGAACAATCATCATTATTCCCGCTCTTGTAACCGAGCCTGAAAAGGCGGCAAGTGCCATATAAACAAGAACGGCAACAATACAAACCGCACTTGAAGTTTTTTCTTTAACTCTAAGCTTTTTCAAAATGAAAAACAGTGCACCTGTTACCACGCTTAAATGCAAACCCGAAACCGCCATAATATGCGATGTGCCGGAATACATAAAAGTGTTTTTGACATCGCCGGAAAGAAATGATTTATCCCCTGTTACAAGTGCAACGGACAAGCCGCCTTCTCTGCCCGACATAAGATAAGAAAGCTTGTTCCTTATACTGTGCCTTAGTGCAACAACATATCTAAAAGGAGAATGAACAGCTTTTCCGATGTAACCGGTAAGCACGCAATCTGCAGATATATAGATACCATCTGCATACTTGCCGTAGCTTGACAAAGCGTCCTTGCCGACCGAATTAAAATTAAGATTGCCTTTCATCACGGTATAAGAACGAAGATTTACATCTTTATCAAGATAAAGCGACGCCTTAACATTCACTTTTTCATCATCTGCTTGAATAATTTTTGCGGTATATTCTTTATATTCACCAACGGTTTTACCGCAATCGGTAACATAAAACGAGCACAATGCAGAAGTATTTTCAAGAGATTTTACCGGCTGAACAACGATATTTGTAACCGCAACAAATAAAAGGCAAGCTGCCACCGCCGATGACAAAGATAGCGGTATAACAACAGCCTGCCTGATTTTTGGCACGATAAGGCTTGCGGCAAGAAGCACCGCCGGCCCTAAAGTTAACCAAATTGCGTATTCATTTTTTACAAAGCAAAGCACAAACAATGTGATTGCCATAGAAAAGCCTATACAGGTGAATACTCTTTTCATAAACGATTATTTATTTTTTACATGGTTCAACAAGAAACGAAAGCACTTGCTTTTCTCCTGCCTTAACCTGATACTTATCACGAACGAAAGCCTGACCCGGCATATCGCCGCCGATACCGTACTGTGACGAATCAACATTTACGGTAATATCGTGAGTTCTGTCAACATCCGTTACATGATCATACTTATCAAGCATAAACGGTGTGTAAGGAAGTGCACAGAACAATACCGGCTTGTCGTAATATGCAGTTACCTTGATACCGCTGCCCTTTTTATCGGTTAATGTAAAGTATCTTACATCTGCACGGGTTGATGATTCCTGCGGACGCATATATGTGTATTCAAACTTGTCAATAGGCAAAGAATACTTGCCGATTTTATAACCCGTCTTTCTGTCAGGATAAGACGGTGCTTCACCTCTGCCGTACCAAGAAATTTGAGTCAAAGACTTGTCAACATTCCATTGGAAGCCAAAGCGAAGAAGCGGTGCTTTAGGCACTGCACTGTGATATACGGCAAGCTTGCCGTTTGAATAAACTGTGTATGATACAAACGCATTTTTCATAAACGGAACATCAAGAGCAACCTTTACCTTAACCGCTCCGTCCTTTTCCTCAACAGAGGTTTTGAGTGCCTTAACGGCTTTTGTTGCATGCTTCCACTTGTAATACGGATGAGCAAACATAAACGGCGGTGTAAAATTAAGGAAGTCAATATCGTTGTCGGTAAGTGCTCTGAAATAGTTAGGTGCCATAGGAGCTTTAAGGAGTTCCTCACCGTCAACAACATAGGATGTAACGGCACCGTTATCAACCGTTACGGCAAAGTTTTCGCCTGTTACAATAACATTATTGCCTTTCTTAGCTGCAGACGGAGTATTTCCTGTCTTTGCGATAACAGGCTTTTTAGGAGTGTTGAGCACAAACTGGTCAAACGCAATCTCAGCATTTGATTTGATGCCCAAAGTCTTTTTCTTTGAATGGAAAGAGATTGTGAGTACGCATTCCTTATCCTGCGGAAGAGCAGAATAATTGTACGGAATGTCGATAAAGTTTTCCTGAAGAGGAGCAACCGAGAACTTATCCATTTCGCCCGATTGAATTTCCTCGCCCTCACATTCTATTTTCCACTTGCACTTATATGCCGAAACATCGGTAAACAAAAATCTTGAGCGAACATTGAATCTGCCCTTTGTCAAATCAAAAGCGGTTGTAACAATAGGCTGATATACATGAGCAACCTCAAAATACTGAGGATGCGGCTCACGAAGTGCAGAAATAACACCGTTTGCACAGAAATATGTATTTGAGCCTGTCATAGCCGTTGTATTGATACCGCTGTACCAATGGCGTGGCTCGTCCTTTTCAAAATCTGTGCCGTAGAGATAGTTATCCCTGCCGTTTTCGTCAACAACATGGAGGGTTTGGTCAACCCAGTCCCAAATGAAGCCGCCGCACATATTGTCATACTTTTCAAAGTCGTCCATATATTCTTGGAAGTTACCCATAGAGTTTTCCATACTGTGAGCATATTCGCAAAGAAGAACAGGCTTTGTGTATTTTTCAGCCGGAATCGGCTTTGAGTCTGCCGCAAGCTGATTTGCAATATTATCATAAAGTGAAATTGTAATAGGCTCTCTGTTGCCGAGTTTTTTCATAGTAGCCTCATCAGGATACATACGAGAAATTACATCACTCTTTGTAAGGTCAAAATCGCCCTCATAGTGGAACTGACGGGTATCATCAAGTGCAAGAGCGGCTTGCTTCATCTTCATAAAGTTGTCGCCGTCGCCCGCCTCATTACCGAGTGACCACATAAAGATACACGGATTGTTTCTGTCACGGAGAACCATACGCTCCATTTTATCAACAGCCAAATCTGTCCAAAGCGGATTTGAACCCGGAACGCCCTTACGGCGAACACCGTGAGATTCCAAATCGCATTCGTCCATAACATAAAAACCGTATCTGTTGCAAAGTTCATAGAAATACGGGTCATCAGGATAATGAGATGTACGAATAGCGTTTACATTTGCCATCTTCATCAAATCAAGGTCCTGAATGTATCTTTCTTTAGGTACATTCCAGCCGTTATCCATATCAAAGTCGTGACGGTTAACGCCTCTGAGCATCAAAGGCATACCGTTAAACAAAATCTTTTCGCCAACTATCTCAACCTTTTTAAAACCGATTTCATAGGTCTTAACGGTTATAATGTTACCCTTGTCGTCGAGAATTTGCATAACAAGACGATAAAGATTAGGTGTTTCAGCCGACCATTTTTTAGGATTTTTAATGTCATTTTTAATACTCAAAACAACATCGTTATTTGCGGCAATCTTTGCACTTACATCATCTAGTTCGATTATTTTATCGGTATCGCTGATAAGATAAGATTTAACAGTAACGGAAGAATCCCTGTCAACTCTGTTATTGATATAAAAATCAAGAGACAAAGTTGCGTTTTTGTATTCTTCATCAAGGTCGGTTTTTACATAAAAATCAAAAAGTCTTACCTTTGGCTCGGCAAAAAGATAAACTTCACGGTAAATACCGCAAAGCCACCACATATCCTGATCTTCAAGATAAGTCGAAGCAGCATAACGGTAAACCTTTGCCGCTACGGTATTTTCGCCGTTCTTAAGATATTTTGTAATTTCAAACTCGTGAGGTGTCATTGAACCTGTGGAATAACCGACATACTCACCGTTTACCCAAACCTCAAGAGCAGCCTTGCACGCACCGAAATGAAGAAATACATCTCTGCCGTTCCAGTCTTTGCTTATTGTAAAGTTTCTGCGATAAAAGCCGATTTCCTGCATAGTGTGGTCAATGGACGGAATACGGCTCTTTGAACGACTGAATGCTCTCGGGAAAGTGCTTGCGTAATAATATGGCACGCTGTAGCCCTCACATTGCCATACGGACGGCACGGAAATTTCATCCCAGTTTGACACATCATAGCTTGACTTTTCAAATCCGTCAGGCTGATTGTCAAGTCCTCTTTGCCAAAAGAACTTCCACTTGCCGTTAAGGCTCTGTTTGTATTTTGACTGTTCACCCGAAAGTGCGTCATCAACACTGTCAAAAGGCATAGCAATCGCGTGCCCTTTTTCCTTGTTGATATAAACGGTTTTTGGGTCTTCCCAAATATACTTGTTTTTCATTACTTACCCCTTTATTATTTTATCGACATAACGGCTTGAAAGGCTGATTCGGTAGCATTTGCGATTCTGCCGACCTTTACGCTGTCGCCGATATTAATAACATTATATTTTGTGCTGTCCTTAATTTGCTCATAAAGTGCATTGTCAGGACGGCAACCCATTGAAAGAACAACAAAATCAACATCAAGTTTAATCTTGTCACCGTTCTTTGTGCTCTCTGCTGTCAAGCCGTCTGCTGTAATTTCAAGCAATTTTGTTGACGGCATAAATACTGTGCCTGCCTCTTTGAGTTTTGGCAAAGCGTCATCAAGCTGTTGAAAATATGCACCCGGTGCAATGGTATCTGCCATTTCAAGAATGGTAACTTTATTACCCATCTCGCATAAAAGCTCCGAAGTTTCAAGTCCGGTCATACCCGAACCGATAACGGCAACCTTTTTATTTTCAAGTTTAATTGAGCCGTTAAGAATTTCCGTAACAGTGCTGACATTATCGCCTGCAAAAGCCTTTGGAAAGACTGCATTTGCACCTGTTGCATTGATAACAAAATCAGGTGAAGCATCATCAAGCAATTCTTTTGTAACAGTTGTATTAAACTCAAATTTTACGCCATTGTTCTTTGCATTGGTGTACAAATCATCAACGCACCAATGGAGTTTTTCCTTATGAGGCGGCTTATCGGCAAGATTTATTTGACCGCCGACAGCACTTTCTTTTTCGTACACGGTAACATCAAAGCCTCGTCTTGAAAGAAGTTCTGCAGCGGTAAGACCTGCCACACCGGAGCCGACAACAGCAACCTTCCTACCATTGCCGTTCTTTTCAAGTTCAAGAGAATCTCTGCCGATAAACGGATTAACCGAACATCTGCCGTGTGTATATTCATATGCGTTGTTTTCCATACTTTCAAAGCAGTACAGACAGCATACGCAACGCTTAATTGTATCTTCCTTGCCCTCTTTAACCTTATTAACCCAATGAGGGTCTGCAAGAAGCGGTCTGCCAAGAGAAATGAAATCCTGAATGCCATCCTCTAATTGCTGTTCTGCCTGTTCGGGAGAACGGATAAGGTTTGCTGCGATAACAGGAATGTCGACAACCTTTTTAACCTCTTCGGCAAGATACTTTCTCCAGCCGAGCGGGAATGTTGTCGGTTCAAGCCAATAATTGAATGTATCATAAGCTGCAGATGAAACATCAATAGCGTCAATACCTTTATCATTAAGTGCCTTGGCAATTTTAAGTCCTTCCTGCAAATCGTAGCCTTTGCCCGGTTGACCGATTTTTGCATACATCTCATCAACCGAAAGACGAACAACAAGAGGAAAATCTTTGCCGCATGCAAGTCTTATTCCGTCAATAATTTCGTTGAGAAATCTCATTCTGTTTTCAAGCGAACCGCCGTATTCATCATTTCTGTGATTGGTGTTAGGCGACAAAAATTGCTGAATAAGATAACCGTGAGCTGCGTGAAGTTCAACACCGTCACAGCCTGCCTTTTGTGCTCTTACAGCACCTTGAACAAATTGGCGAACAAGTTTTTTGATACCTGTTTTTGTAAGGCCTCTGTTTACACTGTCAGCCATTTTTGACTTTTCGCATTTTGATGGAGCAACAGTGCGAGGAACAATGTCCTTATCCTGAAGTTTCTTTCCCGGGGGAATAATTGCACCGGTAAGAAGTTTGGCATATGCCTTGCCCATAATTTTATCGCAAGCAACAGAAAGCGGAACTGTGCCCATCATAAGTCCGAGATTTTGTCTGCCCGGATGGTGAAGCTCAACAAAAATTTTTGCACCGTAGGAATGAATACGGTCAACCATATTCTTGAGCGGTGCAATTTGTGAATCATGAGTAAGTGCCATTTGACCGAAAGATGAAGCACCCGTAACATCATTGATGCGGGTAATCTCGGTAATAATAAGACCGACACCTCCTTTGGCACGCTCAACATAGTGATCTGCCATAATATCTGTAACCTTGCCGTCAAACTGACCGAAGCCCATACACATAGGTGCCATTACAACTCTGTTTTTAATTTCCGTCTTGCCTATTTTCATAGGTGAAAACAGCATATTGTATTCCATAAATACTCCTTATCATAAGGCTTGCCGTAAAAGGCAAGCCTATAAGTCAATTATTATTCTTGTTTTTTGGCTTTTTTCTCGGATTCCTTAATCAATTTTTGTTCCTGATAGCTTGCACTGTACTTTCTGTCTTGCTTTATTCTTGTCAAAAGTATAATAAGCCAAATAAGAAGTGCAATAATTGCGGCACAAACCACAATAATACATGTAAGGAACACGCCCTTAAGTACTTTCAAATTATTCATACCTTGTATAAAGAAACCTACAAGCGGATACATGGTATTAGCATTTCCGACGTATATACCATCAGCGGCAACCATCTTTTCGCCGTCTTTTGTATAATAATAAACACGATACTGTTCTACCGGTGAATCTGTGTCGGCATTGTAATCATCATTAACTTCAATGTAAAAATCAATTTTTGTACCGTTATCGTTGCCTGTGATTTTTTTAGGGAGAGCTTTTACTACTGCTTCCGTATAAAGTCTTGACTGAAGCTTGTAAACATTAACCTGTCCGTCCTTTGCATCATAAGGCTTTGCACTGAAAACAACAAATCCAAACGATGAAATTGCAAGTAACACGGCAAGAATAACCGAAACAACAGCTACGCTTGTAACCGATACCTTAGAACCGGGAATTAATTTTTTTTGCTTATTATTTTTATTAGCCATTTTTATTACCTCTTGAACAAACTTATTTTTTCTTTTTTGCTTCTCTTGCGGCAAGCTTTGCTTTTGCCTCCGCTACAAGTTTGGCTTGTTCTTCTTTTTCTTTCTTTTCGGCTTCTTCTCTTTCAACTTCTTTTTTAAGAGCCTCTTCGTATTCCTTTTGTTCCTTTGCAGCCTTGCGTGCAAGTCTTTCACTTTCGAGCTCGTCATCTGTTTTTGACGGAGCCTTTGAAACCGCCGCATTGATACCTACAGCAACAAGAAGAAGTGCAAGTGCTGCATAAAATCCCCAAGCTACGCCGCCTGTTGCATTGTATACGGGAAAACTGCCGAAGTTTATTCCGAGTTCACTCGGAGCGGCTTTTATACCTAATGTAAAGCAAACGGCACTGCCTATTGCAGACAAAACACTCAAGCATTCAAAAACCGTAAGTGCCTTTGTTTTGAAGTGCTTGGCGAGTATAAATATAAGGAAAAACGCAATAACGGCAAAAAGCAACGACAAAACCATTAAAAGTGCCGAATACATTGTAAAGCTAAGCGTACCGGAAAAGCTCTCATAACTCATATTGGTTGTATACAAGCTCATATTTCCGAAGAAATCTTTAAACAAATCTATGAGAGATCTGTTACAGGTCATACCAAAAAGGTCAAGACCCACGCTGTCGGCATCGCTTTTAATTGTTGCCCACGGCAAAATAAACCCTATTGCCGGCAAAACCGACAAAACAATTCTTGCAATTCTGAGTTTTGTACCCCAGATTGAATATGCTATTCTGTTGAGTCCGCGGTAAAATGAAGCGAACTTACGCTCTGCCAATTCATTATCGGCTTCAAGCCTTTCCTCCCAATTAAAATTAGGAATACTTACGCCGCAGTTCGAACACTCGGCTTTTACATCGTACCAATGCAGTTTTTTACCGCAATTAGGACATGAACTTGCCATATTTGCACCTCTGATTTTATTTAATATTCTTATATATAATATAATTTTTTATAGCGAATGTCAACAAATATCGGGTAACATTTGTTTAAAAATTTGTAAAATCTAAATCAAGTAAAAAAGTATTGAATTTGATGTACATATATGTTAAGATTGTATATAATGTTTAAAAGAAATGAGGGAATACATTGGCAGAATCAGTATCCATTGATGAAATCACAATGAGCCAAGAAGAACTCGACAAGCTTGCCTACACAAAAAAGCGATATCTTACACCTAAAGAAATCGCTGCGTATGTGCTTGTAAACTTCGGGCAGAAAAACTTAAGCCAGTTTGTAGACGCATTTAAAGAATTCTTTATGATTCAATTTTTAAAGCTTAATACAACGGCATACGCAAACATCAACCTTTTTGCATCCATCTATGATGCACTTGACGACACAATCTCGGGTCTTATCATTGACAGAACAAGAACCCGTTGGGGACGAATAAAGCCGTTTTTCATACTTCCGCTTCCTTTGTGGGTAATCGGCGGATATATGATGTTCTCCGCTCCCGATATAAATAACAAAGGCAAAGTCGCATGGGCGGCAATTGCCATTGTAATTTACGGACTCGGTATGAGTTACTTCGGTGCATGGGGTCTTATGATATACAACATCACTCCTAACACCGACGAGCGTGACAACCTCATTACAATCACAAAGTTCTTTGAACTTTTCGGAACATGGATTCCGTCACTTGTACCCGTACTTGTAACATTGCTCCCTAAAATCAGCAGCAACATCTCAATGCAAAGTGTTTACAGCGGATTTGCAAGATTTATGCTTATTCTTTCGGCAGGATTTGCAGTTTTCGGTTGTTTCAATATGAGAGAGCGTGTTCCTCTTATGAGCCGTGAGGAAATGAAAGAAACATCCATCCTTGAATCCCTCAAAAATATCATTACAAACAGACCGCTCATTGCGGTTATCCTTGCAAACTTCTTTAACTCATTTAAAGCAGTCGGCGGTTCATCAGAATCATACTTTTGGCTTAACAACACGGGTTCTCTTATGAACCAAACAATTTGCGGCCTTTTTACAGGTATTCCCAACTACATAATGGTTCCGCTTGCAGCAAAGATGGTAAAGAAATGGGGTGCCCGTGCAACATCAATCATTGCCGGTTTGTTTGGATTTGTTGCTTATATGACAGTATTCTTTATCGGCTATCATCCGTTTGGACAAACATTTGCCGACCACAAGATATTCAACCTTATTTGGGTTATCTTCGGTCTTACAATTTGCGGTCTTCCAAACAAGATTCTTAATGTATCGGGTCAAATCGTTACAGCAGAGGCTCTTGACTATATGGAATGGAAACACGGCCTCAGAAACGAAGCACTCGTTACAACTGTTCAGGGTTACTTCGGTAAGCTTGCAACTTCTGTTACGGGCTGGCTCTCGGGTATGGTACTTACATGGATTAACTATATACCTCTTACCGACTCGGTAGGTAATGCTATTCCGCAAACAGACCCTAAGATGCTTAACGGTATTTGGGCAGTATTCTGTATCCTCCCTGCTCTTGCAAGAGGACTTTACGGCATATGCTTCATCCTTTATCCAATCCACGGCAAAGTTCAGCAACAGATGATTGTTGAACTTGCAGACAAGCGTGCTGAAAGAATTGCGGAACAAGAAGCAATCAACCACGCTGCAGCAGAAAACAACGATTAATTTAACAATCAAATTCGACACGCTATAGGCTGTTGAGAAAGGTTCTGAATTTCGTTTTCTTGCGAAGAAAGATGTACGATGGTACCTCGACTGAGCAAAAAACGAAAAACGCCAAAAGTGCCGCAAACTCGATGTTTGCGGCACTTTTCTTTAAATAGTATTATTAAATTAATATTATTCCGGGATAGGCAAGCCGGTCTCACCTGCCGGTTCGGTCGGTGCTTCTGCATTAAAATGCAGAGGTCTCCACAGGAGACCCGCACCCCCTACTTAAGGTGTGTTAATATAATTTTGGCGTGGTTCAGTGGCTTTATCGACAGTCTGAACCTGACTTGAGAATTAAGTCAGGTTTTATTATGCCTATTTAGTTTTAACCATATCAACAAAATACCTGTGAACCGAAAGGTCATCGGTTAGTTCGGGATGAAAAGCCGTTACAAGAAAATTGCCCTGTCTTGCGGCAACCGTTTTACCGTCAACCTCGGCAAGAATGTCCACACCATCCTCGGCACAGCTGATATACGGTGCACGGATAAATACCATAGGAATTTTATCCAAACCTTTAAACTCTCCCACAGTATCAAAACTTCCGAGTTGTCTGCCATAGGCATTGCGTTTTGCAGTACAATCAACCAGCTTCAAACCGTTGCAACGAGGGTCGCCTGTTTCCTTTGACATAAGGATAAGACCGGCACAGGTGCCGAAAACAGGCATACCGCCTTTTGCATAATCAAGTATTTTTTCACGCATACCGAGGTCATCGAGAAGCTTACTCATAACGGTACTTTCTCCGCCGGGAATAATCAAGCCGTCGGGTTTTTCGTCCAAATCCCTAAGCTGACGAATTTCATACGCTTCCACGCCGAGTTCTTCAAGTTTCTTGATATGTTCTTCAAATGCTCCCTGTAAAGCAAGAACTCCGATTTTCATAATTTTACGAAGGATTACTGTCCTCTTTCCTCCATAATAATTTTGATTTCGCTTTCGTTAATGCCTACCATGGCACCGCCCAAATCTTCACTGAGTTCTGCGAGAATTTGAGGGTCGTTATAATTGGTTACAGCCTTTACGATAGCTGCGGCTCTCTTTTCCGGATTGCCCGATTTGAAAATACCCGAACCTACAAATACGCCCTCTGCACCTAATTGCATCATAAGTGCGGCATCGGCAGGAGTTGCAACACCGCCTGCGGCGAAGTTTACAACAGGAAGTTTGCCGTTTTCGTGAACATAATTGATAAGTTCAACAGGAACTCTGTATTCCTTTGCAGCTTCAAAAAGTTCGTCCTTACGAAGTGACTGAACACGACGCATTTCCGCATTAATCTTTCTCATATGTCTGACAGCCTGAACAACATCACCTGTTCCCGGTTCACCCTTTGTTCTGATCATAGACGCTCCCTCGGCAATTCTGCGAAGTGCTTCGCCCAAATCTCTTGCACCGCATACAAAAGGAACATCAAATTCGGTTTTGTCAATATGATAAAGGTCATCTGCAGGCGACAAAACCTCGCTCTCGTCGATATAATCTATCTCAATAGCTTGCAAAATCTGTGCTTCGGCAATATGACCGATACGGCACTTAGCCATAACGGGAATGGAAACTGCCTCTTGAATACCCTTAATCATCTTTGGGTCGCTCATTCTTGATACACCGCCTGCGGCACGAATATCGGCAGGAATTCTTTCAAGAGCCATAACGGCACAAGCACCTGCCTGTTCTGCGATTTTTGCCTGCTCCGGCGTGGTAACATCCATAATTACGCCGCCCTTAAGCATTTGTGCAAGATTTTTATTCAATTCATATCTGTTACTCATTTTTATTACCTCTGAAAAATTATTCTTTGTTCGAACAAACACATTGTAGCATTATGTTGTACACTAAACAATATTCAAAAATAATAAAAAAATAAGGTACAGATTATTCTGTACCTTACAAAGCCTTATACATTTTCAATGCATCTTCTTTGAGTGCATGCTCAAGAACCTCAAGAACTTCGTACTCACGCTCATTTGAGCCGAGCGACACCTTTATGATATCGCCAACCTTAACATCATACGATGCTCTTGCCACCTTGCCGTTAACCTCTACTCTGCCGGCATCGCAAGCCTCGTTGGCAACGGTTCTGCGTTTTATAATACGAGATACTTTTAAATACTTATCAAGTCGCATAACTTCTCCTTTAAATAAAACAAGGTGTCCCGAAAGACACCTTGAATTTTATTGCAAATAATTAAGCGTTAACTGCGTCCTTAAGTGCCTTACCTGCCTTGAAGCTTGGAGCCTTTGATGCAGGGATTTCAATCTTAGCCTTTGTTTGTGGGTTGAGGCCTGTACGAGCTGCTCTTTCCTTAACTGCAAATGTGCCGAAACCAACGAGAGCTACCTTGTCGCCTTCTGCAAGAGCTGCTGTAATAGCATCAAATGTTGCTGCTACTGCTGCTTCTGCGTCCTTCTTTGATAATTCTGCCTTTGCAGCTACAGCTGCAACCAATTCAGTTTTGTTCATAATAAATCCTCCATTACCGATTACTCGGCATTTTTTATTTTCTTAGCCTTGTCCCAAAGCATATCAAGCTCTTGAATCGAAGAGTTTTTCATATCGATTCCCTGTTCGTTTGCCATTTGCTCAACAAGTGAAAAGCGTGACATAAACTTGTCGGAAGCTGCGGTAAGTGCCTCCTCGCTGTCTACATCAATAAATCGAGCAATATTTACGCAGGAAAAGAGAACATCTCCGAACTCATCTTCTATATCAGCTTTCTTGCCTTGTTCCATTGCCGTTTTTAACTCATCAATTTCTTCATAAAATTTGTCAACTGCACCACCTGCATTATCCCAATCAAAGCCGATTTTAGCCGCCTTGTGTTGAATCTTCTGGGCACGCATAAGTGCCGGAAGCTCACGAGGCACGCTGAGCATAGACTCGGTTTGAGTTTTTTGACCTTTAGACTTCAGCTTTGCCGCATCCCAACTGTTAAGTGCCTCGGCAGTATCGTTTGCAACAACATCGCCGAAAACATGAGGATGACGGACAACCAGCTTTTGAACAATATCGTTTGCAACATCGTCAAAAGTAAAAGAACCTTTTTCACTTTCCATCTCGGTATGAAGAACGATTTGCAAAAGAACATCGCCGAGTTCTTCACGAAGCATATCGGCACTGTTTTTATTAATCGCTTCAACAACCTCATAGGTTTCCTCTATAAAATTCTTTTTTATAGATTCGTGAGTTTGTTCTCTGTCCCAAGGGCAACCGCCCGGTGCACGCAGTACTTTGATAATGGCAATAAGATCATCCATATTATATTTATCTTTTAATACAAATTCCTGTGCCATAGTCATTTCCTCGTGATGTGTCTTTTAGTAATATACACTATTTACACGGCTTTTTCAAGGTTTTTAGTGAATTTTTTTAGTAAGATAATTACAAAAAAAATCTTTAAAATTCAGCATACCGCACAAAAAACACAATATACAGTAAAAAATAAGTGAAATCACAGCTTTTATTATAATCAAACCGATTGTCGAATCAGGTAAAAAAGGCTGTACAAAAAGAATTTTACAAAAGTACAAAGTCAAGCCGAACGCAGCAAACGGCAACAAAATCACTCTTAAAAAATCAAATTTTATTTTTGTATATTTACATAAGACAGCTATATTCCACGCTGTTAAAACGGCATACCCAACCGCTCCGCTGACGACCGCACCGTAAAGGACAAAGTGTTCATCCGTTACAAGAACAACATTCAAAACAATCCTGATAACACCGGACACGGCATAAGGAAGTATTGACTTTTGTGAAAGACCAACAGCCTGAACGGCAAAAACGGCTGTGCCGGCAAGCGAATAAACCACCACGGTGAGTGCAAAACATTTTACCAAACCGACAGACGAAACGACAATATCCCGTGAGTCTTTGCCGTAAAACAAATTGAGTATTTCTTCGCTGCACACATACAAAACAATTCCGCCGAGAGAAGAAAGAAGCACGGTATATTTATAAACAGAATTGACAAGAACGGAAAATCGTTCTTGATTTTTCTGTTCAAACGCTCTGCTTATTGCAGGCACAGCCGAAATACCGAGAGCCATGGTTACGCCCGGCACTAAGTTTTTGAAATCGAGAGAAGCCGAAAAAACGCCAAAAACATAAGTTGGTAAATCCTTATTTGAAATATTTACAAATTTGAGCGACTGAAAAAATGCAGAATGAAGCACAGACACATCAATTTTGTTCAACGCAAACTGGATGGTTGCCGTATCCAAAAATTGAAATACACTTTGCACGCAGGTACTCACCATAATCGGAAAAGAAAAAGCGAAAAGTTCCTTATTTGCGGATTTTGTATCAAGCCGGATATTGATTTTGGAACTGTGATATTTTGAATACACACTCAAAAAGCAAAGACTTGCAAATGCACCGAGGGTAACACCGAGCATTGCACAAGCAGAAGTGAACGGATAAATGAGCGACAATGCCGTTTGCTCATCACAGGCGGTTGTGCCGAGCACCATTCCCGTTACTTGATACCGTTGAAAAAGATAAGCCATTGAATACTTGGCAAAAAGCAAGCCGAATACCATCTTAAAAAGTGCATCAATCGTTTGGCTTACCGCCGTAGGAATCATATTGAGGAATCCCTCAAAATAACCTCTATACGACGCACCCATACAGGAAAAAAGCACCGACGGAGCAAGAACCGAAACGGTATAAATTGCCTTTGGTGAATGTGCAACCAAATCGGAATACGGCTTTGCGGCACACAATAAAACAGCCATTCCGACAAAGCCAACCAATGAAAACAGTCTGAATGAACCTTTTTTGAGAGAAAGAACCTTGTTTGTATCGCCCTTCGAATTATAAGTGCTTACAAGCTTTGAAAGTGCTATGGGAAAAGCACCCATAGTCACGGCATGTATCGGGAGGCAAAGATTGTAAGCATAAGCAAAATATCCCCTGCCGACTCCGCCGATAAATGCGGTAAGAGGAATTTTATATATTGCGGAAATTACTTTGACTATAACAGTTGAAAGCAAAAGAACAAAAGCGGAGGACAGATACTTTCCCTTTAAATTCACAAAATCACCAACAAAAAAAGACGGTGCAAAATACACCGTCCCAAAAAATATTGTATATTATTCAGACTCTGCCTCAACAACCTCAATATCCGACTCGTCAACCACAACATCTTCATCCTTTTTAGGATTCATTTTTGCGTCTACCTGAGCGGCAACAGCTTCCTTAAAAGCTTCAATTTCAGCCTCTAAAAATTCGGACTGACTTTTGAGCATAACAATTTCTTCGCAGGATGCGTTGAGTTCATCTTGATTAACCTCTTTGCCCTCGTAAAGAGCAAACTGCTGTTTGCCGTACTTTTCATAAGCTTTGGCAAGCTTGGTCTTTGTGTCAAGAAGTTCTATTCTTTTACGGGAAATTTCTATCGCCTGTGCGCTCTTTTTGGCATATTCCTTGGTCTTATTAATAACCTCGTCAATAGAGCCGTTCTTTTTTGCGTTGTTGATAGCTTCGTCAACAGAATTAATTACATCGTTAAAATTTCTCATAATTACACCTCTTTGATATCATTATATTACAATATGTAAATTAATGCAATACCAAATGTGATTATTAGTGAAATTTGTACATACTTCAAAAAGTGTATTTGTACAATTTTATTCACCGTAAAATTCAATTATTCCTTTCTTGCGTGATAAAACCTCATCAAAATTGTTAAGATACTCATACGGATACTTATAATTATATATTCTTTCGATATGAGCGGTCTTGGGGTCTTTCAGCTTTGTGACTGCACCCGCACCGGCGGCAAGCACCGTATGTGTTTCGTCCATCATAAAAACATTGTAAAGACAATCAAAGCCGTCCTTGGCATATCCGACATTTTCAAGATTGCCGAGCGACTTGCTTTGACGGTACATATAATACGGATTATAGCCGTTTTCAAGCAAGGTATTATACGAATAATCCACCATTTTTGCGGCATTGCTACGCTCGGTTAAATCAAAAAATTCATTTTCGGTACACAGAAAAGCGGCGGATTTAAGTGCCAAATTATGTACCGTAACGCTTTCCGGAGCGAGCGAAAGTGCTTTGTCGATGCTCATCTTGAAACTTTCGGGAGTGTCGGAATTAAGCCCTGCGATAAAATCCATATTGATATTTTCAAATCCGACTTTGCGTGCAAGTTCATACGCCTCAACCGTTTGAGCACAAGTGTGTTTCCTGCCTATCGCTTTGAGTACATCATCGCTGAATGTTTGCGGATTTATGCTTATTCTTTCAACATTATGCGACATGAGCGTATTAAGCTTTGCTTCGGTTACGGTATCCGGTCTGCCGGCTTCCACGGTATATTCACGGAGAGTTGACAAATCAAAATTCCGTTCAATAACGGTAAGCAAGGTATCAAGCTGTTCGGCAGAAAGGGTTGTAGGTGTTCCGCCACCGAAATAAATAGACTCAAGCCTCAAACCGAGATTTTTTGCGATTTTGCCGATATTTTCAAGTTCCCTGCAAAGAAGTTCAACATACGGCTGAATCAAATCTTTTGCATTTGCAATACTGTGTGACACAAACGAACAATATGAACACCTGCTCGGGCAAAACGGAATTGACACATAAAGCGAAAACGAATTATCACGAGAAAGTGCTATTATTTTATTTTCCCGTTCCATAACAGACAGAGCAAGGTTGATTTTCTTTTGCTCAACTTTATCATCAAGGAACTTTTGCACCGCTCCGTCAACACCGTATTTTTCAACCGTTGCGTGCATAAGCCTTGCCGGGCGAACGCCGTAAAGTATGCCCCACGGCAGACTGTAGCCCGTAAGTTCGCTCAAAGTATCATAAAGCAGAATTGACAATGAGTGAGTTACATCGTCATTTTCTTTAAGTTCATATGTTTTTTCGAGAAAACGAGAATAAGCCTTTACTTTGACCGAAAGCAAATTATTTTCTTTTTTTGTTTCTATCACAACATTGTCGTCGCCGTCTGTTTTAAGCTTTTCAAGGGGGAAAAACATAACGGCGATTTTTTCTGTGTGATAGGAGGCATCGTGGTTTATATTCTTAATTATCATAAAATCATTTCATATAAGGATTATTTTTGCGTTCAAAATCAAGGGTTGTAAGGTTATTGTGACCGGTATACACCTTATAGTCACCGTCAAGTGCTTTGAGTTTTTGAAGTGATGACATCATTTGCTCGGGAGAGCCTGACGGAAAATCGGTTCTGCCGCACGAGCAATAAAACAAAGTGTCACCCGAAAAAATGCAGTTTTCTGCAATATAGCAAACACTTCCCGAAGTGTGCCCCGGTGTAGCCATAACCTTGATTTTAGTTTTGCCCAAAGTGATTTCATCGCCGTCTTTAACTATTATATCCGCATCAACATTGTTTTGCGGAGCATTACAAAATACAGCAAGAGAAAGCTTTGCCGAGTTCAGCATAGGCTCGTCCTCTTTGCTGATGACAACCTGTGCACCGTATTTTTCCTTAACACTTTTTACGCCGATAATATGGTCAAAGTGGCCGTGGGTCAAAAGTATATATTTAAGGTCGGTATCACCGATCATATCAATCATTTTTTGACTGAATTCGTTGCAATCGACAAGTGCACTTTGATTTGTTTTTTCATCAATTATAAGGCTGCAATTATTATCCATTGAGCCGAATTTTTCACTGATTACTTTCATTAATGAAGCTCCTTTGAATCAAGAAGAATTGTAACGGGACCGTCATTGAGAAGTTCAACAGCCATATCTGCACCAAACTCGCCTGTTTCAACTCTTTGAACCCCTGCGTCTTTCATACCCTGAACAAAATATTCATAAAGTGCATCAGCCGCATCCGGCGGTGCGGAGTTTATAAACGACGGTCGTCTGCCGTGCGAACAATCGGCAAGAAGTGTAAACTGCGACACAACGAGAGCCTCACCGTTTACATCAAGCAGGCTTTTATTCATTTTGCCGTTTTCATCTTCAAAAATGCGAAGAACCGGAACTTTTTTAAGAAGTTTATCCGCATCTGCCTCGGTGTCACCCTGCTGTACGCCCAAAAGAATCATAAAGCCTTGATTGCAGGCACCGACTAAATTGCCGTCAATTTTTACACTTGCATATTTTACGCGTTGAATTACTGCTTTCATATTTTTCTCCGAAATTATTTTTTACTGATCGCTTCGTTCAATAAGATATACGCCGTCTATCTTGTTAAGAAGCTTAATGATAGCGTCAAGATGTTCCTTATTGTTTACCGTAATACTCATTGAAGTTAGGCAGTTGCCGTCATTAATCGGACGGGCATTGATAGAGTGCATCTTTACATGAGCGTTGGCAATGGTTGTTGTAATATCAAGCACTACGCCGTCACGGTCAATGGCATATACATTGAGTGAACTGCGAGCCTCAACCTTAACCTTGCTGTCCCAATGAGCGTTTATCCAGCGTTCCGGCTCTGCACAATTTTCCAAATCAACAGGAACATTTTTGCAGTCCCTGCGGTGAATGGTCAATCCGTGACCTCTTGTAATAAAGCCTATAATATTTTCACCCGGAAGCGGATTGCAGCATTTTGCCATATTAATAAGGCAATTATCTATTCCCTCAACGACAACACCGCCTGAGGACTTAGGTTCTCTGTTAACCTGAGTTACTGTATTTGTTGTAGGTACAGGAGCAGGTTCTTTCTCTTTCCAATTACGGTTATATTCGTCCTTAATTCCCGGCATAAGACGGGTAATCTGCACGCCGCCGTAACCGATAGCGGCATAAAAGTCCTCTATGCTGTCAAAATGCTGACGCTCGGCAATTTTCTTAACGAATTCCTCGTATTTATTACCCTCAAAACGCAAGAAGTTCTTTCTGAATTCATGATCAAGGTCCTGCTTGCCCTGAGTGATGTTTTCATCACGCTTTTCTTTTTTGAACCAAGCACGGATTTTTGAGCGTGCTTCACCTGTTTTTACGATTTTGAGCCAATCTCTCGACGGACCTTTGCCCTGCTGCTTTGATGTGATAATCTCCACAACCTGACCTGTACGAACAACAGTATCAAGCGGCACAATTCTGCCGTCTACCTTTGCACCGACCATTTTGTTGCCGACAGCCGAGTGAATAGCATATGCAAAGTCGATAACGGTTGAGCCTTTAGGAAGCGACTTTACATCACCTCGAGGAGTGAAAACATAAATTTCATCAATAGAAAGGTCACCCTTGATGGACATAACCATATCCTCGGCATTATCGGCAGAGTCACCGTTTTCAAGCACCTGATGAATCCACTGAAGCGAGGTATCAAAATTATCTTCTCCGCCTTTACCGATTTTGTATTTCCAGTGAGCGGCAATACCGTATTCGGCCGTACGGTGCATCTCCCATGTACGAATTTGAATTTCAAACGGAATACCTTTTTTGCTCAGTACAGTTGTGTGAAGAGACTGATACATATTAGGCTTAGGGGTTGAAATATAATCTTTAAATCTGCCCGGAAGCGGAGTGAACATATCGTGAACTATACCGAGAGCGTTATAGCAGTCAATCATAGAATCAACTATAATTCGAACGGCATAAATATCATAGATTTCTTCAAAGTTCTTGCCCTTAATATAAAGTTTACGGAAAATACCGTGAACGGATTTTACTCTTGAAGTAATCTGTGCACCCGGCATAATCGGCTCGATTTTTTCTTTAATCTGTGCCTTAATATCATCAAGAAACTCCTTGCCTTCTTCCATTTTCATGGAAAGAGAATTTTCAATTTCCTTATAAGCGTAAGGGTCAAGATAGCGGATAGCCAAATCCTCAAGTTCTTCCTTAACGGCACGGATACCGAGACGGTGAGCAATCGGAGCGTAAATTTCGAGAGTTTCAAGTGATTTTTCTCTTTGTTTATACGGCGGCATATGCTGAAGCGTACGCATATTATGAAGTCGGTCTGCAAGTTTGATAATGATAACCCGAACATCCTGGTTCATAGCAATAAACATTTTGCGGATATTCTCTGCCTGCACTTCTTCCTTGGTGGAAAGCGGAATTTTACCGAGTTTTGTTACGCCGTCAACAAGCACGGCAACTTCTTCGCCGAAATGCTCACGAATAAAATTAAGGTCGTATGTTGTATCTTCAACAACATCATGGAGAAGTGCACCTATTATACACTCATTGTCCATGCCGTAATCAAACAGAATTTTTGCAACGGCAACAGGGTGCATAATGTACGGCTCACCCGAACGGCGACGCTGATTTTTATGTGCTTCGTAAGCCAAATCATACGCTTTTTTGATAAGGTCGCTGTTATAATTCGGATTCTTTTTTACCTCTTCAAAGAATTCGTCAAACTTATCGTCGTAATCCTCTAACTTTATTTCTTGTTTTTTATCCTGTGTTATCTTTACTTCTTCACTCAATGTTTAATCTTCCCTTCAAAGCCTTGAGAATAGGTGTTTCTTCAAGGTTTACTTTTTCTTTTACAGTATTAAGGGTTATTCCTTTTTTATAATTAATCAGCCCGCCCTGTGAAAATGCCTTGAGTGCAAACATAAGTTTGCCGTAGGTCACATTGCTCTGAAGTCTGAAATACAAATCTTCAAGAGAATAAGGGTAGCCGTTATTTTTCTTTAAATACTTATACACAAGGGCACAATCCTCTCTGGTAGGATAAAGACTTTCGTCAACCTTGCCCGTATATCTGTACAAATCATAAGCCGATTTTTCTGCAAAATATTTATCCTCATCAAGTGACGACAGTCGAATATCAACCGCCTGAACAGACAAATACATTTTGCCGTTATATGCGTTTTTGCTCACCTTAACTGCAAGATTGAGTTCATCACCCGGTTTGTACGGAAAATCATTATACGGAGTTGAGAATTTTACAACTCTGATTTTTGTATCTTTTTTCTGCAAATCAAGGCGAATGTGCTTGCCCTCACTGAGAGGAGTTACACCCAAAAGCTTCAACTTATATATTCCGAAAACAGCTTGTGAATTACCTGCACCGTAAGGTTCAAGCACCGACAGAGAGTCTACCAAATCAAGATTGAGATAAGACGGAGCAAGTTTAAAATCAAGGGTAAGTTCAACCTGCGGCATAACGGGATAATTTTTAATGGCAAATTCGTTAATATCCGCCGAAAATTTTTCTATCATATCCTCTTTAAGCGTTATGCCTGCCGCAAGCGGATGTCCGCCAAACTGAATCATATCATCGCTGCAAGCGATGAGTGCTTCAAAAATATTAAATCCCTCAACGCTTCGTGCCGAACCGCGGGCAATACCGTTTTCATCAATACCGATAACAAAAGTAGGTTTGCCGTACTTTTCCAAAATATGAGCGGCAACAATGCCGATAACGCCGTGATGATAGCCTTTTCCCGCAACGACTATAACAGGAGAAGCCGCAAGACGCGGATTTTTTTTGATTTGTTTTTTTACATCTTCTATAATTTCCTGCTCCACCTGCTGACGGTTTGCATTTTCTTCATCAAGGAAATTACAAGCCGAAGCCGCCTGAGCGGCATCATCGCAAAGCAAAAATTCAACTGCTCTTTTGGCATCGCCCATTCTGCCCATTGCGTTTATTCTCGGGCAAATTTGAAACGCAATATCCTGAGAAGTGATTTCGTTTGAATTTCGTTTAATAAGCGGTGCAAGGGATTTGCGAGGATTGTTGTTTAGCTTTTGCAATCCACGGCGAACAAACGCTCTGTTTTCTTCTTTAAGCGGCATAACATCGGCAATTGTACCGATAGCCACAAGGTCTATATAGCGTTCCACAATATCTTCTACATTGTCTTCATCCATTGCAACGGCAAATTTGAAAGCAACGCCGACTCCGCAAAAATCACGAAAATCCATTGCATTATCCTCTCTGTGAGGATTGACAACCGCTTCCGCTCTCGGAAGTTTGCCGTCGGTGAGTTGATGGTGGTCGGTAACAACAAGCGACATACCGAGCTCATAAATATGCTCCGCCTCATCAAAGGCACTGATTCCGTTATCAACGGTGATAATGAGATTAACGCCCCACCGAGCAATTTCATCTATTGCGGAATTGTTCAAGCCGTATCCCTCTGTTTCTCTGCTCGGGATATAGTAACAAACATCGGCACCCTTACTACGCAGAAAATCCACAAGCAAAGTTGTGGATGTAACGCCGTCGCAGTCATAGTCGCCGTAAATGCAGATTTTGTCCCCGTTTTCTATCGCTTCGCTTACGGTAAAAATCGCCTCGTCCATATCTGCCATATCAAACGGTGACGAAAGCATAAATTCATCTGTCATAAAATTGACAACATCAAGATCGTCAACTATTCCTCGTGACACCATCAAAAAAGCAACAAACGGGTCAATATTAAATTTTTCGCTGATTTGGGAGGCACGCTCCTTATCAGCCTGCCTAATCACCCATTTTTTTATTGCCATTATGAATTTTTGTCTACCTTATGAAATTTCTTTAAATTGCCTGCTTTTTCTGCACGCTTTTGGAGAACCGCCTCAACATCTTCTATTGTAATATCCTCGTTTACCATCATAACAAGAGTGTGGTAAATAAGGTCGCAAATCTCGCCGACGGTTTCTTCCTTAACTCCGTTTTTTGCGGCGATAACCATTTCTGTACTTTCCTCACCGACTTTTTTTAATATTTTATCAAGTCCCTGTTCAAAAAGATAGCAAGTATATGAGCCTTCTTCCTTTGCGTCCTTTCTTGCAAGGATAGTTTCATAATCGTTTCTGATATAATCCATATTATTACCTTTCGTTAATCCGCTTTGTTAAAATCTATATTATTGAAAAAGCATGAATGATTACCCGTGTGGCAGGCAGCACCTGTTTGAACAACCTTAATTAAAAGTGTGTCGTCATCGCAATCGCCCTTTATATCGGTGATTTTTTGAAGATGACCCGAGGTTGCACCTTTGTTCCAAAGTTCCTGTCTGCTCCTCGACCAAAACCAAGTATAGCCGGTTTCAAGAGTTTTTTGCAGAGATTCCCTGTTCATATAGGCAAGCATAAGAACTTCACCCGTTGAGTCCTCCTGAACTATTGCGGGAATAAGCTCGCCTTTTTTAAAATACTTATCCAAATCCATTACTTACAAACCTCCACAGCCTGCTTTAAATCCAAAGTGCCTTTATAAATCGATTTGCCGCAAATAGCACCGTACAGTTTTTTATCTCTGAGAGCAACAATATCATCAATATTTGTAACGCCGCCGGATGCCGTAATGTCACACGATACGGCATTGTTGAGTTCAACAAGCTGTTCAACATTCGGTCCGCTCAAAGTGCCGTCCTTTGAAATATCGGTGTAGATAATTGTTTTGACGCCCATTGCTTCCATCTGCTTTGCAAGGTCGATATAATGAGTGTCCGAACCCTCTGTCCAACCCTCGGTTGCAACAAAGCCGTTTTTAGCATCAATGCCTACTGCGATAAGGTCACCGAATTCCTTAACAGCCTCTTTGACAAGTTCGGGATTTTTAAGAGCAACAGAGCCTAAAATCACTCTTGAAATATCGTTGTTTGCATAAAAATCAATATCAGCCATTGTGCGGATACCGCCGCCGATTTCAACTTTTAGCGGTGTTTGGCGGGCAACATCAATAAAGGTTTGAGAATTTACCCTCTCTTTTTTCAACGAACCGTCAAGATCTACCATATGCACCCATTCGGCACCTGCCTGAACAAAGCCGTTTGCAGTTTCAAGCACATCATCGGCAACCTGTTCGGCAGTTGCAAAATCGCCTTTAAAAAGTCTTACGGGCTTGCCGTCTATAATATCAATAGCGGGAAAAATTATCATTAAAGTACTCCTTTTGTTGAGAGCACTGAGCCGTCAACATTTTTTGTTACTGCTATTTTCATTGCATGTGCAACTGCCTTGAATATTGCTTCAATCTCGTGGTGAGCGTTTGAGCCGTAAAGCACATTGATATGAAGCGTAATTCCGCCGTTTACGGCAAAAGCACGCCAAAATTCCTCGGTCACACAATTTTCGTAATCGCCGCATTTTTCCTGCTTAAAGTCTGCATTAAATACCAAAAACGGACGGTTTGAAATATCAAGCGAAGCCTGTGCAAGGCTTTCATCCATAGGAATAAAAAATGTGCCGTAGCGTTCTATTCCGCTCATATCACCGAGTGCCTGTTTAAATGCCGTGCCGAGCACAATGCCTGTATCCTCAACGGTGTGATGAGTGTCTACATCAAGGTCGCCGCTTACATTTAGTTTTAAACCGAATCCGCCGTGAACGGCAAAAGCCGTAAGCATATGGTCAAAAAATCCGATACCTGTTGAAATGCTTACTTCTCCGCCGTCAAGATTGAGTTCGGCTTTTATCTGTGTTTCTTTTGTATTTCTTTCTACTGTTGCTGTACGCATAATATTTACCGTAATCTTTCTTTAACATATGTGACAGGCAAGTCGCGTCCTTTGACGGGATGGGCAAGCCACATCCCCTACAAATTATTCAAATCTTACCTTAATTGAATTTGCGTGAGCCGTAAGACCCTCTGTATCGGCAAGTTTGATAATATCATCTTTTGCCGCACGAAGCTCGGCAGGAGTGTAATAGATAAATGACGACTTCTTTACAAAGCTGTCTACTCCGAGAGGTGAGAAAAATCTTGCTGTGCCCGAAGTCGGCAAAACATGGTTTGGACCCGCAAAGTAATCGCCGAGAGGCTCCGGTGAGAAATTGCCGAGGAATACGGAGCCTGCGTTGTCTACCTTGCCGATATATTTAAGAGGCTCGGCAACGCATAGTTCGAGATGTTCGGGTGCAAGCTCGTTTGCAAAATCAATAGCCTGCTTCAAGTCCTCGCAAACAATAATTTCTCCGTAATTTTCAAGGCTTTCACGAATGATTTCCTGACGCTCGAGATTTTTAACCTGCTTTTCAATCTCATGTGCGGCAGCTCTTGCCAAATCAATAGATGTTGTAAGCAAAATAGCCGAAGCCATCTTGTCGTGCTCAGCCTGTGACATAAGGTCTGCCGCCAAAAAAGCAGGGTCTGCCGTTTTATCGGCTACAATAAGGATTTCGCTCGGACCGGCTACCATATCAATGTCAACCACACCGTAAAGGAGTTTTTTTGCGGTTGCAACAAATATATTACCCGGGCCTACTATTTTGTCTACCTTTGGAATTTTTTCCGTGCCGTATGCAAGAGCGGCAACTGCCTGAGCACCGCCTACAAGGTACACTCTGTCTACTCCGGCAACAGCAGCGGCAGCCATAATGTTAGGGTCTGGATTGCCGTCCTTTGCCGGTGGGGTTACCATAATAATTTCCTTAACTCCTGCGATTTTTGCAGGAATTGCATTCATCAAAACCGATGACGGATAAGCAGCAGTACCGCCCGGGACATAGATGCCGACTCTGTGAAGTCCACGAACTCTTTGACCCATAATAACTCCGCTCTCCTTGGTGGTCATCCAAGACTGCTGTGCCTGACGGAGATGAAAATCATATATATTATCCTTTGCTTTAATTATGGCAGACTTAAAGTCATCGTCTACCATATCAAGGTATTCCTGAAGTTCGTCCTTTTCGATAACGGATTTTTTAGGAACGCCGCCGTCAAATCTAACGGTGAATTCACGAACGGCATCATCGCCGTTTTCCTTAACCTCGTTGATAATGTTTGAAACGATGTTTAAGATTTTTTCATCGGTTTCACCGCTTCTTTTTTTAAGATTTTCTATTACGGCATATTCTGCTTTGCCGTTTGCCTTTGTAATTTTCATATTTCCTCCTATCAAACACGGGACGCAAGTTCCAAATCATTTAAAAATTCTTCAATTTCTGCCTTACGAAGTTTCATTGAAGCCATATTTACTATTACCCTTGCGGAAATCGGGAAGATGTCCTCAACAACCTCAAGTCCGTTTTCTTTAAGCGTTGAGCCGGTTTCTACAATATCGACTATACCGTCGGCAAGACCGAGAAGAGGAGCAAGTTCAACGCTGCCCTCAATCTTGATAACCTCGACATCCATACCCTTTGATTCAAAGAACTCCTTTGCAACTTTCGGGTACTTTGAAGCAACCGTTTTACGCTTATAACCCGAAAAGAAATCCGTTCCTTTTGGGCAGGCAAGAGCAAATTTGCATTTACCGATGTTAAGGTCGATAACCTCATAAAACGATGAGCCGTGCTCAACAATGGTGTCTTTGCCTACAATGCCGATGTCACACACGCCGTGTTCAACATATGTAATAACATCCGGTGCCTTTGACAGCACGGTTTCGTATTTATCAACAGGAAGAATAAGCCGTCTTCCCTTATTTTCAAGTTCTGCTGTGTCAAGCCCCATAGTTTTGAAAAGCTCAACCGTTTTTCGCTCCAATCTGCCTTTTGTAAGGGCGATACGAATAGGGCGTTCTACATTGATAACCTCACGCATAGCCTCACAAAGAGCAGACACCTCAACAGCAAAACCGATAGCCGGAGCAGGCATACCGAATTCACCGAGGAGATTATCATATCTGCCGCCGGAAAGAACAGAAATACCCGAACCTTCGGCGTAGCCGTGGAATATGATTCCCGTATAATAATTTGAACGGTTTACAAGACCGAGGTCGAGAATGATGTAATCTTTTAAGCCTTCATCACAGAGCCTATTGTAAACAGTTTGAAGATACAACAATGCCTGCTGAAACGCAGAATCGGAATACAACTTTTTTGCTTCATCAATAACAGATGCGTCGCCGAAAAGACGAGGTAATCTGCGAATTACCCTTGTTTCGGCAGTGTCACCGATTTTGTCAAGTAAGTCACCGAGTGCCGCATAATTCTTTGATTCAATATAATTTACAACATCGGCTCTAACACTTTGCGGAATATCCATTTTGCCGAGAACAACATTGAAAAATGCCGCATTGCCGATTTCGAGTTTAAAGGAATTGAGATTGCTTCTCTTTAAACTTTCAACAGCCATTTTAACTATTTCTATATCCGCATCAAATGAGCCGTCACCGATAAGTTCAACACCGCTTTGAGCAATTTCGCTCGGTCTGCCTGCCAAATCCTTTGCCCTGACAAATACAGGCTGACTGTAATATAGTCTTACCGGAAGTTCTTCGTTGTGAAGTCTGGTGGCAACCATACGGGCAATAGGCATGGTATTATCGGGACGCAAAACGGTTGTTCTGCCCTTTGAGTCGGACATCTTAAACATCATCTCCGACTCAATGCCGACATTGTCACTTTTGAACACATCAAAGTATTCGATAGCAGGAGTAATTACCTTTCTGTAATTATTTTCTTTAAACAGAACGGAAAGTTCGTGTTCGACCTTTCTTCTGTCGTCGCACTCCTCAAAAAGGTAATCTCTGCTGCCCTGCGGAGTAATTTTTGAATATCTTTTCATAGTTTTAAATGATATTTCCGTGGAAATACCGTCCTTTCCTATAGTTCACTTTAGTACGCTAATATGCTAACATAATAAAGTGAGCTTGTCAATAACAAATTTTATATAAGTTAAAATAGAGAAATCTGTGTAGTTTCGGGCAAATCGCCGAGAGCACCTGCCGCACGCAGTGCGTCAACAACGGATTTACCTACACCCGGCTCGTTTGCAAGGTCATCAGACGCAACAAAGCCGTCGGGATTTCGTTGAACAGCATCGGCAATGGCCTGTGCCGCAGTTTCGCCGATACCGTCAATAGCTGAAAACGGAAGTCGAATTTTTCCTTCCTCGATTTTATAAACTCGCCAATCGGATTTATTAAGGTCAACCGGCAGGAATTCATAACCACGGGCGAGCATCTCAATTACAATCTGCAAAACGACATATTGAGATTCCTCTTTGGCGGTTGCCTCATTACCCTTTAGCTTGATTTCGTTCATCTTGCGTTTAACGGCTTCCTTGCCCTGAACAGCCGCAACTGCATCAATCGCACCGCCTCGAACGGTAAAGAATGCACTGTAAAACTGAACAGGATAATAAATTTTATACCACGCAATACGAAGTGCGGCGATAACATAAGCCGCAGCGTGAGCTTTTGGGAACATATACTTGATTTTATAGCAGGAATCAATATACCACTGCTCAACGCCGATGGTTTTCATTCCCTCCTCATAAGGCGGAAGCTCCTTAGGGGCTTTACCCTTACGAGTGTATTCCATAATTTTGAAGCAATCTTTTTTTGTAAGAGGGGCTTCTTTGCCTGTTTCTCTTTCGTACGCTTCAAGTTTATGGATAAGATAAGTCATAATATCGTCACGGCATCCGATAACCTCTGAAATAGTGCAAGTGCCGTTATCGATAAGTTCCTGTGCGTTACCGAGCCATACATCGGTACCGTGTGACAGACCTGAAATTTGAAGCAAGTCGGCAAAGGTTTTTGGTTGTGCCTCTGTGAGCATACCGACAACAAACGGTGTACCCATTTCGGGAATTGCAAGTGTGCCGGTAGGGTTATCAATATCCTCAGGTGAAACACCGAGCGGTGCGCAAGAAGTTATAAGTTCGTAAAGTTTAGGGTCGCTCAAATCAACATCCATAACAGGAATACCCGTTGAATCCTCAAGGTATTTATACAGAGTCGGATTATCGTGACCGAGCTCGTCAAGTTTTAAAAGTGTGTCGTGAAGTGAATTCTTAAAGTCGAAGTGGGTTGTATATGTACCCTTTTTCTCATCATTTGACGGATACTGAATAGGTGTGAAGTCCTCAACCGTGTACTTGTCCGGAACAACAACCATTCCGCCCGGGTGCTGACCCGTTGTTCTTGTAATCTTGCCCTTGTCAATAAGGGTAGCAAGTCGCTCAACCTCGGCTCTCGGAATTGTTGAGAGCATACTGTTGCTTTCGGCAAGGTTTTCCTTTGCCTTTTCAACACGCTCACCTGTATATTTATCACGCTCACGGAAGTAATTGAGTACATAACCGTAAGCGGTTTTTTCTGCAATAGTGGACATTGTGCCTGCCTTGAACACATATTCCTTACCAAACAAAGTTTCGGTAAATCTATGAATTTGACCCTGAACTTCACCCGAGAAGTTAAGGTCGATATCAGGCTCTTTGTCACCGTCAAAACCAAGGAAGGTTTCAAACGGAATTTCGTGACCGTCACGCTTCATCGGTTCGCCGCATACAGGACAATCCTTTTTTGGCAAGTCAAAGCCTGAACCGTATTCACCGTTGAGGAAAAATTCGCTGTGTTTACATTTTTTACAATAATAATGCGGTGCAAGCGGATTAACCTCGGAAATACCGCCAAAATGAGCGGCAAGTGACGAACCTACGGAACCTCTTGAACCAACCAAATAACCTCGTCTTTCGCTTTCCTCAACAAGACGCTTAGCAATAACATAAAGCACGCCGTAACCGTGAGAAATGATTGAGTTAAGTTCCCTTTCAAGACGGGAAGCGACATATTCCGGAACAGGGTCGCCGTAAAGTTCTTTAGCGGTTGCCCAGCATTTTTCGGTAAGCTCATCATCAGCGCCCTCAATGTAAGGCTGATAAGTTCCCGGAGGGATAGGCGGAAGCTTGTCCTGAATCATATCGGCAATCTTGTTTGGATTGTCAACAACAAATTCCTTTGCTCTGTCGCCTGCCCAAGAAAAATCCTCAAGCATTTCGTCGGTTGTTTTGAAATAAAGCGGTGCCTGGTTGTCGGCATCGTCAAAGCCCTTTGACGCCATAACAATGGCACGAAGCTTTGAATCCTCGGGATTAAGAAAATGCACATCGCCCGTTGCAACAACCGGTTTGCCGAGCTTGTCCGCAAGTTCAACAACTTTTTTATTTATATTTATAAGGTCTTCTTCGGTATTTACCCTCCAATAAGGATTGTATTTCTGCTCTCCTCTTTTTGTTGTGATATACTCCTGATCGCTTGTGCGAAGCATAAATTCATTGTTACCGTTTGGCTGAATTTCCAAATAATCATAGAATTCTGCCAATTTCAAGAGTTCGTCATCAGACTTTCCTCTGAGGATTGCCTGAATAATCTCGCCCTGTTCACAGGCAGAGCCGATTAAAATATCATCTCGCTTTTCGGCAAGCATGGTTTTTGGAATAAGCGGACGGTTTTTAAATGTCTTTACATTTGAACTTGAAATAAGTTCATAAAGATTTTTTCTGCCTCGGTGGATTATACCGTCCTCAGGTTCATCCATAACAGGTCGCCAATTTTCATCAAGACGCATAGGCATAGTGTTATCAGCCTTGACAAGCAAAATAATATGATGGCGTTGGAAATCCCTTGACTTCATATTCATAAAATCGGGATAAAGAGTATCGTCAACCAAATATCCTTCCATACCTAAAATAAGCTTGATACCCTTTGATTTTGCCGTGGCATATGCTTCCGGCAAAGCCTGAACAACGCCGTGGTCTGTGATTGCAACGGCTCTGTGACCCCATTTTGCCGCACGCTCAACAAGTTTTGACACCGGAGTCATACCGTCCATTTCAGACATTGAGCTGTGCATATGGAGTTCAACCCTTTTTTCTTCTGCCGTATCCTGCTTTTCAATCTTTTTGATTGACTCGATATGATTTGGCATAATGATATACTCATTAACATATGTATCGAGTTTGTAAAGACCGCTTATAAGAATTGTTCCCGCCGCTTCAAGATTTTTGATTATAGGGTCGATAATGCCCTTCTTTTCAAATATCTTAACCGATACGGACGAACTTTGGTCCGTTACACAAAAAGTCAAAATTCGTGAATCGCCACGCTTTGTGTCACGAACATCAAGATTGAAAATATCGCCCCAAACGGTTACAAAGCCGTCATCGGGTCTGATTTCTTTAATAGGTTTTGGCAAATCCTTAATCGGTCTGCCCATAATCTGTTTGCGTGTATCGGCATAAAGCGGCAAATCTCCAAGCTGAACATGTGGAACATACTTTTCTTTTTCGGCTTCCTCTTTTGCCTTTTCTGCCGCCTTTTCTTCTGCCGCCTTGCGAACGGCTTGTTCCATATCAAAGGTTTCAACCTCCAAAAAAGCAACATCATCAAGGTCAACATCAAACATATCGTAAACGGCACGGAGAATTTCTTTATTAACATTTTGGCTTTCAAGCAGTTCTTTGCCGCCGTTTTTGAGGCAAACGGTGAGAATATTATCCTCGATTTCGGCATCGGCATTGTCAAAAAATCCGTTTACAACGGGATTGAGTGCACCGATTTTTGAAAGCACAACAGAAACGGTTTCCGTGCTGAAAAGACTGCTTGGATATTTTATATTAAGTACAGCATTTTCAAGCTGCAAATTTTTTACAAGTGATTTTTGAATACGGTCTATAACCGAATAATCAACGGTTTTATCAAGGAGCACGCCGAGTTCAAGCATGCGTGCCTCACGATAAACGGCAAATCGTGTGATTTCACCGCTGCCGACAAGTGCCAAATCACTGCCGTCGATATATTGAGAAAAATAATCGTAAATTCTTGCCATTATAATTTGTCTATCTCTTTCATCAATTCGTCTAATAATTCATTTTCGGGAACTTTGCGGAGAATTTCGCCTTTTTTGAAAATGAGTCCGCATCCGTCACCGCCCGCAACTCCGATGTCTGCCTCTTTTGCTTCGCCCGGACCGTTAACAATACAACCCATAACGGCAACGGTAATAGGCTTTTTGCAATCACGAAGTCGCTCTTCAACCTGCTTTGCAAGACCTACAAGGTCAATTCTTGTTCTGCCGCAGGTCGGGCATGAAACAAGGTACGGACAATCGGTTTTAAGTCCGATAGCTTTTAATATATCCTGTGCGGCATAAACCTCTTTTATAGGGTCATCGGTAAGGCTTACACGGATAGTGTCGCCTATTCCGTGAGTAAGGAGCGAGCCGATGCCAACAGCGGATTTGATAATACCCATACGCTCCGTACCTGCCTCTGTTACACCGAGGTGGAGAGGATAATTGCAATTTTCAGCCGCAAGTTCATACGCTTTAATCATAGTATTTACATTTGAAGATTTGATTGAAATAACAATATCGTCAAAATCAAATCTTTCAAGAAGCGAAGCGTGATAAAGTGCAGACTCTACCATAGCTTCGGGAGTCGGAGAACCGTATTTTGCAAGGATATGCTTTTCAAGAGAACCGGAATTAACGCCGATTCTGATAGGAAGTCCTTTTTGCTTGCAAATATCGGCAACAGCTTTTACCCTATCCTCCGAGCCGATATTGCCCGGATTGATACGGATTTTGTCTATTCCTCTTTCTGCCGCACCGAGAGCCAACTTATAATCAAAGTGAATATCGGCTACAAGCGGCACGGTAGTTGCCTTTTTAATAGGCTCAACAAGTGCGAGAGCCTCCTCATTAGGAATTGCAAAGCGGATAATCTGACATCCTGCTTTTTCAAGCTCAACAGCCTGTTTAACGGAGCCGTCAATATCTGTTGACGGAACATTAAGCATACTTTGCACCAATACAGGGCTGTCACCGCCAAGAAAGGTATTGCCTATTTTTATTTTTTTAGAAGTTCTCATAATCTACTCCCTAATATCTAAAACAATTTTGTTATATCCGAAAATGTAACCAAGCACATCAGTCCGAGCAAAGCCGCAAGACCGATTGCATTTATCATCCATTCAAATTTTTGCGGAAGCTTTTTCCTGAATATTCCCTCATAAAGGAGAATAAACAATCTCCAACCGTCAAGTGCCGGGAACGGGAACAGGTTGAAAAGTCCGATATTGATAGTAAGCAATGCCATAATTCTAAATGTAGAAGTCAGGCTCATCTTTACTGCACCGGACACTACGCTTACCGCTCCGACAGGTCCGCTCATATCCGACAGACCGTATCTGCCGACAATCAAATCGTGGAGCGACAGGAATATCATCCTGCAAAAAGACATAAACTCTCTGCCCGTTTCCTTTAAAACATTGGGCACGGTCTTTTTTACACCGTAGAGGTAAAAATCCATATCAATATAATTTTTGCCGTCAATCTTTTGAGTGTTGAATTTGACATTAACGGTTTTTGTTTTGCCGTCACGCTTAATCAAAAATTCAGCATTGCCGTCCTCACTTCTTGAAAAACCGGTGCTTATATCCGTGGTTGTATAAACACGCATACCGTCTATTGCAAGAATTCTGTCACCCTCCTGCAAGTAAGCGTTTGACACAGCGTCCTTGTCAAAATCGGCAATAACGGGAATACCCACAAGCTCCTGCGAGCACACCATACCGAGTATAATAAGAACGCCCAGCACCAAGTTCATAATTGCTCCGTTGACAACAACGAATATACGCTGAATAACTTTTTTGTTGGCAAATGAATTTTTGTCATCGCTTTCGCCGTCTTCACCCTCCATAGCACAATAACCGCCGAAAAGGATCAGACGAAGTGTAAACTTTGTATCATTTTTAGTAAATTGAAATATCTTAGGACCCATACCGATTGAAAACTCGTTAACCTTGATTTTCATCAGTTTGGCGGCAAAAAAGTGACCGCCCTCGTGAACTATAATAATCAATTCAAAGAAAAGAATTGCAATCAATATGGGATAAACGGTTTGCCAAATGTGTGACATTACTTCACGCACTCCAATACATAATCTCTTGCCTTGCGGTCGGCTTCAAGCACATCCTCCAAAGTAAAATCGGATTTGCTGTCTGCCCTGAACATAGCCTCGTTATTAAGATATGCAATATCGGTAAATTTAATTTTACCGTTTAAGAAAAGCTTTACACTTTCTTCGTTGGCACCGTTTGCGGCGGCAGGATAAAGTCCGCCTTTTTCAATCGCATCCTTGCAAACATTGATGCACTTAAAGGTTTCGTAATCAGGCTCAAAGAAGGTCAATTTACCGTAATCCGCAAGAGAAAGTTCTCCGACAGGACTCGGCACTCTCTCGGGATAAGTGAGCGCGTACTGAATAGGGATACGCATATCGGGCACACCGAGCTGAGCAATCATTGAATTGTCTTGATACACAATGGCGGAATGAACCACCGATTCTCTGTGAACGACAATTTCAATATCTTCATTCGGCATATCAAAAAGCCACTTAGCCTCAATAAATTCAAGACCTTTGTTCATCATTGTAGCACTGTCGATGGTGATTTTTGCACCCATATCCCAATTAGGATGTTTGAGTGCATCGGCAGGAGTAACATTTTCAAGTTCTTTGAGAGTTTTGCCGAAAAACGGTCCGCCCGAAGCGGTAAGAATAATTTTTTTAATTGCTTCCTTTTTAGGTGAGCCTTGCATAGCCTGAAAAATAGCCGAATGCTCACTGTCAACGGGAAGAATGGAAACACCGTTTTCTTTTGCAAGATTTGTTACCAAATGACCGCCCGCAACAAGCGTTTCTTTGTTGGCAAGTGCAATAGTCTTTTTGGCTTTTATAGCCTCCAAAGTCGGTTGAAGCCCAACCATACCGACAACCGAATTGAGAACGGTATCCGCTCCGTCATAGGTTGCACATTCGATAAGACCGTCCATACCGCTGACAACCTTTGTATCGGTGTCTGCAATTTTTATTTTGAGTTCCTTTGCGGCTTCCTCATTCATCATACAAACAAGTTCCGGTTTAAACTCCCTTATTTGATTTTCGATAACATCAACACGGGAGTTTGCCGTTAAGCATTTTATGTTATAACCCTGAAGTCTTGCAACATCAAGGGACTGAGTACCGATTGAACCGGTTGAACCCAAAAGAGAAATATTTTTTGTCATAATAAACACCTATTTATTTCATAGCATTATTAAAGATTTCTACCACGCAATATGTAAGCGGAATTGAGAAAAGCGATGAGTCAAATCTGTCCATAACTCCGCCGTGCCCCGGGAAAATTTTGCCGAAATCCTTAACATCAAAATTGCGTTTGAGAACAGAAGCCGAAAGATCGCCCATCATACTCAAAAACGATATAAACGGCTCTGCAATAAGGAGTGCCGTAACCATATGTTTGCCGAGCGGAACATATGCAAATTTGTTGTACAAAAGCATTGCCGCAACATTAAGAACAAACGATGCACAAATTCCGCACACGGCACCCTCTTTAGTCTTTTTAGGTGAAATATGAGGAGCCATTTTATGTTTGCCGAGTGCCATACCGCCGAGTTGAGCACCCGTATCCGTACCGAGAGCGGTAATAAGTCCGTAGAAAATAAGATAAACGCCGAGTTGAGCTTTGTAATCGTACATATCACGGAGCATACCGAACATTGAAAAGCCGTAAGGCACAGCGATTGAAGCGACAATGCTGACCGCTACATCCTCAAATTTTGTGTGCTCGTAATCAAAAATCATTGCAAGGAAAAATGCGATGATAACAATAACGGCAAATGCAAGCGGCGGAACGATTGAAATAAAGTGGCTCCACTTTTCAGCCGAAATCCACGGTTGCATAATATTTTCACTTGAAGTAAACGGAATAACTGCACCGACTGCCGTGCCCAAAATCACAATAAACTTGTTTGAAACCTTGGCGCACTTCATAATTTCATTTGCCGCAACAGCAGACAAAAATGCAATTACAATAATAAAAAGCGGTGTGTATATCTGCCAAACAACAACTGCAAGAAGTGCCAAAAGCACAACTGCGGTAATAACTCTTTGCTTCATAAAGTTAACCTCCGAATCTGCGGTTTCTGTTTTCAAAATCGGAAAGAGCCTTGTAAAGATCCTGTACCGAAAAATCAGGCCACATAACATCACTGTACCAAAACTCACTGTAAGCCGCCTGCCAGAGCAAGAAGTTTGAAAGTCTTTGCTCGCCCGACGGACGAATAATCAAATCACAATCCGGCACGGTATAAATGTTTTGGCTTATATCATCCTCGGTAATTTCCGTTTTACCGTCGGCAATAAGTTTGTTAACGGCATTTACAATTTCTTCTCTGCCGCCGTAATTAACGGCAAGAGCAATGTCACAGCCGGTATTGTTTTTGGTATCTTCCTCGGCTTCTTCCATAAGAGTGAGAATATCATCCGGAATGCCGTCTTTAAGCCCGATAAAGCGAAGCTTGTTATTTTCTGCGGCTGTAATATCCTCCTTTGCTTCAAGAAGATATTGCTTGAAAAGTCGCATAATAGCGTCTACTTCTTCTTTAGGTCTTTTCCAATTTTCGGTTGAAAAAGCATAGAATGTGGCATGTTTGATACCGAGTCTGCCGCATTCCTTTGAAATTGTACGGAATGTTTCGGCACCTTGTTTATGACCTGCCGTGCGTGGAAGTCCGCGTTTTTTTGCCCATCTTCCGTTGCCATCCATAATTATGCCGATATGCTCGGGAAGAATTTCAAACTGCGGTCTTTCAACAACAGCATTACTTTCTTTTTTTGAAAAAAGAGCCATTTTTTCTCTCCTTAAAAAAGTGTTATAGGGCGAAGCATAAGCGTCGCCCAAACATAATCAAAAATAAAATCAGATAGAAAGAATTTCGTCCTCTTTCTTCTTTGTCATTTCTTCTACTTTTTTGATGTACTTATCAGTAATGTCCTGAAGCTTCTTTTCACCGTCTTTTTGTTCATCCTCGGTGATTTCATTTGCTTTCTTGAGCTTCTTAACATCATCCATAGAATCACGGCGAACATTACGAACGGCTACCTTTGCTTCCTCGCCACGCTTTGATACATCCTTTACAAGAGTTTTTCTGTGCTCTTCTGTAAGCTGAGGGAATGTAAGGCGGATAACCTTGCCGTCGTTTTGAGGGTTGATACCGATTTCGGCAACATTGATTGCCTTTTCGATTTCTTTAAGCATTGAAGCGTCCCAAGGCTGAATTACAAGCATTCTCGGCTCAGGAACCGAAACAGCCGCCATTTGGTCGATTTTTGTAGGTGTGCCATAGTAGTCAACCATAACATTGTTGAGAACATTTGGGTTTGCTCTGCCGGCTCTGATTGTTGAAAAATCTCTGTCGAGAGAGTCAAGACATTTTTCCATTCTCTCGGTTGTTTTTGCAAAAATTGTATCCATAGTAAAAACCTCTCTTATGTGTTAATTATTGATTGTTGCTGACTGTTGTGCCGATTTTTTCACCGGATACAACACGCATAATATTGTCCGGGTCATTAAGATTAAAAACAATAATCGGCATATCGTTATCCTTACAAAGTGAAAATGCCGTTGAATCCATAACCTTAAGGTCACGGGTGATAACTTCCTGGAATGTAACATTGTCAAACTTAACGGCATCGTCAAACTTGTTAGGGTCCTTATCATAAACGCCGTCAACATTTGTTGCTTTGAGAAGTGCATCTGCATTGATTTCAACACTGCGAAGAGCAGCGGCAGTATCGGTTGAGAAAAACGGCGAACCTGTGCCGCAACCGAAAATAACGATTCTGCCCTTTTCAAAATGACGAATTGCCTTGTTGCGAATATAAGGCTCTGCGATTTGACGCATCTCAATAGCGGTTTGCACTCTTACATCTGCACCGAGCTGTTCCAAAGCATCGCAAAGAGCCAAAGAGTTCATTGCTGTTGCAAGCATACCGATATGGTCTGCTCTTGCACGATCCATATGTTCGCTTGTTCTGCCTCTCCAGAAGTTACCGCCGCCAACAACGATAGCAACCTCAACGCCCTCATCTGCAACTTTTTTAACAGCCTTGCAAATGCTGATTACGGTATCATTATCAATACCCTTGCCTGCGGCGCCTGCAAGTACCTCGCCGCTGAGTTTTAACAAAATTCTTTTATATGCTATGCCCATATAAAAAATCCTCCGTTACGCATAATTTCTTATATATAATAATATAAATTACTCTTAAAGTAAAGAAAATAAACAAAAATTAATAATTACAAATGTGTTACATTGAAAAAAGCCGTGAAAAACTCATGTTTCTCACGGCTGAAAAATCATTGATTATTACCTGCTGATTCTTCGGTTTTGTTTTTCTGTTCTTCCTTATATTTTAGATATTTTTTGTTAAGGTTATAAAGCAAAGCATAATCCTTTGCATTTATAATTCCGTCGGCATTTGCATCCATATACGAGGAATAATTTTGCCTTGTCCTATCCATAGAATCTCTATTGTAGTAATAATTATCCCACCAATAGAAAAGCTGCTTACCGGTTTGGGCATCGATGTCACCGCAGTGCTTACATGTATAAACTATGCTGTAAGGCTCTACTGTCAATTTATTTCCGACTGTAGTTGGAGCGGTTCCCTCATAAACACGCAAGGCTTTGTACTCATGACCGAGAGGAGAGCCCTGAACATTGCCCGAAGATTTTTTACACAATGTACAGGTATCAACATAAATTTCGCCGGTTAAACATGTTCCTTCCGTGATAACTGTGTGAGTGTAATAGCCTTCAATCCACTCTTTGTGCACAATCTCGGCATTTTGCTTTTGTCCGCAACGGGTACAAATAGGAGTTGAAAGCACATGACCCGGTTGATCCGGAAGTTCAACCTCATCGTTTTGATAATCATGTCCGAGTGCTTTGATTACATAATCATATTCTTCGCCGCAACGATGACAGACAGCATGTCCTGCACCGTCATTTTCACAATCGGCTTCTTTTGTAACAACCCTTGTACCTTGTTTTGCAAAATGTCCTTTTGCGTCAATCACATCTGTTTTTGTAGCGGAGCAACGAGAGCACTTGTATGTTTTTGAACCGGTTTCGGTACAGGTTGCGGCAACAGCCAAATCCTTTTGTTCAACATAATCGTGACCGAGTGCGTCCACAACATTATCACGCTTTGTGGCACCGCAAACGGTACAAGTGTAATTTGTTTGACCTTTTGTTGTGCAAGTCGGCTCGATTGTTTCGGTAGTTTCCCAAGTATGCTCACCCTTTGACGGAATTGTGACAGTTCTTGTTTCGTCACAAATATCGCACTTGTCACGCTCCACACCGTCTGTTGTGCATGTAACTTTTGCAACAATTGTAGGAGTATACTGACCCTCTACCCAAGCGGCATGAGTTATTTGTGTAGTTTGTTGACCGCAAACAGAGCAGGCATAAGTTTTGTATATATGACCGTCCGATTCGGTTTTGTCTTCTGTTTTTATAGGATGTTCGGTATCAATAGTATGACCTGTTTTTTCAATAGTTTCGGTTACATCCTGGTTGCAAACGGAGCAATGACCTGTTTTTGTACCCTCTTCAACGCAGGTAGGCTGTTTTGTAACAGTCCATTTGTCTACGGTATGACCGGCTTTTTGAACAACATTTCTCTGTGTTACACCGCAACCCTCAACGGTACAGGTATACTTTTCCCAACCCGACTGCGTACAGGTGGCGTTGCAATCATAATCGTAATAGCCCTTTACCCAAACATATTTTTTATTGACGGTTCCGCTGCCCTCGGCTTCAACATGAGTAAGAACAACATTTTCATATCCGCAGGTTTTACACTTTTCGTACTGACGAAGATGTCCGTCAACCTTGGTATCATCCGAAGTTGAAGTAACCTCATAATCGTGACCGGTTGCCGGTATAACTGTATCGGGAACAATAACCGTGTTACAATCGTCACAATATGTTTCCTGCAAGCCGTCCTCTGTGCAGGTTGCGGCTTTGATAACATTGATATGTGTATGCTCGTGCTTGCAGGCATCAAGTGCAACAAAAGTATAACCTCTGTTTTTTGCAAATGTTTCGGCAGTTGAGCCTGTAAAGCCGTGAACATTGAAATCCTGTGTTGATGTAAGCTTGGTATTGTTAAACGCAAGGTTTGTTATAGAACATTTTCTGTTGTAAATATATGCGTCGTAAAGATGGAAGCAATCGGCAAACGCACGCTCATCAATTGATACAATTTGATCAGGTAAACTGACTTCCGTAAGTCTTGTACAGTAAAATGCCCACTTATTAATGGTTTTTATACTCGGACCCCAATTAATGGTTGCAAGATTTGAGCAATTGTAAAAGCACTCTGTGGAAAGCTCGGTTGTACCGCTGCCGAATGTTACCTCACTGATACCCGTACAACCGACAAATGCACCCGCACCGAATGTTTTAAGGCTGTCGGGAAATGTCACTTTTTTGAGTGCAATACATCCGCGGAATGCGGCTGTGCCTATTTTTTGCAAGCCCTCAGGGAAATTAATATCGGTGAGTGAAACGCAATCACGAAACGCACCGTAAGAAGTTCCGTTATTACCGAGATATCCGCCTGTAACACCGTAGCCTCTGATTTCTTTTAGAGTTGACGGAAGCGATACTGAAGTAAGATTTGAACAATTATAAAAAGCGTAATCGCCTATTCCTGTAACGCCCTCGTTAATAACAACCTTTTTAATATTGTCTTTAAAATTAGACCACGGCACGGTTTTGTTTGTACCGATAGATGTATCTCTAAAATCGTACATATCACCTGTACCTAAAACGGTAAGGGTGCCGCTTGCTTTATCAAAGGAATATGTAAGGTCAACGCCCGGAACAGTAACAGCCGAAGCGTCTGCCACTATAACCGACATAAATGTTGTGAAGCAAAGCACAACACCGAGTATCAGCGACAAATACCTCTTTCCCAACTTTTTCATGTATATCACCAAACCTTGTTGCAAAATTATACATAATTATTTTACCACAGAATTTTTCATTATTATAGGGATAATATTTAACAAAAAAAGGCTATCCGCTTTGTGCAGATAGCCTAAAATGTGTTGTTTTATTACTTCCACGGATATTTCTTTTGAAGAGCAACAAACTCATCATAATCCTTTGCAAAATGGAATTCCTGTTGCAAATCGGAAAAGAAATACAAATAGTCTGTTTTAGGATAATTTACTACGGCATCGATTATATCGGAGCCGCTGTTTGAAATAGGTCCTGCCGGGAGTCCCGGACAACGATAGGTATAATACGCATCGTATACTTTTTGTGAAAATCCGTAGTCATCACGCAAATCACGAACATAAAAATATGTTACATCCGACTGAAGCTTTGAGCCTTTTTTTAGTCTGTTCATAAAGACCGAAGCAATGTTCTTTGCGGAACTTTGACCGAGTGCTTCCTCCTGCACAACAGACGCAAGAGTTATAAGTTCATACATAGTCATATCGTTATCTTGGCAGAACTTTTCCATATCATCGGTTATGCGATAATCAAACGCATCAAGCATTTGTTCGGCAATGTCCCTCGGTTCGCTGTTCATAGCAAAATCATAAGTTGCCGGGAACAAAAAGCCCTCCAATTTGTATGCAATCAAATCCGAATCCGGAACGGTTTTAAGAAAATCGTAATCAAATCCGTCGGTTGACTTGCAAACTTCAAGAAAATCCGCAGCCTTGCAAATTCCGTTTTCTTCCAAAATATCGGCAATCTGCATTGCGTTTGTACCCTCCGGAATGCAAACCTTTACCGCCTTGTGAGAAATATCGGGATTTTGCAATTTTTCGGCAATTTCCTCATAACTCATCGAAGCGGTCATATTATACTCACCGTTGATATATTCAAAATCGGGATAGTGGTTGCTCATCCAATTTGTCCACACAACATCGGAGCAAACAATTTTGTTGTTGGCAAGTTTTTGACCGACTTCGTACTCAAAATCCTTCTTTTCAATAACAAGAGTATATGTGTCGTCCGATTGATTTTTGCCCAAAATATCATTGTTTATCTGCGTGTAAAAATATATGGCAGCAACGCCTGCTATAATTACAATCAGTATAATAAACAATATCAGCGGCAGTTTTGATTTTTTGCGTTTTGGCATTTTATCCCTCCGTGTAATACTTTTCGGCTTGAAGATTGAACATATACGCATATGTTCCGCCTTGGTTCATCAATTCTTCATGGCTTCCCTGCTCAATAATTTCGCCGTTTTCCATAACATAAATTTTATCTGCATTGACGGTGGTGGACAACCTGTGCGAAATGAAAATCACGGTTTTGTCATCCGATGCTTCAATCATAGCCTGATTGAGATTGTGCTCGGCAACCGGGTCAAGATTTGCCGACGGCTCGTCAAGTATTGCATAAGGACAATTTTTATAAAATGTTCTTGCAACGGCGACCTTTTGGCTCTCGCCGCCCGACAGCATTGCACCGTTGTCGTCAAACTCACGGAGAAGTTCTGTTTCAGTTGAATTCTTCATTTTTTTATCAAATCCGCTGTGCGACAACGAGGACAAAACCCTGCCCTTGTCATAATCAACATCAAGTGCCACATTTTCGCCGAGAGAAGCAGAAAAAATCTGAAAATCCTGAAAGACAGCCGAAAATCTATCCCTATGCGACTGAACATTCACAGAGCGAATATCCTCGCCGTCAATCAAAATTTGACCCTCTGTTACATCATACAATCGAAGCAGTAGGTTTGTCAAGGTTGTTTTTCCCGCACCGTTGTATCCGACAAGGGCAATTTTCTCTTTTGGATGAACGGTCAGGTTAATATTTTTAAGCGTTGGCTTGTCGTTGCCCGGATATGTGAACGACACATTTTTGAGTTCAATCGTTTTAGGCTCGCCGCAAAGCGCAACATCATCGCCGTCTTTGATTTTATGGTCGGCTTTGAGAAAACCTCTGAATTTTTCAATAATCTTTGCACGCTCTTCAAACCTTGCAATCGCCCAAACGGTAAGGAAATTTACGCTCATGGCGATTGAATATGCACCGTTGAATGTTGCCACAAAATCGCCTGCCGAAACGCTTTTTTTGACCATAACAAGATAGCCGAGATACAGCGGAAGTGCAAGCATAGAGCCTATAATCTGCACGCCGATTTCCTGCACACAGTAAAGGCGTGAAATCTTTGTCCAATACTTATCCTGATTTTTGATAACATCATCGGCGGCATCGTTGTAGCGGTCTATAAGAAGCGGATGAATGTTGTTCATTCTGACTTCTTTGGCATAATCCTGCAAGTAGAAAATACGCTGAAAATAGTCACTTCTGCGGTGATATTTTGTATTTTCAATCTGTCGTTGAGTTTGAAGATTGCCGATAACCTTTGACAACGGCATAAATATTGCAATAGGAAGAAGTACTATCACCAAGCACAAAGGGTCAATGGTGAGAAGTACGCCCGATATTGCAATGAGCGACACTGCATTACCGAAATAATTGCGGACAAGTCCCAAGAGGCTTTGAATATTATCGCTCGATGACTCAATGGTTAAAATAAAACTGTTGTAAAATTCGGGATTATCGTACGATTCAAGGTCAAGCGATTTTGCTTTTTCGTACAAAGCTTTATTAAGAGCATAGTAGCACTTTTCCTTTTCGACATTCCACATAAATTCACGGAAAAGCCACGAAAGCAAACGGCTCAAGATAATAACAAGTGCAATAACTCCGATTGCCCAAAAAATACGATTGAGCCTTTCACCCGAAGTCATAACATCAATAATGTACTTCATACCGACAACGCCGATAAGACTGTTGGGCACATTTGCAAGAATTCCCCACACAAATTCACCGATAACGAGGAGCGGCGAAGCCTTGAACATAAGTTTGATGAAAAACAGCATATTTGAAATAAGCGAATGTTCTGTTTTTTCTTTTTTCTTATTCATTTTCAATCGCCTCCTTGTTGTAATTTGAAGCCTGAAGCGTAAACATCTCGCTGTACATTCCGCCGTTTGCCATAAGGTCGGTATGTGTTCCGCTTTCAATAATATTACCGTTATCAAGCACAATAATTCTGTCTGCCATAGCGGCACTTGAAAGCCTGTGAGAAATGTACACAACGGTTTTATCTTTTGTTACACGGGTCAAATTGTCGTACATCTCGCTTTCGGCGATTGGGTCGAGTGCGGAGCTCGGCTCGTCAAGAACGGCAACATCAAAATCACGGGCAAACAACCTTGCCGTTGAAACTTTTTGATTTTCACCGCCGGAAAGACCTGCACCGTTTTCGTCAAACTCTCGGGTAAGAACCGTATCTCCGCCGTTTGCGAATGTGTTGATTTTCTTCCACGCACCGCTGTTTTTAAGGGCATTTTCGGCAAAAGCCTTGTCCTCATCCGTACAAGGACGGCACATAACATTTTCAAACACGGAAACGGCAAAATTCTTGTAATCCTGAAACACCGTTGCAAAAACATTTCTGTAAGGTTCAAGCTCGTATTCCCTGATATTTACGCCGTTATACAAAATCTCGCCCTCGGTTGCGTCATAAAATCGGAGCATCAATTTTAAAAGCGTTGATTTGCCCGCACCATTGATGCCCACAACGGCAAGCGTTTCGCCTTTTGTAAGCTTAAAGTTGATGTTTTGAAGCGAATATTTGTCTGCACTCGGATATTTGAAGCTGACATTTTTGAATTCAAGGCTTTCAAACGGTTTCGGTTTTTCGGTACCCGAAGTAACGGCAGGTTCATATTCAAAGAAGTCACGCAGATTTTGAAAATACAGAGCCATTTGGTTCATTTCGTCAAAACAATCTGTAATATCAAGCGTTACATCACGCACGGAATTTATTGATGACAGCACAACGCTGAAGCCCGAAACAGTCAAATTACCCTTGACAACAAACTCATATCCGGCATAAAGATAACTGCCGATAATAGGAATAAACTCCTCAAAAAGCGAACTTACCATACTGTAAAGGAACAAACCGACACCGTATTTTTTAAGAATTACGATATTTGAATCAATCGCCGCTTCAAACCTTTTCATCAGCACGGCAAATATGTTTGATGTACGAATATCCTTTGAATATTCACGCAAAAATACAGTGCGTTGAACATAGGCTTTTATGCGGTTATTCGTTGTCATTTCCATATCACGCTTGTAAACATATTTGCTCTTTGCAGTTTCGACAACAAACACCAAAAACACAGGCACAAGGAACAAAAGATATACGGGATTAATTGCGGAAATCGTTGCAAACACGCAAATTACTGATGTAATTTCGGCAATAATGCTTGCCAAATCATAGCAAATAATATCAAAATATCCCGATGTCAAAACAAGGGTTGCACGCTGATATTTGTCATAAAAAGCAGGGTCCTCATAGCAAGCGACATCAAGCGATTGTGCTTTATCAAACACTTTGTTATTGAGCACTTTCAGGATGTTTTTTGTTGCCCGTTTTTCCAATTTCATACCCCAAAAGCTGACAACCTTGCACAAAACCGACACGGCGGCAAAAGCCAAAAGAGCACGCACATATGTGGCAAAATCACGATTGCCGGTGATAATCTCAAGCAAGATTTTAAGGAACAAAACATTCCTGATAAAGAACGAAAACACGCAAAACATTCCCTCTTGCATAAGATAACCGATAAGCAGTTTTTTATCTGCCTGCCAGCACAGTTTTATGGCATAGATAACATTTTTAACCACAGGAACATTTTGCTGTTCCTTGTCAATCTTAATAAATCTCATTGTTTCTCCTCTCCAAACAAAAAATACCGTCGGAAAACCGACGGCATAATTTTATAACATCATTGATACAAAATTAATTTACGGCTCCGAAAAGCCTTTGCAAGCGGACGGACCGATGCAAAGGACATATTTTGATTTAGCATAATAATGGGGTCTTGAATAATATCTCATCTTCATTCTGTCCGCCTCCTTTCGTAAATTAAAGTAAATATTTGACAGTTAAATTGTTATCACTATAACACATTAGAATATTCGTGTCAAGAAAAACTTAGAATCACCAATTCATAATTGACAGAATATTAATTAAATTATCTCTTTAATTCGTTTAAACACATTTCTTGATTCGGGCAAAAATCTTAACATTTGAAAATCATGGAACATATTTTCATAATCAAAAAGATAAGTTTCAACGCCCTCGGATTTGAGTTTTTCATATGCCGTAAAGCTGTCGCTTTGTCCTAAATCGGCAGAACCGGAAACCAATATCGTTTTTGGAAAATCGGCAAAACTTCCAAAGCAAGGTGACAAATAAGGATTGTATAAATCTTCGCCCTGTGCATAAAGCGTTATCCTATGAATTTTATCTTTAGCTTCTTCATACGAAATTCTTTTTGGAATACCGTAAAACGGGTCACGATAGCAATTTTCTTTATATGACGAACCCGAATTTGACAAATCGCCCCAAAAAGAAAACAGAATAACGGAATTTGGCAAAGGCTTTGCATTATCCCGTAATTTCATACAAAGAGACACTGCCATATTTGCACCACAACTATCACCTATTACAACAATATCATTTGCATTTTCATTTTTAAGAACGCTCAAATAACAATTATAAACATCATCAAGCGGTATCGGAAATCTAACATCGGGATACACTCTGTAATCAACATTATAGACGGTTGCATTATTAAATAATCTGCTGTAATAAACAGATTCTCTGCGATAAAAATCCGTAAGTTTTACCTTAAAACTACCGCCGTGAATATGAAAAATTACTCTTTTTGAAGCATTTCTGTTTGGTATTATTTTTTCAAGATAACATTCTCCGCATTTTACTCTTTCTGTTCTGAATCCAATCGGATGAAAATGTGATTTTTTGTTGTTCGATTTATTTGCAAGAGTGGAAGAGCGTGTTGCACTTTTTTCATATTTTGAATGACAAACAAAGCACAAAACACTTGTTACAATTTTTGAAGTTAACGATTGTTTCATTTTAGTCCTCGGCTCAAAATTTTGAGAGAATTTTTATACAAAAACAAGCAAGAAAAAACATTTCTCCACCAACCAAAGTGATGCGGTGTGTATCTGTAATACTTTTCTGCTTCCTGCACCAAAGCCAAATATCCAATACCAAATGCAAAGCGAATCATTTCTTCTTTTGAACAGTTCACCATAGTTTTTGCAATTTTATTATAGGCAGATAAAGTCGTTTCTTTTTTGTCTAACATTTTAGCAAATTCTAAATTTGCAAAGTCAAACATACAATCGCCCCAAAAACTTCTTTCGGGGTCAATAATTATTAACTTTAAACTGTCTTTGTTTTTCACGCACAAAATATTACCATACCATAAATCGAAATTTACCATAGACGCAGGAACATTTTTTAATATATCCTTATATTTTTCTGCGTAAAACAACAACTTCTTACCTCGCTTTGTATACCTGCCTGTTCTTTCGATATCTTGAATTAAATTTTCTATCATACTTTTCAATGCAAGATACCAATTATCATATAATTCATTTTGCAAATAGCCGAATTTATCATTTGACACCTTATGGAATTTTGCCGTTATTCTTGCAATTTCTTCGCAACACCAACGCCGTTCTTCTGTTGATAACTTGGCATTATTTAACTGTTCGCCGTCCATTCTTTCCATTATAAAATAATCCGACGGAAAAACAGTATGCGAAAAATCTTTGTAATAAACATACGGAACTTTAACATCGGTATGTGTTCTGACTTGTGCGTACCAAAACACTTCGCCTCTCATCATATCCTGTTCATATGTGAGTATTCCTGTTTTATCAAGCGGAGAAACTTTCAACACATAATTTCCCATATCGGTAACAACATCAAAAACAGCATTATACTCACCGTCACCCAACTTACTATAGCTTTTTACTTTGCCCAAACAAGCATTATCAAACATTACTTGAATTTGCTCTGCCGAAACATCAGGTTTTGTCCTGCTAATCATACGAACACCTCCTCGTGTATGACTCTATGTTATCGTCCGTCACAGCACTTTAATATAAATATTCCGATATTTATATAATAATTCCTTGAATGTTTTAAAATTATATGATAATGTATAATCGGTGATTAAAATGAGCAAATATAAAATCAACATATTGGACGAAAGCCATATTTTTGAGGAGCGTGAAAACGGAATAACACATAGTCCGTATAAGGCAGAAATCGAATTCTTATCCGCTGTGAAAAAAGGCAGTCGCACAGATGTCAAAAATTTAATAAACGATATAGAAAAAAACGGCATAAACATTGGCAAAATGTCTGCTGACGACATAAAGCAAATGCAATATTGGGCAGTTGCGGTGTTCACTTTGATGACAAGAGCGGCTATTGAAGGCGGGTTGGACGAAACGACTGCTTACAATTATTCCGATAACTGCATTATGACTATTGACAAATTTACAAGAACAGATGAAATTGTAAGTTTTTTAATTCAAAGCAGCATAAAACTTACGGATATGGTTGCAGAAAGCAGAGAAAACAGCGTGTATCCACAGCCGATAAGAAAATGCCTGCACTACATCAACACTAATCTGCACGAAAAATTAGACATTTCAACACTTGCAAACGAATGTGGATTATCCGACGATTATCTTTCTTTTCTGTTCAAAAAGAATTTGGGAGTAAATCTTTCAAGATACATAAGAAGTCAACGACTTCAAGCATCAAAAGAAATGCTCAAAGGCAATTATACAATATCCGACATTGCATATTATTTAGGCTTTTGTTCCGAAAGTTATTTTATATCATGCTTCAAAAAAGAATTCGGCAAAACTCCGAAAAAATTCCGAAATCAACTGTAATAATATTAAAATTGTTTGCAACAAGTCAAGACCTCCGGCTTAGCCGGAGGTCTTGACTAATCAAACGGATTGTCCCAATCGGATTTTTTCGGCTCTGCCATAGCGGAGCATTTGGTCAACAAGCGATTTGAGCTTAACATTATTCTTTACCGTTGAGCCCGTTGCATAGGATTCAACACTGTATTGAAGCATATTTGACACCTGCGTACCGTTTTTAAACACAGTCAGATAAAACGGTGTTGAGAACTGATCTGCCTTGAGAACCGTGCAATCAACATAGTACGCTCTCTTATCACTTGCCGAGCCGTTTGTTTGAGTGAACCAATCCGGATGTTCGGCATAAGTAAATTCGGTATTTTGACCGTTAACAGTCCAACGGAATGTATAATCGTTTATACTTGTCGAACTTGAAATTTCAACCTTAATTCTCGGAATAACTTTGCCCTCGAGAAGCATAGAAGCCGATTTGAAATTCACTTCATTTTTAGCAATTCCGTTAGGGTTAAGCTGATATTTTGAATTTGCAACATTGCTGTAATCCAAAGTATCGGTTGTGTGGAGCTTCTTTTGTTCGTCCGTAAGGTCCGAAGTAACAAGATTATCGGTATTGTATCCTCTGTATTTTTGGTACTCTTCGCCGTAGTAAAGGAGTTCTACAAGAAGCGATTTGAGGTTTTGGCTTGGGGTTTTGTTAAGTTGAGTATAGCAATAATTCTTGATTGAATATGTTACCGGGTGACCCTTGCACTCGATTCCGTCGGAAGTAACACCATACGGAGTGATAGTAACCTCATCGGCAAACTTTTCCGGTGAAATCTTGTCAAAATCATAATATGTACGGTCGGTAGTTGTCTTTGCTGACGGTTCGGTCAAATCGTAGCTTTCGCCGCCGAATTCAACTCGAATAAAGCTTGATTCAAACGGTGATGTTCGGGATTTATCAATACCGATATTAAGTGTAACCGAAGCGTCAAGAACTACCGAAGCACTGTTTGCACGAAGCAAGCCTGTGCCGACAATCGTTTTTGTTTCGCTTTTGCCACATTCGGAACAAGTGCGTGTTGCCGTTCCGTCGGTGTAATCGGTTTTGGAATTATATTCCGCATCGTTGTTGTAGTGCCAATCGGACCAAATATGTGTATGAGGAGAAGCACTTACTATTTTTACCGTATATTCGGTTTTATTGCCGTATTTTGCGAGTGTTAAATAAAAGGTTGCGTCACCTACTCCGGAAAAATAATTAATTTCATCTTCAATTTCAAGAATTTCGTTATTTTCATCTACAAAATTTTCTCCGTCAAACTTGTAAACAATTTTTTCACCTGTTTTGTAAGTTACGGTAACAATATCACCTTCATTATACGGTGGATAATAAACCCAATCGGTTCCATTATCATCATATCCATGCGTCCATTGAACAATTTCATAAGGCTTTACAGGTGAAAGCGTTACAGATTCAACCGGACTTTCTACAATAGTAACAGGATATTGAATAGATTTGTTATAATCATTTAATGTGATTTCAAACTTCGCATCGGAAAGATTATTCTTCTTAACTTCAAAGCCCAAATGGCTTTGTTCATTGACGTGCAATATATTTGAATTTGCATCAATAAATTCATATCGCGAAGAAGAATAGGTATAATCAACGGTTGTTCCGTCTTTATAATTTACGGTTATAACATCGCCGTTGTTAAATTTAGGGTTATAAAACCACCAGTAATAATTATCATTTTTTTCTATATGTTGTTCATCATACAACTCATACGGCTTTACAGGTTTAAGTTCAAACGAAGCAATCGGATTTTCTACAATTTCAACTTCAACATCTGTAGATATATTAAGTTCATCAACATTCAATTTGAAAGTTGTTTTACCCAAACCGGTAACTTTTTCATTACTTCGAAAATAAGCACGCAAACGCTCATTGTTATTAAAAAATCCCGTTCTGTCATCGTTTTCTTCATAAACATATGTCTTTGTGGTATTATCTTTATAATTAACGGTTAATTTGTCACCTACATTAAAATCAGGACTGTGATAAACGAAATTATCACTTTCATCTTCATAATATCCATTTGTTTTTTCCATAATTTTATACGGTTTTATCGGTGACAAAGATACAGAAGCCACAGGATTTTCTATAATAGTTACCGGCACGGATGCCGTAGCAAGCAAATGGAGTTTTCCGAATGAATCATATTTAGAAAAATTTACAGTAAAAGAGGTTTCACCTGTTCCATCAAAACTAAAACTACTACTATCTAAATAATATTCGTTACCGTCATCCTCCCATGTATAAAATTCAAAAATGTCAGAACCTGAGATTTTATAGACTTTTGATGTGCCGTTTGAATAATTAACAGAAATTTTATCGCCTTCTTTGAAGTATGGCGAGTTATATCTCCATTCGCCGCCATCATCAAATCCGTGTGTTTTTTCCATAATTTCATATTTTGATGACGGAATAACACTGAATGATTTTACCGGATTTTCTACAATTTCAACTTCAACATCAGTTGATACATTATATTCCTCAAGAATCATTTTAAAGGTTGTTTTACCCAAACCGGTAACTTTTTCGTTATCTTCAAAACCAACACGCAAACGCTCACCGTTATTATAGAAATCCCATTCGTCATCGTTATATTCGAAAACATAAGTTTTTGTTGTATTATCTTTATAATTAACGATTAATTTATCACCTTCATTAAAATCAGGACCGAAATAAACGAAGCTATTGCTTTCATCGTCGTCATATCCATTTGTTTTTTCTATAATTTCATATGGAATTATCGGTAACAAAGATATTGAAGCAATCGGATTTTCTACAATTTCAACTTCAACATCCTTAGATACATTATATTCATCAACAGTCATTTTAAAGGTTGTTTTACCCAAGCCGGTAACTTTTTCGTTATCTTCAAAATAAGCACACAAACGCTCACCGTTATTATAAAATCCCGATCTGCCATTGTTATCTTTATAAACATAGGTTTTTGTTGTATTATCTATATATTTAACGATTAATTTGTCACCTACATTAAAATCAGGACCATAATAAACGAAATTATTACTTTCTCCTTCATAATACCCATTTGTTTTTTCTATAATTTTATACGGTTTTATCGGTGAAAAGAATACAGAAGCCACAGTATTTTCTATAATAGTCACCGGCACGGATGTCGTAGCAAGCAATTTATTATTACCGTTTGGTTCATTTTTTTCATAAAGACTTACGGTAAAAGAAGTTTCACCTGTTCCGTTAAAGCTAAAATTATTTTCTTCTAAAACATATACATCTTTACCGACTTCATCATCATATATATAAAAGGTAGAACTGTCTGAACCCGAAATGCCATAGACTTTTGATGTACCGTTTGAATAATTAACAGAAATTTTATCGCCTTCTTTGAAGTATGGCGAGTTATATCTCCATTCGCCGCCATTATCATATCCATGTGTTTTTTCCATAATTTCATATTTTGATGACGGAATAACACTGAATGATTTTACCGGATTTTCTACAATCTTGACAGGAATTGCAAGATCATAATTGTAATCTTGAAGTAAAATATAAGCAGTTGTTTCACCCAATCCGTCAAAATAGAAACTATAATAGCTTAAATTCAGATAAGAATAATCGGAATTACAGAAACCAACATATTCATATGTATATGTATCAGTTGTACCGTCGCTGAACTCAATATTTATCGCATCGCCATCACTAAAATCATGGGGTGCCCAATAATAACCTTTTCCGGTTGTTTTATCATAACCCCCGTATGCGCCTTCATAAATTTCGCAAACAGTTGACGAAACAAAAGTTGCCGACTTAATCTGCTTTGATGAGCTTTCATCAGACGCAAGTGCAGACAAATTAACGCTTGACAAAACGCTTAAAAGCATAACAATCGACATAATTAAGCTAACAATTTTTTTCATATCGTTTCTCCTAAAATAAAAATTAACAAAAAAAGTATATCATCGTGCACAAATTATGTCAATAAAAAGCTTGCAACAAACAACTTTTGCATTGTGTATGATAAAATAAAGTCACCGACTCACAAAGACGCCGTGTTAATACTCCGACAGAGTACAATTTAAAAGAAAGTCCCTATGGTGAACCGAAATTCATCATAGGGGTTGTTTATTACCAAATTATATTTTTTTAGAAATCAATTGTCCACATTTTAGGCACCGATTGATACTTTTACTTTGAATATTGCCGCAATTAGGACAAAGATGTTCATTCTCATTTGGTATTCTGTCTTTTAAGTTTTCGCTAAATTGTTCAACTACCTTATTATCCAAAGCATTTGAACAGGAAGCACAATAATCACCGTCACCCGAAAAAGGCTTTCCGCATTTTACGCAATACTTTTTGATATTTTTATCTGCGGAATGCTGCTTATTTGACGGATTTGATATATCTTCCATATCAGATTTATAATCAAGTTTTCTCATTTTATCTTCAATAGAAAAAATGCTTTCGGCAACTTCAACAAACATCATAACAAGAGGCATAAAAACAGCAATTACAAGAACGCCCGCAAAAAGTATGCCGATAAACGCCAAAAAACCGCCAAAGCCTTCTATTTCGGAGCTTGCAATTATCGCTCCTATAAAGGAAGCTAAAATCGCAACAGCCGAAAAAAGTATAGTGATTGTTTTTACAATTTTTGTCCAAATCATTGTCAGTTCTCCTTTTATTATCATTAATAAAAGACTATCAAATTCAAAACACCGTGTCAATACTCCGACAGAGTACAATTTAAAAGAAAGTCCCTATGGTAAAAACGAATTCACCATAGGGTGTTTTTACTTTGTCTTTACACTTTTAACCTTTGACCATTTTGAATAAACATACTTGCCCTTAACTTTTTTAAACGAACGAATACGGACATAGTATTTTTTCTTTGATTTTAATTTTTTAAGCGTACTTTGGTATGCAGTCGGGCTGTTAATCATTCCGTTGTAATATTTCTTTGTAAATTTTTTATTTGTTGAAAACTGAATATGATAACCCGATGCACCGCTGACGGTTGTCCATGAAACAACTATGCTCTTTTTCTTTCCCTTGATACTTTTAATTGTAGGATATTTTGTCTTTTTTACCGTTTTCTTTGTTGTATTATTTTTAACGGTAGTTGCCGAGCTGTTATTTGACGGTAAGGTTGTATTAGGCTCATCGATTGCAAAATGAATGTTAGCATTTAACAACGGGCCATTACCTTTGTCGATTTTAATCTTATTCCATTGTGATTTTGAGCCGGAATAATAAACATCTTTGAGTGAATTATCTTCGGCAAACGAACGAAAGCCTATAAATGTAACACTTGCGGGAATACTGACGCTCTCAAGTTTTGGGCAATTTTCAAAAGCACTGTCGCAAATCATTTCAACTCCGCTCGGAACAGAGATACTTGTTAACGAAGTACAACCAATAAATTCATATTTTTGAATATATCTTATACTCGGAAGAGAAATACTCTTTAAAGAAGTACAGCCGGAAAAAACGCCGTAATCCATATATGTAACACTGCTTGGAACAGAAACATCGGTAAGCGAAGTGAAATCGGTAAAAAGATAATTACTGAGTGATGTTATGCCGTAGCCTATATTTAAGGTTTTGACATCTTGCTTAAAAGAATCCCACTGAAGTTCGGAAGCAAATTCCGTTTCACCGGAGCCTGAAAGCGAAAGTGTTTTACTTGACTTGTCATAATTCCAAGTTATATTCGGACCGCATTGACCGGAAGTTGCAGTTGCCGCATACGCAGTCAAATTAAATCCCGACATTACGCCGACAAGCATTACAAACGACATCAATAAACTAATAATTTTTTTCATATTTACATCTCCTTTGATAATACAATTAATATTTTTGCACAGAAAGAAGAAAATTACAATATGTTACCTGTATGTTACCCAAAACAAAATTTAGGTAACGCAAAAAAGAGGCTGCGTTGCCGCAACCTCTTTGAATAAATAAATTTTAAATTAAAGGAGACCGTCCCAGGTGTCAACTTCTTTTGCTTTCATTTCTTCCTCATCAAACCAATGTTGAGTTACAGACTTGCTTTCTGTAAAGAAGCGATAAGCATCCTTGCCGAGGCAATGAAGATCGCCGAAGAATGATTGCTTGTGACCGCTGAACGGAATGAAGCCGACCGGTACAGGAATACCTACATTGATACCAACCTGACCGCCATCTGTAAATCTTGCAAACTGGCGAGCGTAGTAACCGCTTTGAGTATAAATAACGGAGCCGTTTGCATACGGATTGTTGTTCATAAGTTCAAGACCTTCTTCAAAAGTCTTTACTCTCTTAATGCAAAGAACAGGACCGAATACCTCGTCACGACCGATTGTCATATCCTCGGTTACATTATCAAATACCGTAGGACCTACAAAGTAGCCGTTTTTACATTCAGCCGGAAGTTCCGGATTTCTGCCGTCAACAACAAGCGTTGCACCCTCGTTAACGCCCTTTTCAATATCTGCAAGAACTTCCTTATAGTGCTTTTCATAAGTAATAGGACCGAGGCGAGTACCCTTATCCCACGCAAGTCCGCAATTAACCGATGCGATTTGTTTTTTAAGTTCTGCAACGAATTTATCGGCAATGCTGTCCTGAACAACACAGCATGAAAGAGCCATACATCTTTGACCGCCGCAACCGAAAGCGGAATTGATAACACCGGCAACCGTTCTTTCAAGAGCACAATCCTCAAGAACAAGAGCGTGGTTCTTTGCCTGACAGAGAGCCTGACATCTCTTGCCCGATGCGGCAGCTCTTTCGTATACCTTAAGTCCGACAGGAGTTGAGCCTACAAATGTAACGCCCTTTATATCCGGATGGTCAAGAATAGTGTTAACCTCGTTTCGTGAACAAGTAACAATATTTACAACGCCCTTCGGAATACCTGCTTCAACATAAAGTTCTGCAATACGCATAGCGGTTCTCGGAGTGAGAGAAGCGGCTTTGAGAACGATTGTGTTACCGCAAGCAACACAAACAGGAACCATCCAGCCGAACGGAATCATAGCCGGGAAGTTAACAGGAACTATACCTGCGAAAACGCCGATAGCTTCACGGTACTTAACCGTGTCAAAACCTGTTGATGCGTCCATAAGACTTTCGCCCATCATAAGCGACGGAGCCTGAGTTGCAAGTTCTGTACCCTCAATAGCTTTGCCGACATCACCTGCTGCCTCTGCCCAAGTTTTGCCGTTTTCTTCGCAAACAAGCATTGTAAGTTCATCAAGATGTTCATTAAGAAGTTCACGAACCTTATAAAGAACAGCGGCTCTTTTGCGTGCAGGAGTGTTTTTCCATGCAGGGAAAGCAGCCTTTGCGGCTTCGATTGCTTCAAGCACCTCGTCATTGGTGCAACAAGGAGCCTGTCCCGTAATTTCACCTGTTGACGGATTGTGCAAATCGTACCAAGTTTCTGCCTTTGAGTCCTTGAACTCGTTGTTTACAAAATACTTTAGTTTTTCCATATATAATTTACCCCTTTAAGAAATAAGTATTTACAAATTTATAATATCAATTTTATACCATTATGTCAAAGAAAAAATTAAACCTCGTGAACCTTGAGCATATTGGTTGTTCCGGAAATACCGAGCGGAATGCCTGCCGTAATAACCGCAAGGTCACCCTGCTTGAGAACGCCGGCGTTTTTTGAAACCTCTACGGCGTGATTGAAAAGTTCATCGGTATTGTTTTTAAGTTCGCACATAACAGGCATTACACCCCAAGAAAGCACAAGCTGACGGAATACCCTCTCATCGGTTGTTGCACCGACAATTTGAGTAAACGGTCTGAAGCGTGAAATCATCCTTGCCGTTGTTCCGCTTTTTGTAACCGTTACGATAGCAACCGCATTGAGGTCATGTGCCGTAGTAACCGTTGCGTGAGAAATTGCAGTTGTAACATCCTCGTTTGACGGACGCTGATTAAAACGCAGTTTATAATCAATATCCGCTTCTGTAGTTAAAGCGATTTTATCCATAATTTTTACCGCTTCAACGGGATGCTTGCCGACTGCCGACTCACCCGAAAGCATAATTGCAGAAGTGCCGTCATAAATAGCGTTGGCAACATCGGTGATTTCTGCTCTTGTAGGTCTTGGATTTTCTATCATAGATTCAAGCATTTGAGTTGCGGTAACAACAATTTTACCTGCTTTATATACTTTTTCGATAATTTTCTTTTGAATAGACGGAATTTGCTCAAACGGAACCTCAACACCGAGATCGCCGCGAGCAACCATAATACCGTCGGCGGAATCGATAATCTCATCAATGTTATCGAGGCCCTGACGATTTTCGATTTTTGCAATTATTTTTGGAGTTTTCCATCCGATAGCCTCAAGATAATTACGCATAATGGTAATATCCGTTGCACTTCTGCAAAACGATGCGGCTATAAAATCAAAATCCATTTTTTTGCCGAAATTCAAATCATTCATATCCTTTTGCGAAAGATAAGGCATATTAAGATTTACATCGGGAACATTGACGCCCTTATGATTTGTAAGAAGTCCGCCGTCAACAACAGTACAATAAATATCCTTGCCGACAACCTTGTTTACAGTCATAGACATAAGGCCGTCATTGATAAGAATGGTTGTACCCGGATGAACATCGTTTGGAAGTCCGTCATAATTTATATAGCTTTTTTCGGCAGTACCGAGGCACTCCTCTGTTGTAAGAATAAAGCTGTCACCTGTTTTAATCTCCACGCCTTCGGGATTTTCAAAATTGCCGAGTCTGATTTCCGGACCTTTTGTATCAAGCAATGTTGCTATAGGAAGACCGAGTTCTTCACGAAGTGCAACAACTTCTTTGAATCTGTCCTCATGAGTTTCATATTCGCCGTGGCTGAAGTTGAAACGGGCAACATTCATACCACTTTTCATCATTTGGCGAAGCACATCCATATCATCGGTCGCAGGACCTATGGTACAAATAATTTTTGTTTTTCTCATCATATATAATTACCTCTTTTATTACTGAAAAAACGACAATTTCTATCTTTTGTAAAAAAATAAAAATTCAAAATCTATTTTAGCACAATCAAAATAAAATGCAATAACTATAACAATTTTTTATTAATATTTTTTATAATCCAGCCCGATTTCTTTAAACACTGTTTTGCCCTGATCAATTTCTTCCTGTGAAATATCGTTGATAACTTCAACTTCACTCTTGATTTTTTCAATCTTTTTCTTCGGTGCAAAAACGAGAAGAACTATTCTTGCAAACCACAAAAACGGAAGCAAAAACGGCAATTTGTGTTTAATATTAAATCTTGAGTAAAGTTCTTTGTCTGACGGGAACACCCTGTCTTTAAAATATTTTTTTCTGTCGGTTTGACCGTAAGTTGCTTCATTTTTCATCATATTAAGCACATTATTGTTGCGATGAAAACCGTACTCGTTATTATCAAGAATGTATTTTTGAGCATTTTGCGTTGTACCGTCGTCTGCCCTGTTGCCAAACCATATATCGGCGATTTTTACAAGTGCGGTGTTGAATTCATTAAGACCTGCCGCAAGCAAGCGTGAGTTCATCTTGAACTGTTCTTCCTTTGACAGTTTATGCCACAAAACATATATATCGGCTATATTTTTAACGCCAATGCCCTTTGAAAACATATTTTTTACAAAATGGCCGATATTAAAATAATACAAATCAAAGAGGCTCATTTTATACAAACCTTTTGTATCGGTCGGCAAAAGTGCGTTCCAATCAACTATGAAATCCTCATAATGCACATGCTTGGGGTGCATAAATTCAAAATGTACTTCAACATAAATGTCCTTGTTGTCTTCTCTTTTATAACCGTCAACCTGACCGTCATCGAGAACATCGGCAACATAGCCGTTGGCAAGCATAACCTGTTTGACAACATCACGCTGAATCTTTGAGCCGTCGGTTTTCACCAAAAAATCTATATCGCCCATTGCCCTCATATCCGGTTCGGGATAATACGAACGAATTTGACTGCCTTTAAGCGGGCAAACATCAAAACCTCGGGATGTGAAAATATGCGTAAGACGCTCAATTTCCATCTCCTGATAGGCTGTTTGACGAAGAAGCACTCCGTAATCCGAATACCATTGTGATAAAAGTTCGGTTGGCGGCTTGTTATTAAGTTTTTCAATACTGTACCACAAAATATTTTGCACAGAGTGTCTGCGGGCAATCAAAAAAACATTTTCAAACACAACCTCAGGCGGTTTTTCCTTTGGTTGAGTGCCGTTAAGAGCACATTTTGCAAGGTGCAGAAAATAGCCATAATCTGTGTTAATATCAAACATAATTAATCCTTAACTTCATTTTGTAATTCTTTCATAAGTTCATCGTGATGCTTTGCACCTTCAACACGAACAATTCGTGACGGAATGAAGCAAAACAGCAGAACGACCGCACAACCGAGGAACAATTCCATAGGATAAACGATATTTTCGCTTGCAACTCCTCTGTTGGCAGCATTGATAATAATTTGTGCAACAACAGGTCCGATAATCATAGGCACCAAAACATACATTACTATACGACAACCCTGAAACAGACCCTCTTTGCCGTCGGGAATATAATCTCTGTACGAAGCGGTGAAAAGACCTGCCATAACAAGGTTTACACCTATAGTAAGAGTGCCGCCGATAATGAGAATTACAATCTCGGCAGTTGCGTTTTTATCAACAAAAAACTTGGCACTCCAAATAATTATACAGCCTATAACACCTGCGATAATTGTAGGATAATAAAAATTCTGTTTGCCTTTTTTATCCATTGCGATACCGATAAGCACAGAGCCTACCGCCGCAAGAACCATAATTATACCAACAGGTATTATGTAATTCTTTATTTTAAGTGTGCCCTCAACAATGTTGAAAAGATAATTAATATACACCTGATAACCGATTGAAGCAATCATATAGCCCGAAAGGCAAACATAAAGCATTTTGTTTTGCTTAATTGTTGACGGTTTGAGCGAATATGTAAAATCGTTGAAAAATGAATTTGATTTATTCGGCTTAATTCCCTCTTTGTCTTTCATAAGGAACAGTCCGATTAAGCCGCCGACCGTCGGCATAATTCCCATAATAATAAAGAATTTTTGCCAGGATTCAACCGTTGCGGAGGAATTTGTCATACTGTCAAATCCGCCGAAAACTATTGCCATGGCGAAAAGCGGAATAACGGCAAGAATAGTATCAACTCTTGCACGGTTTGCCGTATTTGTTACATCGGTTATCCAAGTGTTATATGAAGCGTCATTACTGATTGAGCCGATAACGGACATAATGCAGTCCATTGCAACAACAAGAATGACCATAGGCAAAACTTTATCCGGTGACGGTTGCATAGGGACAAGAGAAAAGGCGGCGATTGTAAATCCCCAAATAACATAGCCCCAGCAGATGAACACCTTGCGTTTACCCGTTCTGTCGGACAAAGCACCGCCGATAAGCGTTGACAATGTGGCAAATATTGCCGAAAAAGCAACAAGCAGCGTTGTAGCATAAGGTGCTTTTGTAATTTCGTTTTGCATAAAGCGTGAAAAATACATATTTTCAACAACCCACGCAATTTGACCGATTAAGCCGAAAAGCAAAATTGAAGTCCATGTTCTTGCGGACAGTGCTCCGACTTTTTTAGTTTTATCTGACATAACAAACACCCCTTTTATTTATCACATAAACTATCGGTTAACTGTTTTCATTTTTCAAAACATCAAAGATGTCGTCAAGATTGTCAAGCTGATAATCCACATTATATCCGTCTTTAAGCGGCAAATGATGAGGATTGAACCAACAGGTTTTGAAGCCCATATTGTTGCCGCCCTTAATATCGGAAGTAAGCGAGTCGCCTACAATCATAATTTCATCCGTATTTACGCTCGGAATATTTTTAAGCACGACATCAAAAAATTCTTTTGACGGTTTGGCAAAACCCACATTATCGGATATAAACACGCCGTTTAGGATTTTTTCGATACCCGACACAGCAAGTTTTTTCTCCTGCACAGCCTTTGCACCGTTGGTAACAGCATACTGCATATATGTTTTTGAAAGCGTTTTAATCACACTTTCGGCATTACCCATAAATTCGACACAATCGGGCAATGATGATTCGTAGAATTCACAGAACTCATTTGCATCAACATTGCCAAAACCTTTTACATTCAAAAACTCCTTAAATCTGCCGACAAGTACCTGTTCTTTGGTAAGTTCACCTGTTTCAAGCCTGTTCCAATAGCTTTGATTGATTGCAGAATATTCGGCAACCGTGCTGTCAGGACATTCGCCCAAACCAAAATGTAAAAATGCTTTTTTAAGTGCCATACTTTCGCTTTTAAGAAAATCCAAAAGTGTGGCGTCAATATCCCACAAAATTATCTTTATCATAAATCTATATCAAGTTCCACAGGGCAATGGTCACTGCCCATAATTTCGGTATAAATTTTTGCGTCTTGAAGCTTGTCATTGAGTGAATTTGAAGTGATAAAATAGTCAATTCTCCATCCTGCATTCTTTTCTCTCGCCTTAAAACGATACGACCACCAAGAATAAATACCCTCTTTGTCAGGATAAAAATATCTGAATGTATCTGTAAAACCGCTGTCAAGAAGTGCAGTCATCTTGCTTCTTTCCTCATCGGTAAAGCCTGCGTTTTTGTGGTTTGTCTTTGGATTTTTAAGGTCGATTTCTTTGTGAGCAACATTCAAATCACCACAGAACACAACGGGCTTTTTATCGTTAAGTTTGAGCATATACTCCCTGAAATCGTCCTCCCACACCATACGGTAATCAAGGCGGAGAAGTTCCTGTTTTGAATTCGGAACATATACCGTTGCAAAATAGAAGTCGTCAAATTCAAGGGTAATGAGTCTGCCCTCTTTGTCGTGCTCGTCAATTCCAAGACCGTAAGTTACATTGAGCGGTTCTTTTTTTGTAAAAATCGCAGTGCCCGAATACCCCTTTTTCTCGGCATAGTTCCAATATGCGTGATAGCCCTCCGGAGCGAAATCTATTTGACCCTCCTGAAGTTTTGTTTCCTGCACACAGAAAATATCTGCATCAATATCGTTGAAAAAATCCTTAAAGCCTTTTGTGACACAGGCACGAAGACCGTTTACATTCCAAGAAATAAATTTCATCTTTTTACCTCACATTGATATATTACAACCTAATTATACAATAGACCAAAAGCTATTGCAAATATATTCTTTAATAATTATAATTTATATGGTATAATATTACAGGTGATAAAATGAAGAGAACATTAAGTTGTATACTGTCTGCGGTTGCAACGGTGTACACAATTTGGTATATGCACTTTGGAACGCCATACAAGAACTCCGGAGCACTGTCAAAAATCGGGTTGGAGCACCACGGTTTATTTGCAATTTGGGGCGTACTGACCTTTTTGGCACTTGCCTTTGCAATAACGCTTGCATACAAAAAATATCTGAAAACAAAGGTGTATATTCCGCTGCTTTCAATATCGGGCGTGGGAATGATTTTGACGCTGACAAACGATTTTGACTACTACAAAAAAGTGCAATACTTTTTGCATTGCGGCGGTTCGCTGACATTTTCGGCAGTAACGGGAATAACGATATTCCTTTTGTTTTTGCTAAACTACAAAAAAGGCAGAATATTCAAAATTTTTACATACATCACGGCAACGATTTTGATAGCGGATTTGATTTGCTTGTTGATATTTAAAGAAACGGGACTTATAGAAGCATTGCCGATATTTGCAGGATATTTACTGCTTGGCATTGTTAATTTGAGGAGAGAAAAGGTTGAACTTACACGATAAATTAAAAAATATTGACACATATCCGTTTCATATGCCGGGGCACAAACGAAACGACAAATTCGGCATTTTGGGTAGTGAGATAGACATAACCGAAATTGACGGCTTTGACAATTTGCATTCCCCAAGCGGAGTGATAAAAAACACCGAGGACAAACTCAAAAGCATATACAAAAGTGAGCGTTCATTCATAAGTGTTAACGGTTCGAGCGGTGGAATACTTGCATCAACTTTTGCCGTGTGCAACGAGGGTGACACCGTGATTGTTGCACGGAACTGTCACAAAAGCGTGTACAATGCCTGTATGCTGCTGAAACTGAAAATCATATTTATCGAACCTCAATACGACCTTACAAACGGCTACTACACAAACCTTAAACAAGACACCGTAAACAGTGCGATAAGCCGCCATCCGGAGGCAAAAGCAATTATCATAACCTCACCTACATACGAGGGATTTATGTCTGACATCAAATGCGATATACCGCTGATTATTGATGCGGCACACGGTGCACATTTCGGTATGCCGTACTTTCCCGAATATCCGAGCGGTGACATTGTTATATCTTCACTTCACAAAACCCTGCCGTCACTCACACAAACAGCGGTTGTTAATGTATATAATACCAAATATATCAACAAAGTTAAGCGATATATGGATATTTTTCAAACCACCTCGCCAAGCTATGTGCTGATGAACAGCATTGACATCTGCTGTGATTATGTGCTGAATTGCCGAAACGAATTTGGCAAATTTTACGAAAAACTCTGTGATTTGAGGCTTGTTGAAACGGACAATTTGAAAATCCAATACAATGACGACATTTCAAAAATAGTTTTGTCCTGTGCAAGCACAAATATCACGGGAAGCGAACTTGCAGAGATTTTCAGGAGCAAATACAAAATCGAGCCTGAAGCGGTATCGCAAAATTACATTTTGCTTATGGCAACCATCGGGGACACGGACGAGGGATTGACTCTGCTCAAAAAAGCTGTTTTTAAAATTGATTCACAGCTTGAATACTCACCTGCAAAGCCGATAAGAAAACCGCCTGTTGAAAAGGGCAAAATCGTTTTATCAATCGATGAAAACGCAGAGCTTTGCGACATTGATAAATCCATCGGCAGAGTGTCGAATGAATTTGTTTATGCCTATCCGCCCGACATTCCGATAATTTCACCGAACGAAACTATAACAAACGAAGTTATCGAATATATTAAAAACGCAATAGCTGACGGAGTAAATATTATATCCGACAGCAGCGAACTTCCCAATAAAATATTGACAAAAGCGGGTTTATAATCTATAATAAGCCTGTAATAAATATTTATGAGGTGTTCTTATGAAGAGAATTAATACTTTAAGCTCAAGAAATCTTTGCGAATCAGCTAAGAAGGGCGGCTGCGGTGAATGCCAGACATCTTGCCAATCAGCATCAAAAACTTCTTGCTCAGTAGCAAACCAACAGTGCGAGCAACTTAAGAAGTAATTACAACGGACTTACGGTAGCTGATTTGAGGCTACCGTTTTTCTATGTTATAAGTACAATTTTGATAGGATAAGATTATGATACACGCATACAAAATGAACGGATACAATATCATTCTTGACCAAAACAGCGGATGTGTTCACAGCGTTGACGAGGTTGCATACGATATTATCACCCGATACAAAGAAAATACAAAAGATGAAATCAAGGCTTATATTCTTGACAAATATTCCGACAGAGCAGATGTAACCGATGAGGACATTGAGGAATGCTTTGAGGACATTGAGAGCCTTATTGCAGACGGCAGACTTTTTGCGGAGGACACTTTTGAAGCAACCGCTAAGGAATTCAAAAAGCGTCAAGGTGTAATCAAAGCCATTTGCCTTCATGTTGCGCACGGATGCAACCTCAACTGCGAATACTGTTTTGCGGGCAAAGGCGAATACGGCGGTACTGACAAAGGCTTGATGAGCCTTGAAGTCGGCAAAAGAGCACTCGACTTTTTGATTGAACAAAGTGGCACAAGAAAGAATCTTGAAGTTGACTTTTTCGGCGGAGAACCGCTTCTCAACTGGGATGTGTGCAAAGAGCTTGTCAAATACGGCAGAGAGCAGGAAAAGAAATTCGACAAGAATTTCCGCTTTACTCTTACAACAAACGGCGTGCTTGTTGACGATGAAGTAATCGACTTTTGCAACAAGGAAATGAGCAATGTTGTGCTTTCGCTTGACGGCAGAAAGAATGTTCACGACAACCTCCGCAAAACTCCAAACGGCAAAGGCAGTTATGATTTAATCATCGACAAGTTCAAGAAATTTGCTGACAGCAGAGAGCAAAAGAACTACTATATGAGAGGCACATACACTCACTTCAACACCGACTTTTCAAACGATTTGTTGCATATGGCAGACCTCGGATTTAAGGAATTATCGGTTGAGCCTGTTGTGTGCGACCCTAAAGAGCCGTGGGCACTCAGGGAAAGCGACTTGCCTATTCTCAAAGAGCAATACCAAATTCTTGCAAACGAAATGCTCAAACGATACAGAAACGGAAACGGCTTTACATTCTATCATTATATGATTGACCTCAACCACGGGCCTTGCATCGTCAAGAGAATAAGCGGCTGCGGAGTGGGCACGGAATATATGGCGGTTACTCCAAGCGGTGACCTCTTCCCTTGCCACCAATTTGTCGGTGACGACAAGTTCAAACTCGGCAACATTTATGACGGAGTTACAAATCCGAATGTACTTGAGCAATTCCAAGAATGCAATGTCTATTCTCACAAAGAGTGTAAGGACTGTTTTGCAAAGCTGTACTGCTCGGGCGGATGTGCCGCAAACGCATACCACACCACAGGCAGTGTAAACGGCGTTTACGAATTCGGCTGTGAACTCCACAGAAAAAGAATTGAATGTGCAATTATGCTCAAAGTGGCAGAAGCCGAAGAAAGTTTAAAAGTTGAATACTAAAAACAGATTATTTACATAAACAAAAAACTCCTTTTAAAGTGCAATACTTTAAGAGGAGTTTTTCATCATTCAAAGTTAAACCTATTTTTAATTATTTTAGCCGTTTCTTTTGCCGATAAATTTGTATTATCAATTTTGATATAATTTTCAAACGGTATTTCTCCGTCATTACTTACCATACGATGGTTATTATCATCATAGATTAAAAGCTTATTTGAAAACTTAATGTCTCTTTTTGACGGTTTATTTTTCAAACGATTCTCGGTTGCATTTCTTTTTAACCTTACTTCCTGTGGAGCAAAAAGTTCAACATAATACACTTCACTTCCATACTGCTTAAACATATCAACAATTTTTTGAGTATATTCCCAATCTTCTTTGCAATCAAACGCCCACATAAATGTAAAAATAAGTCCGTATTTATCACTTTTTGCAAACTCTTCAAATACAATTTCTCTGAATTTTCTAATCACAGTTCCGTTAAACTCTCCAAAAATTTCAAGCACAGGCTCAATAGTCATATGATTATGAAAAAGCCTAAAACCGGTAATTTTGCAAAGTTCCTGTCCTACGGTCATTTTTCCTACTGCCGCATCTCCGAATAATAAAAGTAATTTCATTTTTTCACCTCGTTAATAAATTAATACATTCTCTGTTCAACCTTAATAAAAAACTGCCGACAAACCTAAATGTTCATCAGCAGTTGATTTAAAATTTAATAAATCCGATTATTGCCTATGAACATAACGCAAACAAGCCCATGAATAATACATAGGCTGTCTGTACATTACTGTATCATTTACTTTTATAATCGGTTTAAACATTATGTTATACCTCGTTTTATTTTTAATCGTCATCATCGGAGGACAAGCGGAGCACTGCCATAAAGGCTTCTTGCGGAACTTCAACAGAGCCGAACTGGCGCATACGCTTTTTACCCTCTTTTTGCTTTTCAAGGAGTTTCTTTTTACGGGTTACATCACCGCCGTAACACTTTGCAAGTACATCCTTGCGGAGTGCCTTAACAGTTTCTCTTGCGATAACCTTACCGCCGATTGCAACCTGAATAGGAACTTCAAACAAATGACGAGGAATATATTTTTTGAGTTGTTCTGCAATTCTTCTTGCACGGGAATATGCTTTTTCTCGGTGAATGATGAATGAAAGTGCATCAATAATATCACCGTTTAGCATTACATCAACCTTAACAAGATCGGACTTTCTGTAATCCTTCATCTCATAGTCGAACGAAGCATAGCCTCTTGTTCGTGATTTGAGTGCATCGAAGAAATCGTAAATAATTTCATTAAGCGGAAGTTCATAATGAATATCAACTCTGTCGGGAGTGATATAGTTCATATTCTTGAATATTCCACGCTTATCCTGACACATATCCATAACAGTGCCGACAAACTCGCTCGGAACATAAATATGTGCATCTGCAAACGGTTCTTCGCAGTAATCAATATATGCAGGGTCGGGATAATTTGTTGGGTTATCAATCTCAACCATTGTGCCGTCGGTGAGATAAATCTTATATACAACCGAAGGAACAGTAGCAATAAGGTCAAGATTATATTCTCGGTCGAGACGTTCCTGGATGATTTCAAGATGCAAAAGCCCCAAGAAGCCGCATCTAAAACCGAAGCCGAGAGCACCCGAAGTTTCAGGCTCGTATGAAAGAGAAGCATCATTGAGTTGCAATTTTTCAAGTGCGTCACGAAGTGCCTCATAATCGGCACCGTCGGCAGGATAAAGACCGCAATACACCATCGGGTTTACATGACGATAACCCGGCAAAGCCTCATCGGCAGGATTATCTGCAGTTGTGACCGTATCACCGACATGAGCATCACCGACAGTTTTGATTGAAGCTGTTATATATCCAACCTCGCCCGCCGTGAGTTCATTTGCCTTTTCCATAGAGGTTGCACGCATATAGCCAACCTCAACAACGGTAAATTCCGCACCGGTTGACATAATACGCATTGTGTCGCCGGCTTTGATTTTGCCCTCTTTGATTCTTACATAAACGATTACGCCACGATAGCTATCATAAACAGAGTCGAAAATAAGAGCCTTAAGAGGCTTATTATCGTCCCCCTGCGGCGGAGCAATCTCTTTTACGATATATTCAAGGACTTCCTCAACATTTTCACCTGTTTTAGCAGAAATACGAGGAGCATCCATACAAGGAATACCCACAATATCCTCAACCTCTTGTGCCACTCTGTCAGGGTCGGCAGCCGGTAGGTCAATCTTGTTGATTACAGGCAAAATATCCAAATCGTGGTCAAGAGCCAAATAGGTATTTGCAAGAGTCTGTGCCTCTACGCCCTGCGAAGCATCAACAATAAGAATAGCACCCTCACAAGCCGCAAGAGAACGAGAAACCTCATAGTTAAAATCGACATGGCCCGGAGTGTCAATGAGATTAAAGATATACTCCTGACCGTCTTTGGCTGTGTAATTCAGTTTTACTGCGTGGGCTTTGATTGTAATACCACGCTCACGCTCAAGGTCCATATCGTCCAAAATCTGCTCTTGCATATCACGCTTTTGAACGGAACTCGTGAGTTCAAGCAATCTGTCTGCAAGAGTTGACTTGCCGTGGTCGATATGGGCAATAATTGAAAAGTTTCTTATATTATTTTTATTAACCGACAAAAAATTGTCCTCCGTTAATTTTTTAGTACACTTTTGAGAGTTTTTTTGGCACCTTTTCCCTTATTTTTATATCTCAAAATAAAGTGCTTGATATATGTAGGGAAAAGTAAATACGGTTTATCTTGCAAATATTCGTAATTTCTGTACATAAATTCCTTTTTTGGAAAAATCTTTCTGAACAGATACTTAAATTTGCCGCCATTTTCTTTAAGTATTTCTTCCATAGTTTTAGGAACACCGAAAATTCCGCCTGCAAACACTTCGTTTAAAAGGTTCAAGTCGTCTTCGGTATAATCGGCATCATTAAACAATGCTTCAACCACTCTCATAACTTTTTGATAAAAATCATACATTTCAAACTTTTTGAATTGTTGATTGATATAATCAAAATCAAGCTTGTCATCGCTGTAATGAAGAACATACATATCACAGATAAACCTGATGCCGCAACCGCTTGAAGAATAGTGCTTGTACATATGAGCAAGAGAATAAATATAATTGTCCTCGGGCGACATATCATATCGTGAATTGTCACCTTCACATTTAACCGCACGCTTCCACAAATCGAGGTCAAGTTTTACCTCGCATTCATCGTCAAACAGAGTTTTGTGCATTTCCATAACCACATACGGTGCTTTAAAAAAGTCATCAGATGCAGATTGAGTACCGCACATATAAAATCCGTTTTTCTTCATCACTTCAAAAAGAGCATCTCTTTTTTCAACACCGTAAAGCAAATCGTTATCACTCATTTGGCGCATAAGTGACTGCGGATAATAATTACGAATGATAAGCCCTTTCATAAACATATACCTTATGCCTGCTTCATCAAAATCCTTGCACAGAGCCTCACGCTCGGATGATATAATAAGATTTTTCTGAATCTCGGACAATTTGTGGCTGTTCCATTCCTGCTTATCCTCGGCCGGCAAAAATCCCGATTTTTCAAGGCAAGGCAAAACGGCGGTATAAACCTGCTGTTTTACGGCAAGCTTGAGCACGCGCTTCATATCAACATCATCTCTCGGAACAAGCTCCGTGCCCTTTAAAGCACAAACGAGCAATTCCAAAAGATAATCTTTTTCCTTATCACCGATTTTTATCATACTTACTTCTCCAAAACGCCAAAGCCGTCAAGAGTTGCGATAAATTCGTTAACATCCTTTTCGATTTCTTCATTAGGAGCTTCGTATCTGTCTGCCATTGCTGAAACAATGCTGTCTACGGTTTGCTCTTTTTGAAGAAGAGTGAAGATGTAATTTGCGGTTTCGTTGTTATTGATAATACCCGAAAGTTCGCTTGAAAGTTTGCCTGTTGCAATAGCAAAGTCCTGACCGTCAATATTACCGAGTACTATACCTTTTTTTAATTTCATTGTAAAAACCCCTTATATAAAATTTTATTTATTATTTATCTCGTCAATAATTTTTTGTGCCACATAAACGCCGCTTGCGGATGCGTGTGAAAGTGAATGAGTAACACCGGAGCCGTCACCAATTACATAAAGACCTTTATGCACGGTTTCGAGATTTTCGTCAAGTTCAACTTCCATATTGTAGAACTTAACTTCAACACCGTAAAGAAGTGTATCCGGATTTGCAGTGCCCGGAGCAATCTTGTCGAGTGCATAAATCATCTCAATAATGCCGTCCAAAATTCTCTTTGGAAGAACAAGTGAAAGGTCACCCGGAGTGGCTGCCAAAGTAGGCTCAACCATACCCTCTTCAATACGCTTAGGATTACTTCTTCTGCCCGATACAAGGTCACCGAAACGCTGAACGATTACACCGCCGCCAAGCATATTTGAAAGGCGTGCAATGCTTTCGCCGTAGCCGTTACTGTCCTTGAACGGCTCTGAAAAATGCTTTGAAACCAAAAGTGCAAAGTTTGTATTTTCAGTTTGCTTTTCAGGGTCTTCGTAGCTGTGACCGTTAACGGTAATAATGCCGTTTGTATTTTCATTTACGACACTGCCCTTTGGATTCATACAGAAAGTACGAACAGCGTCCTCATAATTCTTTGTTCTGTAAACAATTTTGCTCTCGTAAAGTTCATCTGTAAGATGTGAGAAAACAACAGCAGGAAGTTCAACACGAACGCCGATGTCAACACGGTTTGAATGAGTGACAATGCCGAGATGGTCGCATATACCCTCCATCCATTTGCTGCCGCTTCTGCCAACGGAAATGATACAATCCTTGCAAGTAAACTCGCTTTTTTTACATTCAACCTTAAAGCCGTCTTCAAGTTTTTCAACGCTGTTAATGTGAGTGTTAAAGTGCCATTCAACCTTGTCCTTGAGTTCGTTATAGATGTTTTCAAGAACAACATAGTTGATGTCTGTGCCCAAATGTCTAACTGAAGCATCAAGCAAGCTAAGCTGATTTTGAATACAAAGCTTTTTGAAATGCGAACCTGCGGTTGTGTAAAGTTTGCAGTTTTGACCGCCGTGCTCAACATTGATTTGGTCAACATACTTCATAAGTTCAATGGCTTTTTTCTTGCCGATATACTCGTAAAGTGTGCCGCCGAAATCATTTGTTATATTATACTTACCGTCGGAAAATGCACCCGCACCGCCAAAACCGCTCATAATAGCGCAAGTTTTGCACTGAATACAAGACTTAACCTTGTCGCCGTCAATCGGGCATTTTCTCTTTGCAAGCTCGTTGCCTGCCTCAAACACGGCAATCTTTAAATCACTATGCTTGTTGATAAGCTCATATGCGGAAAAAATACCGCCCGGACCTGCACCGATAATAATTACATCATAATCTTTATTAGTCATTTTGTACCTCTCATTTAAAAACATAACACTTCCATTGAAATGAGGGGAAGTTGGCTCATTTTTGTTGTATCAGCAAAACTGAACAAAGTATCACATAATACCCTTTATACATTTTACCATATTATAAATAAAAATCAATATCTAAAATTCGTAAATTTACAAAGTTTAGATATTGATTAGGTTTTATAAAATTTATTCTGTGGTTATCCACATCGCAGGGCGGACAGCATAATTTTTGCAATTAACTGCGTAACCTCTACAATTAACCGAGGTAATAATATCATCATTAATATGACCATCACTTTTAACTTCAGCTATAGTATAAACGGACATTCTCGATGACCTCATCCACCACCAACAAGTAACAGCATCATTTTTTAAATATTCATTAGAGGTAGATACCCCTTTTGCTATTGCATAATCAGTCGGAACACATTTTCTTTCTTCGTCATTATCAAAATATTCATTTGCTTCTCTATCACTTAGTAAAAACACTTGGTCTTCTGTTTCTTTATATAATTCTGTATTATAATACGTAGAAATATGCTCTTTTTCAACATCGGTAAATGCGAAATTAAAAAAATAATCATTCAACCATTTACGAAGTGTACAAGTTTCCCAAGTAACAGCACTATATGTATCATTATACGGTTGACAATCAAGTGCTTTATCACTGATTACAAGAACTCTGTTATTTTCTTTTAACAAAACACGCCATTCTATATCTTCTTCACCATTTGAAATATTGTTATCCTGCTCATATGAACCGTAATTTATTATATCTCCAACATTTGCCTCTTTAATTTTTTGAATTTTATATTTTTCAAATGCTTCATTAACTTTGTTTTCGCTATCTTTATAATCACCTAAAGACTCAAATTTATCAATAGCTTCTTTATATTCACCATTAGTCATCATTTTTACAGCAAAATGATATTTAACGCTTGGGATATTTAATATAACACCAAACGAAATGCAAGCGCACGCAATTATAACTATTGATATAATTATATTTTTTCGTTTTTTCTTCAGCTCATTCAAAACTTTTTCAGCTTCGGCAAGTTTTACTTCAGCATCTTTATATTCCGATATTTTCTTAAACTCGGTTATAGCAGAATTAACCGACGAAATGCTTTTTTGTAACAGCAAATCACAAGCATGGTTATAATGTGCTTCATATTTGAATTCTTCATAGTCAATGTTAAGCATTTCATCACAAGCATTATTGCAACAGCAACACTTTTCTTCGCTATCGTGATTTATCGTTCCACAAGAACAAAGCCACAAATCTTTATATCTAAATGTTTGCTTCGGATTTTTAACAGAAAATTTCTTATAGAAATAATCAATTTCTGTTGTATCTAAATCAATAGAATTCTGTTGAGGAAGTTCTAACCATTCAGAGTTTTCAAGAACCATATTTGTATTATCATCAAACACAATCTTTGTAACAAAAACACTAAACGCTCTTGTAGTATTATCCGGTAAAATTATAGCTTCTTTAGAGCCAAAGTTTTCATTTCTTTGTACGGTCAAATCCAAATACTGATGTTCGATTTCTTCACCGATAGGATTGCCGGAAACATCTAACGCAACGATTTTAGCAGTCAATGCTTTAATCACCTTTGATGAAATGCTCTTGAATTTCAGCTGAGCAATAATATTACCGTTAACATTATCCTTTTGCAACGCACCTGCTTCAATAATTACCGGACTGTCATCGGTATAAAGCATAGGTGTCAAAGTAAAAACTTTTTCATATCTTGCCATTTTGTTTCTCCTTATATTTCAGGCAATTCGTCTGTTTCAACATTTTTCTCAACACGGGTTTGAACAGATGTAACTTTGTTGGCATTGAGGTTTTCTTGGAGTAAAAATATTACCTCGCCAAATCCGATAAACAGCATGCCCGAAACAAATGTACCTACGCATGTTACCAAATCCCAAAGAAGCCCTACAGGTTCAAATTCATACACACCCCAAACAATAAGTCCTGCAATAAGTCCAAGTATAATTGTTAATACTCCAATAACTTTTAATGTTTTCCCTGTTGTGTTGTTCATAAAATTCTCCTCTCAAAAATAAAAAATGCGTACAGCCAAAGCCATACGCACAAAAAACACATAACTCCAACTGTCGCCAAACAATTACACATATATCGTAAAGAATAGTATGCATTTAAGAGCATGCATTTTTATCAAAAGATAAAAAGACACACTATTCCCATATACGATATTAAATTGTGTAATTATTTGGCAACTTTATTGTAGCATAGAAAATATTTAATTGCAATACGGAATGTTAAATATTTGTATATAAAAAGGGTATGCAAAGAAAGCATTATATAAACCCCTCAGTCGCACATAAAGTGCGACAGCTCCCCTTACAAGTAAGAGGAGCCTCAATAGGTTTTTATTAAATTTTTGCCATAACTTCGTTATAAAGAGGTGTGCCGGCTCTTATTTCGCCCTCGTACACTTTACCGTTATTGAATATAACGCTTGCGAGTCTGTTTTGGACGAAAACTTCTCTTGTAACGCCTGTGCTTCTTCTCGTTCCCGACATACCGCCGACAATGGCACCTGCATCGCCAAAAAGGAAGTCACCGATAATCATTCCTCCGACATTAGGAGTTTGCTCAATAATCGAATCGGTTTGCATTGCGATATTGCTGCCGACTTGATTAACTGCAATGACATAAGGTGCTTTGTTTGCCAAACTGACGCCGAAATTAACATTAGGTTCTATTGTAAATAACTCTCTTAAAAATCTGTCATATACATTGTCTGAAGTTTTCGGAGGCAAAACTTGTCTTGAACCCCACATTGATTGTATAACAATTCTAACCTTGCACCCGTTCCCGTCTTCTATCGGTGTGATATATGTTTCAAAAATAATCTTACCGAGGCTTGATTCAACTAATTGCGCTTTAATGTATCCACGCTCGGGGTTTACGCTTTTTACATCTCCGCATCTTTTAAAAGCACTGTAAATCACATCTATTGATTGCCTTATATCAAAAGGAGTCACAAACAAAAAAGTGTCGTTAGTTCTGCGGTCTCGAATTTTAAAACTCCTGTATATTTTAGGATTACCCTTGCCCTTTGTTGATAAGTCATTAACAAATGTAGGAGTTATCCAATCTTCCTGTTCTGCATTTTGAATTTCAGCCAAAGTCGATGTTTTAACATAGTATCCGTCATCTTCAACAGGCACAACATTTACAGGTGAACCGCACTCAAAGCAGAATTTTGCACCGTCAGGAAGTTTTGTTCCGCAATTAATACAATACATTTTCAACTCTCCTCATTTGGTTTATTTTTATCTTGGCTTATTGTTTATACTAATATTACTACCTGTTGGGTATTTATGTCAACAAACCTTAAACGAACAGTACCGAAAAGCGGACAATAAAAAAAGGCGAACGCAGTTCGCCCCAGCGTGTCGAAAAAGTGTTTTCGACACGCTGTAGGCTGTTGAGAAAGGTTCTGAATTTCGTTTTCTTGCGAAGGAAGATGTACCTCGTCAAAACATATTCCGTATAGAACAAAACAAAGTTTTGTAATTATACTGCATATGTTTTTCCTCTTTCCAAAAATCAAATGATTTTTTGGAAGCCTTCATATTTCGACTGAGCAAAAAACGAAAAACGCAAAAAGTGCCGCAAACTCGATGTTTGCGGCACTTTTACAATCCCTCCGTCAACACTTCGTGTTGCCACCGTCTCACCTGCCGGTTCGGTCGGTGCTTCTGCATTAAAATGCAGAGGTCTCCACAGGAGACCCGCACCCTTTACACAAGGGAGGCATTAAGCGTTTAGTTTGTTTTATTGGCGTGGTTCAGGGGCTTTATCGACAGTCTGAGGCGACCAAAGGTCGCCCCTACGGTAACATCATATTATACACGCCGTCTTTGTTGGAATTCAAATTTATTAACTTTTATCTGCAAGCAAAGGTTTGATTAATTTATACAATTCTGTAACTTTTTTATTGTCGTGAAGTTGTTTCATAAGATAATTATGTACACCCTCTTTACTTTTTCTTTCCCTCAACGCTTCATAAATATCATTTGAATAATTTTTATTGCCATCACCTATCAAGTTTTCGATTTCGGCAATTTTCATACTTTTTGATGACTGTACTTCGGAAGCAATATCGTCAACACGGGAAATTTTATAACCGCCTTTTGTCCAATAATTTACAACACTGTCATAGCCTTTATCTTTTGAAACAATTACAGCTTCTATTTTCTTGTTTTCATCCTTACCAAGCTCATAACCGACACAGGAAGCAAGCTGAAAATCCAAAGCATTTGGACTTCCTACATCAACCTTTCTGTATTCAAAATTTGCATTGCTTTGAATAATTCTTCTGTGCAAACCAAATGACAATCTGCTTGCCTTTTCGCTGTAGAAAAATATAACCTTATCTTCATCGGTCAATCTTCCCACACCTTTTAAACCGTCAACATTTACATTTTCATAGTCGATAAAATACACATTCATAATCTTTTTCTCCTTTGTTTTAATAAACTTGTGTATCGCCAACAGTTCTCAGCTATATTAATTTTATTCTGTAAAATTAAAAAAATGCGTACAGCATCTGACTATACGCACCAAAAACACATAGCTCAAAACTGTCGCCAAACAAAAGTTTACACATACCACTATTTAGCATGTAAAACCTGAGTATGCATTTTTATCAAAAGATAAAAACACACTAAATCAGCGGAAAGCGATATAAACTTTTGTTTGGCAATTTCATTGTATCACAGGAAAAGATTAAATGCAATACGAAATGTTAAATATTTGTAAATAAAAAGAGGCGAACCCGGTTCACCTCTATAGTTACAATATAGTTATATATTTGAAAAGCTGTATTTTTTGCTGTAATCCTTGAACAATTTACCATAGTCGCTTGATGAGTCCTCGGCAATACGCTGTGTTTCGTGGATTGAGAGATTGTGCATTGATGCGTCAATCAAACAGCCTGCGATATTTGAGCAATGGTCGGACACACGCTCCAAATCGGTGAGCAAATCTGACCACACAAAGCCTGCCTCGATTGTGCACAAACCTTGTTGCATACGGCGAATGTGATGAGTACGCATTTTTTCCTTGATAATATCAATAACCTGTTCAAGAGGCTGAACTCTCTTTGCAATCTCGGTATCGGTGTTTTTCAACGCCTTAAATGTTATATCAAGAATTTCCTTTGTTGCACCTGTGAGGATGTCAAGTTCCTTAACAGCGTCTTCTGTGAGAGTGTAGCCTTTTTGACGAAGTTCCTCGGTTGAATCGAGAACATTAACCGCATGGTCCGAAATTCGTTCAAGGTCGCCTATCATTTTAAGGAGTGCCGCCGCATGCTCACTTTCTTCATCGCCCATTTTTTGAGAGCTTAAATTAACAAGATAAGTGCCGATTTCATCTTCGTATTTGTCGCACTTCGCCTCGTCTTTTCTTATACGCTCGGCGTCTGCCTCGGTATAATTTGTAATACAAGTTATACTTTTTTCAATTGCACGCTCGGAGCAATTTGCCATTTTTATTGCAACGCTGTAGCACTGTTGAAGTGCAAGGGTAGGAGTTGCAAGAAGTCGAGAATCAAGAATTTCAACTTCTTCAGGTTCTTCATCATCCTTGATGAATTTGAGTGCAAGTTTTTCAAGAAGTTTTGCATTTGGCATAAGAAGTGCAACACACACAATGTTGAATATTGTATGAACCACGGCAATGCTGAAAGTGGTTGCAGGAGTGTCGAGAACCGCCGGTTCGAAGCCATACTTCCAAATTGAGAACAGCACGAGCATAAATATTGAGCCGATTACATTAAACATAAGGTGAACAAAAGCGGTACGCTTTGCGTTTTTATTTGCACCTACTGATGAGATAAGAGCAGTTACGCAAGTGCCGATGTTTTGACCCATAATGATTGGAATTGCCGCACCGAGCGAAACCTGACCGGTAACCGCAAGAGCCTGCAAAATGCCGACCGAGGCAGAGCTCGACTGAATAATGCCTGTAAGAACCGCACCGACCAAAACGCCCAAAAACGGATTTTTGAACATAACGAACATTTGCTGAAATTCAGGAACTTCAGAAAGACCGCTTACAGCACCCGACATTGCTTCCATACCGAACATAAGGGTTGCAAAACCGAGGAGGACAATACCGCTGTCCTTCTTTTCGCTCTTTTTGGAAAACATATAAAGAACAATGCCCACAAGTGCAAGAACAGGAGTGAACGATGAAGGCTTCAATAGGCTAACCCACACATTTTCACTGCTGATGCCTGACAACGACAAAATCCAGCTTGTTACAGTTGTGCCGACATTTGCACCCATAATTACATTAATTGCCTGGCGGAGATTCATAAGTCCGGAGTTAACGAAGCCAACTACCATAACCGTAGTTGCCGACGAACTTTGAATAACAGCCGTAACGGCACAACCGGTAAGAAATCCGGCAAATTTGTTAGTTGTCATTTTTGCAAGAATGCCACGAAGTTTATTACCGGCTCTGCGTTCGAGAGCCTCGCCCATAGTATTCATACCAAACAGAAACAGACAAAGTCCGCCTATGAGCTTCAACGCATCAAATACAGTCATAATTCTTCCTCATACTTTTAAATTATTATTTTACGCTTCGAGAATATCAAATTTACATCAAATCTATTATCAAGGTTATGTAAAATCAATGTAAAGTGTAAAAAAGGCGAACACAGTTCGCCCCAGACTGTCGATAAAGCCACTGAACCACGCCAAAATTATATTAACACAAATTAAGTAGGAGATAGGCTTGCCTATCCCGTAATACTATTAATTTGATAATACTATTTAAAGAAAAGTGCCGCAAACATCGAGTTTGCGGTACTTTTGGCGTTTTTCGTTTTTTACTCACAAGCGGTACAATCGTACAGCAAAGTTCGCAAGAAAACGAAATTCAGAACCTTTCTCAACAGCCTACAGCGTGTCGAAAACACTTTTTCGACACGCTGAGGCGAACACAGTTCGCCCCTACGATATAACATTTTAAGATTTATTTAGGAAATGTGAGGATGATGGTTGTTCCTTTGCCGAGGGTGCTGCGAACTTCGATTTCGGCATTATGGAGTTTAGCGGCGTGCTTAACGATTGACAAGCCGAGGCCTGTTCCGCCAACCTCTTTTGAACGGCTTTTATCCACACGATAAAACCTTTCAAATATTCTCGACTGTTGGTCAAGAGGGATACCTATACCCGTATCGCTGACGGAGAGTTTTACGCAGTCGATAAAATTTTTAACTTCAACCTTTACCCTGCCGCCTTGCTTATTGTACTTAATTGCATTGTCGCAAAGATTAAATACAATGCTTGTAAGGAGCTGGGATTTGCCTGTGATAATCGACGGCTCGCCCTTTACCTCAAGGGCAACGCCCGCCTTTTCGGCAACCGGAGTAAGATTTGTTGCAGTCATTTTTGCAATATCGAAAAGGTCAACCTTTTCCGAAATAATATCCGAGCTTTCTTCGTCAAGGTGTGACAGCTTGATAATATCCTCAACAAGAGTGATAAGTCGTTTTGCTTCCTTATAAATCTTCTGCGAAAACTGCGGAACATCCTTTTCGGCAACCATACCGTTTGAAAGAAGTTCGGCACTTCCTGCGATTGTTTGAAGCGGTGTTCGAAGCTCGTGCGAAACATTTGCAGTGAACTCTCTGCGAACTTCTTCCGCCTTTTCCATTTCGGTAAAGTCAAAGATAATAAGAGCAACGCCTGTTACCTTGTCGCCCGAGAAAATCGGAGTTGCACTGAAATGATAGCTTACCTCGTCAATATCAAGAATAATCTCGCTGTGCTTACCATTTTCTGCCTTGCGGAGAAGTTCCTGAATTTCAACCCCGCTGCTGAAAAGAAGCAAATCTTTACCTACGCAATAACTGCTTATGCCGAGAAGTCTTGAAGCGGTTTTGTTGATACTGATAATCACGCCGTCGGAATTGAGAAGAATTATTCCCTCGGACATATTTTCTGTTGCCGCCTCGAATTCATTGCGTTTCTTTTCAAGTTCAAGCTGTTGATTTTTAATTTGCTTTTTTTGAATTTTAACTTTTTCGAGAAGCGGTGAAAGTTCTTCGTAAACCTTTGCGTTGTTCGGATTGTCCAAATCGATTTGATTAAGCGGTTCAACGATTTTCTTTGAAAGTCTTGAAGCAAAGAAAAGTGACACCAAAACAGCAATCAAAAATACAATAATAATCGGCTGAGCCATTGAAAGGACGAGCGCCCACCACGAAAGTTCATTGACAGACATACGCATTACACTGCCGTCAGTTAATCTGACTGCCGAATAATACTGATGTTGAGTAAGAGTTTTGGAATACCTGTCTGCTGTTCCTTTGCCCGTCAGCATTGCCTGTTTTACTTCTTCACGCTCAAGGTGATTTTCCATCTCGTCGCTGTTTGCCTCGTTATCGTAAAGAACCTTGCCGTCTTTTGCAATCCAAGTCATACGGAAGGTTTTATCCTGAATTTTATCAAGATATTCCTTACCGTCAAGTTCAACCGCACTTGCGATATACTGAACCTGAGTATCTATACGCTGTTTTTGAATATCGGAAAAATAATTGTACAAAACGCCCATAATTATCGAAAGCACTGCAAGAGTTATGCAGACTGCCACAGAACAAATAGAACGAAAAATCTTTTTTGTCATTTTTCTTCCTCCATTCTGTAACCCACTCCGCGTACGGTTTTGATGTAATCACCGGCAGAGCCGAGTTTGGTACGAAGCGTGCCGATATGCACATCAACCGTTCTTGTTTCGCCGACATATTCCGTACCCCACACACTGCTGAGAAGCTGATCACGAGTAAACGCTCTGCCGATGTTTTCCATAAACAATTTGAGCAAATCGTACTCTTTAAGCGTTAAATAAACTTCAGTGCCATTGACATAAGCAATATGACGGGAAGTATTGATTTCCAATTCGTTAAGCTTTAAATCCTGCTTTTTTTCTTCCTTTGAAGTACGGCGAAGCACGGCTCTTACTCTTGACACCATTTCCATCATACCGAAAGGCTTTGTAAGATAATCATCAGCACCCAAATCAAGTGCAACAACTTTATCGTACTCGGTTTCTTTAGCCGTTTCCATAATAACGGGAACCTCTGCCGTCTTTTTGTCGGAACGGATTTTTTTGAGAATACTTATGCCGTCCTCATTAGGAAGCATAACATCAAGCAAAATAAGAGTTGGAATTTCCTGCTTAACAGCAGTCCAAAACTCCGAAGAATCGGCAAAGCCCTTTGCCTCATAACCGGATGCCGTGAGCGTGTAAACAATTAAATCTCTGATTCCGTTGTCATCTTCTATACAGTAAATCATAATTTATCTCCTATCTTGCTTTCATTTTATAAAATAAAAGTAAAATCAAAAACACAAGATTTGTAAAATTCAGGTAAAATTGCAAATTTTTCTTTACAATCCGCCTTTACAATTTGATTATACAGTATAAACAGGATAGATACAACAAAAACTCCCCGATTTTACAAATCAAGGAGTTTTACATAAATTGTAAAGTTTTTATCATCAAATACTGTAAACTCTGTTAGGTTTTCTGTCCGGCGTTTTCGGTGTTTCGCAGTCAGGATAACCGACAATGCAATGACCGACGCCGACATATTCCTCCGTGATACCGAGTTTTTCAAGGAGTTGTTTGCCCTGCTCGGTTTCGAATTCCTCCTTGGCACGGTGAATCCAGCAACTGCCAAGACCCAAAGCGTGAGCCTCAAGCATCATATCTCCCATTACAAGACTGCCGTCATAAACACAGGTTGAACTGTCTTTTTTATCAAGCACAACAAGAACGGCAGGAGCGTTATAGAACGGGTCAAAATCAGGCTTCCAGCCTCCGATTTTACAATTAAGAGCTGATAGTTCATCACGAACTTTTTTGTCTGTCACTTTGATAATAATTGAATTTTGGTTACCTCTGCCGTTTGCGGCGTAAAGACCGGCTTCAACAATTTTGTCAAGAAGTTCATCAGCCACAGGAGCGGACTTGTATTTCTTAATACTTCTTCTTGATTTCATAACATCTAACATATCGGACATAATCATACCTCCAAAATTTATATTCAAAGGGCAGGCAGTTACCCACCTGCCCCGTTCATTCAGAACATCTGCTCGGGAAGAACAAGTTTTTGCTTAAATTCAAAAGTTTTGTCAAATTCTTCCGCTTCTTGCTCGTCAACCATATACAGCCGAGGCGGAGTATATTCACCTGTAACACCGTCAAGATAGCCGACTTCTAATTCTTTGCACAGAAAGAACGATGAATCCGCACCATCGGGCAAGCCGTGATACCTTATGCCGAAATTTCGTGCATAGATAAAACCGCTTTTACCGTAAAAATCGATATTCCCTTCAAAGCAAAGAGCTTTACAACCGTATTCCTTTGCCTTTTGCAACGAATAATCAAGCAAAATTTTGCCGTAGCCTTTGCGTTTATATTTGGGAGCGATGCAAATCGGACCCATTGCCATAATCGGCAGTTTTGAACCGTCATCGCAGTCAATATGTGCATTAACAAACACATTTTGACCGATAAGTTCTCCGTCCTTTTCCATAACAAAATCAAGTTCCGGGATAAAATCCTTATCATTTCTCATTTGATGAAGCACAAAATGTTCAAGGCAACCGGGACGATAAACATTCCAAAACGCCTCTCTGACAAGATTTTCGGTATTTCTGTAATCGCTTTTTTGTTCCAAACGAATAATAAAGTCATTTTTATTCATAATTTTCCTCCTGAAATGTTGACTTCATAAGGGAGGTTTGTGAGATTGAATTTTTTGGCAAACCTCCCGGTCAGCCTACAATCTCCAAGGTGTTGTTTTTCTTCAAACAGCAATCTCCTTAAAAAATATATTATTAACCCAATGGGATTAATATCAAACTTCGTGATAATAAGGGTACTTTTGGCTTTCATTAATTATCTCTTTTGCTCGATGCAAAATAGGCAGTTCTCTGTTTGCTATAAGTGTTCCTAATCTTGTATTTGCCCTAATTTCATATTCTCGAACAGCTTCGTCATATGTCAATTTTAATGTAGATAAGTGAAAACTTTCTACTTCATCCTGAGTCAAATTCTTTTTTCCGAATGACTTTACTTTGCACAAGAAATAATTATTAATATTATGCCTATGAATCAGATTGTAATAATCACTTACAACTCCGATTTTGCAAATTATTTCTACAGATATACCAAGCTCTTCTTTCAATTCTCTTTGAATGGCGGTTTGTAAGTCCTCGCCTATTTCAACTCCGCCACCCGATGTTTCAATCAATGTTGCTTTTCCAAAATCATCATCTCGTTCTGCTCTTACAAAATAGAACAAACCGTTTTCATCATAAACTATTGCTCGGGCAATATTTCTGTCATGGTCAACATATTCAAATTGCCATTGCGTATCTTGCAATTCAATATTTATTTGCTTATTCAACATATATTTTTCCTCAATAAAATAAAAATCAACTCCGTATAAATCGGGATTTACAGAACCTTTATTTTTCTTCTCGTTTTAATGATGGCTTTACATTTTTCATCTATTGCATGCCAAAACATATCATCACGATAGATTTCTTCAAATTTAATATTTTTCACACTTTTACTTCTGTACTTTAGTCAACAGAACCACGCTCTCCACATGCGGAGTGCGGGGGAACATATCGACCGGGGTGACTTCGAGAGTTTGGTAGTTCTTGGTTTGTAGAATTTCCAAATCTCTGGCGAGGGTGGCGCTGTCGCACGAAACATAAACTATTCTCTTTGGGTTCATTTTTTCGACAACATCAAACAGCTCTTTTTGACAGCCTTTGCGAGGCGGGTCGAGGATAACGACATCGGGAGTTATTCCTCGTTTTTCAAGCTCCTTTGCACCGTCATAGGCGTCGCCGCAGAAAAATTCTGCATTTGTTATTCCGTTTTGACGGGTATTGATTTTTGCATTTTCAATAGCCTGCGGGATAATTTCAATACCGAAAATCCGCTTTGCGTTATCTGCCATTGAAAGACCGATTGTACCGACACCGCAGTAGAGGTCAACAACGGTTTCGTTGCCTGTTAAGCCTGCATATTCGGCAGCTTTGGTGTACAATTTTTCGCATTGGTCGTGGTTGATTTGATAAAACGACTCTGGCGAAATCACAAACTTTTTGCCAAGCAAAACATCAGTAACAGTCGGTTCGCCGTAAATCAACTTTGTTTCGTTGCCGAGAATTACATTTGTATTTTCTCGATTAATATTCAAACAAATTGACTTTACGCCGTCATACTGCTTAAGCGAAGCAACAAGGTCGTTTTCATTCGGAACACTCTTGCCGTTGATGACAAGGCAAACCATTGTTTCTGCCGTCATCGGTGCTCTGCGAATATAAATATGGCGGAGCAGTCCCCTGCCTGTTTGTTCATCATAAGATGTAACATTATTTGCACGCACCCATTTTGCGATTATGTCGAGAATTTCTTTGAAACTGCTATGCTGAAGTCGGCAATCTGCACACGGAACAATCCTATGACTTTTGTAAGCATAAAAGCCTGCCTGAAGTTCGCCGTTTGTGATGCAAACAGGATATTGTGCCTTATTGCGATAATTATCAACCGTATCGGCACCGATAATCGGATTAATCGGAGCGTCAATATGCCCAATTCTTTTAACGGCATCTGCTACCCTGCCCTGCTTATATTGAAGTTCAGCATCATAGGTCATATTTCTAAACGAACAGCCTCCGCACTTGTCGGACACGGGACAATCGGACTCAATTCTATAAGGTGACGGATTGATAATTTCTTTTACAATACCGATTGCATAGTTCTTTTTGGCTTTGATAATATGAGCGACAATTTCATCACCCGTTACCGCACCACGAACAAAAACCGCCATACCGTCATAGTGACCGACAGACGAGCCTTCGTTTGTCATATCTTCAATTTTTAATGTTATATCGTCGTTTTTCTTAATACTCATAAATTAAGTTAAGGGCAGTATATAACCACCCTTATGCCTTCTATATATTTTTAATAATTTCTTCCATCTTGTCCATCTTGCTGTCCATATCGGCAACAAGTTTGAACTGATTGCGTGCACGGTCAAGGTTATGTTCGGGATATTCTGTTCTGAAATAAACATCGCCGTTGATGTAATCGGTCAAGAAACGCATACCGCATTCAAGAGTCATAAGTTTTGAAGCAAATGCAAGATTGTCAATTTCTGCTTGATTGAAGTACTCGCCTGCTTCGCCCAAAAAGCCCTCTGCATAAGCCTTGAAGTAATCAAGGTCCATTTCTACCTTATCAAGGTCGGTTTCGTCCTCGGCGGCGGTTGAAGCACCAAAACGGATTGAATCGCCGAAATCATAAAGAGCAAGACCCGGCATAACGGTGTCAAGGTCGATAACGCAAACGCACTTGTTTGTGTCCTTATCAAACATAACATTGTTGAGCTTTGTATCGTTATGAGTTACACGGAGCGGAAGTTCGCCCTTCTCGGTCATTGCAGTAAGTTTGCCCATTTCATCGGCATACTTATTTACAAAATCAACTTCTGCCTTGCAAGAATCAAGTCTGCCCGAAGCATTCTTTTCGAGAGCAGGAACAAACTCGTTGTTGTATCTCCACAAAGTATCGTGGAAGTGCGGAATTGTTTCTGTAAGTTCTCCCGCATTAAAATCTGACAAAAGCCTTTGGAACTTGCCGAAAGCCTCACCGCTTGATTTGAACATATCTGCGTTTTCGGCTGTATTGAAGCAGACAGAATCACGAACAAAAATATATGCTCTGAAATATGTTTTGTTTTCAGAATCATAATAATACTCGTTGCCGTCTTTTGTACGAATATAATGCAAAGTTTCTCTGTCCGGGTCGCCGCCGTTTTCCTTGATAACGGAACGAAGGTAAGAAGTTACGGCAAACACATTTTTCATAAGTTGGTCAATATTCTTAAACACATTGTCGTTAAGTTGCTGGAGAATATACTTTTGCTCTGCTCCGTTATTATTAAATGTTACAAGATAAGTTTTGTTGATATGACCTGAGCCGTATTCTGCAACATCAACAAAATCCCCATTAAATTTAAAATTATCAATTACATTTTTAATATCTGCCATTATAAAACATCCTCCATAATGTATTTCTCTTTCCATGTACTGCGTGGAGCAGAACAATTAAAATCAAGCAATTTTAAGCCTTTTACATGCCTTGCCCATATTCCGTAAGCCGGGAGATTCCTAAATCGCCACGATTCGGGATAAACATCGGCATATTCGGGAATAAACGCACGCCTGTCATAAACCTCTTTATAAGGGGCATAATATATTTCAAAATTTTTGAGTGTAACATCGGACACATATCGGGTACTGCCGTGCTGTCTGTAACCTGCAACAATAACCGGAATTTCGGCATTGGTTGCGGTAATGTCCGAGATATTTATATTAAACACCTCGCCCTTTTTATCAAACATATCCTTTGGTGCGGACGAAGCCTTTTTCTTTTTCTTGCCGAATTCTACGGCATTTGCACTGACAGCATCAACCTCAGCCGCCCTGTTGCGGTTGCAAAGTCTGATAAAAACAGGACAAGTCACCCTGTCCATAATTATATTCTGGACGGTGATATTATGTACTCGTGAGCCGTCGGCACTTTCTATCGCAATACCGCTGACCGTTCCCGGATACAAATCCGTCATCATAAATTTACAATCTCTGACCGTTACATTTGAAATGTCATATGTCGTTTCCGTGCCGATTTTGAACGAATTGGCACGGGAAATAACCTCGCAATCGGTAACGGAAATATTACTCATTGTTCCCGTATTACCGAGCCACACAGCATTTTTGATACATATTCCGTCATCGGCGGTAGACACAAAGCAATGATCAATCGTTATGTTACTTGTGCCTGCAATATCAAAACCGTCGGCATTTGCAACATTGCGGTTATTATTAATTATAAAATTGTTAATTTTAACATTATTACAGTTTTCTATTCTGAAAGACCAGTGAGCCGAATTTTCAATAATAAAATTATCGGCAACAAAATCGGTACAGTTTTTTATATAAATCGCACCGCCGTACTTACTTTCATGTGCAAAGCGGAGCTGAGCACGGTAAGTTCTGCGCATTTCGATAACATCTATACATTCGGCATGCTCGGTAACATTTTTGTCTAATAGCGGCTTTCTGCCGAAGTATTCGCCGTTACCCTTTACCTTACCGCCGCCTGTCAACGCAACATTATGTACGCTGTCGGCATGAATAATGCCTTTGTGGTTATATCCCACGCCTGTTTTATTTGACGAAAGTGCAGAATTTTTTTCAACAAACAAAGTAACATCGGATTTGAGAAAAACGGTTGTGGTGACATATTCACCGCCGGCAATCAAAACAGTACCGCCTGTTTTTGCCGCATCATCAACAGCCATTTGGATATAAACCGCATTATCTTCAAACTTTGCATTTGCACCGTAATCACGAATGTCAAACACATTATCCTTTGGCAAATCCTGACTGTGAACATATTTATCCTCAGGATAATATGACGAATAATCATACTCATAAAGAGCAGAAAAAACATCGCCCTTTGTAATACGCAAATCCTTGCCGAACAAAAGAGTATTCAGTTTGTCTGTTACTTTTCTTCTGTCTTTAATCATACTAAATCTGTCTTATCAAATTTTTATCGATTCTTGCCGCCCAAGCGATATTGTACGAATGGTCGCCCACTCTTTCAAGGTCTTGCAGAGCCTTTGTAAATATAACGCCCGAAGCTGTGTGACATTTTTTATCACGAAGTCGCTGAACATGATTGTCCTGTGCCTGAAGCGTAAGATAATCGATTGTATCCTCCAAATAATGCAGCTGATGTTCCTCCGCATCCGTAAGGTGCTTATTTGTAAATGCACCGAGGGCACGGTCGAGAAGTTCAAGGTCAACCTCATAAATTTCCTTAAATTCGGCAATTCCTGCATCGGTAAATCCGAGGTTTTCTTCCTTAGCCATAGAAATCCTATGCATAATATTTTCTGCATGGTCGCCGATTCTTTCAAGGTCGGTAATTACATGGAACAGTTTACCGATATATTCCGATACATCACCGGTAATTTCTTTTGAAGTAACGGTAATCATAAAGTCCGAAATACTATGGTTGAGCCAATTAATAAGTTCTTCGTTTTCGGAAAGTTCACGCTTTTTACTGTCATCCATAACAAGGAAACCCTCGCAGGCAATAACAAAATTATGCCTTACAAGTCTTGCCATACGCTCAACCTCACTGCCGATTTGAAGTGCGGTTGAAACAGGGTTATCGCTGATTTTCTTATCGATAAACTCAAAGCGAAGCTTGGTATCATGTTCTTTAGGTTTGATAATAATCTCACTGAGTTTAACAATCCATTTGATAAACGGCAGCAATACAAAGGCGGTAACAACCTTGAATATAATATGTGCAATGGCAACCTGCACGGAACCGTTATCCGAAAGGCTTGTAATCCACTCGGTATACTGCGGGAATATGAGTGCAATCGGGGTAAATATGAGCATACCCACAAAATCAAAAATGAAGTAAATAACTGCGGCACGCTTTGCATTTGTTTTTGCACCTATAGCAGAAAGGAAAAGCGGCATTGCAGAACCCACATTGATACCGATAATAAGGTAAATTGCAAACTTCATCGGCATAAGGCTGGCACTTGTCATTGCAAGAGCCTGCAAAACACCGATTGACGCACTTGAACTTTGAAGCACGGAACACATAATAAAGCCAATCAAAAGGCCGAGAAACGGATTGTTGGCTTTTGTGATAAATGTTTGAAATGCCGCACTTGTTTTAAGCACTCCCATAGCCTCGGGACCGCTCATATACTTCAGTCCGAAGAACAAAACGCCGAAGCCGAGAATAATTTGACCCACGAACTTTTGAGTTTGCTTTTTGCTGAACAGTGCCATAACCGTGCCGATAAAAATACAAAACGGCGCAATGGCGGAAACATCAATAGCAATAAGAACAGCAGTAATTGTGGTGCCGATATTTGCACCGATAATAACTCCTGTTGCCTGAGCCAAATCCATAATGCCGGCATTCAAAAAGCCCATAAGCATAACGGTTGTGGCTGATGATGACTGAATAACAGCCGTTACCAAAACACCGAGTAAAAATCCCTTAAATCTATTTCGGGTAAGTTTTTCAAGCAGATTTTTCATCTTTTTACCCGCTACCTGATTAAGGCCGTCTGACATATATTTCATACCGAACAAAAACAGTCCGAGACCGCCGAGCAGGCTGATGATATTAGAAATACCCATATTTTTTCCTCTTACTTACGCATCAAAAATTTATGTCTACTATATAATATACACATAAATTATCTTATAATATATAATAAATGTCAAGAAAATTTTACATATATTTTACCAAAGCTGTGTGATATGACAAAAAAATGGCCTGCCCGACGGGATTCGAACCCGTAATCTTCCGAGTCGGAGTCGGAGGCATTATCCGGTTGTGCTACGGACAGGAATACACTTATACTATTATAATAATTACACAGATTTTGTCAAATAAATTGAGGATAAAAACCACATTAATTTTTTAATATACCTGTAATGAAGTAATGGCAACTCATCTCATCAGATTTCATATTATACAAAAAAGTTGCTTAAAAGCTTTAACCATTGAAGCAATCCGAGGACTTTATTTTACATAAAAACATTATTGTGCTATACTCTGATTGAGTATAGTTTTTTTATAACAAAAAATGTATAATAGAAGAAAAAGCAAAAAGGAGAAAACAATGGAAGAAAAAAAGGAAGAAAAGAAAAACACAGATACAAAAAAGATAATAATCATAGTGCTTGTGGCGGTGTTGATTGTTGCCGGATTTGCGGCAAGCGTTTACTTTTATATTTCAAACACCCAAAACTCGATTAAAAAAATGCAGGAATCACTTCAAACAACATGGAACGAAGCTTATAATTATAATGACAATGAAGAAATACCTGAATTTTTCAAAGCATTTATCGAAAAGTCATATTTTGAAGTTACCGATGTAAAGGATGACGGTTCGGGTCACTATACGGTAACGGCATCTGTTTCTTCACCCGACATCAAAGACGCATTAATCGATTACCAAAAGCATTTTGATGTTAACGAAACAAAAGAAGACATCGATAAAAAAATTACAGAAATAATAAATAATGCAGAAATAAAAACAACCGAACAAACTGCAACTGTTATCATAACCGATGACACAAAAGAAATAACCTTCAGTGATGATTTTATCGATGCCATGTACGGATATGCATATAATTATGCAAAAGCCGAAACAGACAAAGCCCTGTCGCTTGAATAAAAGGAGGTAACGGTTATGAAAACAGTAAAAAAACAGATTGCAATAATTCTTTCGATTATTATTGCCTTTTCGCTTCCTGTTTGCACAAATGCGGCAGAGGGCAAGTTCGTTTCCGTTTCGTTTGAAACGCTGAACAGTGACGGTGAAAAAGAAAAAACAGATGAGGTGTTGTATACAGACGGAACATATCTGTACGCAAATCCCGAGCTTTTTGAAGAATATACGGCGTATGATTATGACGAGGACAACAACGCTTTTGTAAGAGCGGGACAGGATTTTAAGCTTTCGCTTTCATCAACAGCCATTGATTATAAAAACAAAAAAGCAACCGTTAAAATGATGAACAGCAAGCATACATTTGATTTGCACAATGTTTTTAAATTCGGCAATGATTACTATCTTCCGCTGGACCAAATTGCCGCATACTTAAAGGCTAAAATCAAAGTTGACGGCACAACTGTTACCGTTATCAACAGCGGATATTCCATTGCCGATGCGGCTTATGATTTTAACGAATTCAAATATATTTTAAACTACGAACATATTGTTGATGAAATTTTCGGCGGAAGCGAAACGGCTTACCGATATTATACGGTTTTATATTATTTTTCATCCACAATTTTCGGTTTGAAAGTGTCTAATTTAATAGGTCCCGTAGGTGACATAAGCAATTACAAAACAGCTTTGCAAAAAATTGTTACCGACAACACGGACTACATAAAAACTCAAGCTGACCCAAATTCTTTAACAAAAAGGCTGAATGACGCTTCAACATTCATCAAAAACGGAAAAGAAATCAATGACAAGCTCAAAGATGCAACAACGGCTATGACCACAGCGTATGAATCGTTTTGTGATACCGACGATATTGATAATCTTGACATAGATTACATAGACGCGAAAAATTGGGGTGAAGTTTTCGGCAAACTGAAAACGTTTTACAACTATACCGATTATGCAATCAAATACATCTCAATGACGGAAGACAACAAAAATATGCTTATTGACGCATACGGGGCTGAAGATAAGCTGAGCACATACAAGCTTGCACTCGGTGACACCACGCTTAAATTCGGAGATGACGCGGCAACAAGTTTATGTTCAAAAGCACTTGATATATTGGTGGAAGATGTACCAAAAACAACGGTAAAAACCTTTGCCGAAAAAGCACTTCCCGCATTAGCGTTAGTAAAAGGTACGGCTGCGTTCTTTAAATTATTGGGTTTTGATTTTACAGACAATTCTTCATATTCGATTATGCTTGACAGCAACATTGCACACAATCTGACTAATAGATACACAAATCTTGCCGAAACTGCGGGAAAGACAAAAGACGATACAGAGGCATTCCGCAAAGCGGGAATATTTGCAACGCTTGCGATGAAAAATGCGTACAATTCCGGCAACAAGCTGAACAAAAAGGTAAACGGTCAAAGCGGATATTACAATAAGAAAATTGAAGAAGTGGCTTTGCGTGCGCAACTGTTTTACAGAGCCGCAGAAAGCAAAGGCTATGATGATTTGAACAGCATTTCTTCCCTTGCAACCAAAAACCAAAAAACCATCGCCGACAGTAAAATTACTTCTAAGGCTAAAGAAACCGATTTTGAAGAAAGCACAAATAATTGGCGTCAGGCATATATGGCTTTTCTTAAAGAATATATGAATAATGCTGAAACTCCCGAAAATTGCGGATTCAGCCTCGTATTTATTGATAATGATAACATTCCGGAACTTGTGATACGGGACGGAATAGCACATTCTGCAAGTGCTTCGGTTTATACAAGTGTAGATTCAAAAGTTGTAAAATTAATCGATGATTTAAGCGGAACATACGGTATTATTCAATATACAAAAAGAAAAGGTCTTATTTATTCAGAATTTTGTTATCAAGGTCATGATACAACAACAATCTACAAGGTAAAAAAAGGTGCCTGCACAAAACTTATTTCTCTATATTCAAATGAAGGAGCTGTATCAGACGAAGAAGAACTTGAATATAAAATAAATGACAAAAAGGTCAGTGAATCCAAATACAATACTGCTTTGAAAAAATATGAAAATAATAAATTGTTAAGTTCTTCGGATAACGATACGGAATTAACATCTGATTCCATTGACTCTATCGCAGATTACAAACTTTAGCACGAAAAAAGCGGCAACTGAAAAGTTGTCGCTTTTATTTTTTATTTGCTTTTCTGATTGCAAAGACGGTGGCATAGGTTGCCGTTGCACCGTAGGAATCGAGAACGGCGGCACATTCGGACAGCGTTGCACCGGTTGTTTTTACATCGTCAACTATCAAATATGTTTTGCCGACAGGATTGATGTTTTCGTTTACATCAAACGCACCGAACACATTTGCACGCCTTTGCCGTGCGGACTGATTGCGTTGCGGCGGATTTTCATACGCCTTATAAAATGTGTCTTCAAGCGGTACATTGAGAGTTTTTGACAGCTTTTCGGCAATGAGTTTTGACTGATTATATCCCCTCGCCCGCTCTCTGCTTTTTGACAGAGGAACATAGGTTATCGCATCAAAATTGATGTGGTTATACTGTTTTTTAATCGTTTTTGCCATTTCGTCAGCCATACCGATTGCATTTTCGCAAAAGCCTTGAAACTTCAGGCGGTGCATAGCTTTTACGATATTGCCTTCATAATAAAACGGAGCACATATTTGCTCATATTCGGGCTTATGATGAGAACTTTTACAAGTGCACTCATCCTTTGACATACCGCACGAAGTACAAATTTCGCCGTTGATTTTTTCGGCTTTAAGGCATTCGTCACATCTGCTTTGAGTGAGAGGCACAACATCGCCGCACAAATCACAGCGACGGGTAAAAACACACCATAAAAGTGCTTTAAGCAAATCTTTAATCATGGCTACACCGTAAGATAAGGCGCAAGTTTTGCATAAGTTGCGTCACCAATACCGCTGATTTCCTTAATCTGCTCAACACTTGTGTAGCCGCCAAGATAGTCACGGTACTCAATAATCGCACTTGCTCTGCTTTCACCCAAGCCGTCGATTGAAACAAGTTCTTCAACTGTTGCCGTGTTTAAATTTATCGGATAACTTACAGCCGTGGCACCGTTATCCGAACTTTTTGAAGCGGAACCAGCCGATTTTGCACTGTTTGCTTCCGTTTCGGTTGAAGATGAAATTTGAATTGCCGTCGTTTCCGGTTCTTTATAAACTCCGGGAGTTGAAAGCGACACATAAATTAAAATGCCTGACATTACAAGAAGCGCAATGCCTATCATAAACATTGTTTGAGTTTTTGTGTTCATCTGCTTTTCTTTTTTCTGCCGTAATTATTTTGCTTTTTCGGAGCAAAACTTTGCCTGTTTTTATTATTTCTGTTATTATTTTTACCGTTATTTCTGCCTGCTCCCTGCATTTGATGAACGGGATTTTGCGGGCGAACAAGGCATTTTTGGTCTGTACCGATTAAATCAAAACGCTTTGCTTTTTTAAGTGCTTCCTCAACAAGAGCAAAGTTCTTTGGGTTATAATACTGCAAAAGTGCCCTTTGTAGAGCCTTATCGTGCGGATTTTTAGCCGAGTAAACCTCTTCCATTGTATAAGGGTCAAGACCCGTATAAAACATGGTTGTGGATATTGTACCGGGTGTAGGATAAAAGTCCTGAACCTGCTCGGGACGAATATGATTTTTCTTCAAAAACAAAGCCAAATCAATAGCGTCATTAAGGGTTGAACCCGGGTGGCTCGACATAAGATAAGGCACCAAATACTGCTCCTTATCAATCTCGCCCGTATACTGAAAATAACGCTTTGAAAATTCAATATAAGCCTCAATATGCGGCTTGCCCATTTTATCAAGAACAGCGGCAGAGCAATGCTCGGGAGCAACCTTGAGCTGACCCGATACATGGTATTTTACAAGTTCTCTGAAAAAGCTGTCGTCCTTATCCTGCAAAAGGTAATCGTATCTTATACCGGAGCGGATAAACACTTTTTTGATGCCCGGAAGTTGACGGACGCTGCGGAGAATATCAAGATATTCCTCGTGATTTGCAAGAAGATTTTTACACGGCTTAGGTGCAAGACATTTTTTGCCTTTACACAATCCGTGTTCCTCCTGAAGCATACAAGACGGCTGACGGAAATTAGCCGTAGGACCGCCTATATCGTGAATATATCCTTTAAAATTAGGCATATGAGTGAGTTTTTCAGCCTCAACCATAATGCTTTTTTTACTTCTTGTTGTTATGTATCTGCCCTGATGGAATGCGATTGAGCAGAAATTGCAAGCACCGAAGCAACCGCGATTGTGAGTGATTGAAAACTCAACTTCTTGAATACCCGGAACACCGCCCTGTGCCTCATACATCGGATGATATGCACGCATATAAGGCAGAGAGTATACCCAATCGAGTTCCTTGGTTGTAAGCGGCGGCATAGGCTGATTTTGAACAATCATTTTTTTGCCGTGCTTTTGCTTGATAACTTTACCTCTGATGTGGTCCTGCTCGTCCTGTTCGATACGAGCCGCCTTGGCATATTCTTTTTTTGACGAGCTGACATTTTCAAATGACGGACATTCAACACCGATATACGGAGTATCCTTTGTGTCAACGGCATAAACCGTGCCGAGAATATCGTGCATTGTGTCAACACTTTCGCCGTTATTAAGTCGTTCGGCAATCTCGATAGTTTGATTTTCACCCATACCGAAAATGAGCAAATCGGCTTTGGAATCGAGGAGAATTGACGGACGAACGGTATCGTCCCAATAATCATAGTGTGCAAAACGGCGAAGCGATGCTTCAAGTCCGCCGATAATTACAGGCACATCGGGATAAAGCTGTTTTACAATATTTGAATAGACAATAACCGCTCTGTCAGGTCGCTTGCCCATTTGACCGCCTGCTGTATACGCATCTGTTGAGCGAGGCTTTTTTGCAACGGTGTAATGAGCAACCATTGAATCAATATTACCGCTTGAAATAAAATAGCCCAAGCGAGGCTTACCGAACTGCTCAAAATCCTTTGTACCGTGCCAATCGGGTTGCGACAAAACAGCAACCTTGTAACCCTTTGCCTCGAGCACACGGGTAATTATTGACGCGCCGAAAGAAGGATGGTCAACATAAGCGTCACCGGAAATATACACAAAATCCGGCTGTTCCCATCCTCTTTCATACATATCCTTTTGATTTACGGGGAGAAAATTATTCATAACTGTCCTCGGATAAATCCTGATTATCTATTACTTCCTCGGAGTCAAACGCCATCTGCTCCGTATTCTCAACCGTGAATTCAGGTGCAGGACCCTGTGCCTTGATCTGAATCCATTGCTGTTTATTGATTAATATTTTTCTCGGTTTTGCACCCTCGGCAGGACCGATAATATGCTTATCTTCCATTTGGTCCATAATCTTTGAACCTCTTGAATAACCTACACCGAGTTTACGCTGTAAGAACGAGGTTGAAGCCTTGCCGTTTTCAAGCACAACATCAACGGCTTCATCAAAGAGCGGGTCAAGATTTTCGCCCGATTCACCGCCGTCTGTAAACTTGGTAGAAGTTTTGTCCTGTGCGGCTTTGCTTTCAATCTCTTTTTGGATTTTTTCGCTGTATTCGCTCTCGCCCTGATTTTTGATAAATTCGCAAAGTTCCTCTACTTCTTCATCGCTTATATAACAGCCCTGAACACGGAGAGGCTTGTTTGAGCCGATAGGAGAATACAACATATCACCCATACCGAGAAGCTTTTCCGCACCGCTTGAATCAAGAATAGTACGGGAATCGATAGCCGATGAAACCGTAAGTGCGATACGGGATGAAATATTAGCCTTAATAAGACCCGTGATGACATCAACAGACGGCCTTTGGGTTGCGATAACAAGGTGCATACCTGCGGCACGAGCCATTTGAGCAAGACGGCAAATACTGTCTTCAACCTCTTTTGGTGCAGCCATCATAAGGTCGGCAAGCTCGTCAATACAAATAACAATCTTCGGCATAGGCTTCATATCCTCATGCTTTTCAACATAACGATTATAGCCTTCAATATCACGCACACCGGTTTCACTGAACTTTTGATAACGCTCAAGCATTTCCGACACTGCCCAGCCGAGTGCACCCGAAGCCTTGCGTGGGTCGGTGACAACGGGAACGAGAAGGTGCGGAATGTTCTCATATTTTGAAAACTCTACCTTTTTAGGGTCAATCATAAGGAATTTAACTTCTTCGGGATTTGCCCTGTAAAGAATAGAAACGATAATAGAATTCATACAAACAGATTTACCTGAACCTGTTGTGCCTGCAATAAGAAGGTGCGGCATTTTTGCAATATCACAAAATACCGTTTTGCCTGCAATATCCTTGCCAAGTCCTGCCGACAGAAGCGACTTTTGAGCATTAAAATCGGCGGAATCGATTACTTCACGCATAGAAACACTGTTTTTAACGGTGTTTGGAATTTCTATTCCGACAGCGGCTTTGCCCGGAATAGGAGCTTCAATACGAACATTAACGGCTGCAAGATTAAGTGCAATATCGTCTGAAAGATTTGTAATCTTACTGATACGAACACCCGAAGCAGGCTTTAATTCGTATCTTGTAACAGTCGGGCCTCGTGAAATATCGGTGATTTCTGCCTGAACACCGAACGAAGCAAGAGTTTCCACCAAAAGTTCGGCGTTGTTTTTAAGCTCGGCAGACACATCTTTGGCTGATTTATGTTTAACGGTTTTGAGAATATCAACGCTCGGAAGTTTGTATTCCTTAACTTCCTTTTGCATATCTTCCTCTGTAACCACAAATTCGGGAACAGGCTCTGATTTTTCTTCAACAGGCTTTTCCGTCTTATCCTCGCTTGCGGTTTTAACTATATCGTCAATAGATTTCTTTTTTGGTGTTTCTCTGTTCTGCTTATTCTTGCTTGTCGTTTCATTAATCTCTGCAATAAGTTTTGAATAATCATCGGCAGGTTCTTCTGTTTCCTCGACATCCTGTGCTTTCTCAGGCTTTGTCTTTGCCTTTTTCTTTGGTTTTTCGTCCTGAACAGGAGGCTCGTCGTCAAGCGGAATGTCAATATTATTCATTCTGCGTTTTTCACGGCGTTCCTCGATATAAGGCGTTGCCTTTTCAACAACGGCACGAACAGGCTTTGTTGTGTTTTTGAAAAACTGATTAACCGTTACCTTTGAAAGAAGCATAATAACAACGATTATAAGAAGCAAATCAACAACAACAGCCGGAGCCTTGCCCAAGGTCATAAAGAGCCAACCGAGAAGTGCACCGAAAAATCCGCCGTTGAATACATACGGAGCGTCTGCAAATTCGCTCTTGCAGGTATCAAGAAACGGCACGCCGCTCTTTGCTCTTACGATATAAATAAATGCGGAAATAAAGAGCACTATCAAAACAATGCAGATAGGTTCTGCAATCATCTTTTTGCTTGATTTTGTTTTTTGCACCAAAAACGAGTAAACAAGGCTCAAAAGCGGAAAGACAACAGATGCCATCCAGCCGAAAAGGCCTATGTAAACATTGTGAACATCATTCCAAAAGTTTTCCCCGGGAATAACGGCAACAAAGAAAAACAAAACCGAGAATGCAAAAATAATTATGCTGACAATTCTGTTTTTGTTTGCCTGTGTTTCAAGGTCCATAAGTCTTTGCTGCTCTTCAAACTCGGCAAGAGCTTTTTTTGAATGAGTAACAGGCTTTTTATTTGCAGGCTTTTTATTCTGTTTTTGTTTTGTATTTTTACTGTTTGCCATAATTTACCTACTTTATTTTCTAAAAATCAATTCAAAAATTCCGACAATAAATATAATTACACCAACCGAAATATCATAAATTCCGAAATATTTGAGATAACCTTTATTAACAAAAAATTTGAGAAATACGGTGCTGAAAAATGCCGATACAATCGAAATAACAAGACCGATGATAACAGAAGCAACGCCGACATGCGTAACGCTTATACAAATTTCAACGATACCGCTGACAATAAGCACCGGCACGCTCATAACAAGTCCGTAATTGAGTGCAAGCTTTTTATTTACTCCGAAAAGAACAAGAACGGCAAATACCACGCCGACAAATGAAAAGCCTGATACAGGGATTAAAAACACGCTCAAAGCACCTATTACAACAGCAGCAACAATGCTCACCTGTTTTGATATGCGTGACTTGGTGATTTCAAATGCCGCAACAATAAGAATCGCACCCGTAATTGCAAGGAACAAACCGTCATCAAGGAGTGTCATATTAAACTGCGTCATACGAAGTACATTATACAAAAATCCGTATTTACCGCACGGAATAAGCCACAAAAGCATCGGGCAGAAGCTGATAAGTGTCATATACATATAACGCCTTGAACCGCTTGGCTTGTTGCCCTTTAATCTTTTTTTGAACATATCGCCGAAGGTTGAGAAAAACTCATACGACATTTTGAAGAAAAACTTGTACATTGCGGCAACAATACCAACCGCAATGCCTATATGTACAATACCGGTAAGGGACGAACACTCGCCCGAAAATCTACCGGCAAAATCGTGAAAAATTGAAGAATGGGCAGTTTCACTTATCGGAAAAATGCGGCACACCGCTTGGAATAGAGCCTGGAATATTGCAGTTAAAATTGACATTGTTTTGTCCTCCGAAATACTGAGCGTTATCAAGATAATAGCCTGTCCTGATATAATCATAAGGATTTGTGGAACGAGGCTTTGAAATAATCATTTCATTTTTATAAAAAACATCATTAACATCAACAACAGTATAAAGCATCAGCTTTCCCTCTCAATCACTGATTCAAGATAGTCAAGTGCATCCGACAGACCGCCGAGTTCATCAATAAGACCGCATTTGACGGCTTCTTCACCGTCAAGCACAGTGCCCACATCCATAATCAGTTCGCCCGTTTTCATCATCAACGCCCTAAATTCTTCGGCAGTAATCTGCGAATTATTCTCAACAAACCTTGCAATCCTATCCTGCATTTTTTCAAAATACGAAAGAGTTTGCGGAACACCGAGAACCGTTCCGTTCATACGGACAGGGTGCACGGTCATAGTCGCCGTGGGAACAATAAAACTTCGTTCACAGCTGACAGCAAGCGGAACGCCGATGCTGTGACCTCCGCCAAGGACAAGTGAAGCGGTGGGAGTTTTCATAGTTGAAAGAAGCTCTGCAATGGCAAGTCCTGCTTCAACATCTCCGCCAACGGTGTTGAGTATAATCAACAATCCGTCAATCTCCCTGCTTTCCTCAATCGCAACAAGCTGTGGAATGACATGCTCATATTTGGTGGTTTTGTTTTGGCTCGGTAAAATATAATGCCCTTCAATCTGCCCGATAATAGTAAGGCAATGAATAAAATGGCCGTCTTTTTTAACGGTTATCGACCCTGTTTCAAATGAAGAACTATCCTCGCCGTTGTTATTATTTTCGTTAACTTCTTCGTTTTTATTATCGTTTTCCTTGCACATAACAGCACCTCAAGTCTATTATGCCCAAAGTATTACATTATATTTTAACATTTTACAATACTTTTTTCAACATATATTCTTAATTTATAAATTAAGAATAGCTCTCACGCATAAAGCGTGAGAGCCGGTAAGTGTGCAAAGTGCGGTTAAAAACTATTAATCAAACGGATTGTCCCAATCGGATTTTTTCGGCTCTGCCGTAGCGGAGCATTTGGTCAACAAGTGATTTGAGCTTAACATTATTCTTTACCGTTGAGCCCGTTGCATAGGATTCAACGCTGTATTGAAGCATATTTGACACCTGTGTACCGTTCTTAAATGCAGTCAGATAAAACGGTGTTGAAAACTGATCTGCTTTGAGAACCGTGCAATCAACATAGTAGGCTCTCTTGTCGCTTGCCGAGCCGTTTGTTTGAGTGAACCAATCCGGATGTTCGGCATAAGTAAATTCGGTATTTTGACCGTCAACGGTCCAACGGAATGTATAATCACTTATACTTGTCGAACTTGAAATTTCAACCTTAATTCTCGGAATAACTTTGCCCTCGAGAAGCATAGACGCCGATTTGAAATTCACTTCATTTTTAGCAATTCCGTTAGGGTTAAGCTGATATTTTGAATTTGCAACATTGCTGTAATCCAAAGTATCGGTTGTGTGGAGCTTCTTTTGTTCGTCCGTAAGGTCCGAAGTAACAAGATTATCGGTATTGTATCCTCTGTATTTTTGGTACTCTTCGCCGTAGTAAAGGAGTTCTACAAGAAGCGATTTGAGGTTTTGGCTTGGGGTTTTGTTAAGTTGAGTATAGCAATAATTCTTGATTGAATATGTTACCGGGTGACCCTTGCACTCGATTCCGTCGGAAGTAACACCATACGGAGTGATAGTAACCTCATCGGCAAACTTTTCCGGTGAAATCTTGTCAAAATCATAATATGTACGGTCGGTAGTTGTCTTTGCTGACGGTTCGGTCAAATCGTAGCTTTCGCCGCCGAATTCAACTCGAATAAAGCTTGATTCAAACGGTGATGTTCGGGATTTGTCAATACCGATGTTAAGTGTAACCGAAGCGTCAAGAACTACCGAAGCACTGTTTGCACGGAGCAAGCCTGTGCCGGCAATCGTTTTTGTTTCGCTTTCGCCACATTCGGAACAAGTGCGTGTTGCCGTTCCGTCGGTATAATCGGTTTTGGAATTATATTCCGCATCGTTGTTGTAGTGCCAATCGGAATATGTGTGATTATGCGAAACCGGGTAATAATGGACCGTTACATTTTTAGGCAAATAACATCCTAAATAATTCCAATTTTCTTCCGTACCGTAATAATTGATATCGGTTAAATTATCACATCCCAAAAATGCATAATAACCGATTCGTCCGATACTGTGAGGAATTGTAATTTCATTTATATTTTTATTCATTACAAACGAAAAAGATAAAATACTTTTAACGGTTGTAGGAATAGAAAATTGGCTGTTATTTGACTTACAACTAATCAAAAGTGACTTGCCGTTATTGTATAAAACGCCGTCGTCATTTTGAATTGCAGAATTATCAACTAAGACATTGACAATTTCATTTGTTTTTCCAACATAATAATTAACTCTGTTTGTTACCCATGAAAGGGTTTTGTCATAATTATCCTGCCAAATTGCATAGGACTTCAATTCTTCAAGAGATGAATTGTAATACTGATATACGGTTTTCTTATCAGACGAACTGTTTACAGGATATGTTTTCTCCTTTGTAAAGAACTCACCGTCATAAAGACAAGTCCACTCTGTATTTGCATCATATTTTTCAATTACTTTCTTGCCGATCTTGTCAATAAGTTTCGGAAGTGCAATTGCTACATTATTAAGACCTCTTTGTGTTGTTTGACAAGGACCGGTGTAGTCGATAGAATATCTGTAATTTTCTTCACCCGAGTTTGCAATATATTCTTCTGTTGCTTCAAGAGCAAAACTTAGAATTTCTGTAACAAATTCATAAAATCCTGTTGTAAGATCTGCATCTACAGTATTTGCAATAAGTGCTTTGATATCAAAATGTGATAAAAATGTATCAAATTTGTATATGCCGGTAAACATAATCGTATCACCTTCGATACCGCTCACATTTTTGTCAAGCCCTTTGCTTTCAAGGAAGTCGTTGTATGTTCCGCAGTATTCAAGTGCCTTTTCGGAATTACCTAACATATAAGCAAGAAAGCCCGGAAGAAATTTATTAAGATCAATAGATGAATCCGTTGCACCAAATGAAATATCAACATTTTCATAATAACCTGTACTTGAATTTTTCTTTAACAGTAAAAGACCGTAATTTTCAAGCACCGAGTCAAGAGATTGGTAATATTGATCGCCATCAGCATTAAAAATCATCGGTGATAAAACTTCTTCTGCAAGTATTGCAAGCGTAGGAATAAGATTAACAACTGTTTTAGTAAAGTCATTATACAACCTTAACCAAGCATCATTTAATGCTCCTGTACCGGCTTTATTATAAAGAGTAACATTTGATTCTATCATTCTGTTAATTATAGGAGCAACTATGGCACCTGTTGATGTTGATTCATCAAGAAGGTCATCGATTGTTGAATTAATTGCATCATTTGCCTGTGAAACAGCTTCCGAATAATAAATATCATTATATCCCCGTTTAACATCAGAAGACATTTCAAAATCACTATAACGATAACCAAGCTGACTTGTCACATATTTTATATAATTTGCAACATTAACCTGCATATAGTCCATAGCAGTAGATGAAACACTGTTGAACTTAGGGTTATTTGTACCCGAATCGAGTTCCGTTTTTGTCATAAGACCGGAAACAATATCGTTGATGAAGTTAACATATGAAACAAGGTTACCTTCGTTTCTGCCCATGATGTACTGGTACAAGTTAAGCTGAGCACTGGTTGGACTATCATAGTTTGCGGCAGGAATGTTCATTACCTTTTCAATTTCTTCATCGGTAATGTTCTCATAATCTTTAAAGACTTCAATTCGATTATTGTTTTCATCATATTCATGAGGTCTGATTTGCTGTAAAAAAAGCAAATAGTCTGTGTAAAGAGCACCCGAACCGTTTGAATAGAAGATTTTGAAGTAGTCCTTTATATATTTAGACATCTTACATTCATCGGATTGAACATACCGAAGAACATATTCTTCATACGTGTCCCTCTTTTCAGAGGCGCGGTAAAATTCGTTTACCTTAGTGCAAAAAGCTTTGTACTGCTCTTTTGTGATTTTTGCGTCTTTAATAGCTTTCTTAGCAGCTTCCAATGATTCGTAGTTACCTGCTTCGTAAAGAAGTTCGGCATTGATTGCTTCGTA
>NZ_CAKTGT010000006.1 GCF_934561735.1 uncultured Eubacterium sp.
AGTACGCCGATTACGATACCGCTGATTTTACCTGTACCGCCTACAAACGATACACCGCCGATTACGCAAGCCGCAATGGCGTCACATTCGTAGTTAAGGCCTGTATTTGCCGAACAGGAAGCGATACGCGCACCTTCAATAAAGCCGGTAATACCGTACATAACGCCTGCAAGAACAAATACCATAAGTATTGTCATAAACACATTTACGCCGGAAACTCTTGCGGCTTCCTCGTTTGAACCTACGGCAAACATATTTTTGCCGAACTTTGTTTTGTTCCAGATAACCCACATAACAGCAGTTAAGATTACCGAATAAAGAACATACTTAGGGATTGCAACACCGCCGATTGTAAAGAGTGTGCCTGTGATAAAGTTTGTATATGACGCATCAAGACCCGAAAGAGTTTGACCGTTGTTGCCGCCTATCATAAGGTACATAAGAACAGTACCGAAAACGATAAGCTGAGTTGAAAGAGTAACGATGAACGGATGAAGCTTGAACTTTGCTACAAAGAAGCCGTTTACAAGACCTACAAGCGCACCGATTGCGATAACCGCAAGGAATACCACAAAAAGCGGCATTGTGTTGAGGTTAGGGAACATTTTGTTTGCATAGCCCGTCATCTGCAAAAGCGAAGCCGCAACGCAGGCGGTAAGACCTACGCATCGGCCTGCGGAAATATCCGTACCGGTAAGTACAATACATCCTGCAATACCGAGAGCTATAGGAAGTTTTGCGGCAGTGAGCGAAACAATGTTTACTATTGACGAAACGCTCAAGAATGCCGGAACCTTAATTGCTATAAAAACCACTGCAATAGCAATAATGATGTACATTGCATTGTTAAAAAGCAAATCTGTGATTAATCTTTTTTTATCGTCCTTGTCTGCCGCCTTGAACTTTTCAATCCAAACGGAAGCACGGGAACACTTAACTTTTTTTACACTTGTGTCAGCCATAATGAAATCCTCCTTAGACATATTTTGCTGCAAGAGTCATAATTTCTTCCTGATTTGTTGTCTTTGCGTCAACTTCACCCGAAAGTCTGCCGCCGGACATAACAAGGATTTTATCGCATACGCCCAAAAGCTCTGCCATTTCGGAAGAAACCATAATGACTGTTTTGCCTTTTTTTGCAAGGTCAAGAATAAGCTGATAAATTTCGTATTTTGCACCTACATCGATACCTCTTGTCGGTTCATCGAGAAGAAGAACGGTAGGGTCGGTCAACAGCCATCTTGCAAGGATAACCTTTTGCTGATTACCGCCCGAAAGAGAGCTGATTTTAGTTTCCTGATTAGGAGTTTTAACTCTGAGAGATTTTATATATTCATCGGTTGTGTCCTTCATTTTCTTTTTGTTAAGGAACGGACCTGTTTGGTACTTTTTAAGGCTTGAAATTGTTGTGTTTTCTCTGATATTGAGAATGCCGAAAATACCCGTTGCCCGTCGTTCCTCGGTTAAAAGGGCAAAGCCGTTTTTGATTGATTCGTGCGGATTGCGGTTTTTAACCTCTTTGCCGTTAAGCGTGATTTTGCCGCTCTTTTTGGTTGTAATGCCAAAGATTTGCTCAAGCAGTTCCGTTCTGCCGGAGCCGTCAAGTCCCGCAATTCCGAGGATTTCTCCCCTGTTTGCTTCAAACGAAACATCGGTGAGATTTGTATATTCTCCGCTTAAATTTTCAACTTTAAGCAGAACATCACCGATTTTGTTATCCTTTTCGGGATAACGGTTTGTAAGTTCACGGCCTACCATAAGTTTGATAATCTCGTCCATGGTAAGCTCGCTTGCCGGCTTGGTTGCTATCCACTTGCCGTCACGCATAATGGTTACTTCATCACTTATACGCAAAATTTCTTCCATCTTATGGGAAATGTAAATAATGCCGCATCCTCTGTCACGAAGCATATTGATAATACGGAAAAGGTGTTCAACCTCTTCTTCGGTAAGCGACGAGGTAGGCTCATCAAAAACAATAATTTTTGAATTGTAAGAAACCGCCTTGGCAATTTCTACCATCTGCCTTTGCGAAACCGACATGGTGCTCATAACCGTTTTCGGGTCAACATTAATATCAAGATCTTCAAAAACTTTCATTGTTTCATCGTACATTTTCTTTTCGCTTGTAAAAGGCAAAAACTTTGAAACCTTTGGAAATCTTCCGAGCCACATATTATCCATAACATTACGCTTGAGAGCTTGGTTAAGCTCCTGATGCACCATTGCAACACCGTTTTCAAGAGCTTCCTTGCTGTTTTTGTAATTAACCTCTTTGCCCTCTACATAAATGTGACCGTTATCTTTGCTGTAAACACCGAAAAGACATTTCATAAGCGTTGATTTGCCTGCACCGTTTTCGCCCATAAGAGCGTGAACCGTGCCTCTTTTAACTGTAAGCTGTGCATGATCAAGTGCCTTAACGCCCGGAAAAGTCTTTTCTATATCAACCATTTTTAACAATATATCTTTGTCAGTCGCAGCATCGGATTTTTTTAAGTTTTCTTGCATATCTCTTCTCTCCTATCTGCTGAATATGACGGTTGAGGCAAAAGCCTCAACCGTAACTGTCTTTGCAATAATTTTATTATTCTGCCGAATCTGCTGTGTAAGCCGAGTAAGGAATGTTAACTCTCCATGTGCCTACAACATTTGCTGTGTCGATACCTTCAAGTGCTGTTTTCTCATTGAGGTAATTTGACATAATCGTTGTGATTGCCGAAGCCATACCCTGAGCGTCCTGCTTAATTGTACCTACCATTGAACCTGACTTGATAGCCGACTTAGCTGCGTCTGTTGCGTCAACGCCGAATACAGGAATAACTGTTTTGCCTTCTTTGTTATAGCCTGCTGTTTGAAGTGCGGATACTGCACCCAAAGCCATTTCGTCATTGTTTGCGATAACAAGTTCAATCATATTTTTATTTGATTCTGTATACTGAGCAAGTGCTGTGCTCATATAGTTTGTAGCGGCTGCGGATGACCACAAGCCGTCCTGGTCAACAAGGTACTTGTTCTTGTTTGCCGAATCGTAAAATTCGAGTGCCGGCTTGCCTGCCTTTTCAAGAACTGCATCTGCGTCCTCAACACCGTACTTTGTGCGGGCGATAGCTTCCATGTTGCCCTCTTGACCCTTAAACATTACATAGCTGATTTTGCCGTCACCGTTAAGGTCAAGTTTGTCATAATTATTTACAAGATATTCGCCAATCATCTGACCCTGCATATGACCTGCCTGCTCGTAGTCTGTACCTACAAATACGCATTTGTCATAGCTTTCGATAACCGATTGGTCAACAGAACGGTTAAAGAAGATTACGGGAACATTTTGTGCCTTTGCAAGATTGATAATGTTTTGAGCCGCATCGTTTGAACCGGTGTCAACTACATTAACAATAAGCAATGACGAACCTTTTGCAAGTGCTGTTTGAACCTGCTCGGTTTGTGTTGTTTGGTTGCCGTTTGCATCATAATCGTTGTATGTGTAACCGCCGTCTTTTAAAATTTTATCCATTGATGAGCGTACCGTTGAGATATACGCATCACTGAATGTGTAGTAAAATACGGAAATTTCACCCTTGTTTGATGCCTTTTTGGTTTCGGTATCGCCGTCGCTCTTGTTTGATGAGCATGCGGCAAAGCCTACAACCATAACAACCGCTAATAATAATGCCAACAATTTTTTCATCTTTTTCATAAAGACTACCTCCTTAAAAATTTATTGTTAAGTCATTTAGCATCTTCATTATATCTGTGGGGCAAGCGAAACTGAATAGAAAATTTTATTCAAACTGTATAAAAATTTATCATTTTTTCAATTTATTATGTTTATATTGTAAACATTACCAAAAAAATAAAGCCTGTATACATTGTTTGTAACGCATACAGGCTTTATACTGATTTATTTAATTATTTTCATTATTAAAGCTGAAAAGGATTTTTTGGACATCGGGTGAAAACATATTTTTACGATTTACAACATAAGTATCCGTTTCGATTACTCCGTCGGTTTTGGCATTGCCTAAAAGAAGTTCGGCAGCTTTTGATACCGAGAGATACCCCATAGAAAACGGATTTTGAACAATCAGCGTGTCGATTTCTCCGGTTTCAAGCATACCGACGCAATTTACATTGCTGTCAAATCCTATGCCGAAAACTTCATCTTTCAAATTCAATTCCTTTATGGCATAGCCTACACCGAGGGTTGACCATTCGTTAAACCCTATAAGCACATTGATGCCCTTGTTTTCTTCAATAAGTTGCTTTGCCCCCAATGTTGCATTTTCGGCATTTGATTCAACATTGACCGAGGCAACAACCTTTGCATTTTTTACCTTGTCAATATAATCGGTAAAGCCTTTTAAACGCTGTTTGCCGTTTTCGGTATTTTCGCCGTAATTTACTATACCTATATTAACGGATTTTTTATTCTTGCAAAGTTCAATCGCCTGCTCAGCCGCTTTTTTGCCTGCCGACACATTATCCGTGCCGATAAACAGTTCCTTGCCGTTTGCATCAACATCACTGTCAACCGTAATTACTTTTATGCCTTTGTCAATCGCCTTTTGAACGGCAAGAGCATTTTTTTCGTAATCGATGGCTGAAAGAACTATTGCACCCACATTTTTTGAAACAGCGTTTTCAATCATTTTGTTTTGGCTCTCGTAATCTTCTTCGCTGTCGGGGCCCTCAAATGTAATATCTATATTATATTCGGTTGCGGCAGAAAAAGCGCCGTTTTTCACATCATTCCAAAAATCGGAATCACTGCCCTTTGTTATCACGGCTACGGTTTTACTTTTTGGTGACAGATTACCACCCGTACAGCCTGCAAAGCAGAAAACAAGAGAAAGTACAACGGCAAAAGCAACAAGTGTTTTTTTAATATTCATTTTCGTGTCCTTTCTCTATTTTAGGTATTTTAATTGTTACGGTTGTGCCCACATCAAGCTCACTGTCTATCGTAATTCCGTATTCCTCGCCAAAATATATCTTCAATCGGTCATCAACATTTTTAACACCGATACCCTTTGAATCGCTCCTGCCCTTTTGGAGAACCGCCTTGCATTGCTCCTCGGTCATACCGAGTCCGTTATCCTTGACGATAATTGCAATGTCCTTGCCTCGTCGCTCAACGATAATCTTAATTTCGCCCTCATCAACCATTCGGTCAAGTCCGTGATAAATAGCATTTTCAATAAACGGCTGAATGGTAATTTTGTTGCACATACAGTCCAAAACACTTTTGTCAACATCAAAGGAATAAGTAAACTGATTTTTGTATCTGTAACTTTGAATGATAAGGTAGCTTTCGGCATGCTTGAGTTCATCGCTGATTGTAATAAACTCGTTGCCGTGGCTTATACTGATTCTGAAAAGTTTTGCAAGCGCACCTACCATTTTAACGGCGTCCTTGCTGTTGTCCTGCTCGCACATCCATTGAATGGAATCAAGAGTATTATAAAGAAAGTGCGGATTGATTTGTGCCTGCAAAGCCTTAAGTTCGGTTTTTCTGAGCACAATTTCCTCATTGTGCACCTTTTCCACAAGCGACTGAATCATAAGCACCATATGTTCAAATGATGTTGACAGGGTTTGAAATTCGGCAACATTGCTCATATCGGCTTTATATTCAAAGGTTTCCGCCTGCTTTTCAAACTTCTGCATAGAGGCAACAAGCCGTCTTACGGGACGGGTTACGGTCCTCGAAAGGAGAAAATAAATAACCGCAGACATAAAAGCACTGAAAAAAAGTGCAAATATCAATCCTACAACAACCTGACTTTTGACAGCCTGTGTAATTTCATCGTTAAAGCTGACGCCCACTATTTTCCAATTACAGGAATCGAGCGACGAAATATTATAAATATTATCCTTTTTTCTGTGTATTCCGTCCGAAAGTTCGGATATTTCGGAAGTATTCTCCTCTTTGAGTCCCGAAAAAAGCATTTGCTGTTGAGGATGATATATAATTTGACCTTTTGAGTTGACTATATAACAATATCCCCTTTGACCGATACTCACCTTGTCTATATATTTTGCAATTGACGAAAACTTAAAATCAACCGCAACAAACACCTGCTGCGAAAAAAGATTTGAATACTCTTTTTTTGCAATGGTAACAACCCACGGATATTTGTTTTGATAAAGCGTGTTTACATGCGGTTGACTGATTGCATAACCGTCCTTCAGATTTGAATAAACCGACTTGTCAAACGACAAATCCGTTGAGCCGCCTTTTATATTTTCGTTTGTATCGTTCCCGTTAGACAGCACATTGCCCTGCATATCGTAAATGCTCACGCAATATATATCATCTTCAAGCCTTGATGCGGTTGATATTAACTTTTGAAGTGATGCGGCATCGGTGCAGTTATCGGTTTCAATACAAAGATTGTCAAGTTTGCTTTTTATTGAAAAAATATAGTTTGACACCGTTTCGTCAGCCTGTGACACCGACTGCTTGCTTGTAACATACGCAGAACTGAACATTGAATTTTTATAAAACACGCTGAAAAACAATGTTGAAGCAAGGGTTGAAAAAATAACCCCGAAAACAACAATTGCAATAATCAATACCGAAAGTTTTGTTTTGCTGTGTTTAAACATTGCCTCCTCCTAAATGTTCTTCTCTGTACTTATTAGGCGACATACCAAAATATTTTTTAAAGCAGTAGCTGAAATAATGCTGGTCGCTGTAGCCGCATTTTTGCGAAACCTCAAATATTTTCATAGAAGTGCACAAAAGCAAATCGCTTGCCGCCTTCATTCTTCGTTCCGTTACAAGTGCAACAAAATTTTGAGATTTTGTTTTCTTGATAAGGGCACTCAAATAGTTTGGACTTACGCCCAATTTTTCGCTTGCGTCGGTTAATGACAAATCCTCATTCATATATTCGTCATTGATAATTTGAAGTGCTCTGTCGCAAATTGCTTCGCTCTCGTGCCTTTGAGAACGCGAAATAATATCCCTTGCGTCAAGGCAAAGCGAAATTAATTCTTTCTTGTACTGCCCGTTAAAATCAAACGACAAACGGGATGTAAAAAAGTTGTTTGATGTAAAAAGTTCCGACAAAGCATCGCTGTCCGATAAAACGCTCACGCACCTGTGTGCCGTTGCAAGTATTTGAACAATCAAATAATCCAAGCTGTCCCTGCTTTTTTCTGACAGCATATCTTCAAGAAAAGCGCTGATTTCGTTTTTATTGCCTACTTTCAAAAGCTGTTCAAGCTTATACACAGATTTTTCCACATTTTCAAGTTCAAAACTGCTTTTTCGCTCTTGGTCGTTAATAAATCTAATATCACCGGCACCGTCGGAAGTGTATCGCCTTGCCGTAATAGCCTGCGTGCATGCAAGCGATAAAAGTGCCGGACTGTCAACGGTTTGACTGATACCTATTGTACATTTTTGATTAAACAGCTTTTTTGCACTTTGCACAAGTTCAATAACAGGCAGGCGAAGTTTTGTTGACATTGCCTCAGGCTCACTTGTTACAAGAGTGACTATTCTGCCGTTAACCAAAAAACTTTCGCACAAAGCGTATTTACCGACAATACTGTTTACAAAATCAATATGGTGAGCCTCGGTGCGATTTTCTCCCGTAAATGTTTTGAATTTTGAAACAACAATACTGTAACAATCGTTGTCACCTACAATAAGTCCAAGCTGTTTTGCACTGTTTTTGAGTTCTTCTTCGGTGTAAATATCCTCGCCGGTGCCGAGAAGCAAAGGCAAAAGGAATTCTGTTTTTTTAAGCCTTAATTCAATTTCTTCGTTTGACGAACCGGATTTAAGCCGCTCAAACTCGGTATCCATTTCAACCTTGATTTTTTCAAGTTCCTCAGTTAGTTCACTTGCGGAAATAGGCTTCAAAAGATAACGGATAACATTGTATTTAAACGCTTCCTGAGCATATTCAAAATCATCATATCCGCTCAAAATAACGAGTTTTGTGGCAGGGCGTATTTCTCTTACCTTGCGTGCAAGTTCAAGACCCGTCATAAGCGGCATTTTTATATCGGTCAAAATCAAATCGGGTTCAAGTTTTTCAAGAAGTTCAAGCGCCTCAATTCCGTTTTCGGCATCACCCGCAACGCTGAAGCCTGCCTGTTCCCAATTTATACTTTTTATAATCGCCTCTCTTTGGCGGATTTCATCATCAACAACAAGAACACTGTACATAATTCATTTACCCTCTCATTATAAACAAATATTTATGTATAACTATTCAAATTTATTATATTAAAACTTTTGCCGTTTATCAAGTAGAATTATCTTTTCAATTTTGTCTGATTATGTTAAAATTTATTTGAATATCAAAATTGAGGTATTACAAATGTACTTTGAATACGGAAAAAAAGAAATTGAATATCTTAAATCCAAGGACAAACGCCTTGCGGAAGTTATAGACAAAATCGGCATGATAGAGCGTGAGGTTGACAGCGACCTTTTTTCATCGGTTGTTCATCATATCATCGGTCAGCAAATTTCAACAAAAGCACAGGAAACCGTCTGGCAAAGAATGACAGACGCATTAGGCACGGTAAACGCATCCGTAATACTCGATGCCGGAGCAGACAAATTGCAATCGTTTGGAATATCATACAGAAAAGCCGAATATATCACCGACTTTGCAAGCAGAGTAAATGACGGCAGTTTTGATATAAATGCAGTTGAAAATATGAGCGATGAAGATGCAATCAAAGAGCTCTCATCACTCAAAGGCATAGGCGTTTGGACGGCGGAAATGATTTTGTTGTTTTGTATGCAAAGGCCGAATATTTTGAGCTTTGATGATTTGGCAATACAACGAGGTATGCGAATGGTGTACCATCACAGAAAAATCGACCGCAAACTGTTTGAAAAATACCGCCGCAGGTTAAGTCCCTATTGCAGCGTGGCAAGCCTGTATTTTTGGGCTGTATCGGGCGGAGCAATCCCCGAAATGAAAGATTATGCACCGAAGAACAAATAAGGAGAAAAATGACATATATACATCACTACAATTCACCGCTTGGTAAAATAACAATGGCAAGCAACGGCTTGGCACTAACAGGACTGTGGTTTGACGGACAAAAATATTTTGCCGAAACAATAAATGACGAAATCGAAGAAAAATCGCTTTTGATATTTGACAAAACCGCAAAGTGGCTTGATATATATTTCAGCGGCAAAGAACCGGATTTTACACCCGAAGTTATAATTAAAGGCACACCGTTCAGAAAAGCAGTCGGCGAAATTATATTGAATGTTCCATACGGCAAAACAATGACCTACGGTGAAATAGTAAGTAAAATCGCCAAGCAAAAAGGCATTGAAAGAATGTCGGCACAGGCTGTCGGCGGTGCTGTGGGGCACAATTCAATTTCAATAATAATTCCATGCCACAGAATTGTAGGCACAAACGGAAGCCTAACGGGCTATGCCGGCGGAATAGACAAGAAAATAGAATTACTAAAGCTTGAAAAAGTCGATATATCAAAATTATTTTCACCCAAACATTTTAAAAGCTGTCAAAAGTAATTAAACAAGTTCGTAAAAAACCAAAACGGAAAAATCCACTTTGGACTTTTTGGTACGCCTCGTCCAAACATATTCCGTATTCAAACAAATTGCCAAGTCAATTTGTAACGAATACTCCATATGTTTCTCCTCTCAAAAACTGCCGTACAGCAGTGCGTCAGTTTTTGTATATGGTATTTTTGCATACTTTCTGACATAATAAAAAAGCCATCAGGTAAAAATACCTAATGACTTTTTGGTACGCCGGAAGGGACACAGCTGTGAGCTTGGCTCACAGCTTATTTCGTTCGCCGACTATGGCTTCGCCACAGTAACCGGCTTCACGCTTTTTGCTAAAAACAGTCCACCGGACTGTTTTCTTAACGCAAAAACCCTCTCAGGGTTCGAGTCCCTGCAAACCAAAATAATAAAAACGAGGAACATCCTAAAGAACATTCCTCGTTTTTGGTACGCCGGAAGGGACTCGAACCCCCGACCTACTGGTTCGTAGCCAGTCACTCTATCCAGCTGAGCTACCGGCGCATATGCAAGTGTTTTTCACTTGCGCAAATTACTATAACACATTGCACAATAAAAAGCAAGTGTTTTTTTACAAAATCACTAATTATTTTTGTGAATTATCGGCAATAAACTTTTCAAGTATATCGGCAGACATCTTTACAAGTTCGCCGCAAGGACGCTTTTTGTAATAGCTATCCGTTCTTTTTTCGGGTTGAGGATTGTCAAATCCGCTTTTAGTCAATCCTAAGAGTTCACGGCAGACAACCGAGCCGTTTTCGTCTTTAAACTCACCCGCTACCTTTTGAACATCGGCATAGAGCTGTGCCTTTGCATCGGCATCGGTTGGGTCTGAATAGCCGTAAAGAGCAGACAAAACAAACGCAGTTCCGCTGACTGTACCGCAAACTTCTCTCATTCTGCCCATTCCGCCGCCAAAGCCACCGGTGAGGCGTGCAATCATATTACTGTCCATACCTATTTCATCGGCAAAAGCAAGTGCAACAGCCTGTGAACAATTATATCCCTGCTCAAAATAATTCTTTGCAATATCGCCCTTTGTCATTATTCGTCAACCTCGGTTACATCGGTGATATAGGTAAATACCGCTTCCAATTCCGTATCGCCGTTAACGGTAAATGTATAAGCCTCGTTTGAAGAAACTCTCTTGCCGTTTTTATACCATCCGTCAAACTCATATTCGTCATCGGCTCTTGCAATAACGGTGCATTTTTCGCCTTGAGCGTATACGCCGTCACCTTCTACCTCTCCGCCCTGCGAACAGCTTGCGGTAACGGTATATTCCGTAACCTGAGTTGTGGATTGGGTTGTTGTTTCGGCAGTGGTTGGAGTTGTTGTAGGTGCCGTTGTAGGTGCAAGTGTAGTAGGCTCTGTTGTAGGAGCAAGTGTAGTTGAAAACGATGTGTCCTCAACATCATTGTTTTTCTTTGAATTACTGATTAAAACAGAAGCAATAATCGTAACAACAAGAGCAAGAACAACTGCTAAAACAACAATTATAATAAGTGTTTTTTCTTTTGATTTGTTATTATTTTTATTATCATCTTTATTATTATGAGGCGGCTGATTTGATGCCGGTCTTTGATTTGACTGAACTACCGGAGCAACTCTTGTTTTGCCCATATCGTCCTCTTTTACGGCCTCGGTTTCATCGTCCTCATCGTAAAGTGGTGAGCCGCAATTTTGACATATATATAAATTATCATCATTTTCGCTTCCGCAATTCTTACATCTCATAATGCATCCCTCCGCATTTTTGATAATTATAACACATATAATGGTAATAAACAATATTAATTTTAAATAAAAAATCACAAGATTTTAAATTAATTTTGAATTACCTATTGACTTTTTGTTCAAATTGTAATAAATTTATGATGTAAATGTTTTCCGTAAAGACGAAAACGCATTAAGGAAAGGGGATTCCCATAAATGAAGAAACTAATCAAAAGAATTACATGTTTGGTTTTGGTTGCTGCTCTTGTAGCTTCTCTTGCAGGATGTGCAAAACTTAACTATGTAACAAACGGAACAATCCAGGCTATTCAGGAAGTTAAATCCGGTGAATGGAAAAACGCAGGCGAAGAAGGTGCCGATGACGCAGCAGCACAGGAAGATACTTCTGTTCTTGAAAAGTCATTCGAGCCAAACACATACGGCGGAGTTGAGTTTAAGGACTTTAATGATGTTGCCAACTATTATGTTGAAGCATATAACTACACAAAGACACTTACCGCTCAGTATAAAGATGCCGACGGTAAAACACAAACATTCTATAAAATGCTTGGCTCTGAAAACCTTGAGGTCGGCAGTGTTATGATCGACGGCAAGGAAAACAGCACAATCAACAGTCTTGTTCCAAGCATTGTAGGTCCAATGTTTGACGCTAACATCTACGGTCTTGTACCAAGCGGCAACAGAAACCCTGAGCTTGATAACAACCTTGATGACCCTACAAGAAAGAATGACCATGATTACAGAACATCAACTTTCACAGGCGATGACATTCTTGACGCAAACATTGTTGACAACGGCGACGGCACAATCACAATGACAATTCAGCCTAAGCAGGAAGAACTTGCTTTCCGTGGTGAAGGCTCACAGGGTTCATTCTTTGAAGTTCTCGGCGATATCACAGCTGCAGTTAAGAGCATCACTGTTCTTTCATTCACAGAGGGTGACGCTTCGGATAACGTAAAAGTTATGTACAAAGGCGGTACAGGTGTTATTACAATCGACACAAAGACAAAAGAAATCACAGCCGCTAAATATGTAATGATTGCAAATGTTGATGTAACACACGCTTCAATCGCAATCATCAAAGATAAGAGCGCATCTGTAAAGATCACTTACACAAACGAATATCCTGCATCAGATGAATACCTCAAGGAACGCAGAGGTGTAGTAAGACTTTAATCTTACACAACAATCACAAATATAGAAGCTGTTGAGAAAGTTTCTGAATTTCATTTTCTTGCGAAGGAAGATGTACGATGGTACCTCGACTGAGCAAAAAACGAAAAACGCCAAAAATGCTGTAAGTTTGATACTTACAGCATTTTTTAACCCCTCCGTCAATACTCCGTGTTGCCACCTCCCAAATAAGAGGCTAATCGGTTGATTATATTTTGGCGTGGTTCAGGGGCTTTATCGACAGTCTAAAAGGCTATGGAAGAATCCATAGCCTTTTTGTTATGTTCAAACGCTTAATATAAAACAATTCTAACTACACATTATAAGTCATAACCGTCTCTGTAAACTGTGTATCCATAAACGGTTTGCTGTATGCAACAACAAAATCTTTTGATTGCATATAATCTATATATTTTCTGCTGAAAGTATCGTAAACCAAAGTAATGCCTTCCCTGTCGGCAAAATCAACGGCTTCGGCAATCAATTCCTGCAAGCTGTCAGATTTGCCGTTTGGGTCGCTGTATACGGTCAAAACCATGGCCTGCTTGTTGCCCGGAAGCAAAGTATCGCATATATCTTCAAGATTTTCTTTGTGAAGAAACACCTTTGAAGAAAAGCTGTATTTTTTTAATTTGTGACCCGACAAGCCTTTAAACTTATATTCAAAATCTTTTGGGTCAACAAGCGTTACAACAGCGGTTGCATGCTTATCTATAAACACCGTTTCTTCATCAACAAAACGAGGAAGATAATACATCATATAATCATAAATAAAAGCCTTACGCTTATTTATATCGCTGCAAAAGAACATAAACAGCGGCTCTTTTATAAATCGTTCACCAAAACGCTCGGATATTTCCCTGAGCGTTTTTTTATCAATACTGTTAATATACATAATTTAATCAAGCTCAGCGAGCTTTGCCTCTTTTGTTAATTTTTTTGTAGTTGCACGGAACATAACTGCCGCCAAAATAATACAGCAAGCATCGGCAATCGGTTGTGCCCAAATTACGCCCTCAAGTCCGGCAACCTTATTCATAATAAACAACATCGGCAGGAAAATCAAGCCCTGTCTGCCTGCCGCAAGAACAAGCGACTGCATACCCTTGCCCATTCCCTGAAAAGCAAAGTTGATAATAAACATAATGCCAAGGAAAGTTCCGGGTGTCATAAGTGCGGTAATCATCTTTACGCCGTATTCAATTACAGCCTCGTCATCGATGAACATACCGATAACCTGACGCCTGCACAAGATATAAAACACCGTTACGCTTGCACCGATAATTACATTGCACATCATACCGAAATGAATACTCTTTTTCATTCTGTGATAATTTTTTGCACCGTAGCAATAACCGATAAGCGGCTGAATGCCTTGTGCAAGACCGATTTGGAGCATAACCACAAGCATATTTGCCTTCATCGCTACGCCCATTGCGGCAACGGCATTGTCACCGTACTTTGCAAGAAAAATATTTACAACGATATTTGAAAGCGACATAAGAAGATTGTTGAGTGAAGCCGGAAGACCTACATTTACAACACCCTTAAATATACCGTCTTTAACCGAATATCTGCTCGGTGTAATTGACAAAATCGACTTGCCTTTCATAAAGTAAACAAGAAAATAAACAACAGATGCAATATTGCCGATAACCGTTGCAATAGCCGCACCTTTTACGCCCATATTAAAACCGAACGGCATCGAAATACCAAACAGTTTATTGCCCTGTGAAAGAATGAAAATCGGGTCGAGAATAATATTGAAAACCTGACCGATAACCATACCTATCATAGATTCCTTTGCGGCACCCTCACCTCTTATGAGGTTGCACGCAACAATACTTGTAACGCTGAACACACCGCCAAGCGAAATCCAAAACAAATAATCACAGGCAAAATCAATGGTATATTTACTTGCACCTACAAGGAAAAGAAGCGGTCGTCTGAAAACAATAAACAATACAGACAAAGCAACCGCAACCATAATACCTGTATATACGCAAAATGATGAAATCGACTTAATCTTTTCCCTTTTACCCTCACCGAGCGAACGGCTTATATATGCACATCCGCCTACGCCGAAAAGGTTGCCGATTGCAAGGAAAAACAAAAACACAGGCATGGCAACCGAAACGGCGGCAACCTGATTTTTATCTCCTGTCTGACCTACAAAAAAGGTGTCGGCAAGGTTGTATATAATGTTAATGAGCATACCGAGCATACTCGGAATTGCCAAAGTTCCGACTGCCTTAGGCACCGAATATTCGGTAAAAACAATTGTACTGTCTTTTCTTTCTTTAGCCATAATCAATTAAACAGTAAATCCGTAAGATTTACCAAATCCTCCATTTTCAAATTTTCGGCTCTTACCGTAGGAGCAAGTCCGAGCTGAGCCAAAGCGTTTGTAACTTGCGGTTTGGACTTGCCGAGTGAATTGGACAACGAATTAACAAGCGTTTTTCTTCTCTGTGAAAATGCACACTTTACAAGTGAGAAAAACTGTTTTTCGTTTTTAACATCAAACTCCGGCTTTTCCCTGACAATAATTTTTATAACGCTTGAATCCACCTTTGGGCTTGGCATAAAACATTCTCTGCCGACATTAAACAAAATCTCGCTCTCGCCGTAATAATTAACCGCAACACTGACCGCACCGGCTTCTCTTGAGCCGATAGGTGCACAGAGTCGTTCTGCCGCCTCCTGCTGAACCATAACTTCAATTTCGGTTATCGGCAGTTTGCTTTGAAGAAGCATCATAATAACGGGTGAAGTGATGTAATAAGGCAGGTTTGCACAAACTTTCACCTCATCGCAGTCCGCAAATTTTGCCGCAATAAGGGCGTGCAAATCTATTTTCATAACATCGCCTTTTACAAGTTCAAAGTTATCATAATCTGCCAAAGTCTGCTCCAAAACAGGATAAAGTCGCTCATCAAGTTCAACCGACACGACTTTGCCCGCCCTTTTGCAAAGTTCCTTTGTAAGAACACCGACACCCGGTCCGACTTCAAGAACACCTGTTTTTTCGTCAGCACCGAGCATTTCTGCCATGGCAGGGCAAATACTGTCATCAATAATAAAGTTTTGACCCAGGGCTTTTGAAAAATTGAAGCCGTGAGCGGATAAAATCTTTTTAACTGTGTTGTAATCGCACAAATTGTAATCCATAATCTGCCCTCCCGATAATATCGCCATATATTTTAACATAATATATATACTATATCAAGTGGGGCTGTTTAACAAAAATAAAGTGTTGACATTGAATTTTTTTGTGCTATAATACCTTTAGCCGGCTAAATATTAGCCGACTAAATAAAATTCGGAGTTGTTAATTTGAACAAGAAAAAATCCTGTTGTCCTCCACCTCCGCCAAAGGGACATATTGCCCCGAGAATAGGTATGGTGGCAAGGATGGAAAGAGTAAATTTTAACAAAGCGGTTGCCGATGAAGGACTTTTTGCAGGTCAACACAAGATAATTATGTTCCTGAAACTTCAGGGCAGTGCAACAATCGGACAGATAGCCGAGGAAACAGGCACAGCACCGTCAACGGTGTCGGTCAGCATAAAGCGAATGGAAAAAGCAGGCTTTGTTAAAAGACGGACAAGCAAAACAGACGGAAGAATTACCGAAATTTACTTGACCGAAAAAGGAAATGCCGTACCCGATAACATCAGACGAAAAATGGATGCGGAAGAAAAAATGCTAACAAACGGACTGAGTAAAGAAGAAATCAACACTCTGTCGGATTTGCTTGACAAAATAATAGAAAACTTTATAAAGGAGGAGTCCGAATGATAAAAAAGCTATCTAAATATCTTAAAGGCTTGGGTTGGCTTTGCGTGGCAAGTGCCGCCGGTATGATTATCGAAGCAATGTGCGAACTTGCACTGCCGTCGATAGCAAACAGCGTGTACGAAATGGTAAAAAGTGCCACGGGCGACCCTACACAGCTAAAATATAAAATCGCAAAAATCGGCTTGCTTATGCTGATTATGGCGGTTATCGGACTTGCAGGCGGTTTGATGACGATGAAAACATCATCCGTTGTAAGCCAAAAATTTTCATACAGATTAAGAAAAGCTATGTACGACAAAATCTCGTCATTCTCTTTCAAAAACATCGACACATTTTCAACATCATCACTCACAACAAGACTCACAAATGATGTTACAATGCTTCAAAATACGGTTATGATGGGGCTTCGTATATTGGTAAGAGCACCCGCACTCCTCATTGTTTCGGCTGTATTTGCATTTTCAATCAATGCAAAGCTGTCAATGATTTTGCTCATTCTCTTCCCTATTATGATTATCATCATTACGGTTATCCTCAAATTCGGCTTTCCTATGTTCCAAAAGATGCAGAAGAAAATTGATAACATCAACCGAGTAGTGCAGGAAAATCTCATCGGTATCAGAGTTGTAAAAGCATATGTGCGTGAGGACAGAGAAAAGGACAAATTCCACAATGCGTCCGACGAGCTTGCAAAACAAGGCTCAAAGGCATCGGGTCTTATCATCACGGTTATGCCTGTTATGATGCTTCTTATGAACTTTGTAATTATATACATCTATTACAAAGGTTCGGTTGACGCAAGCAAGGGACTTATGAATGTAGGTCAAATATCGGTTTTGGCTAACTACATCATTCAGGTACTTATGAACATAATGATGGTGTCAATGCTTATGCTCCAAATCACAAGAGCAAAGGCTTGCGGCGACAGAGTTGTTGAAGTGCTCGACACGGATGTTGATATAGTAAATCCGGAAAACGCATTTAAGCCTACCGACCCTAAGGGCGAAATCGAATTTAAAAATGTTTCGTTCGGCTACAATGACGGAATCGATATTTTGTCAGACATCAGTTTTAAAGCAAAACCGGGCAGTATTGTAGGCATAATAGGTTCAACAGGTTGCGGCAAATCCAGTCTTGTAAACCTTATTCCCCGACTTTACGATGTTACGGGCGGTGAACTTCTTGTTGACGGCGTAAATGTTAAAAATTACGACCTTGAAGCACTCCGTGAATTGACAGGCGTTGTACTCCAAAAGAATGTACTTTTTACAGGCACAATCAAAGAAAACATCAAGTGGGGCAATCCGAATGCCACGGATGAAGAAATCATTGCAGCTTGCAAGGCGGCTCAAGCTCACGACTTCATTATGAGCCAACCTGACGGCTATGACACCGTGCTTGCACAAGGCGGTTTGAACCTTTCGGGCGGACAGAAGCAAAGACTTTGTATTGCAAGAGCAATCATCAAGCAACCGAAAATTCTTATCCTTGACGATTCAACCTCTGCCGTTGACACAGCGACCGAAGCAAAAATCAGAGAATGCTTCTACAACGAGCTTAAGGACACAACCGTTTTGATTATCGCACAGAGAATTTCATCGGTTGCAGAAGCGGATGAAATCGTTGTGCTTGATGACGGCAAAATTGACAGCATAGGCACTCACGACGAACTTATGCAAACAAGCGAAATCTATCAGGAAATTTACAAAACACAACAGAAAGGAGTGACTGAATAATGCCGGGACCGGGCGGAAGAGGCGTACCGGGTCAAAAGCCTAAGGACGCAAAGAAAACATTAAAACGCATTTTGACATATATGGGCAAAAGTAAGCTGCTGTTATTCGTGGTATTTTTGTCACTCGTTATGGCAACGGTTTGCCAAATGGCGGCATCATATTGGCTCAAACCTATTTTGGACGATGTTGCATCATCAATTCAGGCAGGCAATTTTGCCACAGAGGGTATTAAGCAATTAATTAAAAATCTTGTGATTGTATCGGCATTTTACATCGGCGCTTCGCTTTTTATATTCATACAGTCAAAAATTATGGTAAAAATCGCATACAGAACTTCAAACATTATCAGAAAAGATTTGTTTGACCATTTGCAAACATTGCCGCTCAGATACTTTGACAGTCAAACTCACGGCGAAATTATGAGCCGTTTTACAAACGATGTTGACAACATTCAAATGATGCTTGAGCAATCTATCGTTCAGCTTGTATCATCGGTATTCAGCTTTATAGGTATCATCATAATGATGATTGTACTTGAATGGCGACTTTTCATTGTTGCACTTGTATTTCTTATCATTATGATTGTAAACTCGATGAACATTGCAAAGCACACAAGAAAATACTTTAAGGCTCAGCAAAAAGCTCTCGGCGAGATGAACGGTAATATTGAAGAAACAATCGAGGGTATGAAAGTTGTTAAGGTATTCAACCACGAGGAGCAGGCAAAGGAAGACTTTGAAGAACTTAACGAAAACTTCCGTCAGGTTGCAACAAAGGCAAACTATTACAGCGGTATTATGGGTCCTTGCTCAACGGGTATCAACAACGCTTCTTACGCAAGCGTTACACTTGCAGGCGGCTTACTTGTACTCACAAAAGGGCTCAGCATCGGTACATTCTTCACATTTTTGAGCTACTCGAAACAATTTACACAGCCAATCAACCAAATTATGAACCAAATGAACAATGTATTCTCTGCTCTTGCAGGTGCCGAAAGAGTATTTGCCGTTATGGATACCGAAAGCGAAGTTGACGACGGCACGGTTACGCTTGAAGAAACCGCAACGGAGAACGGCAAAGTTTGGAACTGGGTTGACGGCGACAAAAGAATTCCTGTTAAAGGCGAGGTTGTTTTCAAGGATGTAACCTTTGGCTATGTTGAAGACAAAGTTGTTCTTCACGACATCAACCTTTATGCAAAGCAGGCACAAAAAATTGCATTTGTAGGCTCAACAGGAGCAGGCAAAACCACAATAACAAATCTCATCAACAGATTTTACGATATTCAGGAAGGTACAATTACCTACGACGGAATAGACATCAAGCGAATTAAAAAGGCTGATTTACGCCGTTCGCTTGCTATGGTGCTTCAGGACACTCACCTGTTTACGGGTACAATTATGGATAACATCCGCTACGGCAGACTTGACGCAACAGACGAAGAGTGTATTGCGGCATCCAAGCTTGCAAGTGCACATTCATTCATCAAGCATCTTCCGGACGGATACAACACGGTTATCACATCGGACGGTGCAAACCTCAGCCAGGGACAGCGACAGCTCCTTGCCATTGCAAGAGCCGCGGTTGCAGACCCTCCCGTTATGATTCTTGACGAAGCAACATCTTCAATCGACACAAGAACAGAAGCTCACATCGAGCACGGTATGGACAGATTGATGATAGGCAGAACAGTATTTGTAATTGCTCACAGACTTTCAACAGTAAGAAATTCAAATGCGATTATGGTGCTTGAAAACGGCAGAATCATTGAAAGAGGCGACCACAGCGACCTGCTTGCACTCAAAGGCAGATACTATGAGCTTTGCACAGGTAAAGCACAACTGTCTTAAAAAAATCAATTCGTTACAAATATTACAATTTACATTTTATTAAAAAAGTGCTTTACAAATAATAGACTTCGTGATATAATACAGTTAAATTATAGTGAATAAATATATTTAATCAACTATTTATTGAGGTGTTATTATGAAAAAGTTTATTTCTATTGCTTTATCGGCAGTTATGTTGGTTTCGGCAGGAACAGTTGCTGCAATGCCTGTTATGGCAGCACCTGTAGCAAGCCCGGGTCACAGTGAAGTAACAACAAGACCGGCTTCCGAAACAGAGCCTACTATCGTTACCGTTAACTCAGGCAATTCAACAAAAACAAATTATACAAAGAACGGTTCGCAATATACTTTTAAATATAACGGCGGCGGCAAGGTTACAGGCTGGGAATTTCCGGGTATGACAGAAGGCGTTGATTACAAACTCATCTCTATGTCAGACGACAAAACAGATGTTACTATCGAACTTACAGAAAGCGGAAAGCAAAAGCAAGTTAAAGCCAACGCTCTTGTAACAGCTACAGAACAAGTTAACGGCAAGGAAAATTTTGAAGATATCGACAAGACAACCAACAGCAAAAACAATACAATCAAATTTGTATACACAGGCAAAGGCGAAGTAACAGATTGGGAGTTCCCTGGTCTTATCGAAGGTGTTGATTACGAAGTTATCAACCAGTCGGAAGACAACAAAACAATCACAATCAAACTTTTGGGCAACACAAGAGCCGATGATGTTACAGCAAACGCTATCGTAGAAAAAGCTGACACTACAGATAAAAAAGACGACAGCGAAGATGACAGCAAGTCAGATTCTGCAAAGAAAGACAACAGCGGTACTTCACCTGCAACAGGTGCTGCAATGGCGGGTATAGCTATGGCAGGCGCAGGCGTTGCAATGCTTGCAATCTCAAAAAAGAAAAAAGACTAATATAAACTAATAACGAAAGAACCTGTAACAAATGTTATAGGTTCTTTTTATTACAGGTGATTTTTATGGATGAAAAAAAAGGTTCAAACAACAACTCCCGCACAAAAAAAGTTTTTACCGTTTTGGCAATCATACTGATTGCGGTAGGAATCGGCATAACCCTGTTTCAAATTTTATCAACACAAAATGCAAAGCAAAAGGATGAAAACCTTACATCGGCAACAATCACGTCACAAACGGTAAGTGAAAAAAAAGTTGAAAACAAAATAGATTTCGATTCATTGCAAAAGCAAAACGACGAAATTTATGCTTGGATAAAGGTTCCGGGAACAAAGGTCAACTACCCTGTCGTTCAAAGCGAAACATCGGACGACTTTTATTTAAAGCACAGTGCAACGGACAAATCATATTCTTCAAGCGGTGCCGTATACACCCAAAGCCTGAACAAAAAGGATTTTACCGACAGAGTAACTTTGATTTACGGTCACAACGGCTACGGCGACACTTACTTTACAACACTGCACAGATTTGAAAAACCTGATTTTTTTGAAAAGCACACAAAATTTGTAATATACACACCAACCGAAAAACTCACTTACAAAATAGTTTCGGCATTTAAATATGATGACAGGCATATTTTGAACAGTTTTGATTTTCATAACGATGAAGTGTACAAAGAATTTATCGATATGATACAAAATCCGACATCTACAAACAAAAATGTTGCAAAATCTCTTGACAAAGAAATCACTATAGAGGATAATATAGTGGTATTGTCCACATGCTTTACAGGACAAAAAACCAACAGATATTTAGTATGCGGAGTATTAATAAAAGATGAAAAAACCTATTGATCCAAATTTGACTTCAACCGAAAGTGAAGATATATTATACGGCGGAGCTGATGTTTCCGACAAAATCAACAATGAAAGTGCGGATAAATATCCTGTTAAGGAAAATGACGACAAACTTCCCGAATTAAAAGCTATTGTTGAAAAAGAGCCGACCGAAGCTATGCATCATCACCACCATCATCACCACTCGTCAAGCGGTGAGCATCATCACTCACATTCATCGGGTCATCATCACCACCGTCACCATTCTTCATCTCACCGTCATTCTTCCAAAAGAAGAAGAAAAAAGATGAACAAAGGGCTAAAAGTGTTACTGATTATATTCTTAGTAATTGCCCTTTTGGTTTCGGCACTCGGCGGAACATATGCTTATCTTAAAAGCCAAGGAAGAACAGATCTTACATCTGCAACGATAACCGACAACAATCACGATGAGATAATAACCTACAAAGGCCACAAATACGCATTTAACGAAAATGTTGTATCCATCGCCTTTATGGGTGTTGACCAAAGAGATTTGCTGAGTAAAAGCGATGCAGACTTTGTTGGATGTGCCGATGCGGACTTTGTGGTTACCGTTGACACAAGCGACGGAACGGTGAAAATCATCAACATTCCTCGAGATACAATGGTTGATATTGATGTATATAACGATACGGGCGTATTTCTCAGTACCGACAATGTTCAGCTTTGTCTTGCCTATGCCTACGGTGACGGCAAAACAAAAAGCTGTGAAAATGTTACAAAGGCAATCAGCAGAATTCTCTACAACGTTCCGATAAACAAGTATTTTGCCCTCGACCTCGAAGGTGTTGCACCTATCAACGACGCCATAGGCGGTGTTACTCTTGAAGCAAAATACAGCATACCGGACAAAGGAATAGTTGAGGGTCAAAAAGTAACGCTCAAGGGCGATATGGCAGAAGCATATGTAAGAAGCCGTGATGTTGACTATCTTGAAGCATCCCTTAACAGAGCCGCAAGACTTGAACAATATGTAAAAGCGTTTGCAAAACAGCTTTTGCCTGCCGTAAAAAATGATTTTGGCGTTGTTTCAAAATTGTACAACACCGCATCGCAATACAGCAGAACAAATCTTACACTCAACAATGCAACCTACCTTGCTTCGCTTGTTCTTTCGCAAGGCATAAATTCATTTGAAACCTATTCTATAACAGGAACAATGAAAGAGTCAAAAAGCACAAAATATCCCGATGCGGTAATTGCCGAATTTACACCGGACGAAGATAGCGTTATGGAAGCGGTGCTCAACACATACTACACACAAATAGACTAATATACAATAAAGACTCTCTTGTGTAAAGAGAGTCTTTATTATTTTAGATTCTTAAATTAATACATATAATTAGTTGCTTTAACAAACTTGCCGTCTTTATAATAAGTTCTCGGCACTCTGCGTGCAATTCGGCACGGGAGTTCGTAGTTGAACGAATAAGTGGCATTTGAAACTTCTTCCATAGAAAGCTCGGCACCGCCGTCTTTACCGACAAGTGTAACTACCGAGTCAAGTTTTGCACCGTCAACATCGGTAACATCAACCATAAACTGATCCATACAAACTCTGCCGACAATCGGTGCATATTGACCGTTGATAATTACTCTGCCCTTGTTTGAAAGGCAACGAGGATAACCGTCCGCATAGCCCACGGGAATTGTTGCAATCACTCTCGGCTCGGTTGTTTTGAATGTTCCGCCATAGGAAACTTCTCTGCCCGGCTGAAGCGTTTTGATGTGCGAAATATGAGTGAGCCACGACATAACAGGCTTGATGTCGAGAAGCGACTTGTCAACCTCCTCGCTCGGATAAAGTCCGTAAAGGATAATACCCATTCGGCACATATCAAAGTATTCGTCAAAATTCATAATGCCTGCACTGTTGTTCAAATGCTTAATCGGGATTTGAATTCCCCTGCTCTCAAGCATCTCAACAAAAGCCTTATACTTTTCTCGCTGTGCAAGTGCTTTTGTCAAATCCGATTCATCCGCCGTTGCAAAGTGAGAAAAAAGACCCTCGGCTTCAATATTCGGCAAAGCACAAATCTCTTTGCAGATGTCGGCACTTTCCTCATTAACCTGAAAACCGATACGGCTCATACCCGTGTCAATACAAAAATGGAACGGCACAGTTTTGCCCTGCTTCACCGCTTCATCTGACAAAGCCTTTGCCGTGTTGTATGAAAAAACAGGAATTCGAATATCATATTTTACAACCAAATCATAAAACGCCGGAGCGACATAGCCCAAAATTAAAATCGGGGTTTTTATGTCGGCTTTTTTTAATTCAACGGCTTCTTCAATACAAGCAACACCGAAGAAATCGCATTTGCCCTGCAAGAATTTTGCAAGCTCAACGGCACCGTGACCGTAAGCATCGGCTTTAATAACTCCCAAAAGTTTGCAACCTTGCGGCAATTTGGCACGAGTGTTGTTGTAATTATATTCAACGGCATCCAAATCAATTTTTGCCTGTGTTCTAAAGTACATTATCCAATCACCTCTGAAATCGGCACAGTTTTTATATCATTTTCGGCAAAAGCCCTGTTGAGTGCACGAACAAAATCAAGTGCCTTTTCGCCGTCACCGTGAACGCAAACGCTGTGTGCCTCAATCGGTACTTCCTCGCCTGTGTAAGCAGTAACCTTGCCATCTTTTACCATACGAATAACACGGGCAATAGCCTCGTTTTCATCGGTAATCATTGAGCCTTCAAGCGTTCTTTTACGCAATGAACCGTCAGCCTCATACGCTCTGTCGGCAAAAACTTCGCTGGCGTATTTTATGCCGACCTGTTTTGCCGCTTCAATCATTTTTGAACCTGAAAGAGCAAGCAAAATAAGTGACGAATCAAAATCTTTGATTGCATTTGCAATGGCAAGCGACATTTCCATATCCTTTGCCGCCATATTGTACATTGCTCCGTGAGGCTTGACATGTTGCATCTTCACGCCTTGTGCCTTTGCAAAAGCTGAAAGTGAGCCAAGTTGACAAAGCGTGATGTTGTACACTTCTTCAGGCGACAAGATCATATTTGTTCTGCCAAAATTTTCCTTGTCCAAATAGCCCGGATGAGCACCAAACGCAACGGAATTTTCCTTGCACAAAGCAACGGTTGTGTTCATAATATTGCTGTCGCCTGCGTGAAATCCGCAAGCGATATTTGCCGATGTAATCAAGGGAATAATCTGCGAATCAAAAGCAGCTCCCTCGCCTAAATCCGAGTTTAAATCTACAAAATACATCTATAAACTCCTTAATAAATTCTAATAAAACAGATATAAAAGTAAAGCGAATTAATACTTTAACGCAACATTTTTTACATCTGTAATAAACATATGCCCCGGTGCATGAGTAATTGCTATCGGTGGCTTTGTTTGCATAACAGCATTTTGAGGGGTTACACCGCACGGCCAGAACACCGGCACTTCACCCTCGTTGATTGTAACGCTGTCGCCGTAATCAGGATGATTGACATCCAAAATGCCAATTGCTTGCGGATTACCGATTTGAATAGGTGCACCGTGAACCTTTGGCATAGCAGCCGTTACCTCAACCGCCTTAACTACCAAATCATTTGGTATCGGACGCATTGAAACAACCATATTTCCGTGAAATGCTCCTGCCGAAGCAAGTTCAATATTTGTATTGAACATCGGCACATTTACATTTTCCTCTATATGACGAACAGGAATGTCCGCCTCGAGCATTTCGCTCTCAAAACTGAAGCTGCAACCGATGAGAAAATACACAAAATCATCCTGCCAATATTCGGAAATATCCGTTACTTCCTTTTCAAGCACGCCGTTTTTCCAAATTCTGTACTTCGGAAAATCCGTGCACACATCTCCTTCGCTTGCCATAGCCTTGAACTCTCTTGAGCCGACATCGCCGACCTCTAAAATCGGGCACGGCTTTGGGTTACGCATACAAAAAAGGAGAAAATCAAACGCATAGTCCTTTGGCAAAATACAAAGATTTGCCTGTGCATAACCTGCGCACATACCTGATGTTTGAAAATCAATTTTGCCCGCACGGATAAGTTTTTTCACTTCTTGCGGGTGCATTGCTGAATAATCCATATTTACTCCTAAAATCAAAACATATATAAATTATCAAAAAATCGTTTTTGCTTTTTTGCAAGTTTCTCCGCTTTCTTAACCGTAACACTCTCAAATTCTATGGTATCACCTGCCGAAAGCTGTGCCACACAAGGCAAATCAACGCTGATAACAGTCGCAATTTTGGCATAGCCGCCCGTGGTTTGGTGATCTGCCGTAAGAATAATTGGCTCGCCCGAATTCGGCACTTGAACAGAACCGAAAACTATGCCGTCGGAGATAATATCCATACCGTTTTTCGACTTGAGCGGTTCGCCTGAGAGCCTTATACCCATTCTGTCCGACTGAGCGATAACTTCATACTTCTGCGACAAAAAGAGTCTTATATCCTCGTCTGTGAACATTTCGCTTTGCGGACCTAAAACAACACGAAGCTTTGCATTGTTGCTGTATTCGGTTTCGGGAATTTCCCACTTGTCAATATTGCCAAGAGAAAACGCACCCGTTCCTATTGCAAGAACATCTCCGCTTTGCAGTTTTCTGCCATTGTATCCGCCGAAAGCAAACTTCAAATTTGTTGACGCACTGCCAAAAACATACTCGCCGACTATTCCGCCTGCAACGGCAAGATAAGCACGCATACCGCTTTTTGCCGCACCCATAGAAAGAATGTCGCCGCTATTTATCTTGTAAGCCTTGTTTCTTCTTATCGGTTTGTCATTTATTTTTGCACTAAAATCCGCACCGGATAAACAAATAACCGTATCCTGCGTAAATTTTGCCGTGATACCGAGCACAGTCATTTCAAGAACGGGAGCACTGTCGCAATTACCGCACAAGCGGTTGGCAACCCTCATACTGTACCTGTCCATAACGCCGTTTTGAGTAAAGCCGTTTTTCATAACACCGACTCTGCCAAAATCCTGCACGGTAGTTAAAAGTCCCGGAGTAATAATTTCGATCATCGCTCAACCTCCGTAACTTTAACACGATATGTACCTGTGTTTATTTGCGTTTCTATTTGGTCATATTCGGCAAGGCTGACAGGCACAAATCGAATATAATCACCCGATGAATACAAAATCGGATTTTCTCTTTCTTTGTCATAAACTTTGACAGGCGTTTTGCCGATAAGCTGCCATCCACCCGGTGAAGCAACGGGATATATTCCGGTTTGCTCACCGCCGATACCGACGGCACCTTCAAAAATCTCCGACCTCGGTGAATCAAGGCGGGGCGTTGCAAGTGCTTCGTCCATACCGCCGAGATAGGCAAACCCGGGCAAAAATCCAAGCATATAAATGAGATAATCTCTGCCGCTGTGCCGAGCAATAATTTCTTCCCTTGTAAGGTGAGAATGCTCGCAAACATTGCCCATATCAAGAGCAAAGCAATCATCATAGCACACAGGAATTTCATACAACTTAGCTTTGCGACTTGATGTGATTTTTATATTTTTAATTATCTTTTCAAGCTTGCTTATGAGTTTTTTTGCGCTGATTAAAGTACAATCATAAAGCACCGATACCGAACAAAAGGTGGGAATATACTCAATTACGCCCTTAATTTTATTGTTCTCAATTTCGGCACAAAGAGAAGTTACATATGAATTGACTTCCTTGCTTATTTCATTTTTAAACTGCACGGTAACGGCACTGTCACCGTTTTGCAAAAATGAATGTATCATCCGAAATATCCTTTTTTAAGTGTAGTTTCAAACCAAGCGGCTGTTTTATCCTCAACAGTATGAGGATAATCAATAAGTCCGCGCATAAGCGAAATCATAGGCAAAACAATGTTTTTACCGATACCATCAATATACGGTCTTGCTTCGCCGTACATATCAAGCATACCTGCACCTGCTGCAGCGTCCATAACGGCTGACTCCTCCTCTTCGGTATGAAGAAGATTAACATCACCCAAAAGAAATGCCGTGCATGCCATAAGTGCATTCATTCCCCAGTCGCTGACAGTTGCCGTAATAATATTATCGGCGGCTGTGTCCGCCAAAATTCCAAATCCCGTACCTGCCTTGCATCCGCCTTTTTCGGCATACGGAATATACTTTCTTATATGCTCCTCAATAGTACCCATACCGAGTTCGTTGCCGAGGTCACCGATAGAAAGGTTGTACACTCCCCTGCTTTGACATTCTCTGAAAAGCACATCGTACTTTGCCTCAACATCGGTTGTGTTTACGCCGACTGCATTGTGATAGTAGCCGTTTTTGTTTCTGCCCGGTGCTTCGTTGGATATAATCGCACACGGCAAACCGTGAGAAAGAATTTCCGCTGTTTGCTCAGCCTCTTTTGCCTTGTCCTTTGTAAAGGTGACAATACAAACTGTGTTGTCGGGAATATTGTCTATATCATATGTAACATCAAAGCCGAGTACCTTACTCATAGCCTTGATTGATTTTTCGCACTGGTCGGGAACAATCATAACCGGCTTGGCACCAAAGGCACGCATAACAAATCGAGCAAACACGGTTGAAGAAATAATGCCGTCTGTTTCAGCCTCGTTCCACGGAAGAAGAACAAAGCCCGTAAGGATAAACACTTTTTCGCCTTTTTTGATATTTTCTACAAGTCCTTCCGCTCCGTTGAGTGACAAAGGCTTGCCTGTATATTTAATTGCACCGTCATAAAGAATACGGCACACACCGTAGCCTCTCGGGTCAAGATTCATCAGCCAATCAAGATTGTAGCCGACATTGAGTTTTGTAAGTTCTGTTCTGTTCATTATGCTTTGCACTGCTCCTCAAAATCTTTAACCAAAGCGTCCTGAATTGTCTTGAGCATTTCAGGTGCTTTACCGCCTACAGGCTTGCCGTCAACGGTCTTTACAGGAATACAGAAAGAACCTGTTGAATGAACAACAATTTCATCGGCATTCATAAGTTCATCGAGTGTGTAATCTCTTTCCTCAACGCCGTAGCCGAGTTTCTTTGCAAAAGCAAGAAGACGAATTCTTGCAGTACCCGGAAGTACCTTGTCATCAAGCTGATGAGTGATAACCTTGCCGTCCTTAAAAATAGAAACATTTGAGTGTGCACATTCGGTTACCAAATCGCCTCTGTGGAAGATAGCCTCTTGACAACCTGCTCTGTCTGCCGCTGTTGCTGCAAGGCAAGACGGAATAAGGTTCAGAGTTTTGCAATTACAATAATAAAATCTCTTATCCTCATAAGTGATAACATCAATAGGCTTGTATGTATCTGCAACAGGAGCCGGTGTGAGAGTAATCCACAAATTGCCCTGCATATCCTCAGGATAAATATGACCTCTGAGTCCGTTGCCTCTTGTAACCTGCATATAAACAAACTGGTCGCCGTCGTCAACCTTCAAAACAAGTTCACGAAGAAGTTTGTCGAGTTCATCACGCTCAATAGGAATATTCATACCAAGGAGCTTTGCGGAATTGTAAAATCTTGTAAGGTGAGCGTCCATATCAAAAACGATATGATTATGGGCATAAGTTGCATCATAAACACCGTCACCAAACCAGCAAACTCTGTCAAGCATCGGAATTTGCATATTCTCGATTTCGTCATATTTACCGTTATAGTAACCTAAATTCTTCATAAAATTTCCCCCAAAAATAGAATTCAATAAAAAAAGCGCAAGAAAGCTCCGAATAAACGAAAAGACTTCCTTGCCCTCTTTTTTAATTTTAATACTATTAAATATAAAAGTAAATACTAAAATTTTACATTATATGTAGAAAATTTAAGTCGATTTTTGTGCAGATTACAATAAATGTAATATTTGCACAATCTGCCTTTTGTAATTCAAAAACTCATCTGTAAGATTGAACTCGGTTGTTCTCGGCTTCGGTGCATCGATTTTAATCTCATTTGCACACACACCGTCGGCAAGAATATAAATTCTGTCGGACAGCAAAATAGCCTCGTCAATGTCGTGAGTAATGAACACCGTTGACAAATCAATGTTTTGCATAACATCAAGATACCACTTGTGGATAACGGATTTTGTAATGGTATCAAGTGCACTGAACGGTTCATCAAGAAGTGCAACGCCGTTTGATGACAAATATGTGCGGAGCAAAGCCGCCCTCTGACGCATACCGCCCGAAAGCTGTGACGGATACCGATACTGCGTGCCGTCAAGACCGAAGGTTTTGAAATAAGGCTCTGCCTGTGCTCTTGCCTCCTTTTTGCCGACGCCCTTGATGACAAGAGGAAGCGAAACATTGTCTATCACCTTTCTGTAAGGCAAAAGCAAATCTTTTTGGAGCATATAGCTGACATTGCCCGGCTTGCCCGTAATATCCTTGCCGTTTAACCAAACCTTGCCGCTGTCGGGCATATGAATACCCGACAGGACATTAAACAGCGTTGTTTTTCCGCCGCCGCTGACACCCAAAAGGCTGACAATCTCACCCTTGTTGAGTGTAAGCGAAGCACCTTTTAAGACCTTATTATCGCCGAAGCTTTTATAAATATTTTCAGCCTTTAAAATTTCCATAAATTATGCCAAATAATCGTTTGTGAAACCTGTGTTTTCAGGAATTTTTTCTTCTACAATCTTTTCTTCGCCGAGCCAGTTATAAAATGCGTTCCATCTTGCAGGATCGATATAACCCCACTTCGGAGCGTCTGCAATATACTGGTCTACCATATACTTTTGGCTTGCCTTTACAAGTTCTTCACTGCCCTTGAGTGAGCCTGTGTCGTCACCGTCAATAAGGATTTGAGCTGCTTCGTCAGGATTTTCGATAGCATATTCATATCCCTTTTTGGTTGCAGAAAGAAATGCCTTAACTGTTTCAGGGTCGTTCTTGATAAGGTCGTTGTTTGCGATAAGAATAGGAGTGTAGTAGTCAAATGTAGGGTTCAAATCCTTAAAGAAGAACTTGTCAACTTCTACATTGTTTACCTGAGCGTTAACTCCGCCCCATCCGTCAAACACCCAAATTGCGTGATCCGGATTTTGCTTTACATCCTGTGCTTCATCTGTTACAGTGTTTGGAATTCTCTTAACCTTGCTCCAATCACCGCCGTCTGCCTTAACAACATTTTCCAACATTGCAAGCTCGATAGGTGAATCCCAAGTGAGATATGTATTGCCTTCAAGGCCCTTTGGACTGTCGATACCTGCACCCTTTTTAGACATAACGCAAGAAGTGTTGTGCTGAAGAAGAGCGGCAACAGCTGTAACCTGCATTGGAGTTGCAGATGTGAAAGCAGAAGCGATTGTGTCCTGTGCGTCAATAGCAAACTGTGCCTGACCTGCGGAACAAGCCTCTGTTGCACCGTTTTCAGGTGGCTGAACGATTGATACATTAAGACCTGCGTCTTTGTAATAGCCTTTTTGCAATGCAACATAAAAACCTGTGTGGTTTGTATTAGGTGTCCAATCAAGGCAGAGTGTAACATCCTTTAATTCTTTTGTTGTGTCGTCTGACGCATCATCCGAATTTGTCTTTGAGCAAGCTGCAAATGCACAAACAAGAGAAAGTGCAAGCAACAATGCGATTATTTTCTTAAATTTTTTCATTTTTTGTCTCCCAAATTTTCTGTTTTATGTACCCACGGCATAGAAATTTTTTCAAGCAAAATAACAATGCCCATAAGCACCAAGCTGATTGCCGAAATAAACACGATAACGGCAAACATTTTGTCAAAGGCGTAAGCCTTTTTTACTCTTGTCATATAAACGCCGAGTCCCTCAAATCCGCCGAGCCATTCCGAAACAACGGCACCGACAACCGCATAAGCGGCAGAAATGCGAAGCCCCGAAAAGAACGAAGCGGTAGCATTCGGCAATTTGACTATCCTAAAGATTTGAAGTCTTGTTGCTCCCATAGAACGCATAAGATTTATCGCATCGGTATCCACGCTTTCAAACCCGTTGAGAAGCCCGATTGCAATAGGGAAAAATGTTGTGAGAACAACAAGTGTGATTTTCGGAGCCATACCAAAGCCCATCCAGAGCACCAAAAGAGGTGCAATTGCAATGGTCGGAATTGTTTGAGTAACAACCAAAACAGGATAAAGAGCCTTGTTGATTATGGTAAATCTGTCCATAAGGCTTGCAATAACAAAGGCTATTGCAATACCGATAAGCAAGCCGTAAAAAGTTTCCTGCAAAGTGACAGCCGCCTGTTTCATCATAATTGAAAAATTGTCAACAAACGCTTTGACAACATCAATCGGTGACGGCAACATATATGCAGGCACAAGCTCCATATCACAAGCCAAAAACCACAACAGCAATATGACAATTATCGCACCGAGCGGTGCAAGTTTATTGGTGATGTTTTGTAACTTTTTTGTCAATGGTCAATACCTCACCCTCAGGATTGTAAACCACCTTGACATATGCACTCACGCTTGGGCAACCCGCCTTGATTGCAACCTTTTGGCAGTTTGCAACAATTTCCATAAGTTCATCATAGCTTTCGCCCTCAATGGTAGTTTCAAACGGACCTACATAATAATTGAGTCCTGTTGACTTGATGTATGCAATAACCTCATCAACAATGCGGATAAGTTCGTCCTCATCCTTTACGCTTGGCAAAACCTGAATAGCAACACTTGCTTTCATAATAAAATACTTCCTTTCATAATATTCTTGATAAGTCAAGAAAAAAAGCACCGAAAAAATCGGTGCTGAAATCCTAAATTTATATCGTCTTCCTACGCTCGCATTACCGAACAGGTTAGAAGGGTATAATCTCAGCCAAGATTGAAAAACAATCAGCACCCCTGACTTATTAAGTTGACGATATTTTACCACTTTTTGTTCATTGTGTCAATGTAATTGCGGAATTAATGCGGTTGCGATGCCGAAATATACAAGAAGTGAAACGGCATCAACAACGGTTGTGATGAATGGTGACGACATAACCGCAGGGTCAAAGCCGACTTTTTTTGCAAGCATAGGGAGTGTGCAGCCGATGAACTTTGCAAAAATGATCTCAACCACCAATGTAAGGCAGATTGCAAGGTCAACAATGAGGGTTATATCATCGTTGTGCATAATCAAATGGTCAACAAGCCAAATCTTGATGAAATTAGCTGCCGCAAGGCTCAAGCCACAAACCAAGCCTACACGAATTTCTTTCCATATAACCTTGAAGAAATCCTTGAATGTTACTTCACCGAGGCTCATGGCACGGATAACCGTAACACTTGCCTGACCGCCGGAGTTACCGCCGGTGTCCATAAGCATAGGGATAAACGCCGTAAGGACAGTCATAGTTGCAAGCTTGTCCTCAAAGCCCGTAATAATCGAGCCTGTAAAGGTTGCCGAAATCATAAGAAGCAGCAACCACGGGAAGCGTGACTTCCATGTTTCAAAAATCGAGGTTTTAAGGTATGTTTTCTCCGTAGGGAGCATAGCGTTCATCTTTTGAATATCCTCGGTGTTTTCCTCTTGGATGACATCAATAGCGTCATCGACCGTGATAATACCTACCAAACGGCCTTCCATATCAACAACGGGAAGAGCAAGGAAATTGTACTTGTCAAAAAGCTGAGTTGCAAGTTCCTGGTCATCAAGCGTGTTTAGGGAAATAATGTTTGTTTCCATAAAATCGCTGATAACATCATCGTAATCGTGAAGCAAAAGTTCCTTAACGGTGGTAACGCCGATTAGTTTCCTTGAGCTGTCGCAAACATAACAGGTGTAAATAGTTTCCTTGTCGATACCTGTTCGTCTGATACGCTTAAAAGCATCTTCAACCGTCATATCCCTTTTAAGGTCTACAAATTCCGGGGTCATAATCGAACCTGCGGAATCCTCCGGATATTTAAGGAGAGCGTTAATTGATTCTCTCATCTCGCTGTCGGCATTTTTGAGAATTCTTTTTACAACCGTTGCCGGCATTTCCTCGATGACATCAACGGCATCATCAAGGTAAAGTTCATCAAGCACTTCTTTAAGCTCGCTATCCGAAAACGCATGAATAAGAGATTCCTGGTTGTCGCTGTCAAGTTCAACAAAGGTTTCCGCGGCTTCTTCTTTGGCTAACAATCGGAACATAAGCAGTCGCTGGTTGGCAGACACTTCGTCAAGAACACTTGCTATATCGGCAGGGTTCATTTCCGACAGTAGGTTTTTAAGTTTTGAAAACTCTCTTTTTTCGCATAATGATTGGATTTCTTCAATGATTTCCTGTTCGTTCATTTCCTGAATATCCACTTTCATTATTATCACCGCCTTTGTTGTTTATTTTTTATATTAAATCATTCGGCTTCTTCCTCTTTGGATTCATCCGAATAATCAAAAAACTCCGTTTCGTCCTCATCCTGTGCTTTTACCGCAACCCGTTTGAGAAGCATAACCGCAATTACAAGAACGATAATTCCTCCGATTATTCCGAAAATCAACACCTTAAATCTCGGCGATTTGTGGAAAACTTCGCTTTTTATAATATTCTCATAAGAATTGCTTTTTAATTCTTTTTTGAGCTCTTTTGTTGTAATACCGAGCCTTTTAACCTCAAAAGTGTAAACCTTTTGCGTTCCGTCGGACGACAATACCCGAGCGTCAAAAGTCGGACTTTGCTCGGTTGTCATTTTTACCGATTGAGGGACATTGCACGAAGCACCCATATCTTCCGGCACAGCGTTTAATTTAAGTTCTGTCATATCACTCGGAATATAAAGCTGATACGCAGTATCTTCATTATTGAGAGCCGGATAAACACAGCCGAGTTCACAATTAAGTTCTTTCAAATTATTGTTTGAATTGAGTTCTGCTTCAACATCGTTGTACTTATATTCAAAAAAGTAGTTTGAAGACAAGGTGTCATTTTTTACTTCTACATTTATGCCGTTCATACCCTCTTTTTGATTATAGGTTACAAAAATTTCGGAGCCTTTGCTGACCTTATATTTTTTAAGGGTAGGCGTTTCGCCGTCGGATTTAACATTGATTTTGTAATAAAATTCGGTAGGTGCAAATTCACCGTCAATCTCGGCATCGTTAAATTCTATAGACTGCAATGTCGGAGCACTGACTGTTTTTGACTGCTCACCGTCCTTGGCAAGTACACCAAACGGCATTGTCAACGCAATTAACAGCACAAAACAAACAATAAATTTGACTGATTTTCTCATACTTTCTCCTTTATATTATCACTGTGCAATAATAAATCTTTCTACCCCTGCGTTTGCAACATGATTGTAGACACGGGTGGTATCCAATGAGGTGGAAATATAATAAATTTGATTGTCACTTAATTTATCAAAATTTTTGATTTCTTTATCTATTGCGGAATTTGTAATATTTCCGCTTTCGGCATCCCTGCCTGTAACCTTAACATCTACTTCTTTAAGAAGTTTAACATCACCGCCGAGATCGGATTGAAGCCTTTTTGCCAATTTTTTAAACCCGTCGTTATATTTATCCGAAATATCGCTCGGCAAATCACAGCCGTAAAGTACAAACACCTGAACGCCGTAGCCTTTAAGTTCTCTGACAATATCGAGAATGTAGTTATACACCTGCTCGTTATTTGGATTGAGATAATTATTTCCGTTGCTGTCGGTATAAAGCTTTTTACCCTTTGTAATGGCAAAATCTCTGTTTTGCAACGGCAAAACATTATCCTTGTAACAGCAAATTCTTGCAACGGGCAAAATATCATTGTCAATAAGCTGTTTGATTGAGCCCACACTGTCACTGCCTACATCGCTGACGGCACCGTAAGTATCAATGGTTGCAAGCGAAGAACGATAACCGATTGTGCCGTCCTCACGCTTTGCGTCAAATGTTACGCTGTTTGCCGAAAAATTATGCACATCGTTGATTACCGATGTAAGCATTGTTGAATTGTCAAGGCTTACGGATTCGGTCATAATCGACGAAACATTGATTGAAATTTGCGACAAAGCATTGCTGTCCGAACTATTTTGACGGAGCAGTTTTTCGGCAGGCTCCGCCTGTCTTATCATATGCACATCCATAGCGGTGTATCCGCCGAAAAGGAGTGCAACCGCAACAAGCGACGACACAATGATTTTAATCGCTTTTTGTCGGCTCTCTTTTTTTCTTTGAGCCTTATGCTGTGCGGCACGGCGTTTGTCATTATACACATTACCCGCTTCACCGTCAACAGTATATTTATCGGCAAAATCAATCGGTCTGCCCTTTGGCTCTTCCGTCCAATGCTCGTTACGATGCTCGTTTGTATAAAATTTTCGTTTTTCCTGTTTTTTACTCATAACAAATTACTGTACATCTTGTGCATTTTTCTTTAAAAGAGCAATGGTTTCGGCAGGATTTTCACTTTTAAACACAGCCGAACCCGCAACAAAAACATTTGCCCCTGCCTTTGCGGCAATTTTTACGGTGTCGGCATTGATTCCGCCGTCAACCTCAATATCAATATCGGGATTGATTTTGCGAATAGCCTCGATTTTAGGCATAGTTGATTCCATAAAACTTTGACCGCCGAAGCCCGGTTCAACCGTCATAACAAGCACCATTGAAATTTTGTCAAGATACTTCACAACTTCGTCAATCGGAGTTGCCGGCTTAATAGCCAAAGCAGCCTTTTTACCGAGTGACAAAATTTTGTCTATGGTTTGCTCGGTGTCGCTGTCGCACTCCGTGTGGAAGCAGATAATATCCGCACCCGCTTTGGCAAAATCCTCGGCATAATCAAGAGGATTGCTGATCATCAAGTGCACATCAAACGGCACATTGCACACTTTTTTGCAAGCGGCAACAACAGGTGCACCGATTGAAATATTAGGCACAAAATGTCCGTCCATAACATCAATATGAATCATATCCGAGGTTGAAATTCTGTCAAGTTCGGACTGAAGATTTGCATAATCGCTCGCCAAAATTGACGGTGAAATTTTAAGAGTATTACTCATAGGTCACACTTCTCCATTTTTATAGTCTATATATTATAACATCATACTGCCGAAAAAACAAGAAAAAAGCCCGAACAAATCGGACTTTTTATTTGAATGTTATTGACAATAAATATTCCCGTCTGTTACACAAAATCCAAGCGTGTACGGTTCGCCGTTTTGAATATAATCAATAAACAATTTGTCATTTGTTTCGTTGATTGCTACAATTTTTGCATCATCATCTGCCAGAGTGTCGTTGAAAACAGCAAGCTGTTCATCATCGTATTCATCAATATTGTCACTCATAAAGAGGACAGAACCAAAGAGTTTAATAAATTTTGCAAGCACCTTTTGCTGTTCCGGCGTAAAGTGAATATTTGTTTTTCTTAGCAAGAACACATCAGGGTCACAAAGGAACGCTCTGCCGTTAAGGCATCTTCTGTACACGCTGTTATGGATTGCGTTTGGAGTTGAAACATCTTCCCTGTGAGTGAGATTGCGAAAAAATTTATGTTTCCAGCCGAGAGCCATATCAGCACCGATTCGCATATATTCAACTTTGCCGAAACACGGCATTTGCTGAACTCCGCAACCCAAAATCTGCTTGTCACCGACACATTCACGAAGAAAATCAATGCTTTCGTAAGCAAGCTGTCCCCTTGTTTTATTGTGAAGCGGAACAACAGCTGTCGCATACAAAAAGTCGAGTTTTACAAGGTCAAAGCCCCAATTATTGAGCACGGTGTCAAACACATTTTTGATATATGCTCTTGCATCGGCATTGTCAATATCAACCGCATAAAAACCGCCCCAGTTTGCACCGACCATAATCGGCTTGCCGTTTTTACCTTTCACCAACCAATCGGGATGCTCAGATACTAACTTTGAACCTTTTTGTGCACCGAACGGAGCAAGCCACAAACCTGCACGATAACCTTTTTCGTGAATTTTATCGGCAATCGGTTTCATACCGTTTGGGAACTTGGTTTTGTTGATTGAAAGCCAGTCGCCCACAGCGGTTTGATAGCCGTCATCAATTTGAAATGTGTTTACCTTATCGGTTTTTTTACTGATTGCTTCAAGGTCACGAAGTATAATATTTTCACTGATGTTTTGATAATAATTATACCACGAAGTGTAGCCCTTTATCTTTTTGTCGGTAAGCGGCTTAACATTCATCTTTGCAAAATATCTGTCAAAAGCCTCGTCATATCCGCCATTGTCAAAGTACAAATCAAGAAGTTCGTACGGCTCTGTTATTGTGATACCCTCAACATCTTTTGAAAAGCGGAGTGTATTTTTATTCATATCCGCATAGATAATTGTATATCCCGTGCGGTCGTTGAATGAGGCAAAAAGGTCAACATTTTTGTCATTTCTCACATAAGCAAACGAAATTGCGTGAAAATTGCCGTACTCCTTAGGCTGTTCAATAAAGGTGTAATCGCCTACAAGATTAATGCCAAACGGACTTTTGCCGAAAATTCCTTTGCCGATAAGTCCCTCATCAGCCATCATCTCGTTTCTTGTAAACTCCTTTGTATCCGTCCAAGACTGAAAGCCGTTTGCAAAGAACCTGCTGTCGGTTTGATACTCATAGTTTCTTTCAAGATAAAAAGAAATGTCGCTGATTTGTTTTTTGGGAATAACGGTGAGTTTTAAACCGTTTGCACTTTGACGCAAATCAAACGAAACATCATCGTTTTCTCGCTCAACGGTTTTAATCTTATTATCCGCCTTATAGGTAAATTTCAACTTGTAATCCATATCAAACCTCAAAATAAAAATAATAGCAGAAATACATCCAAAATACTTCTGCTACTATCTTAACATATAAATCTATTCTTTACAACTCAAAACTTTTCAAGTGAATTTGCAAGAAACGCTTTTGTCTTTTCGCTCTGCGGATTTTCATAAATCTGCTGAGGAGTGCCCATTTCTTCAACAACACCGTCTGCCATAAAGATAATTTTATCCGATACATTTTTGGCAAATTCCATCTCGTGTGTAACAACAATCATTGTGCTGCCCTCGTCCTTGAGGTTCTTAATTACATTGAGAACTTCGCCCGTAAGTTCGGGGTCGAGTGCAGATGTAGGCTCGTCAAAACACAAAATATCGGGATTGAGCATAAGTGCTCTTGCAATAGCAACCCTTTGCTTTTGACCGCCCGAAAGCTGACACGGATAAAAATCGATTTTATCCGAAAGCCCTACCCTTGCAATAATATTCTTTGCCTGATTTTCAAGTTCTTCCTTTGAACCGAGATTCAAAAGCGACGGAGCAAGAGTCAAATTTTTAAGCACGCTGTATTGCGGAAAAAGATTAAAATCCTGAAAAACAAGACCGAAATGCATACGTTTTGCCTTTAATTCCCTGTCTTTGATTTTTTTATCCTTAACGCCGTCATAAATAATCTCACCGTTAACGGAAATTGTGCCCTCATCGGCAAACTCCAAAAAGTTGATGCAACGAAGAAGAGTTGTTTTGCCCGAACCCGAAGAACCGATAATAGAGAGAACTTCGCCCTTTTGCAAATCAAAATCTATACCTTTGAGAACCTTGGTTCTGCCAAAGGATTTTTTAATTCCTTTTACTTCCAACAAAGCCATAATGTTTCCTCCTTATGCTTCAAAATAACTCATTTTCTTTTCTGCCCAATGGAAGAAAATTGTAAGAAGTCCACAGAACACAAGATAGAAAACGGCTGTGTAAAACAGCGGCCAAATAAGACCTGCCGATTTGATGAAGTTTTGACCCATAAAGATAATTTCATACACTGCGATGATACGGGCAAGCGAAGTGTCCTTTACAAGTGTAATAATCTCGTTACTCATAGGCGGCACAATACGCTTAATAACCTGCAAAAGAGTAACCTTGAAGAAAATTTGGCTTTTGCTCATACCGAGAACCAGACCTGCCTCGGTTTGTCCCTTTGGAACAGATTCGATACCGCCGCGGTAAATCTCGCTGAAATAGCAAGAATAGTTGATAACAAACGCAACAATTACCGCATTAAAGCGTTCCATAAGGTTCCAACCGAAAATCAATCCGGGGCCGAAATAAACGATAATGAGCTGAAGCATAAGCGGTGTACCGCGGATAATCCAAATAAAGATCTTTGTTAAATATTTAAGCGGCTTAAACTTTGACATTGAGAAAAAGCTGAGCACAAGCCCCAAAGGAAGTGAAAACAAAAGGGTAAGAGCGAAAATTTTGAGTGTTTCCGCAAAGCCCTTGAGAAGTTCAAGTGTAACTGTCCAAAACATAAAATATTCTCCTAAACCGAATGATAGAGTTATGATTGTTTCGGGGCAGGCAAGCCTGTCCCCTACGGTGTTTTTTGAAGGTAAATCAAGCCTTTATAAGCCACCAAAAGGCAGCTACCCAAAATGAGTAACTGCCTCGCATAATTAAGTTAAAAATTATTCTGCAAGCTGAACGCTGTACTTATCTGCAAGCTTTTGCAATGTACCGTCTGCTTTGAAGTCTGCGATGATTTGGTTAACCTTTTCGGTCATATCGCTTTCCTTGCGGAAGCTGATACCGTACTGCTCGTCAACAAGAACAACAGATGATTTAAGGTCTGCATAGTCTGTGCCCTCACCTGTCATAGCAGCTGCCATTGTTGAATCGATAATGCAAGCGTCGGATGAACCCGAAGCAACTTCCAAAAGTGCATCGGACTGAGCGGTAACGGCTGTTGCCTTGAGTCCGTTATCTTCTGCGGCACTCTGACCTGCCGAGCCGTTTTCTACAGCGAATGAAAGGTCTTTGAGGTCGTCAACCGTTTTAAGTTTGCCGGCAAGTTCCGACTTTGTAACAACGATTTGCTGATTCATTGCATAAGCGTTTGTAACAGATGAATTGTTCTTAACCTCATCTGTGATTGTCATACCGTTCCAGATACAGTCGATTGAGCCTGTCTGGAGTTCAAGGAACTTGTTGTCCCAGTCAATCTCTACGAATTCAGCTTTAACGCCGAGCTTTTCCGCAACCATATTTGCAAGGTCTGCATCAAAGCCAATCCAATTACCGTTGTCGTCCTTGTAATCCATAGGAGCAAAGTCTGTAATACCTACAACAAGCTTACCGGATTCAATGATTTTTTCCGAATCGGTTTTGCTTGACTTATCGCCCGAATCGGAAGAACCGTTTGAACAAGCCGCAAATGCAAAGCAAACTGTGAGCACAGCCAAAACGACTGCGATTACTTTTTTTAATGTTTTCATAACTTCTACCTCATTAAATTAATTTTGTTGATGGGTTCATTATACTTTATTTCTTTAGCGTTGTAAAGCGGTAATACGATAAAATTCCATTTTTGTGAAAATTGCATAAATATTTTTTTAATCAAGATGAATAGTTGTGCACTAAAATTGTATAAATATGCAATTAAAGTATAACTATTGCAAAAAGAACTTTAGTGTGCTATTGTGGAAACACTAAAAATGTATATAATATAAAGGAGAAAGATTATGAAAAAATTTTTAGCGGTTCTCCTTGCGGCATTGATGATTTGCATTAGCTTCGTTGCATGCTCAAGCGAGAAAAAATCAGATGACACAAACACAGACACAGACACACAGGAAACATTGACAATGGCTACAAACGCCGAATTCCCTCCTTACGAATACAAAGAGGGCGACAATGTTGTAGGTATCGATGCAGAAGTTGCACAGGCTATCGCCGACAAACTCGGCATGAAGCTTGAAATCGTTGACACAAAGTTTGACGCTATCATCCCGGGCGTACAAAGCGGTAAGTACGATATGGGTATGGCAGGTATGACTGTTACTCCTGAAAGAGAGCAGAGCGTTTCATTCTCTGATTCTTATGCAACAGGTATTCAGTCAATCATTGTTAAGCAAGGCAGCGACATCAAGTCGGTTGACGACCTCAGCGAAAAGACAAAGATCGGTGTTCAGCTCGGTACAACAGGCGACATCTATGCAAAAGACGACTTCGGTGACGAAGCTGTTCAGGAATACGACAAGGGTGCAGACGCTGTTCAGGCTCTTATCGCAGGCAAGATTGACTGTGTAATTATCGATAACGAACCTGCGAAGTCATTTGTTGCAGCAAACGAAGGCTTGGAAATCCTTAAAACTTCATATGCAGAAGAGGATTACGCTATCTGCTTCAAGAAGGATAACACAGAGCTTCAAACAAAGGTTAACGACGCTCTTAAAGAACTCATTGCTGACGGCACAGTTCAAAAGATTGTTGACAAGTACATTACAGCAGACTGATTCGGCTGAATTAACACAGATTAAGGCGAACTAATTGTTCGCCTTTATTTATGGAGATATAAAATGTTAGATACAATATTAATGAAAGCTCCGGCTTTTGTTGAAAACTTCAAAAATCAGTTTGACCTCAACTTTATACAAAAAGACAGATGGAAGTATATGGTTACGGGTTTGGGTCACACACTTGAAATTACGCTTGTTGCCGCAATTATCGGCATAGTAATAGGTGTGCTCATTGCCGCAGTGCGTTCTTCATACGACAAAAACGAAGAAACGCTCAAGCTTCGCGGCGGCTTCACCTACCACATTATGAGAATTCTCAATTTCATATGCAAACTTTACCTCACGGTTATCAGAGGTACACCGGTAGTTGTTCAGCTCCTTATCACATACTTTATCATTTTTGCCGCATCGTCAAACGGTATTGCGGTTGCGATTTTTGCATTCGGCATCAACTCGGGCGCATATGTTGCAGAGATTTTCCGTGGCGGCATTATGTCCATTGACGAAGGTCAATTTGAAGCAGGTCGTTCAATCGGATTCAACTACTTCCAAACTATGAGATACATTATTTTACCGCAGATGTTTAAGGCTGTATTGCCTACACTTCTCAACGAATTCATTGCACTTCTCAAGGAAACATCCGTTGCCGGCTATGTTGCCGTAACCGACCTTACAAAGGCAGGTTCAAGCATCTCGGCTTCAACATATTCTTACTATATGCCTCTTTTGTCGGTAGCACTCATTTACCTTGTAATTGTTATGCTCCTTACAAAATTGGTAGGAATACTTGAAAGGAGACTTCGTAAAAATGAAAGATAATGCACTTATTTCCGTAAATGATGTAAAAAAATATTATCTCGGCGGCGAAGTTAAAGCTCTTGACGGAGTTAACCTTGAAATCAATCAAGGCGAAGTTGTTGTTATCATCGGTCCTTCCGGTTCGGGCAAATCAACAATGCTCCGTTCGCTCAATCTCCTTGAAATTCCGACGACAGGTCACATCATTTTTGACGGCGAGGATTTAACAAACCCGAAGCTCAACATCAACAAGCACAGACAAAAGATGGGTATGGTGTTCCAGCACTTCAACCTCTTCCCTAATATGACAATTTTGCGTAATATGACTATCGCACCGATGAAGTTGCTCAAAAAGTCGCAGGAAGAAGCGGAAGCAAAGGCACTTGAACTTCTTGAAACCGTTGGACTTCGTGACAGAGCGGATTCCTATCCGAGCCAGCTTTCGGGCGGTCAAAAGCAAAGGGTTGCCATTGTAAGAGCACTTTGCATGGAGCCTGAAGTTATGCTTTTTGACGAGCCGACCTCTGCACTTGACCCTGAAATGGTAGGCGAAGTTTTGCAGGTAATGAAACAGCTTGCAAACAAAGGCATGACAATGGTTATCGTAACTCACGAAATGGGCTTTGCAAAAGAGGTTGCCACAAGAGTTATCTTTATGGACGAAGGCAAAATCCTTGAACAAGGCACACCGGATGACATTTTCAATCATCCGAAAGACCAAAGATTGGTTGACTTCCTTTCTAAGGTACTGTAAATATATTATTATAAGGGCATCCCAAGGGGTGTCCTTTTTTATTTGTTAAACATCAATTTGTACAAAATGTAAAATTCCTTTTTAAAACTTTGTGCACAATTTATACAAAAAACAGTTAATTTTTTGCTAAAAATATGTTATTGTTTAATAAGTACAGTGCTTTAGGAGGAAATGAATGGGAAACAAAGGTTCAAAGGTAAAAGGACTTTTTACCGAAGTTAAAACGCATTGGAACAAGCCTGCAAAGGGCAAATATGTTCCGTACAAGGAATATGTGGATATTCTGTTTGGCGTAGGTGCAAACTATGCCGGCAACAAAACGCTTGAATACATCAGCTTTGCTGCAGGCTGCTATTTGATGATGTATCACTACAAGCTGCCGTATCTTACATACGCAATTATCTCCCTCATCAATATGCCGCTCAACTATGTTTGGACGCTTATCGGATGGGTAATCAACGACAACCTCGGATTTTTGCCAAAGAAAACCGAGCGTAGTTTTTACGGATTATATTTCTTTTTGATAGCCGCCGGACTTGCAATGATATTCGGCGATTTTTCGGCATTTCTGCCCGAAACAAACAAACTTGTTGCCTACCTCAACGGGCTTGAGGGCGTTAATGCCGCATCGGTTATCAAAATTTTCGGCACCCACATTTTATGGAACGGCTGGTCCGGTGCCCGTAATATTTTTTACAGAAAGAAGCTTATACCTAAATTCGGCAGATACAAGTACAGCCTTTATTGTGATGTTGTGCCGAAAATCATAATGGTTTGGCTCATCGGCTGGCTTCCGTTTTATTCAACAATCACAGATGTTACAACAAGAGTTTGGGTTGCAAACCTGCTGTTTTCAATCTACAACCTCTTTGGGTTCAACAACAATCTTGAAACCTGCACGCAAAACATCTCGCCGAATATGCGTGAGCGTATCTTTGTAAGGTCATATCCTATAAAGCTTTCTCACCTGTTCCAATCAATTTTGGCAATCATTTTGCCGGCAATTATTGACAAGTGCCCAAACGACTGGGCGGACATTGCCGTGTTCAAATGGATTATTCCTGTTACATTTACGATTTTTGCCGTTATCACAATGATATTTGCAGGCAGAATCAAAGAGAGAATTCCGCAACCGCCTCTTGAAAAGAAGGTTAAAATCAATTTCTGGGACGGTATGTTCGGTGTTCTTCGCAACAAATACAGGTGGATCCAAACAATAGTAGGTCTTTTGGATTCACTCGGCAACGGTATGCTTGCATTTACAACAATTTTGTACCTTTACACATTCAGGTTGACGGGTCTTACATACAGTCTTATTGTTGCTCTCGTCAGCTTTGCCGGCACGCCGCCCGACCTGTTCACGCCGTACTTTATCAAGAGATTTACCTACAAGCAGGTTATGATATTCTATCAGCTTTCCCGTGCCGTATGCTACAGCGTAATTGTTTGCTGCTACATCTTCTGCGGCGAAAACCTTGTTCTTTGCGGTACACTTTCGGTGGTTATGCTGTTCATAACCGAAATGTTCCAAACCGTACCTAAGTCAATCTCGCACGATATGGACATTCGTGTAAACGACTATCAAATGTACCTTTCGGGTGAAAGACTTGAAAGTTTTGCCGGCGTATTCGGCTGGTTCACGGGTCCTATCACTTCATTTGTAGGCCTTATCATTCCGTTGTTACTTCTCAAATTCGGTTTTAACACAAACTGGGATGTACTTTTCATCGACTCGTCAAGAGTAAAAATCATTGTTGTACCTATTATAATAGATATTATAGGCTATCTTCTTATGACGATACCGTATATCTTTTGGGATTACAACGACGACAAGCAAAACAAAGTTATGGAAGTCTTGCGTCGCCGCGAAGAAGTTACAAGAAAGCAATATAACGAGGAGCACGGCATAGTTGAAGTTGCCGAAGAAGAAAAAGAACTTGAGGAGGTTGTATCATGAGCAAAAAGAAAAAGCAAAAGCAAAATGACGACTTCCTTGCACAGGAGGCATTTGAAACTCAGGAAACCGCTCAGGCTTACACGCTCGATATTCCCGAAGATGAAATTTGGACATATCAAATCGAAGGACTGCAAAAGCCTCACATCAATCAACCGTATGACAACGCAAAAACCAAAAAAGTTGTCTTTATCGTTGTACTGCTGATTGCAATTTTTGCGGCAATGTTCTTTTCAGTAAAAGCCGTACACAGCGACACATACAAATACAAACAGCTTGATGACGGCACATATGAACTTGTAAGATTTTCAAATCCGGGCGGAATAACAGACATCACCATTGACTATGTTGTTGACCTCGACACAGGCAAAAAAGATACATCAAAGCCTATCACATCCATCCACGAATATGCGTTCAACGGTGATGAAACACTGCACAACATCACATTCGGCAAGGATGTAAAATACATTGACAGCAAGGCTATTTACAGCTGTTGGTATGTTCGCAATGTGTGGATTGACGACCAAAACCCCAACTACTGCGACCTTGACGGCGTTGTTTACAACAAAGATGTAACCGAAGCGGTGTTTTACCCTAACTATCACGATTTGCAGCTGATGATTGAAAACGGCTACGCAGATGAAAAAATCGACAAAAAGGGCAACCGCAAGTTTATATCAAAGATTACCGATGAAAACGGCAATTTAGTTGATGAAAAAGGCAACAACCTTGTTGAAAGAATGTGGGGCACAAACAAACTCTATGACGAGCAGTATTATCAAACATACAACAGGCTTTGCCGCACATATGTCATTCCGTCAACAGTTACAAAAATCAACGAACTTGCATTTGCATACAGCAACATCGTTGACCTTTACATACCCGAGGGCGTAACAAAAATGGACAATATGGCTGTGTTTAAAAACACCGTTTTAACAAACATTTTCACCTACACAACCGACACGCCGATTACGGACACAACATACAAAGCCGTTGACTCGATGAAAACAATTTACAATTCCCTGCCGGAAAGCTTGGAATTTATCGGTTCGGACTGCCTTTATTACACAAGGGCACTCAACTATATGTACATTCCGAAAAATGTTAAGACCATCAAACACCACGCTTTTTGGGATGCTGTTTACAAAGAGGACAAGGAACTGAAAGGCATTACCTACTTTGATGTTGAAGCCGACGAGGATACATTTAACAACACCGTAGAAACAGGTGACCAATGGCGACCGCAATACGACTATATGGCGTTTAAAAAATCAATTCCCGTAAATTATGGGGTTAAAGAACGCAAATCGCTTTACAGCGACAATGTTCACCGTCAATACTATTGGGCTGTTCAATGGGCAATCAACAACACAAGCGATGATGTCAAAGCGAAAATGCAATATTTAATCAAAGATTTGGATAACGACGGCACACCCGAGCTGATAATTAAAAATTACAAAGGCAAAGGCGACAAAGTGCTGACTATGAAGCAAAACTACCTTGCCGATTACGAAGGCACAGCCGATTACCAAAACGACAAATTCAGTGCACTTGACGACAATGTACAGCTTGATTCAATCTACGACATAACAAAAGCAGACAATGTAAACTATAAATAAGCAACAATAACACAGGGACTGTCACATATAAATGCGACAGTCCCTTAAACTGTTTAGTAATATTAGCCTTTGCTTTCGATAAGCTTGCACTTTACATCAAAGATTTTAAGATTATTATTCTCAATTCTTGCGATTGTAAGTGTTACCGTATCGCCGGGTGATGATTTGCTGAGGATATTTGTGAGCACATCGGTTGAAGTCATTGTGTTGCCGTTAATTGCAACAATCATATCATACTGTCTAACATCCTTGTTTGCAAGGTCCGATTCGGAATCAACTTCGCCGATAATCATTGTACCTTCGGCATCTTTGTAGCCCTTTTGTTCAAGAGCGGCAAGAATTGCACTTGCATTTGACGCATTTGTAATTGTATTGTAAGTGATGCCAAGTTTTGCTCTGCCTGCCACATAACCGTTTTTAATAAGGCTGTTTGCCGTTTTAACCGCTGTATTGCTCGGTACGGCAAAGCCCATACCCTCATAATCGGTTGAAGCAATCTTTGATGAGTTGATGCCGATAACCTGACCGCTCATATTGAAAAGCGCACCGCCCGAGTTACCCGGATTGATAGCCGCATCTGTTTGAATACACTCGTTATCGTAACCGATTGATGATGAAACGGGACGGTCAAGAGCAGATACAATACCTGTTGTAACGCTGTTCATAAACTTACTGCCGCCCGGGCAACCGATAACTACCGCTTGTTCACCGACAACGATGTCATCGCTGTTGGCAAACTCGGCAACCTGAAGCCCGCTTGCCTTGATTGAAAGAACGCCTATATCGGTTTGGCTGTCATATCCTACAATTGTTGCATCGTAGGTTTTGCCGTCATTTGTTGTTACCTTAAAGGTTGAGCCGTCCGAAATAACATGAGCCGCAGTCATAATATATGTTGTTCCGCCGTTTTCGCTCATTATAACGCCCGAACCTTCGCCCGATAAAGTTTGTTCATCTGAACCGCTGTTTTGACTTTGACCGAAATTGTAAAAATCATAATATGAATTCTGCTCGGAATAAACCGAAATGAGAACACAGGAATCGATAGTTTTTTCAGCGACGCCGGCAACGGTCAAATTACCGTTGCTGTCCTTTGTTGCAACATCGCCCTTGCTATCATTAATTTTTGCTCCGCCCTTTGTGCTGTCGGCAGAATCGCTTTGAGTGGTGCTTTCACTTGAACCGCTTGATGAATTATTTCCTACCATTGCGGCTGCAATGCCAAAGATTGACACAGCTACAACAACTATTGCAACAATGATGACAACCTTGAGTGCCTTATTCTTTTTCTTAGGCGGCTTCGGAGCCGGTGCAACAGGTCTGCCATACATATTTGCATTGTTTGGTGTGTAATATGTGCCGTTATTAGGGCGTGTATTGTTTTGATAATATCGGCCCTGATTTACAGGCTGTGAATATTGATTGGGCTGTGAGCCCTGATTTGTATTATTTTGCGGTTGATTTTGTCTTGGCGGAACAAAATGATACTCGCCGTTCGGCATATCGTTGCCGCCGCTTACATTATTTTGATTGTTGTTATATTCGTCCATGACGATTCTCCTTTTATTTTGATTTTGGAAGAGTAAACACAAATTCTGCTTCGGTCTTGCTGTCCGACTTTGCAAAAATTCTGCCGCCGTGCATCTCTACCATTGTTTTTACTATATAAAGTCCGAGACCTGCACCCTTTGCGTCAAGTGAGCGTGATTTGTCCACTTTATAGAATCTTTCAAACACACGGGAAAGCTCTGAAGCGTCAATACCCTCACCGCTGTTTTTGATGCTGACTTGAACATTGTCGCCCACATCGGCAACATTAATCTCTATATATCCTCCGTCATTTGTAAACTTAACGGCATTGTCAAACAAGTTGTAAATAACCTGATAAATCATATCCGTATCGGCTACAATATGGTGAGGTTCAAGATTATCAAGTCCTCGAATTTCTATATTTTTCTTTTCTATCTTTTGCTCAAAGGTCAAAAGAATATGAATAATTTGGTCGGAAAGATTATACGGCTTAGGTTTCATCTGGAAGTCGCCCGATTCAATCTTGCTCATATTAAGCATTGCCACAACAAGTCGTGACAATCGTCTTACCTCATCCGATACAATCTTTAGATAATAATCCTCTTTTTCCTTTGGAATTGTTCCGTCAAGAATACCATCAATAAATCCTGCAATGGAAGTCATCGGCGTTTTAAGTTCGTGCGAAACATTTGCAACAAACGACCGTCTTGAGCTTTCGAGTTTGTCAAGAGCATCTGCCATTTCGTTGAAAGCATAGCCCAAATCCGCAAGTTCATCGTTTGTTTTGATGTTAACTCTGTATGAAAAGTCGCCTACCGCAAAACGCTTTGCCGCCGCACTCATTTGCTGAAGAGGAGTAACCATATGCTTTGTAACCTGCCAAATAACTATGCAGGCAATGCCGAGGCAAATGATTGCAATAATCAAAAACGACTTCATAACAAGCGAAACAATGCCTTGTGAGCCTGTCGGTGTAACTGCAAAAACCGTACCTATAATTTGATTGTTGTCAGTTAAATTATTTGCATCAAACGAAGTTTTTATTGCCGTACCGACAACATAATACGATTCGCCGTTAATCATTGCCTTGCCGATTGAAGCACCCTCATACACACGCTGAAGCTGTTTGTCACCGATTACAAAATTTTTATGATTTTTGCACACCGTTTCTCCGGTAACAAATCCTTTAAGTCCGGTTTGGTCCTTGCACATAATTATGCTGCCGCCGGCATCACAAACAAACACATCGGCATCTATACAACCCGACACCATAGAAAGGTTTTCACAAATACTTTCCTTATATGCCGAATAATCACTGTTCATATTATTTACAATCATATTCTGCGATATTGTATTTGCAAGTGTTTTTGTATTTTCACTCAAAAGGTCTGTTTTTTCGCTGAGAGAATAAGCGTTAACAATCGTTATGAGCACTGTACCCATAACCGTAAGCATAAAAAGAAAGATGGCAACAAATATCAAAAAGTATTTGGTAAACAGGTTTTGTCTTTTACCTTTTCGTAATGCCATAATTCAATTTAGTCCTTTGTTTCAAATTTATATCCAACACCCCAAACGGTCTTTAAGCACCATTTGTCCGATACGCCTTCAAGCTTTTCACGGAGTCTTTTTACATGCACATCAACTGTACGGGAGTCGCCGTAATAATCAAATCCCCACACCTCATCAAGAAGCTGGTCACGGGTATAAACTCTGTTTGGATTTGAAGCAAAGTGATAAATGAGTTCAAGTTCTTTAGGAGGAGTGTCAACAGGCACGCCCTTTACCTTCATCTCATAATTTTGAATATTAATTTCAAGATTGTCATAGATAACAACCTTTTTTTCGGTTTCTGTTGAGTCGCTGTCGCCTGTTGTTCTGCGAAGAACAGCTTTAACTCTTGCCATAACCTCTTTTGCATCAAAAGGCTTTACAACATAGTCGTCTGCGCCAAGTTCCAAGCCAAGTACCTTATCAAAGGTTTCGCCCTTTGCGGTAAGCATTATAATAGGAGCAGATGATGTTTTTCTGATTTCACGGCAAACTTGCCAGCCGTCCTTTTTAGGAAGCATAATGTCAAGGAGCACCAAATCGGGTGTCTTGTTTTGGAACATATCAACAGCTTCCTGACCGTCGTTTGCGGTGAATACCACATAGCCCTCATTTTCAAGATAAAGTTTGAGAAGTTCGCAGATGTTTAAATCATCGTCAACTACAAGAATTTTATTTGCCATAATCGTTTTTCCTTTCTTTCTTCTCTTTGCACCCATAATATCAAACGATTTTGTTCACAATTTGTATTTTGAGTAAACAAAGAATTAATATTTTTAACAATTAATTAATTCATATTTATCAAATTTTTACCATTCGATATTTCGCTTTTCACAGCTTTCAACATAGTCGATAAACTGACGGGCACATCTCGGAGAACGACCGCCTCTGCGTCTTGCCCATTGTTCTGCGTTGAACAATATCTTTTCCATATCGGATTTAAGTCCTCTGTCGGTTGCAATCTTTTGAACAATGTCTTCAAAATCCTTTTTGTCGGGATTGATGAATGTGATTGAAAGACCGAATCTGTCTGAAAGCGAAAGTTCTTCCTGAAGAGTATCGGAACGGTTTACATCATTTTCACGGTCGGAGAAATTCTCCTTGATAAGATGGCGTCTGTTTGATGTGGCATAAATAAGAGTATTATTCTGTCTGCCCGAAAGTGAGCCCTCAAGTGCCGCCTTTAATTCGCCGAACGAATCATCGTGATTGTCAAAGCTCAAATCATCAATAAATATGATGAATTTCATAGGACTGTCGGAAATCTTTTCCCTAATCATAGTCAAATCGTTGATGTCGCCCTTTGAAATTTCAATCATTCGCAAGCCTCTGTCCTTATATTCATTAAGGATTGCGTGAACGGTGGAACTTTTGCCCGTACCTCTGTCACCGTAAAGCAAAACATTGTTTGCCGGCAAGTCGGAAATAAACGCAACGGTGTTATCAACAACCTTGCCACGCTGAACCTCATAGTTTTTAAGGTCGGTCAAGCGAATGGAATCAATAGCCGTAATCGGAACGAACTCCTCATTTCTCCAAGTGAACGCAACAAATTTGGCAAACATACCGTAACCGTTTGTTCTGTGAAAGGCTTTTAAATCTTCAATATGTTCTGCCCAATTATCGGTGAGCGGAAGCATTGCCCTGCCGTTTGAATTCCACTTTGGCATAGTTTTGAGAACATCCGCAATGTCACTGTCCTCTTCCGCTTTATAAATATCCTCTGCCGAAATCGAAGCGATAACTTCAAGCTTTTCCAAATCGGCTTTTACACCGTCAATAATAGACGGGTCAAGTTCATCACATTTTCCTGCCGCAGCAGCCTTTGTAAAAACATTGTCATCTGTCAAAATAAGTTTTGACACATAGTGCCTGAGCGAATGATGTGATGACAGCAAATTGAAAAATCTGCTCTGCTTTGTCAAAACAGTTTCGTCCTCCAATGAGTTGAGCAAATCATAAAGTGCGTTAATAATCTCGTCCTGTTTAAAATCATATACGCACAATGATTCAATATAATATCTTACCTTTACGGCCTTATTCATTATTACACCTTCTGCCTCTATATATTAGAATTAATTACATTCTATAACATTTGTTCACAATTTACAATAGCTATCGGAAAAATAATTTAAAAATATGATGTCTGACAACATATTGACTTGTATGATGTTTTGTGGTATTATCATACATAAAGGAGATGGTGCTATGTCAAATACAAGTAAACTGTCCGATATTACAGCAAAAAGAATCAAGTCTATGATAGAAAACGAGCACCGCTTTTCCGTAGGCGACAAACTCCCAAACGAAAACGATTTTGCCGCAGAACTCGGAATAAGTCGTTCCACCCTGCGAGAAGCGGTGAGAATTTTAACGCTCGGCGGAATATTGGAAATCAAGCGTGGCAAAGGTACTTTTGTTACATCAAACACCACAATAGAAAGCAACGACCTCGGCGAAATCAGCAGCGGTCTTGACGATTTGTTTGAGATGAGGCTGATGTTTGAACCGGATTGTGCATATTACGCCGCACAGCGTGCCACAGACGAGGAAATAGCGATCATCTGCAAATACGGCGAAGCCGTTGAAGCAAAGATAAAATCCGGCGAAGACAGAACATACGAGGAGCAAAAGTTCCACGAAAGTATCGCAAACGCAACGCACAATGCATTTGTAAAGCAATTTATGCCAATCATCTTCAACGCAATCAAAAACGGCGTAATTGTTATGCAAAAAGACGAAAACATCAACAAAAACAACTTAAACGATGACAGACTGATTATGGACTTCCTCAAAGCACGAAACGCAGAGGGTGCGAGAACGGCAATGAGGCTCCATATTTTGCACGCAATGGAAGGATTATAAAAAAATTAAAATTTTCTATTGACATAAGACATCATACGATATATAATGTGAATTAAGAAATAAATCAAACGGTTGTCGGTCAACTTGTCCGACAGCCAAACAAAACAAAATATTATTTTTTCGGAGGAAATAAAAATGGCAGAAGCTAGAATTTTTTACGAATCAGATTGTAATTTGAGTGTACTTGACGGCAAGACAGTTGCTATCATCGGCTTTGGTTCACAGGGTCACGCTCACGCACTCAACCTTCACGAAAGCGGCGTTAATGTAATCGTTGGTCTTTACGAAGGTTCAAAATCATGGAAGCATGTTGAAGACCTTGGTCTTAAGGTTATGACAACAGCAGAAGCAGTTAAGGCTGCAGACATCATCATGGTACTTACTCCTGATGAAAAGCAAGCTGCAATCTACAAGAACGACATCGCTCCAAACCTCACAGAAGGCAAAGCACTTGCATTTGCACACGGCTTTAACATTCACTTCAAGCAAATCGTACCACCTGCAAATGTAGATGTATTTATGATTGCTCCTAAGGCTCCGGGTCACACAGTAAGATCAGAGTACAAAGAAGGCAAAGGTACTCCTTGCCTCGTAGCAGTATATCAAGACGCTTCAGGCCACTGCCTTGACACAGCACTTGCTTACGGTGCAGGCATCGGCGGTGCAAGAGCTGCTATCCTTGAAACAACATTTAAGTGCGAAACAGAAACTGACCTCTTCGGTGAGCAAGCTGTTCTTTGCGGCGGTGTTACAGCTCTTATGAAGGCTGGTTTTGAAACACTTGTTGAAGCAGGTTACGACCCAAGAAACGCTTACTTTGAATGTATCCACGAAATGAAGCTTATCGTTGACCTTATTTATTCAGGCGGCTTCTCAAAGATGAGATACTCAATTTCAAACACAGCTGAGTTCGGTGACTACGAAACAGGTAAGCGTCTTGTAACAGACGAAACCAAGAAGGAAATGAAGCAAATCCTTCGTGAAATCCAAGACGGTACATTTGCTTCTAAGTTCATCACAGAAGCAAACAACGGTTGGGCTCACTTCAAGGCTACAAGAGAGCTTGAAGCTTCTCACCAACTTGAAGAAGTAGGTAAGGGCATCAGAGCTATGTACAGCTGGAACGGTGACGACAAATACGCTGAAAAATAATCAGTAATAACTTCCCTAAAAATTATCGGTATCGCTAAATCAAGCGATACCGATTTTCTTATGTTTGCATAAAAGAGATAAATTCAGCACGAGAAGATAATATCTCTTCCCCTACAACAAAAAAGCATACAACGATTAAAAAACAATCCTCTCTGCTTTGGAAAGGATTGTTTTTTTATTTTATAGTAATTTATTTACTCTGCTCTCAATGCATCAATAGGGCTGAGCTGAGCGGCTTTCTTTGCAGGATAAATACCAAAGAATAATCCAACACCCGATGAGAACAAAAGTGCCAAGAGAATAAGCCAAATACTTATCTTAGGCGTTATATCTATTATCGAGCACGCGGCAAATGCTCCCGCGACACCCAAGACGACGCCAATAAATCCGCCTATCAAGCACAATATGACCGATTCGGTTAGGAACTGCATTGTAATCACTCGGGTTTTAGCACCAAGCGATTTTCTGATACCGATTTCCCTCGTTCGTTCGGTTACCGATACAAGCATAATATTCATTACACCGATACCGCCGACGATAAGAGAAATTGCACCTACACCGGCAATAAAGATTGTAAGAACCTTCATAATAATATCAACAATCTCAATATATGTAGCCATATTTTGAGCCGTGTACATACCGTTTGAATAATTGCCGTGAACGGCTTTTAAATAGTTTACGGTTGCGTTGCCGACAGCATCGTAATCCTTGCCCTCCTCTGCAATTACAAAAACATTGGAGAGATTTGCACTTGCACCTGTAATCTGTGTAAGTGTTGTACAAGGCATAAAGAGTGCAATCATCGGCTTATCCGAGCCGTTTTGGAACATTGAGCCGATATTGCCGCTTCCGCCCAACGAATTAACCATTGCATCGATATTGGCAACACCGCAAACTTTGATTTTCATTGATTTACCGGATGAAGAAACCGTTATGCTTTGACCTGTTGCATCTTCATAACCGAAGGCTGTTTTTGCCGATTCAAGACCCATAACAGCCATAGGAGCATTTGCGGCATATTCCTCATCCGTAAAGAATCTGCCGTACTCACACGTATTTGTCATAGCAAACTGAACATCGCTGTTTACGCCCACCATCATTACCGTTGCTTCGGTTGCGGTTGCATCAATAGTTGCATTACCAAAGCCCATAAGCATTGGCGAGCAACGCTCAACGCCCGAAACTTTTGTTTTGATATTTTCTACATCGTCAAGTGTAATATAGTCATTTTCGGTTGCCTGAGTTGTATCAACCGATACAAGCACAGCATTTGAGCCCATATCCTCAATAAGTCCAACGATATAGTCACGCACACCCGTACCTGCACCGACAATCATAATTACAGAGGTGATACCGATAATAATTCCAAGCATGGTAAGAACGGAACGCATCCAGTTTGCTTTTATACACTTTACAGCGATTTTTAAGCTTTCTGTTATATTCACCTATATTACCTCTTATTTAGTTTTATTGGTTACAACTTTTACCTTGAATGTATCTTCCTCGTAGTCTGTTTGAGGAGTTGCAACAATTTGGTCACCAACTGAAATTCCTGACTTTATCTCATACGAAGTATCCGAGGTTGCACCTGTTTCAATCTTTGTTTTTGTTACTGTGCCTTCCTCCGAATCATAAAGATAAACATATGTGCCCTCTTTTTCAAGAACTATGGATTCAATAGGAACACAAGGTATATCGTTGTATATACCGGTTACAATTTCAACATCGGCATCAAAACCGACAATGATGTTTTCGTCAGGATGATCAACAACTATTTTACATTCAACACCTGCACCGGAATCGGTAAGTGAAGAAAGACCGCTGATACCTGCCATTGAGCCTACGCTGTCAAGCACAGAACCCGATGAACCGCCTGTTGCGGTAGGTGCAATAGAAGCAACAACACCGTCATATGTACCGTACGCTGTTTTAACCGTTGCAGCCATTCCCTCTTTAACCTTGTGAACATCGTATTCACCGAGAGAAATCGTTACAACTCTCTTTTTCATATTTTCAAGAGTAATACCTGTTGAAAGTGCGGTTGTTTGTGAACCGGATTCTATATCACAGGTTGTAATAACACCGGAAAATTCAGCTGTCCAACCCTTAGCAAGGTCATCTCTTGCATTTTTAGCTGTATCATATGCTTTCTTTGCGGCATCCTTTGCCTGTTTTTGAGCATTAACTGTTGAAGCTGCAGCTGTAATTGTATAAACTTCCTTTTGAGCATAAAGAGCGGCAAGTTGAACCTGAGCCGAAGCCAATCCGAAATTATCCGACTCGGCAATACCTCTGCCGATTGCCTTCCAATCAACGGATTTAACGGCAGTTTCAATCATTTTAACAGCAGCACCGCTGTCAATAAACTCAATCATACCCTGTTTAATTGCAGCTGTAACCGACTTGCCGACTGCGTCAGCAATTTTATCTGCACTCCAGTTGCCCGAAGCGATTTGTTGCATAATTGTGTTGGCAACAAGAGTAATTGTACTGGTTAAATCATCAACATCTTTTGCGATATCCGCAAGGTCCTTTGCAAGACCTGTAAGAAGCTCAACGATTTGCTTTGATGCGTCACCGAGATCTTTGAGTGAATCAAATACCGGTTGAAGTTCTTCAAGAGCGATTTGAATCTTTACTTCTGTTTCGTTAAAGCCTGTTGTACGCTGTGCACCGCATACTGTACATGTTGCACTGAGCGAGTTTGATTCAAAAATATGTGCTTCTTTCTTTACATATCCGCACTTTGTGCAAGTGTATGTATGGATATTGTTATCAAACTTTACAGGAGAAGCGAAAGAGTGAACTTCCTGAACGGTTGCACCGCACTTTGAACATGTTGCATAGTGATAAGCATAATTATTCTGCTTATACGGTGCACCGAGCTCGTGCTCACACTTTGTTGTTGATTCGGTAGTTGTTGCCGAAGGTCTGGTTGGCATAGTAATATTAGGTCTTGTTGTTGAAGCCGCCGCAGTTGTTGTTTGTTTTTGAGTAACGGTGGTAGCGGTAGTGTTTTTCTTCTGCTCGGCTTTTTGAAGCTTTTTCAAAGTTTTTTCGGTCTTTGCTATGCTTTTATTAATTGAGCTGAGTTGCTTTGCCGCTTCTGCCTGATGTTGAACTGCCTCTTGATACGAAGCGTTTGAATTTGCATATGCGGAATTAAGGCTTGCAACCTGAGAATCAAGAGTGCTTGTGTCAAACGAAGCAAGCTTGTCGCCTTTTCTAACTTTGTCACCGACTTTTACATAAACCTTTTTTACGGTAGCAACAGAACCGGGCTTGTATTCCTTTTTAACACCGGAACTTACCTGACCTGTTGAAGATACGGTCTGAGTGATAGAACTTGTAGATACCGTATTAAGTGTTACCTCTGTTTTTTTGCCGTTTTTGCCTATTATCACGGATGCAACAATAATTGCAACAACCAGAATAACGGCAATAACAGCCCAAACAATTTTCTTTGTATTGTTCTTTTTGACAGTTGCCATGGTCAAACCCCCAAAATATATATTTTTATATATTTAAAACTATATATAATTTTTTGTTTTTGCATTTACATACAAAATGACGCAATTATGGCGTATAATGTTGTTTAATTCAGTATAATTCCATTTTGTATAATTGTCAATAACATTTTGTATTTTTTGACAAAATTGACAATTTGTTCATATTTACTGCAAAGCCTTGAGTGCTTTTGCACCGATATCTTTTCTGTAATGAGCACCGTCAAAGTGAATTTGCTCAACAGCGGCATAAGATTTTGCAAGTGCTTCCTTTAAATCATTGCCGAGAGCGGTAACGCCGAGAACTCTGCCGCCGGCAGTTACAAGCTTGCCGTCCTGAAGTTTTGTGCCTGCGTGATAAACGGTTACACCGTCAAGCTGACCGTCGGTAAGACCTGTAATCTCTATTCCCTTTGGATAAGATTTTGGATAACCGCCCGAAGCCATAATTACGCAAGTGCAAGCTCTTTCGTCCCACTCAATGTCCAAATCTGCAAGTGTGCCGTTGTTGATAGCCTCAAAAATATCAATAATATCAGTTTTAAGTCTTGGCAAAACAACCTGTGTTTCAGGGTCGCCGAAACGACAGTTATATTCAATTACCTTTGGTCCTTTCGGTGTAAGCATCAATCCGAAGTAAAGGCAACCTTTAAAAGTTCTGCCCTCGCTGTTCATAGCCTCAATAGTAGGAACAAAAATTTTTTCCATACATTCCTTGGCAATTTCCTCTGTATAATAAGGATTTGGAGAAACAGTGCCCATACCGCCTGTGTTAAGACCCTTGTCACCGTCAAGTGCACGCTTGTGGTCCATAGAAGTTACCATAGGTTTTACACACTTGCCGTCTGTGAATGCAAGAACAGAAACTTCAGGGCCTGTGAGGAATTCCTCAACAACAACATTGTTGCCCGAGTCGCCGAAAATCTTATCTTCCATAATTTCCTTTACACCCGCAACAGCCTCATCAAGTGTTTCGGGAATGATTACGCCCTTGCCGAGTGCAAGACCGTCAGCCTTGATAACGGTAGGAAATTCGTTCTTTTCCTTAATATAGTCAATTACATCCGCCGGGTCATTGAACACCTTGTATTCGGCAGTAGGAATATTGTACTTTTCCATAAGATCCTTTGAGAAAACCTTGGAGCCTTCGATAATTGCGGCATTTGCCTTTGGACCGAAGGTTGCAAAGCCTGCCTCGTTGAGTGCATCTACCATACCGAGTACAAGCGGATCGTCGGGAGCGACAACCACAAAATCAGCCTTTATCTTTTTTGCAAGTTCAACCGCTCCGTCAATGTCGGTTGCACCGACATCAAAACATTCAGCATCATACGAAATGCCGCCGTTGCCGGGACAGCACGCAATATAATCAACTTTGCTTGACTCCTTGATTTTTCTGATAAGAGCGTGTTCTCTGCCGCCCGAACCTACTACCAAAACTCTCATAACATCCTCCGAATATAATTAGTTGTTTTTATTAATAATTCTTGTTTCCTCTGTGCCTGTTTCAAGGTCGATATAACGAGTGAAAAGAGAAACCTTGTTGTCCTCGTTGAGGTTATCCCAAACCATCTTGGTGAAATCATCAATGCTTTCGTCACCGATTTCAACAGGGGTAGGTTCGCCCTCAAATGACGGAATAGGATCACCGTCACATTTATATGTGTGGATGAAGTGTCCGAGACCTGCTGTTGCCGGATATTCAAAGAAATATCTTACGCACTGCGGCTCGCCGTTGTTTGATTTGAGGATTGACAAATTATAGTCGCCGTTTGGCTTAACAACACCCGAAATTCTTGGAGTATAGTTCGGTGCGTCAGGCTCAAACTCACGAGTGCGAAGTGCGTGAATGTAGCACTTGCCGTTTGCAAAGCAATCATAGATTGTGTCTGTTTGGTCGCCGTTTGTAACAATTGTTTTGTCCTCAAATTTAAGAACAGGATTGTAGATAATAAGACTCGGGTCTTCCATCTTGCTTTCGTCAAAAGCCTTTGTACGGATACCGCCTCTGTCATTTTCTTCAAAAATTCTGTTGCGTGAGTTAACCGAACGACCCATAATAAAATAAGCGATTACAGCCTTTTTGCCGTCCTTTGATTTGCCGAGAACAATGCCTCGTCCCGGATATGTATTTGTGTTAAGTTCTTTTGCAAGTGATTCTATATTCATATCTAACCTCAAATAATTTCTGTTTTGTTTCCGTTAATTTTTATTCTGCCCTCGCAGAAAAGCGATACGGCTTTAGGCAAAATCTCCCATTCAGCCTGACGCATAACACGATACTGAAGAACATCCTCGTTATCGCCCTGTTCAATCGGAACAGCCTTTTGCAAAATAATTGCACCGCCGTCGGTAATTTCATTTACAAAATGAGCGGTTGCACCCGTAACCTTCATACCGCTGTTGAGAACAGCAGTATGCACCTTTTTGCCGTAAAATCCGTCACCGCAGAAAAGCGGGATAAGGCTTGGGTGAATGTTGATAATTCTGTTTTTGTATTCGTTAACCAAATCCTCGCCGAGGATTGACAAAAATCCGGCAAGAACAATCAAGTCGATATTTCTGCCCTCAAGAGCTTTGAGTACGGCTTTGTCATAATCTGCCTTTGTATCATATGCTTTTCGGTTAACAACCGTGCTTTCAATACCTGCTTTTTTTGCACGCTCAAGAGCATATGCGTTTTCGTTTGAAGCAAGGACAAAGGTGATTTTGCCGTTTTTGATTTCGCCCCTGTCCTGTGCGTCAATAAGAGCCTGAAGATTTGTTCCCCCTCCGGAAACAAACACCGCTATGTTCAGCATATTTCTACTCCCTTTTCGCCGTTTTTGATTTCGCCGATAATTGTTGCCTGCTCGCCGTTTTCATTAAGAATTCTTACAGCCTCGTCTGCCTTGTCGGAATCAACCGCAAGCATAAGACCTGTGCCCATATTAAATGTATTATACATATCATGCTCGGAAATGTTGCCTGTTTTTTGAATAAGGTCAAAAATAGGAAGCTTGAAGCATTTGTCCTTTTCGATAACGGCAAGAGTGTTATCGTTGAGCATTCTCGGAACATTCTCATAAAAGCCGCCGCCTGTGATGTGAGAAATAGCGTTTACTCTTACATTGTCCATAAGAGTGAGGAGAGGCTTTACATAAATTCTTGTAGGAGTAAGGAGCGTTTCACCGAGAGTTGTGCCGAGTTCGTCATACTTAACAGCAATAGTTTCGCTGTTGATATTGAACACCTTGCGAATAAGTGAAAAGCCGTTTGAGTGAATACCCGATGATGCAACACCGATGATGGCGTCGCCTGCCTTGAGGTGCTCGCCCGATACAAGCTTGTCCTTTTCACCGATACCAACTGTAAAGCCTGCAAGGTCGTATTCCTCATCAGGCATCATACCCGGATGTTCTGCAGTTTCGCCGCCTACAAGAGCACAACCCGACTGAACGCAACCGTCTGCAACGCCTTTAACTATCTGCTCGATTTTTTCAGGATAATTCTTGCCGCAAGCAATATAATCAAGGAAGAAAAGCGGCTTTGCACCTGAACAAGCAACATCGTTTACGCACATTGCAACGCAGTCAATGCCGATTGTATCGTGCTTATCCATAAGAAAAGCAAGTTTGATTTTTGTACCTACACCGTCTGTACCCGAAACGAGAACAGGATTTTTGTATTCGTTTGCCGCAAGTTCAAACATACCGCCGAAGCCGCCGATACCGCCGATGACTCCCGGAATGTTTGTTCTTTTAACATGTGATTTGATAAGTTCAACCGACTTATATCCCGCTGTTACATCTACGCCTGCTGCCGCATAGCTTTCGCTGAAGCTTTTTTCCATAATGTATTCTCCTTATACCCTATTGTTATATTTCTTTGATTTTTTCTTGAAGAGCCTTGTCTTTTTCTTCAACCTGCTTTGCCATATCCTCACGCATAGCAACGAGTTTGCTCATAAGCCCGTCATCGCCTACAGCCAAAATTTCCGCCGCAAGAAGTGCCGCATTTTTAGCCGCATTTACACCGACTGTAGCAACAGGAATTCCCGGAGGCATCATAACAGTTGCAAGCATTGCGTCCATACCGTCAAGCACCTTTGCCGAACACGGAATTCCGATAACAGGGAGAGTTGTTGAAGCAGCCAAAACTCCGCCGAGATGAGCCGCCATACCTGCTGCGGCAATAATAACGCCAAAACCGTTTTTAACAGCGTTTTTTGAAAATTCGTGTGCGGCCTCCGGAGTACGGTGAGCCGACATAACTCTCACCTCGGTTTCAATCCCCAAATCTTTGAGTTGTTTGATAGCCGGAGTAACGATAGGCAAATCGCTGTCCGAACCCATAATGATTGCAACTTTTTTCATAAAGTCTTGTCCTTTCCCATATGCCGAAAACCTCAACGACATATTTTTCCATTTTAATATTAATTATTATACCTTGTTACAGATTTTATTTCAATAGTTATATAATATAATATAATAAAAAAACAAAAGACATAATTGTACATTATGCCTCTTGCTATTGCCAAATCAAGAAATTGTCGCCAAACCGCCAGTAGTCCTCGCCGAGTTTTTCTCTCATTTCTTTGTAATAAATCGCATAGTCCTTTGCATTTATATATCCGTCACCGTTGAGGTCATATCCTTTAAGTGCAACGGTACCGAAATCATAGTTTCCGTTATTCGTAACATCAATTTTTCTCACAATATTTCCGCCGTAAAGATTATTGAATGTAATATAGCAATCTTCAAAAGTCCTGATTGCAAATGTACCGTCATCATTTACATTGTATCTTCTGCCGTCAACGGTAATATACACATGAGAATACGGCACATCCTCATTATGGGTATAAAAGCTATCCTCTGCCATAACGCACTTACCGGTAACAACATACGAAGTTGTAGGTACAAAATTATCCTTGTAGCTTACATTGCAATTAATGCAGTAATGAAGAGTGTAGCCGTCATCGTCAGCGGTCGGTTCAACAACCTTTTGAGCATAACTGTGTTCAACATAAATATCATATGTTGCGGTTTTGTCGCCTAAAGAAAGCAAGCCGTTGTTATTTCCGCAAGCAAAAGGCTTTTCACGCTGATTGTCAACAATTTTAAGGTGCTCGCCCGCAATATAATCATCAATAAAGAGACTGTCAACCGTACCGTCGGCAAAAGTTAAATCAACAACAAAAGCCTTCATCATATCTTTTGTTATATCAAAAATCCTGTTGTTGCCGACAAGTCTGCCGTCTGCCGCATTTAAGGTGATTTTACCGTTATAAACATCAAAATTTTCAATGTTTTGAGGATAAACACGAACGCTGAAGTTACCCGTCATTTTCATTGAGGTAACATACAAATCATATGTTTTGCCTTTATTTAAAATTTGTTTTATTCCAAATCCGTTTTGGCTTAAATCAATATCGTCATTTTGGGCTATAATCTCACCGTCAAGATACAGTTTTGCATAAGTATCGCATCCGCCGACAGAATACATCACATACTCCTGAGTTTTATCCGGAGTAAATGTATAATGAAAGCTATCGCCGATATTGTCATCCGTAAAGGAAGCGGCATATTCCACACCGCATTTTACAGGCACTTCATCAAGCAAAACATAATCAAAGCCGTTTCCCTGAGCGTAACTGTAAGCAGGAGAATTTTTGAAAACGCCCATGGTAAATCCGTCTGTCTTGGTTGTGCTGTTGATATAACCGAACGATTTTGCATTGCACGAAACATTCATAGAAAAGTTAACGGATTTTAAGTTTGGGCATCCCAAAAAAGCCGACAGCGAAACCGCGGTGGTTTGCGTGAGCGAAGCAAAATTAACCTCATTGAGTGCCGAGCAGGCGTAAAAAGAGTTTTTGCCTACAGCGGTAACGCTTGACGGAATATTCACACTTTTAAGGCTGCGACAATTATAAAACGCACTGTCGCCGATTGTTTTAACCGATGACGGCAAATTAACCGTTTCCATATATATGCAATTATAAAAAGCGTAATCCGAAATTGTCTGCACGCCAAACGGAAGGGTCCATTCTTTCATTCCTCTCGTGCACGACAGAGAATATCTGCCGATTTTTTTAAGACTTCGAGGAAGCGAAAACGAGGTTGCCCCCACTTGATAAAACAAATAATTGCCTATGGAAGTTATGCCCTCGGCAACCACAACATTTTGAATTTTATCGCTTTCCCAATCAGCCCACGGCCGATCTTTTGAATTGTTTGAAAGATTCGGAACATCTCCCTCACCGTTTATAAAAAATGTTTTTGTCGTTTCGTCATATTTATAAAAAGTGTTGCTGTCTTTTATTCTCGTACCCAAATCGTCATCAGCCGCAAACGAAACCGACTCAAATGAAAAAGAAGCAGTAACAAACAAAGCTATAGCAAGAAAAATGCTAAATAACCGTTTCATCATACCGCCTCCAATAAAAAATTAATCGTTTTCCTCTATATGCTCAAGTCCCATTGCAATAATTGTACGCACATGGTCATCGGCAAGAGAATAAAACATCGACTTGCCCTCTCGTCTGTTTTTAACAAGTTTGTTTTGCTTCAAAATTCTGAGTTGATGCGAAATTGCCGATTGCGTCATATTAAGCTGTTCTGCCAAATCACAAACACAAACTTCTTCTTCAAACAAAACAAAAAGTATTCTTATTCTTGTAGAATCGCCAAACACCTTAAAAAGCTCCGACAAATCATAAAGTTCCGTTTCATCAGGCATTTTTTCATTTACCTTTGCAAGCAAATTTTTGTGAATACACGAAGTTTCACAGCATTCCGCCATGCAGTCTTTTTTATCTGCCATATTATCACTTCCGCTATATATTTACATTATATTATACATAAAACTTTCTTTTCAGTCAATCAATAAGACAAAAACAAAACCGCAAAGTGAAATCAATCAAATTGCGGTTCAATTCAAATCTGTCAATGTCTTGTGTCGTCCGAAAAGCACTCGCAAAATCTTGCGGCAAACGCAGGCTCTTCGCCTCCTGCATACAAATGGCTTATATCGCCGAATTGCTGAATTCTGAAAACGGCAATTCCTTCTTCCCTTTCTTCGGTAATCAAAGTGGTAACCGAGGTTGGCAAAGCCACAAAATTATGCCACAAAACCATTGGAGAACAACCGAAAATATGTGACAAAATAACACACTCAACACCAAAATGACAAAACAACACGATAGTATCGTGATTTGCTTCTTTAACTTCAAAAATATTGCCTTTATGTACATATCCGTGCTTTGCAAGAAGCTCATCAACACCTCTGCAAACCTTTTTGTACTTTTTTTCAACATTTCCGCTTTGCATAATCTGAGTTTTAATCCAATTTTGCGGGCTGTAAAAATCGGGGTTATCCGTCCACTCGGTAGGAAGCCTGTCCCAAGCACTTTTGGTTTCACCGTTTATTTTAACCTTGCCCTCAAATTCTCTTGCCCATTTTAATGTTTCGGCTTTACGGCTGAGTTTTTCAAGCGTTTTGGACGCAGTGTCCTTTGCTCTGCCAAGCGGCGAACAGTAAAAATTCTTCACATCAAGTTTTACAAGTCTGTCCGACAAAAGTTCCGCTTCTTTCCAACCTTTTGGCGTAAGTGAATCGATTGAATAATCAGGGTCGCCGTGACGCACAATAATAAACCTCATAACAATCACCTCAACAGTGATTATATAACAAATTCACAATTATGTAAATATCAAACCGTATGTGATTTGTGCATAGAAAGTTTGATTCTGTCGGCAATCATAGCGATGAACTCGCTGTTTGTCGGCTTGCCTCTGTCCGATTGGATGGTGTAGCCGAAATATGACGACAACACATCAACATCGCCTCTGTTCCACGCGACTTCAATCGCATGGCGGATTGCCCTTTCAACTCTTGACGAGGTTGTTGAATACATTTTTGCGATAGTTGGATAGAGAAGTTTTGTCACACCCTCAAGCATTTCAGCATCATTTATGCTCAAATCAATAGCCGTACGCAAATACTGATAACCCTTGATGTGTGCCGGCACTCCGATTTGCCTCATAATATCCGAAATAACAACTTCGGTATCACGCTCAACAAATCCCACTTTCTTGCTGTTTTCCTTTTTCCAACCTGCAAGGCTTTGCACTCTTTTTGCAACCGATGACGGTTCAACAGGCTTGATAAAATAGAAATCTGCTCCGGCGTTCATTATCCGCTGTTCAAACCCCTCATTATCAACAGAAGACAGCATCATCACAAGCGGCGGATTGCTTACATTTTCACGGATATAATCCAAAACCTCTATTCCGTCCAGACCGCTCATAAACACATCCATAATCACGGCATCAAAGTGTCCGCTTTGCAAAAGCTCTATCACTTTTCTGCCTTCCTTTTTGGTCAAGATTGATTCAAAGCCAAATTTTTTCAGTTCTTTTTTGCACTCTTTACCGAACAACTCCGAGTCATCGGCAATGAGGATTTTCATTGTTTCGTTCATTACTTTTTACCCACCCATTTTTGTAAATATGTATTTCGTAGTTCGTGAAAAATTCTCACTTGCTATGCTACACATATTAGCACAACATAAATGATTGTGCAATAGAATTTCATCAATTTTCGTGAAAAATCATCACTTTCTGTTTTTTCAACAATTTTCCATCGCTTTTTTCGTGCATTTTAACGAAAAACGAATAATTTTACAAAAAGAGATTAATTTATTCGACTTAATTCAACAAACATTTCAAGAAAACAAGTATTTTGACTGTCTGTTTTTAATCAAATTACAACTATCGCAAAAATATATGTATTGACAAACTATATACCGCACGCTATAATAGTTCTAAATAGAACGATTAGCAAGGAGTGACAATATGTATTTTTGGGACAGACACAAAACAATTACAGGATATTACGAATCGCTCACAAGTTCGATTTGCGACAAGTATGATTTGACCCAAATGGAATATGATATACTTATGTTTTTGCACGGCAACCCCGAATTCAACACGGCGGCAGACATTGTCAAAATTCGCAAATCAACAAAATCGCATGTTTCAACCTCGCTCAAATCGCTTGAAAACAAAGGCTTGATTGAAAAGAAGCAAAGCGAAAGCAACAAAAAACACATAGAGATTTTTGTGACCGAAAGTGCAAAAAGCATAATTCACGATGGTATCGACACGCAAAAGCGTTTCGCCCACGATGTGCTCAAAGGATTTTCGGACGAGGAAATCGCAACATTCAAAAACATTTTTGAAAAAATCTGCAATAACGCAGAAGAATGTTTAAACAAGAAATGAAATTTAGAATGTTAATATATTTAGAGTAAAAAAGGAGTTTTAATTATGGCAAACGACAAATACAAACCGCAAGTTCCGGATATTATGGAAGCAATTTTTGACGCAGGATATTTGATTTTCGACTTAATCGCAGGTATTTTATTCTTCGCATTTTCAAAGGGCAATCCTTTGTTCATCTTGTACGGCGTGTTGACATTGACGCTTTGCGGCGGTGACGCATTCCACCTTGTTCCGAGAATTATCAGAGCGGTTCACGGTAGCAACGACAAAATCAAAAGACAGCTCGGCATCGGTTTGCAGGTTTCTTCAATCACAATGACGGCATTCTACATTGTTTTGTTGTACATTTGGAAGCTTACATTCCCCGAATTGACAGCACCCGTTGCAGTTGAAGCAATGATTTGGATTTCCGCAATCATCAGAATTGTAATCTGCGTTCTTCCGCAAAACAACTGGTGTTCAGACGAAGGCAATATGAAGCTTTCCATTATCAGAAACGCAGTTTTCGCAGTAACGGGTATCGGCGTAATCATTCTTTACGCAATTTCAGGCAATACTAACGACCTTCATATGACAAGAATGGTTACCGCAATCATCATTTCATTCGGTTGCTACATCCCTGTAACATTGTTCAGCAAAACAAAGCCAAAGGTTGGCTTGCTTATGATTCCAAAAACCTGTGCATATATGTGGATCATCGTAATGGGCCTTCAGCTTTTAAACAATAAATAGAGTATAGATAACAAAAGGCTCAAGAATAACAAGCACGGAAGAAATTCAAAATGAAATCTGCAACCTTCAAGGTAAAATCCACAAAGGCTGCAAAGCACCGCTAAATTCTTTAACATAAAACGAACTCAAAAGGAAGTATCAAAATGATAAACAAACTGCATTTAGCAATGATAGAGTTATACAACGGAGACGCAAAGAGAATTCAGCATTTTTGCAAAGTTCACAGCTATGCAAAACTCATTGCAGAGGCAGAAAATGTTGACGACGAAACATTATTTATAATTGAAACGGCAGCACTTACCCACGATATAGGAATTCATATCTGTGAAGAAAAATACGGAAGCTGCAACGGAAAATTGCAGGAAAAAGAAGGACCGCCGATAGCAAAACAATTACTGAAAAAATTAGGTTTTAATGACAAAGTGTCCAATCGAGTGCAATATTTAATAGCGCATCATCATACATATGACAATATTGACGGAATTGACTATCAAATTCTTGTTGAAGCTGATTTTCTCGTTAATATGTATGAGGAAAATCTTTCAAAACAGGCTGTTCAAAATGCTTATGACAGAATTTTCAAAACCTCCTGCGGAAAGAAAATATGCAAAATGATGTTTGGGTTTTAAATTATATTTTCACTCGGCAAAAATATTTTGACTTAATTTTATTAAGTGAAAAACATAATTGTATGTCAATATATTAGCCAAAATGAATGCTTTTTGCATACCAAAAGTCCGGCGAGCAATCGTTGGGCTTTATTTTTGTAAATTTATCAATTGTAAAAATTTTTCAGTTGTAAAATCGAATACGATACACAAAATAAACTTGCAAGGTGAAAGTGATGTTTTGCAAGGGCGAAAGCGTTTTTGTACAACAACACGCCTTTGCAAATATCGATAAGCGAGGTGTATCAACAATGGCAAAGAATACAGTTCCTGAAGCTAAGGACGCTCTCAACCGCTTCAAGATGGAAGCTGCCAACGAGGTTGGTGTAAATCTTAAGCAGGGCTACAACGGCGACCTTACTTCTAAGCAAGCCGGTTCTGTCGGCGGTCAGATGGTCAATGTAATATGTCCTGTACGAACCGTGCAATTCCAGCGTACAAATTGGGCTAAAGATAACCAACTTCAACCAATTACATACGAATTTTGCATAGCGGTTTAGTAAAAAACAACCCTCGTAAGCACCTATGTATCATAATCATATAATGATTGAGGCTTACGATAAAAACCCACTGTTTTCAAGGGTTTCAAGCGTTTTTCAATGAAAAGCCAATTCAATAAAGTATAAAATAATCATCAAAATTTAAATAAGTGTTGTGTGTTCACAAAAAATGAGCCAAGAGGTATCCCCTCTCGGCTCATTTTTAAATTGGAATATTTATTATCTTCTTGAATTTTCAAAGAATGATGACAAGATTTCTTTTGCATAATTATATCGTCTTGCATAGTTGTTTGGAACACGAATAAGCTGAAAACTATGTTCATCACATATTTGCTGCTTCTTTTTATCCCTTTCAATTACCCTAACGTCATTTGTGTGCTCATTGCCATCAAGCTCAATCGCAAAAATCGGCAACAATTCTTTTCCGTCACGTTCATATACTATATAGTCAAATCTACCTGTATAGAATAAATCATTCACTTGATTTGAAGAATTGAACACCTGCGAAATAGGGACCTCCTTTTTAACAACATATTTTGATTTAGTAATCATCATAGCGGTTATAGCATGATTTAACGTTTCTAAAAATGCTGTTTCTGTTTCTGTGCTGTAAGGTTTAATTCCAAGTGCTCTTGATTCGGGCACACGCTCTGTTACGGTTGTTTTTCCGTTTAATCGAACATAATTACACAATTCAAACAAATCGTCATCATCTCCCGGATGGTGAAGTCTGTTTATTTGATCTTTGTCACCTGCAATAACTAATTTTTCTTTAGCTCTTGATGTTGCAACATTTATAAGTTCTTTGTTATTCTTTAACCAAGAATATGTTTTTTCATGCGTCTTATCAGTAAGGGCTAATGAAAAAATTATTTCTTGTTTTTCATCCCCTTGAAATGCATGTACAGTTCCGCAATCAACGTTAGTAATTCCGTTTTGATTTAATTCTTCTTGAATTTTATTACGCTGATTTACAAATGGTGTAATAACTGCAATCGTTTTGTCAGGATGAGTTTTAACATAGTGAACAATTTCTCTTGCCTCACTCTCACTTGTATTTTTCAATGTTGCATTTTTTGAATGACATTCTATAAATTCAAGCGGTTGCTTTTCATTATCAGAAGACAGTACATTAAGCTTGTTGTTATAGTATTTTTTATTATTAAATTCTATTATCTTCGGATGACATCTATAATGATAGCTTAGCAAAACTTCATCACTGACAGCATCGGCAGAAAGAAACGTTTGATAAACAGATTTGTTTTTATAATCATATTCATCAGTAATATTATATCTCTTTTTTAAAACCAAATTATTCTTTTCGTCAAGTAAAATAACCGGTTTTAACTGTTGCGGATCGCCTACAAGCAAAAGCTGTTCACCTCTGATAATCGGAACAAGTGCTACCGCAGTATCACACTGACTTGCCTCATCCATAATAACCATATCAAAATATTGTTTTGGTTCTCCCAACCGATGAGCAGAAATATTTGTTGTTGCAACAATGGGAAATATCTTGAGAAATTTTTGAAAATTCTCATCATTTGAAAGATACTGATTTAATTGTTTTGCTGCTTCGTTTATGTCTTTAGTGAATATAATATCAGCAAGTTCCTCATATTTAGGCTCTGATAATCGTTTAATAAACTTAGCTGAAGTAAAATTCAAATACTTTAACAATTCAAGTCTGTCTTGTGTAATTAGTGGCTTAATATCGTTATCTGTAATTTCTCCTATCTCTTTAAGCGCACTATTTACTTTGGTAAGCTGTTTGCCTTGCAAATCCGTGAGAAAAGTCAAATTATTTGAAGAAGAAATCATTGTTCTTATCATTTCTTTTCGTTCATTCATATCAAGCTTTTCTTCATATTTACGAAGCAAATCACTTAAAGCCTTGGTTTTGTGTTCTTCATCGTTCTTTTTTCTGTTCAATGACGAATCAAACACTTTCATAGATGCGGTAATCTCAAACAAGTGTCGTATCTGTTTAATTGCTTCTTTGAGCTTATCACCGTTTCCAAGACGGATTATCGGGAATGGTATATCGTTACCTTTATATTTAAGATGAGAAAGTTTTTGATAAATCTCATCAACCGGATGATTATTATACGATGAAATCAAAACACTTTTGTTATTAAAAAATGCAGTAACAACTGTATTGAGAATGGTATTTGTTTTTCCGCTTCCCGGAGGCCCTTGCACATACAAAACAGGATATTTCAAACCATTATGTATTGCTAAAAGTTGGTCAAGATTTACTTTATCATTATATAAAGCCAAAGGGTAATTCTTAATTTTCCTTGGTTTAGCCGTTAAGTCCCCAAAAAAAGCTTTAATCGGATATGTCACCGTGTTGTTTTCATACATTTTAAGAATGGCGTCATACTCTTTGTCAAGATTTATTGTAAAATCTCGTGACAAAGCCATAACATATGGCATATCATCAACGCCGTTGTATTCAGGGTTGTTCTTAGTAATTAAATCTTTAATAAGCTCGGAATTTTCCTCAAACTTATCAAGTAATTGGAACTCGTCTGCATCAAGAAACCAATGTGCACTTATCTTTAAACCGTCAACGGTAAACTCTCGACAAACAGACACTTCATCATCTTGTGTAAGGGTGCGGTTTTTAACATCAAACAAAAGTTTTTTATAAGCAAGTACATAAAGTCCTTTTTTAGTATGAATACTACATATATTCATACACAGAGACACTGAACGAGGCATTTTGTTTTGATTCTTATTTTTAGCATTATAATTATAAACTTTTACTAAATGTTCAAACTGTTCATTGCTTAAATTGTAATTTCCTTCACCAATGACATCAATATCAAGTTCATCAATAAGTTTATAATCGTTGCGATAAGGAGTATTATCGAGCTTATTACACTCACTATAATAATCAAGAAGCTTCAAATTTGCTACATTATTAAAGATAAATGAATACCTTGAGGAATGTTCTTCTATATCTTCAAGTAGTTTAGAGTTTATTTTGCAAAATGAACCTTCAATCAAATTTGCGTCAATTATAGAATCATAATACAAATTCAATTCTTTCATTTCCGATGTAGCGACATTAAGACCATCAACAATGAGTAATTTTTTATATGGATTTATGTTTTTAATTCCAATCCAATATTTTGTTACATTTTGCTGTTTGTTCCTGTACTCAACAGCAATCCACTTACCTTCATGAATCGCTTTGAAAATATCTCTTGAAATCTTGTTTATGTCACTCACCTCCGAAACAAAAATATACTCCCTATATTATTCTACATTAGTTTGATATATAAATCAAGTTTTAGGTGATTGATTAGATTTTTATAAAAAGCCCATAAAAACGAAAGCGTTGGAGAAATCAATCTCCAACGCCTTTTTAATTGTGTATCATAATTTGCATCAATCATTATTTTCGATAAAATTCAATCCCAACAAATCAATTTCATGTTTCAACAAAATTAATGGTAAATGAAAAAGTAAATATAACGAATACCAAACGAATATAACGAACATAATGAATAGATCAGAATACAGACTATTCGTCGTAAAAAGTGGCACAGATTGCAAAAGTTCGTTGTAATTTTTGGCACGAACTAAATTTGTAAATTTATAAATCGCACATCGCAAAAAGAAAGCCTCCTTTGATACAATTTGAGTATCAAAGGAGGTTTTACTATGAATAACACATTATTTGAACAATTTGGCGGTACATATACTCAACAGGGCGATTATCTTTTGTCAAATTTAACTTTACCGATGGAAGAAGAAACCGGTTATATCGGAGTATGGGAACAACGCAGGTTAAACTACTTAAAGCACCACCGCAAAGTTTTGTATTACAATCTGCTCACTTCCGGCAAACTTCATTCCCACATTGCCGATACCGAAGAACAAGCCCAACAACTCTTTTCTCGATTGGTAAAACAATATGCCAAAAAAGAAGACGTCACCGAAGAACTAAAAGCAACCGATATGATGCTCTGGATGCAGAGAATGAATAATATCCAAGAGAGTGTAAAAAAATAGTTGATAAAAACTTAATATTTGAGTAGGTAAAAATGGCACAAGAAATATCCTGTGCCATTTTTGCGTTATAAGCTAGAGATTGTTTGGTTAGGGTATTTGAGAATGTGATGTTTCATTGTTAATTTGTTTAACGACAAATTCTCCGTTTCTAAAACATCCCACATAACTACTATCCTTCTCTGCATAGAACTTCCCATATCGCTCAATGGCTTTTCCATCTTCTCTTCGATATTCTCGCATAATCCATATCAAAGACTTATCGCTATTTTGTAGAGCATCCAACAGTTCATTTTTATCGACAAGTAAATAATTTTGAGCCGTTCTCCACTTTTCTCCTGAAATTGAATAGTGTGCTTTGATTTCCTTATTATCGTCATAAAAGATATATCCATTAGAATCTACAATGTTAAGTAATTTTCTGATTGGCTCAGACGGAATATCATAGTACACATCACCGTATTCAGGAAAATTATAACAACAGCCATCGACTGCCGACTGTATAGAAAAATCAGGGAAATCTTCGACATTACTACTATTATATCTTTTTTTCCACGGGAACCAACAAACCTCTTTGGGGGTTATGTAACAGGAGGAAACAATGCCACCGTGCCAATCGACAGGATTCGATACTCTTTTAGATAAATCTTTATCACTGCTCAATTTATCAACGAATGCATCAAGATCATCCTTATCAATAATTATTGAACTAATAAAGATACAGGTCTCAACACCCGCAGAACCATAAAAACAAGAATAGTTGTTCAATGCCAACAAAGTATCGCTATTTATTCTATATTGCTTGTCAGCATTATTTATAGTAATCCATTTATCCCAATTCAAGTTTGGGGCGTGAATAACGCTATTGATAACTTCTTCTTTACTACAGTTTTCTGCTTCTATGATTGCAGTCTTTGGTTCGGGAATATACCAAGGATTATCCTCGGGCAATTCATCGGGATCAATTTGTTCGACATCCTGTATAGGTATTATGAAATCATCAAGCAATCCATAATCTCTAATATTTTCTGGCTCGTAGTTATTCCAATATAATAATCTATCTGCAAGAAATCCGTCCATATGATTTCGAAATTGCCAAATGTATTTTTCACATACTGTCATAACAGAACTTTTTGAGCCATGTGTCGCAGGAGTGTACCTTCTTAATATAGCAACATCTAATCCACCTATTATCCCATCACCCTGTTCTTTTTGTTTAAAATTATAAAATTCATCTTCATTCCAGCCTACTTGTGAAAGATATGCAAAAGCAGCTGATATAATAAATTGTTCATTTTTAATATTTGCAAATTCGGGTTGAAGTTGAGCAATTTTGCTTATTAAATCGGTGATTTGATCGCCATCTCTATGACCATATTGTGAAAATGCCGATTCGAAATGATCAATCAAAACATATCTTGCTAAGTCATAGTCGATAGCACTATATCCGCTCATCCGTGTTCCAGATAACGCTTTTTCGTCAAGTGGAATATCATAACTATCAGCCTTATAGGGTGGCATATAAGTTGAAACATCAGTACTATTATAAAGTCCAACTAAAACTGCCTTATGAACTATAGCAATAGCGTAGTATCGTATAGATACATCCATAATATTAAGCACTTTTGATGGACTTAAAATATTATCCATCATCCAATCACTGGCTTTTTTAATAAGGGCACTATCAGCACCGTCATATACTAAGCATACAAGGATTGAAAATAGATCACTTCTAATTTGCGGATCGTTTATAGTGGAAAATTTTATAAACAAGTTATAGAATTCACAAGGATTGTATTTTGCCCAACGCATAAGGTTGGAACGGTATTCTTTTCGTAAAGTATTATTTAATGTCGAAAGTGACCACGCATATACAGAAGGGCATCCGTTAAAAACATCTTCCTTAGTCAGTACATACTCTTCTTCATCTAAACTAATCGACTGCAAAGTATGCCACTTATAGCCATCAGAATCTCTGAGAAAGCTGGGCACAGACCAAAACAGATCGCGTTGTGCGGGTAAGTCAAAGGAAAAGAGAAACTCATCCAACAGTTTAACACCAAGAGGATGATCGACATCTCTGCAAAGCGGTAAAATAAGGTCGTTGGTAATAGTCATTAGTCCATCTGCATTTTCAGACATTATTTTTAATGAACGTTCTTTGAACAATGCTCCATTTTCGTGAGAAGTGTGCCTCAAAGCAAAAAACTGCAGATCTTGTTTAGACCATTCATCAATAGCATGATCAATAGTCTTATTTCTGGTAATTAAATAATTATGGTTTTGCATCGCCATTACGGACAATGCATACAAAGCCTCATTTTCTATTGCAGAACACTGTTCAAAATCTATATTTTGCGGATGATCATATGACTCCAACAATTTTAATGCCATTGCATAATCGAAATAGCCTTGTGTTCCCGGGATATAGAAATGCAAATCCGGATTCAAACCTTCTCCGTGTTTGCAAAAAGACGAGAGAATTCCATAGTTTTCCAAATACTGTAGAACTCTTTCGCATTGTTGTTGAGTTGTACCAAGGTTACTAATTAGATATGAAATGACATCGCTATATTCAATGGATTTGCTCTTTAAAAACAGGTTTGAAAGCTCTAATATAGCTCTTAGAATATACTGATTCTTAATGGATATTTTTTCTTCTTTGGCAAATTCTTTTTCAATAAGGTCAATTTTACTGCGCAATAAATTTGTTAAAAAAACATCGGTATTTTTTGTATATTCTACAGTTTTTCCTTCGTTTAGCTCACAGAACACTTTTAATGATAAAGGTGTGGTTAAAGCGAATTTTAACCATCCGTAATTTTGAGCGTTAATATTGTATGCTTCCATATAACGTTCAAACAAAGTGTGAGTAAGTACGTCGCCAGCAGAGCCCAAGCGTTTTGTTGTAACACCACTTAGTTTCTTAGGAAATATAAATGGTCTAGATGTAAAGCAGAATCTGATTTGCTGATATCTTTTTGTTATTATGCCCGCTTCTTTTATTCGGTCATTCCAAATTTCATACGGAGCACATTCGTCTATTCCATCCACAATTAAAAGAATCTTAGGAACGATTTTAATATTAGAATCTATGTATGCAGAAGAAAAACGATGTCTATTCACAATTGAAATCATTGCTTGCCATATTTCATCTTCGCTCCAATTTGAGGATAACCCAAGAGCAGAACTAATTATATCTTTCCAATTCGAGCTTGGAGAAATATTACGAGCCTGTATAACTAATGGAGTGTGAATACAGTTACCAAATAACTTTTCTGATGAAGCTGCAACTCCGTGTGTTTTTCCTGTCCCCGGTTCACCTAAAAATAAAACTGGGTTCGTACATAAACTATAGTCGAATTCATCAAGAATTCGGTATATATCAATAGAAGATAATCTACGAAGAACTTTTGTTACTTCTGATAGGTGAAACTGATGATACACTGTTCCGTGACTTCTATTTATAGTTTCACGGCTACTTTCAAAGTCAAAACTAAATGCACTTCTATCGATGTCGCAAATAGAAACAGATTCTTGTATACACCAAGCGTGTATAGTCCTACAGGTGCTACTAAGCAAGCTTGCTTTTGCAAAAATATTATCTAATTCAGCTTTTAATTCTGCATCTTTATCCTTTAATACTTCTTGAAATTCAAGTATTGCTTTATCTAATTGTTCACACAGAACAGCAACCTTCAAGGACGTATCGGCTAATTCTCCTCGTTTGTTTACTTCACCCAAAGTTAATGAAATATAATTGTCGATACTTCCATACGCATTTAGGTCGGGAACATATTTTGTTTTTAACCAACTTTCTTTGCTTTTTTTAAAAGCAAAAATGAAAGAATCTTCAGATGTTTCAGAATTTTCAAACCAATATTTCTTGATACCGGCTGATGAGTCCTCTTGTAATTCTTTTACTATACGAGTTTCGTTCCACAATTCAACAATTAGATCAGGATGTTTTGATTTAATATCTTTCAATAAAGCTTCCCAACGTTTGCTTTCTGTATTAGTACCTCTTCCAGTGTCGGATGCTAGGTCACGAGGTATACATACAATATATCGGAATATCTGCGGACGAATTTTGACAGCAGTTTCAATTGATTTTTTTATTTGTTGGATTTGATTACCAGAAAGACTGTAAAGAAACCATTTTGCCTGTAATCCAACGATTTTTCCATCGGTTAGAGTAGAATAAGATTCCACACCGCCATCGCCGCCAGATCCATTAACAACGCTGAAAGAGGCAAGTTTATCATTGTATTCTCTCTTATTCCAGTTTTCAAACAATTGGTTACATAAAATTTCAAATGCTCTCTCTGGAGAATCATTATAAGTTTGAAAAGTAGACCAGTTCATTTTTGCCTCCTGTTGGTTTGATACTTAAAAACTTTCCGGAACGAGTGCCAGTTTGTTAATTGACTCGTGAGCTCGGACGAGGGCATCATAGACTGCCAAGACATCTTCTGAGTCCCAAGTTCGTAGAGATTTTTCATCTATAACTCCTGTACTCTCACGAATAATTTTTGCAAGTTGTTCTTCATCGGCAACAGCGACAACAGCTTGTACGGCTGCGTTGCTCTGTGCTTTTTTGAGATTTAGAATCAAGCTATCTATTGAGCCTTTGGACTGCACCTCAAACACATAGATTGCTTTACCCATATTGCCGATTTTCGCTTCCCATACGGCATCTACAACCGCACCGGTGGCAATCTTAACTTCAGAACGGCTATCAAATCCGAGGAGCTCACCGATTGCAACCAATTTTTCCTTAATCTCATCGTGAAGAGATTTTGAATCATTCGCTGTAACAGCTTTCTTAACTCCAGTAGTAGCAGGAATATCTGAAGTTTTCTTTTCAGCAAATGGCAATATTTCATCCCACATAAAGTAATCTACTGCTAAAAGGTCGTAATCTTCTGCACCAGCCTTTTTGAGTTGTTCGGCAATTTCTTTTGCAATGGCGCAAACTTCAGCATATTTCTTTCCGGTGTACTGATAGTTATATTTCGGCATATCGGGGATATCAAGATAGCCATAGCAAAGGATTGTAGTCTTGTTGAAAATTACATATTCCTGCGGATTTGCATATGTAAGCAACTCGCTTATAGTTGCAGGACCCATACCCTTTATGGATTTCAAAAATACATCCCAACGCTTTTCAATAGGGCTTGTGCCATAAAGTAATTCAGCCAACTGCTTTTTGAGTGTACCAAAACCGTTGTCGGCAATCATTTTGTCAACAACATATTTCTTGTTACCCCAAATAAGCATAGACCACAGCTTGCTAATGTACTCTAAGAATTCCTCCTCAGTCATAGCCAAAAGCCTGTCCTTGGTAAACGACTGATAATACTCTTTACGCTCTTTGCGCTCAGCCCAATTTTCTTCGTAATACGCCGCATTGGACTTCTTTTTATTAACAAATTCGGATATTGCTACTTTTAATTTTTGTTCATTCATATCTAACCTCTTAACCTGGATATATAATTCCATAATCTGTTTCCATTATTTTTCTTATGTGCTTTACAAACAAATCTTCAAGCTCGGACATGCCGTCGAAAAAATAATAGTGCTCCGAAATAATATCAGAGGGTATTTTTATCTTTTTGTTCTTTTCTCTTACCATAATTATTGGCTTCTTTTTGTTATAAGCCATTCCTAGTTCATACATAACATTTGGATTGGCTTCTGTTGTGTCGGCAAGAAATATTGAACAATTTTCTATTTTATCATATATATCAGATGTTATGTTGATACTCCGTCCTTCGCCTGTCATTATAGGATGTGCAATCAACTCAACATTAGCCCCCATATTATTTAGTGTTGCAACAGCACGTTGAAGAGCTTCGTTATAATCCCTAACAATCTCTTTACTTTTATATTGCATTGCCATAAATATATATTTGGGTGATGAAGTTATGTGTTTATATGCTACATCAAAAATTTTAGATGCTTTTGTAAACACAGCTCCTGTGTATTTATACTTTTCAAGCCATTTATCTATTAAGCCCATAATTTTACAAGCCTCGGTTAAATTCGTGCTTTTATATCTGGAATAAAAGGCAAGTTGAAAGAAAATATTTGGAAATTCTTTTTTTATATAACCAAATCTTTCTGTTTGAGTAAGTATTTTAAACGAATCAACAAGTAATATATCAAACTGTGTTTCGTCAATATCTTCGCTATTTATTTCTTCTAATATTTCACATATTTGAGAAAGAGGTGAATCAAAGTATTGCTTGTTAATCAAAGAGTTACTATCGTACTTGTCATAGTAGTATTTTAATAACGGCAAATATTTGTTAATTAAAGCAAGTTCGCCATTCTCCCATTTTTTTGATTTAACTAATCCTTTGAAATTTTCTTCTGCTTCTAGTTTTCTTGCAGTATTATTCAATATGTAAAACAAAAATGATTCACTCTCGGTGTTGTCTTCATCGGCTATCTCTAAAACAATATTATCAGGGTCTTCGGTGTTGATGTTCCAAAGGACGATAGAAAACGGAATATAATAATCCTTGTCTTTACCAGCTTCTAAACGGTGATTCCCATCAACTCTCATGAGCGTTTCATCTTCAACCTCTAAACAATAATACCCAATGTTTTTAATTGCACCTTTAGCGGTTTCGGAAACAGAAGAAAATCCTTTGTGATCATAGCATTTTAAGTTTGCTTTTTTAGAATCGTTAACAGATAGGACTACTTCAGGCAAAAACTTGGCTTCATCCTTGCAGTTTTCAAGAAACCTTGCAATGTCATTTACATGATCTTCTTTGAGATTTCGTTGATATCGTTCATATTGTGGAATAGAAGCGGCAGCTAAGTCTGATATTCTAGCATATCCTCGAAGAGTGGGAATACCATTTTCAACATAAAAACCCAGCTCTTGTAATCTTTTCAAGGGTCCTAAATAAGGAGTTACAACACCACAGTTATTTCCAATCAACCCATAAAATGAAAACTTACTCATCAAAGATCGCCTCCTCAAATTCTATTTTTGCTTTTTGATAAAATTCTGTTGCTTCTTCATGTAATTTGCCAATTTGTAATGTTTCTTTTTCTATAAAATTGGAAATACTCTTTTGAATGGCTAAAGGCGGTAAAGGGAATCGAATTCTTTTTGTGTTTTCTATGCCTAATTCGGTTTGTTTTGTTGCTTGTGCACTTTTATATAAATCTACCTGCCTTTGTCCCAAGGGGCTATTAAATAAATACACAAAAAGCAGAGGATCAATTTCGTTTAGATTCACCCGAAGCAAAAGCATATGGCTATCATAAGCTAATCCAACATGTTCATCAAAAGCAATTAAGCTTGCTCTTCCCAATGTTCCTTCTCCAGTAGAATTAATCACAATATCATTTATTTGAGTTAACTTATTGCAAGGAATTTTTGAAAACCATAATTCATTTACTGTTTTTGCGTATTTCAAATCAATATTATTGATTCGATTACATTTTTGGTTTAAAATAATGCGTTTGCCGTGTTGTTGGTATTTAGGACTTTTTCCTCGATATATTTCTTTTAGCCAACTCGGATTAGACGAAAGAGAATGACCTTTATATTTCTCAAATGAATATGGAAAGTCAATTGCAATTTTATCATATCCCATTGCCGTATGTTTTGAAACCTAACTGTGTTCAACATTGATGCCGAAACACTCTTTTTCTTCATTTTTATCCCTAAAGAATCAAAAACTGATTTTCGCAAATCTTTTTCAAGATTGATAGCTTCACACTCTAAATTAGTTGCTTTATTAAGCAACTGATTGTACGCCATGATTATCTGATTTTGTTTTAATATAGGAGGCAGAGGAATTTTATAATTTAAAAATTTATCTTCCTGTAAATACAAACGATTGCCGCTACCATTACTACAATCCTGCCATGCTTGCACAAAAACATTTGAGGAAAGTAATAATATCAAGTAGTCAATATTTGCAATTTCAGGATCGACATCATAAACCCAAAAATTCCCCGTAATAATTGCTCCATCAGCTTCAAGAGGAACTACGCCAAATGCTCCGTTACGAGCGTCAATTTTTGATACTGCTAATTGACCTGCCTTTACATAGTACTGATTCTTGGTTTTAATATCTTTTCCTAAAACCTCATCTCTAACAAAAACACCTCCGCAATTTGTTTTTATAGTAATACGCTTATATTGCTTATCATCTTCAACAGCCATTTGATCCTTGCGGCGTGTAATCGCTTTTCCAATTCTTTTTAGCTCGAATGGTGACTTAATGGAAGTTGAATTGAAAAATTGCTTAATATTCCAATCGATGGTTTGGCTAAATAAAATAGAGGACAACACTGAATTTGTATTTACCACTTTAGTTCAACCTCCTCACCATCACTGTTACGAATAATCTTACCCTCGTGATTAATAGTATAGGAAATACAGCTATTGGATTCTTCCCATAGCTTGTTTGTGATTCTATATTCTTTATATTCGTCTTGAAGGGTAGGAAGTTGATTACCTGCGGAAACAGCACCAGTAGAAGTAATGCCGGCATCCTCAACCATAGCGATCGGAATTTCGTAATCGAAGTATTCTTTGGTAAGCGGTTTAGCTTCTTCGATGATAGCCTTCTCAAGGTCTCTGAGTTCTTTTTCTGCTACGACAATGAGTGCTTTAACTTTAAGTTTTTTGGCTTTTTCAGTTGCGATCTTCTCTTGTAATGCTTTTATTTGACCAATATATTTTTTCCTAATTTCTTTTTCTGCCTTTGTTTTTGCACCTAAGTACTGAAGCTCTTCTTCATCGGTAAAACGCTTGAAGAAAACAAGGCTGGGTTTTACTGTGGCACCGGCAGCAATAAATACATCTTGAGGAATAGAGCAAATCAAGATAATCTTAGCTTTACCTTCAAAGTATTCACGAATTTTCTGGAGGTTAGATGTATTCAAAACACCTTCAGGCAGAACCATACCCATACGACCACCTTTTTTAAGCAGTCTAAGGCAACGTTCCATAAAGAGCACTTCAGTAAGACCGGACATGGAGCCTACGTCATACAACGAAAGCAAAGATTTGCCGATATTGTCGTTTACCTGCTTGAGCGCATTTTCATAAGCCTCACCGTATTTTTCTTTGTATTTTGCAATTAATGTTTCATCGGTAAATTTATCTGCTTCGGTAATTTTTTGAGATTTGTCAATTCTTGCACCAAAAGGCGGATTTGTTAAGATAACATCAAAGCGCTCTTCAAAAATACCATTCACATTCAACAAACCATCGTGATGATGAACGCCACCGTGTCCATCACCGTGCATAATCATATTCATTTTCGATGTTCTTGCCATTCGGGGGTTAGCGTCTGTACCGTAGATACAATTACGTGATAAATTATACATACGGCTACCTTCTAATTGTGTATCAAGCTCTTTATTTAATGTAGATTGCATTACTTCAATGCGTTCGTTAATTGCAAGCTGCTCCTTTTCGGAGAGGTTTTCGTAGTTATCTCCCTCGATCTCCGCTCGGAGTTTAGCCTTGGCTGTTTTGACATCATCTTCAATTTGTTCACGCATATATTCGAATGCTTTAATTAAAAATCCGCCGCTACCGCAAGTAGGATCACATACAGTTTCATTCTCTTTTGGGTCGAGAATGTGTGTCATAAAATCAACAATAGTACGAGGTGTAAAGTACTGACCTAATTCACCTCGGAATGTAGTGCCTAAGAACTGTTCAAAGGCTATACCCTTAACATCGTCCTGTGTGTCGGAAAGATTATAGGTTTCGAGCTTTTCGAGGATTTGTTCAAAGCTATTTTGTCTGATTTTAATGATTTCGTTTTCTTCAAAAAGCTGGTCATCCTTAAATTCTTCTTTTGTGTTGTAAAACAAGAATTGCATATAAGGAAGGTCCTTGGGAGTTCCTTTCAAACTGGGACGAATTTCTTTTTCAAACCATTTTTCTTTTTCTACGAACTCGTTCTTGGTAAATACTTTTGCTCCACGTTGCTCACGCTCGTATTTAATTTTCATAAAGAGAATTTTGCTAATTTCATCAAATGCTGCTTCAGGCGAAAGCTTATCATTATTACGAATAATATTATGGCAGGTGCGGAGAACCTTTGTGAAATCATCTCTCGTAAATGTTTTGGTTTTAGAAAGAATATCTTTAACTTTTTTATCATTCAGTGCTTCTTCAGCGGTAGGAATAGCAACAACCTCTACTAACTCTTTGGGAAGATATTCTTTGTCAACGTTAAAGTATTTTGTTTCCTTTTCGTTAGTGGTTACAAAAAAGCTTGCTCCCGCCCAAGAAGCATAATTGTATCCCTGATAATAATCTTCTTCACGAATACGAACATTTTCCGCTTTACATTCAACAACAATAAAAGCGGCTTTACTTTCGATTTTATCCTGTTTGGATTTCCACACAACAATATCTGCCCGTGCTTTGCCTTGACCACGTTGAGAGTTATTAACCTTTATTTCTTGTGCCATTTGGTCAAGAGAATAACCATAGTCCTCCACAAGGATTTTTATGTATTCTTGGCGCACTTTCTCTTCAGGAGTTTCAATATGCCAAGAGTTTGTTAATGGACAGAATATTTTTCCGTTTTCTCTTTTAATATCTAATGTACTCATAATAAAGCCTCCGTTTATTTTCGTTATCTTTCAAGCATCTACAATTTTCGCACTAATGGTACCAATGAACTGTGGCTTGAGGAAAAGATATATGCAGGATAATAAGATTTTAATTTTTAAATTCAAAACATAACTTCCCATTTACCGTAGCGTTTTCCGCTTTCTCGGCGGATATAGTTTTTATCTTGCAGGGATTTCATAATTCGCTTTATGGTTGCAATGGATTTTCCGGTAGCTTTTACAAGCTCTTGCTGTTTTACTGTCGGGTTCTTTGCCACTAATTCTAAAACTGCAAGTTCTTCTAAAGTACAGTCCAAAGTATCAAATTGATACTTTGGAATTTTTGGGTTGATACTTCGGGAATCGTTCTCTGCATAATCAATGTGCATATATCTGTTTTTCAGCTCGTAATGCGTATCTAACAAAAGATTTGAAAAGAACGTTTCCAAAAACTTAGTCGTGGAATGGACGCCTTTTTGCAGGTTATTATAATTAGCACGAACCAAAGCATTACGAAAGTACCAAGAATTTTTCTCGAATGCGTCGTTGTTTACGCTAAAGCCGAATGTTTTCATATATTTTATCATAAATACGGCAGTTGCACGGGTGTTTCCCTCGCTGAATGGGTGAATTTGCCATATATCCGAAGCAAATTTAGCCAAATGCTTTACAGCTTCATCTACGGACAAGCCCTCATAAGAGAACTGTTTTTCGGTTGCAAAGTCGTAATCTAAGGTTTCCCTAATACTGTTCCAATCCGCATAGGTAACAGTATCGCCGTTTAGTACCCACTCTTTTTTTGTGATGTTGTACTGCCTGACTTGTCCTGCGTGACTGAACACACCCTCGAACAATCTGCGATGAATCGAAAGCCACTCGGCAGGAGAGAACTGAAACGCTTTTTCTCCCAACAATTTCGCAATTCTTGCCGAAACAATGTCCGCCTCTTTGGTTTCATTTTCCGTTTCGGTGCGTACAGAACGCTGCTCATAGTAACTGTGAATACGCTTTTGAGCCTCGTCGATTGTGATTTTACCCTCGATATGCTCTTTGGCGGTGTCTAACAAATAATCAGAAGTATTCAGCCCATCAACAGCCTGCAAACCGATGGCAGTTTGCCATGCTTCGCTTTTTTCGGCTTTGTCGGGTTCGCCTTGCTTTATATATTCTTCAAGTTCAAATTGCCAATTCTTGTCCGGCATATTTGCACCTCGTTTCTTGTTTCGTAATTAATGTTTTAGTCATCACTCGTCAAATACCAACCATTACTGCTGTGAACAGGATATTCATACTCTTTCCCGTCCCATTTGATTTTTTCTATGGCATTATCAAAGCACTTCAAAAGATTCCAACATTCATTTCTATATTCTGAATCAAGTTTTGGATTAAGGAAATCTTTATGAACTATTTCTCTTCCTTTTTCAAGTTCCTCAAGGCTTGCTTTTTCAAACCATTTGGAACTGTATAGAGTACCTTTTTCAATTTGTTCTTTTAATGACTTCCATAAATCTGTAAGGGCGTCCTTATTTTTTATTCCTGCAATAGTTAATATTACAGTTGTGATACTAACCCCTGTAAAAAGCAACTGTGATTTGTGTTCTTTTACCCAAACTATAATCTTATTTTTTTCGGGAGTTTCTTCTGTATGTTGTTTGATATTTTCTTCAGCCATGTTCAAACATTCCTTTTATCTTTGATAATTGTGTCATATTACACTATCGAATTATAATTCTTCAGCCTTAAAGGTTGTATAACCCTCATAATAGTAGCTGTGGTCGATACCTTTCATATAAACTTCTCTGCTGTTTATTTCGTCGGTAAGCGCACCTTTTAGCAACATTTTAATCTCTACATCTTTAATCGGACTGCGTTCCATTGCGAGTAGATAATCTTCTTTATCCACCTTGCTCCAGTCAACAACTTTGCCGATTTCGTTTTTCAAAATATGGTCAAGCCAAATGCGAGTGCTTCGACCGTTTCCTTCACGGAATGGGTGAGCAATGTTCATCTCAACATATTTTTCTACTATCTCATCAAAATTCGACTGCGGCATTTTGTCGATATTTTCAAGTGCCGCTTGCAAATACATAAGCGGTGCAAAGCGAAAATTACCTTTTGCCATATTCACCGTGCGGATTTCTCCGGCAAAGTCATAAATATCCTCAAAAAGGTACTTGTGGATTGCCTGCAATGTTACAAACTTACCTGCTGGAAGAGTATCGAGTAAGCCTGTTTCAAAAAGTTCAACAGCCTTTTTCTTGCTGATGCGTTCCTCTTCACGGGCAAGGTCGGCAGAACTTGTTAAACCTAATTTATTTTCAAGTGCCATATTTACACCTCCAAAATCAATTAATAAAGTATTTAAGTACTAAGTACAGTAGAACAATAACCACGATAATTGAAAACACAATCCATCTTACGACCTTTTTTGATTTATGTTTCGACCAGTTAGGTTGTTCAGAATATGTATATTGCAGTTGAGCCGGTTCGTGATTTTGTGCGGATTTTGCAACAGGATGTGGTTTTGTTGCTTGAAAATACATTGCAAGCGGATCAGTTTGATTTATTATTCTTTCATAAAAATCAACAAGCCATTCATCGTCTCCGGCTTCGCACATACTTTCTTCGTAGCAATCGGGTTCGTGTACTATTTGATTCCTAATCCAGCGATAGTGCTTTAGTCGTTTTAAATCATTTTCCCATCCTCTGACAAGAAAAGAACCCCGAGGATTGTTTAGCATTTCCTCTATATAGGCGGATACTCCATATTAAGTTTCAAACATTTCTCCGCATATTTTATCAAGATGCTTGTAAGATTCAATAAAACTCATATATGCCTCCGAAAATCACTTATCCGCTGCAATACCGGATTTCATCCAAGCGTCAATTTCGCTGACTTTGAATTTCCAAAGACGTCCAATTTTTGCTGCGGGCATATTTCTTCTTTCTATCCAATCAAGTACGGTATCACGGCTGACGCCAAGATATTCGCATATTTCTTTCATAGAGTACCAGCGCTCGATGTTAGAATCCATTAGATTTTCCTCGCTTTCAGATAGTTACAATTATATAAATTTAGTATATCACACAGAACGCTTAAAAGCAATGATTATTGCGGATTTATAAGGGAAAAGCAAGAAAAGATCAAAATAAAATGAACTGCTTGCATAAACATAAAAGAGTTGAGAAATTGTATTTCTCAACTCTTTTTATTATAGCGTAACTTAATCACGGCAAGATTTCGAGCCAATAGCCGTCCGGGTCCTCGATGAAATAGATACCCATTTCATGGTTTTCAAAACAGATACAGCCCATTTCTTCGTGCTTTTTATGTGCCAAATCAAAATCATCCGCCTTAAATGCCAAATGGAATTCACATTCGCCCAAATCGTACGGCTGCGGATGTTCTTTAAGCCAAGTAAGTTCAAGCTCAAAATCGCTTGAATCATTGTTCAAATAAACGATAATAAAATCGTCGGTGGTTTTTCGTCTGACCTCGTGCAAATCAAGCGCATCGCCATAAAACTTAATCGACCTATCCAAATCGGAAACATTATAGTTTTCGTGAATCATTCTAAAGCTCATATTTCTTCTCCTTTTGCGGATTCTGTATTTTTTATTCGTGATTTATACTGCGGATATTCGGTGATAAACCTATCAATCACGCTCGGCTCGTTCCAATAATGCATAGGAAAAACGGCGTTGCAATCGACATGTTTCAAAAAATAAAGCATACCGTCGGCATAATGCTCCTCCTGCCGTGGGTCAAGGGGAACGAATGTTGCATCAAAATGAGCGCCCTTGATTTTGTCAATCTCGGCATGGTACATAGAGGTCATATGGCGGTTGTCGACTTCCGTCTCACCCTCCCAATGCCAATCGTTCAAATCACCTGCGTGATAAATCATGCCCTCGCTTGTTTTGACGATAAAAGCAACACCGCTGTCGGTTGAAAGAAGCGTACTAACCTGTGTGCCGTTGTCAAGAGTGTAGGTTTGATCGTGATAAGCCGTCGTAATTTTCACACCGGCAGGATACTTCTTTTTGCTGATATCTTTCGCCAAAACTGCCTGATAACTCATACCCATATCATCAAGAATTTCAAAGATTTTCGGATTGAAATGGTCTTGGTGAAAGTGACTGCAAAAGACGACAACTCCCTTACTTTTGTCAAGCCTCGGCATCTCGCCTTTGTAGTAATCAAAAACATAGTAGCAGTTCTCGGTTTCAACCAAAAATCCGCTGTGGTTAATGTATGTTATTTTCATAATCCACCTCTGCAAATTAGGGATTTTGAGCAACCGTTAAATTTCTTCAATTTCCAAGCTTTTCAAATATTCATAAGTTCCATTGTAATACTCCGGCAGACGTGTGCTGTCCTCCCAAAAGCCGGTAGAGGTTTTATTGCCATTACCAAACGGCACGCAAATCACCATACCCGACCTTGCACGAGTTAGTAAAACTCTTAATATAATTATTATATCATAATTCTATTTTACAAACAACATCGCAATTGACATACGAGTAAATTTTAGTACTAAGTCAAATAAAAACATAATTGCACATCAACTGATATTTTTCGTACAATTCTTCAATATCATTTTAACCGTATCATCTGCAGACATATCTTTTGAAATAATTTTTTCATTATCAAATCCCAGCAAATCTTTTTCATTCCACCAACGCTTCATATCCTGTTCGGTATAACTCACATTGCTTTTAGTTTGAAACCTTTTAACAGTTTCATCAAACGGTATGTCATAGTAATATGTATAAATGTTATTAAAATTTTTTTGAATCAAATTAAACAACGATTTGTACCAAACAGAATTCAATATGCCTTCAAGAATAATTATACTATTATGTTTCTTGCCAAATAAGATTAAATCCTTTAGCAAATCAACAGCTATACTATTTTCGCCATCTTTTGTGTGCAATATATCTCTCCTGATAACATCTTGAGAAAGCAACATACATTCTGTGCCCAACTCATCACACAATTTATTTGCAACGGTTGTTTTGCCGCTACCTGAATTACCTCTGATTATTATGATTGTATCTGACATATTTAACCTCAGCTCTGAAAATTTGAATCTAAATTCATCGTATCATACGGGTATTTTTATGTCAATATATTAGCCAAAATGATATAAATTTACGCCGAACGCAAAATTTTTATAAAAAATAATTTTATCAACAAAAATCGACAAATTTTTCAATAAAACAAGTGTATAATTAAAACACTTAAAGCTTCATATTTGCGGCAACACAATCGGCTGTTTATATAAGAAATAAAAAATACACAATAATATTGTGGGGTAATGAACATTCTCAGTAAACTCCCATTACCTCAAAATGAATGCTTTTTGTATATCAAAAGTCCGGCGAAAAATCGTCGGGCTATTTTTTTGCCATTTAAACGCCATTATTTTGATATAATAGGAAATGTATTTGAAATATTTTATGATATAATACAAATAAACTTGCAAGTAAAATGAAAGGAGGGTTACTGTGAATTCTCGAAATATAATTCAAAATGTACTCGATTACATTGACGAAAATATAAAATCTGAAATAAGTAATGATGATTTATGCAGCATTGCAGGATATTCATATATTCATTTAGCTCGCTTGTTTAAGCAGTATTTGGGTATTTCACCGAATGAATATATACTCAAAAGAAGATTATTGTTTGCTGTTTATGAAATGAACGGCGATTTATCAAAAACTGATATTGCTTTTGAATTTGGATTTGATACTTATGCCGGTTTTTACAAAGCTTTTATGCGAGAATTAAGTTGCTCTCCGTCAAAATTTACAAAATCTTATGTGGGTGGTAAACCGTATAAAATTAACATTTTGCAAGAGGAAAATATTATGGTTTCAAAAACTAAAATACAAAAAATATTGCCAAATTGGAATTTGCAAAACAGCGTGGTTAAACCAATTATAAACGAAAACACAGGTAAACAAAGTGACAATTCATACTATATAGGCGATGGCTATGTAATGAAATATTCAACAAATTTTGCTGTGATTAAAAAGAGCACTTTGTTTTCAGAAGTTCTTAAATTAAATAACGGTGATGATTATTTACAATACGGAGAATTGTATTTTATCGTTACAAAACGAATTTATGGAAATCAACTAAAATGTGTTGATATTTTTAATGATACTTCAATTGCTTTAACCATCGGTGAAAATATTGCCAAGCTACATAATAAATTAAAATTTTTCGATATTGACAATTTTGAACAGGCTAATATTTATGATGATTGTATCAATAATCTTAATAAGGTCCAAAAGGTTGCAAACTTATCAAATAAGCTTTGTGAAAAATACAAAAATGAATTTGGAAAACTAATCAATAAATTGCCTACTCAGCTTATACACAGAGATATTAACCCTTCAAATATGATTTTTGACGAAAAAGAATTTAAAGGTTTTGTTGACTTTGACTTAACGGAGGTTAATGTTCGGATTTTTGATATTTGCTATTGTGCAACCGCTATTTTATCCGAGTGCTTTAATAATCAAATTAATTTTAAGTTATGGCAAAAAATACTCAACAATCTAATTAAGGGATATAATAGAATTGATAAATTGAGTGAACATGAAATCGAGGCTATTCCTTATGTTATCTACTCTATCGAAATTATTTGTATTGCTTATTTCAGCAAATATGATAAGTTCGAAGAATTAACTGAAAGAAATATAAGTATGCTGAAATGGTTGATTGAAAATATGTAAAGGACCAAAAACTTCCTGATTTTGAATTGAAATATAGCACTAAAATATTAGATTTTAACAATTAAATAATCAACAATAAATAATTGTAAAAATTTTTCAGTTGTAAAATCGAATACGATACACAAAATAAACTTGCAAGGTGAAAGTGATGTTTTGCAAGGGCGAAAGCGTTTTTGTACAACAACACGCCTTTGCAAATATCGATAAGCGAGGTGTATCAACAATGGCAAAGAATACAGTTCCTGAAGCTAAGGACGCTCTCAACCGCTTCAAGATGGAAGCTGCCAACGAGGTTGGTGTAAATCTTAAGCAGGGCTACAACGGCGACCTTACTTCTAAGCAAGCCGGTTCTGTCGGCGGTCAGATGGTCAAGAAAATGATCAAGGCTTACGAAGAATCAATGAGATAATTGTTGATGAAGAAAAAGGCTATGAATCAAAACGGTTCATAGCCTTTTGTTTTATCTCTTCAGCAAAGACTCAACCCCCGGTTCAACCGGGGGAAATAAAAAGCTTTAGTAAAAATAAAACCGCCGAGCTTAAAGCAAGGCGAATGTATTGGCGAAAAAATAACCTCCTAGTATAATAGAAACGGTTTGGCAGCCGCGTTACTAAAATACAGGAGGTTAAAAACATGATAAAAAAGAACGGAAACAATGAAATAAAAACATTGTCGCACTCAACATACAGGTGTCAATATCATATAGTGTTCGCACCAAAGTACAGAAGAAAAGAAATATACGGAAAGATAAAGAAAGACATAGGAGAAATAATCCGAAAGTTGTGCGAACAAAAAGGTGTAGAAATAATAGAAGCGGAAGCGTGTAAAGATCACATACACCTTTTGGTTTCAATACCGCCGTATATAAGTGTAGCACAATTCATGGGATATCTCAAGGGAAAAAGCACATTGATGATTTTCGACCGACATGCAAATTTAAAGTATAAGTACGGAAATCGACATTTTTGGTGCAGAGGATACTATGTTGATACAGTCGGTCGAAACAAGAAAGTGATAGAGAAATACATACAAAATCAGTTAGAAGAAGATTTTGCGAATGATCAAATGTCACTCAAAGAGTATGTAGACCCGTTTACGGGTAACAAGAATAAGTAAGCAAAAATAAACAGCCCCACGAGAGGGGCTGCTTGAAATAGTAATGCGATGTCAAACTATCAGTGCCGACTTTCAGTCGGCAAGCCAGTAGGCGGCCCTTATAGGGCCTGTGCAAACCACCAGTTCAACTGGTGGTTATGATTATAATCATTTGAAAATTTACTGCTCATCGGTTGTGGAGGCGTCGGCGGTTGCTGCACCTGAAACCTCATAATATCCGCCGTGGTTGGATGAGCCGTAGCCGATGTATGACTTGCCCGGATTAAGAGTAACCTCATTACCCTGTGCGTCCTTCATCCAAAGCTTGCCGTTTTTAACGCCCCATGTAATTTCAACACAAGTGCCCTCGGAGCAAACAATTCCCTTGCCGCCCGACAACTTGTAATTGCAATAAGTTTCGCTGTTGCCGGCATGCTTGTAATTGTGTTTTACAATATACTCGGTTTCGTCAAGCAAGAAAATCAAATTTTCCCACTCAACACCCGAAGTGCCGTACTTTGAGTCAAAATCAGTTGTGGTGTACTTATGTTTTTCCGCATCGTATGTATACTTGCCGACCTTAGGGCAATAACCCTTTGACCATTTAAACGATACCTCTTTTGCCGCATCTGTTGAAAGTGCCTTTGCTTCTTCGTTAAACTGAAGCTTTGTAAACTTGCTTTCATTCAGTTTTAAATCAATCTTTGAATTTTTAAGCATATCGGCAGTATTGGCACCCATAAGGCAACCCGTATGCTCGATAGTGCTTGTTCTGCTCTTATCTCTGCGGAAATACGAACTTGATTCCGAAAAGCTCAAAAGATTGATGTGATCGATGTTTTCACTCTCAAACACCTCATCTGCGCCGACATAATTATCCTTTGAGTGAGAAAGTCCGGCATGAATAAACACGGCGTCAAAAAGCTGTGAAAAATGAATAAACGGAGGTCGTGCAGAGCGGGCAGGGCCGACCTGCTCAGGAACCTTGTTGTAATCTGCCCAGAACAAAAGCATTCTTGTTGAAAATTCGCTTTCGCCCTCAAGAACTATATCTGCATCTGCAAGTCCCCATTGCGGTCTGACGGATGAAGTTGAATACTCGTTTTCAACAACGACGGCAACAGGACGCTGTGTAAGTGCGTTTTCGTCATATCCCGTTTCGCCGGTAAGCGGATTAAGCGGACCGAGTTCCGATTTTTCGGTAATGGTTTCGGTAACTTTTTCCTTTGTTGTTTTAGGTTCTTCCGTATCTTTATTTGCAAAGAAATAAAAATATGCACCGACGCAGATTGCGGCAATAAGCACAACCACAATAAGAATAATCGCAACGGCTTTGCCTTTTTTCTTAGGCTTTTTATCACCGCCTGCGATATCGGACATATCTTTCATATCCGAAAAATAAACATTATCATCATCATTTTCTTCGGATTGAGAAGGTTCATCGGAACTGTCTGACAAATCCTCATCATTCTCAAAATAATTATCCTCAACCGTATTATCGGTTACTATTTGATTTGCCGGCGTAAAATCCTTTTCGTCATCAACAATCTCTTCGGTAATGTTAAACTCAGAATCATTATCAACGACCTTTTCCGCAACAGGTTCTGTTTTTTTGATTTTAACTTCTTCTTTAAGTGCTTCATTTTGAGAAGATTCTTCATCTGTTGCATCAACATCGATATGCAAACTGTTAAGAATATCCTCAAATTCATTTGAGTCCAAATCTTTTTTTGGAGATTTGTTATTTTTTATTTCATTAAGTATTTCTTCCAATTCGTTATCGTTCATAAAAAGTGTATTCCTCTCATAAAATAACAGATTAATTATACCACAATTGATGCAAATATCCACAAAAATTACTAAATTGTAACACTTTGCAAATAACTTTGGCACAAAATCATAACTATTGAAAAGAAAAATAATATGTTGTATAATATTTCTATCAAACAAAAGGGACGATATTATGCCTAAAACAATACCGATAATTATTGCAAACAACAGTATTCTTGTTAAAGAAAAAGAAAGCAATAAATTTGTAACTTTTAATATGCCGGGAATCGAAGCCGTGCCGAACATTCCGTTTTACCATCAATTTGCAAGCAAGATTTCGGAATGTCAGTATTACTTTAAAGAATTTATGCTCAAACTGTACGGTAAAAAAGTAACCAAATATGTATTTGCCATCATAGTGCCCGATGACACAACGGCACTTGAACATATTTTTATAAACGAGTTCTTTTTGCACAGTGATTCGTGCAAAGCGGTTGCCCAAACAACAATGGGTCAAACGCTGTCGAAAGCTCATACAAGGTACATTTCAATTTCCCGTTCAAACCGCAACATAATTTTGCAATACATAAACAATAACGAAATTCTTGCCGAAAAGCAATATGATACAAACTCATTTGACCCACAGCAAATCAAAGAAGACGCCAAACGGTTGCACATTGATGTGGAATACGCCGGTGCACCGATTTATGTAAATAATTTTAATATGAATATGGACGAATTTCTTGATATGGGACAAGTTGTAACCACCAAAGATTTTCTTGACAAAATCGCTCAAGTTGATGTTGAAAAAGCATAAAACGAACGCCTCTGCAAAAAATAATGCAGAGGTGATTTTTTATGAAAAAAGGCAAGAATGCCAACAACCAAAAAGACGATATGGACAACACAAAAGAAATAATCGATTTGCGAAAATTCTTCCATCCCGAGATGGTTCAGCTTGATGATAACGGCTCATACACCGGCATAACAAAAGAAACCTACTACGACGGAATATTGGAAGAACCTGTACAAGACGCAGACGATTTATAAAAATCAAAAAGGATGCCCGGGGCATCCTTTCAGACTGTCGATAAAGCTCCTGAACCACGCCAAAAATGTTTCAGCGAAACTTTGTAAGTGATAGGCTTATTTATCCCGAAATATTATCGTTTTAATAATACAGTCTAAAGAAAAGCACCGCAAGCATTGAGTTTGCGGTGCTTTTGGCGTTTTTCGTTTTTTACTCAGTCGAGGTACCATCGTACATCTTCCTTCGCAAGAAAACGAAATTCAGAACCTTTCTCAACAGCCTACAGCGTGTCGAAAATACTTTTTCGACACGCTCATCCTTTTATTTTTGGCTATTTTGCAATTATTTCTTTAATATCAAACTGTCGACCCGAAGTGATTTTGAGATTTGACGAGTGACAATGCGGACAATCGGGAGCAAAGGTTTTTACATGTCCTTCGTAACCGCATAAAAGGCATTTTGCCGTTGCGGGCATAACCTCGACCGTCATTTTTGCCGACGGATAATCCGTTGTGGGTGCCGCCGCAACCCAAGCTTCTTCAAGGAACTTGGGCACAACATCGCTCATTTCGCCCACCTGCAATACAATCTCATCAACTTCTGTAATGCCGTTTTCCTTTACAACTTCATCAACGGTTTTAACCACCTGATAAACAAGACCGAGTTCGTGCATCAGTTATTCCAATCGTTGATTTGCTTTCTTAGCCAATCAAACCACTTATCCATTCCCTCGCCCGTTTTGGCACTGACAAAGAAAATTTCTGCCTTTGGATTGAGTTTTTTAATTCTCTCAACAACAGCCTCGTCATCAAAATCAAAAACGCTTTTTGCATCAATTTTATTGATAAGAACACAATCGCAAATTGAAAACATAAGCGGATATTTAAGCGGCTTGTCATCGCCCTCGGGAACGGACAAAATCATTGCGTTTTTGCTTGCACCGGTGTCAAATTCGGCAGGGCAAACAAGGTTACCTACATTTTCAAGCACAACAAACTCAAAATCGCTTGCGTCAAAGCTGTCAAGACCTTGCTTTGTCATACCTGCGTCAAGGTGGCACATTCCGCCCGTGTGAAGCTGAATTGACTTTGCACCCGCTTCTTCGATAGCCTTTGCATCGACATCGGAATCAATATCCGCTTCCATAACTCCCATTTTGTATTCATCTTTAAGGGCCTTAATTGTTGCTTTAAGAGTTGTTGTTTTACCGGAACCCGGTGAGGACATAAGATTGAGCAAAAAAGTTCTGTCCTTTTTAAGTTGCTCACGAACCTTATCCGCTTCTTTATCATTATTGTCGAAAACCGACCTTTTGATTTCTATAACCTTAAATTCACTCATATCAAAGTAACCTTTCTGTTTGATAATACCATATTATTTTAACGCCACCGATATCAAGCGGTTACAGCGGCTTTATTTTTACGGCGAAGCGTAAAGTAAAACAATGCAAAAAAGCACAGATAAATCGCAATCCAGCAGTAGTGACTCAAGCTGATATGCTCCGACTTTATACCGTACACGCCGACAACTCCGATTTTACGAAGTATGTTGATAACAAGTGCCACAAACTCATAGCAGGCAACAAACCTAAATGTTACATAATTTGATTTGTATGCAACAACAAATATTGTTGCGGCGGCAACAGAATAAAATGCAAACTGTGAAAAATACAAAGCAAGCATACTCATATTCATTTGCGACATAAAATATATGCCGAGCTTGTTTGCGATTTCCACAAAAAACGGAACAACAACGGCACAGGCAAGCACCGGAATAAGTGCGATTTTTTCATTATCTTTTTGTTTCTTATACATTTTTATAATTATAATAACAAACACAATCACAGCCGCTTTTTGAAGCAGATAATAAAACATATCACCCGACGGTGATATTTCTTTAAGTGCCGATATTGACGGCGGCATCATCTTGTACCCGATAAGAGCGGAAAGCAACCCATAAAAAGGATTTTGTGCTTTTGATGAAATTGCACACACAACAACCGTGCAAGCGGCAAAAACGCTCAACAAAACAAAAGCGTTATTTGCATTTACTCTTATAGACACTTCAATAATTCTTTCTGCGGCATAACACATTGTAACCAAAGCAATCGACAATATGCACAGAATTTTATCCTGCTTTTCATTTGACATAAATTTCACCTCTTGCATTTAATTATAAGATAAAACAACAAATTTTACAAGAGAAAAAAGCGTCATTCAAAAGAACAACGCTTTTTGTAAAATTAAATTATTCATTGTTGCAAATATTTTTTCGGGTTTGAAGAATTGACGATGGAGTTACGCTGAATTCATCAAGTCCCCATTCGATAAGCTTTGGTATCAAGCGTTCGTCTGCCGCCGCTTCACCGCACATACCTACCTGAATGCCTGCCGCCTTGGCATTCTTAATTGTCATTTCTATTGCACGAAGCACCGCAGGCTGAAAAACATCATAAAGATAGCTGACATTTGCATTGCCTCGGTCAACCGCCATTGTGTAACCTGTCAAATCGTTTGTTCCTATAGAGAAGAATGCCGCTTCCTTTGCAAGCAAGTCCGAAATAATAGCCGCAGACGGAGTTTCTATCATAACGCCTACAGGAACTTCCCTGTAACGAAGTCCCTCGTTTTCGAGCTCGTCACAACATTCCTTAATCAAAGCCTTTGCCTGCTTAACTTCATCAACTGTTGTAACCAAAGGAAGCATGATTTTGATATTGCCGAATTGTGCCGCACGCAAAATTGCACGAAGCTGTGTTTTGTACAACTCCTTGTTGCCAAGGCAATATCTGATTGCACGGTAGCCCAAAAACGGATTATCCTCTTTTTCGATAGAAAGATAATCAATAGCCTTGTCACCGCCGATATCAAGGGTGCGGATGATAACCTCTTTGTTGTCCATAGCCTTTGCAACGGTTGAATAAGCCTCAAACTGCTCATCCTCCGTCGGCTGATGCTCTCTGTCCATAAAGAGGAATTCCGTGCGGAACAAACCTATACCCTCACCACCGTTTTGCACAACATTTTGTGCATCTTCGGCTTTGCCGATATTTCCGTAAACCTTTTTGACAACACCGCTTTTTGTAACGGTAGGTTTGCCGAAATATTCGTTGAGGCTTTCTCTTTCTTCAAGATAAGCCTGCTGCTTTGCGGAATATTCCTCAAGCTCCGCATCGCTTGGAGAAATAAACACCTTGCCCTTAAATCCGTCAACTATGAGCTGTTCGCCGTCGGCAATGCTGTCAACGGCACCGACAACCGACAACACCGCCGGTATACCCATCGCTCTTGCAAGAATTGCACTGTGGCTTGTTACACCGCCGACTTCCGTAACAATCGCCGAAACATTGTCCTTGTTGATTTGCGAAGTCATAGACGGGGTGAAATCCTTTGCGATAAGCACCGAATTTTTCGGCACCGCCGAAATATCAACAGCCTCCTCGCCAAGCAAAATTCTCAACAAGCTGTCCTTGATGTCTTTAATATCCGAAGCTCGTTGACGGGTAAGTTCGTCATCAACACCGGAGAACATATCGATAAACATTGAGCAAACCGTGTCAACGCCTGCCTCGGCTGTCATACCGCCGTCAATGTTTTCTTCCATTTGCGAAAGCATAAACGGGTCTTGAAGCATCACCAAATGACCCTCCAATATTTCTGCTTCCTTTTCGCCGGCACTCTGCTTCAAATTCTCGGCAAGTGCCTTGGTTTCTTCAACAAAGGTGTCAACTGCGGTGTGGAGTTTTTGCTTTTCCTCCTCTGCACCTGCATATTTCACCTGCTTGTAATCAAGGTTGCAATCCCTTATGACAACAGCCTTGCCTATTCCGTATCCACGGGAAGCACCGATACCCTTCAGCATAACATTTCCCCCTTTTTCTGTGTTGATTTGAATTGTTAAATCTTAATTATTCTTCACCGAAGCCGCTTTCAATAAGCTGTGTTGCCTCTGCAAGAGCAGCTTCTTCATCTGCGCCAGAACATTCAACAGTGATTTCACTGCCGCACTTGATGCAAGCCGCCATAATGTTCATAATGCTTTTGCCGTTAATCTTTTTGCCTGCCATTTCAATTTCAACATCTGACGCATACTTTGTCATTTCTGTTACAAAAACATTTGCGGGACGCATATGAAATCCCATTTTATTTTTTATTGTAAAAGTCTTTGATACCATAATAGTTACCTCTTATTTCTCCGTAACGGGAGGGATAATCCCTCCCGTTTGATATTTTGTTTTGTAGTTTTTACGCCTTTTTCTTTGCTGTAAGTGCCTTGAGCAATGTAAGAACAACTCCGCCGAGAAGTGAACCTGCTACAAGAGCGACGATATAAAGAAGAGGGTGATCGCAAACTGCGAATGTGAAGATTCCGCCGTGAGGTGCAGGACAGGTTACATGGAACACTGCTGTAAGTGCACCTGCGAGTGCAGAGCCGACCATACAAGACGGGATAACTCTGAGCGGGTCAGATGCAGCGTAAGGGATTGCGCCCTCTGTGATGAAGCAAAGACCCATAAGATAGTTAACAGGACCACTCTTGATTTCTTCTTCAGTCCAGAACTTCTTTGCAAATGTTGTTGAAAGAGCGATTGCAATAGGAGGAACCATACCGCCAATCATAACAGCCGCCATAATCCAAGTGTTGCCGTCTGCAATAGCCGCTGTGCCGAATACATAAGCTGCCTTGTTGAAAGGACCGCCCATATCGGTTGCCATCATTGCGGCAAGAACGATTGAAAGAAGAATTTGGCTTGTTTCACCGAGTGATGAAAGTCCGTTTGAAACCGCTGTGTTAAGGAAACCGATAGCAGGATTGATGAGGCACATCAACGCACCTACAAGGAAAGTACCAAACAACGGATAGAGGAATACAGGCTTGATACCGTCCATAGCTTTTGGAAGCCACGAAAATACTTTTTTAAGAAGATTTACGATAAGACCTGCTGCGAAGCCGGCAAAAAGTGCACCGAGAAAACCCGAAACAGCCGTTGAATCGCCAACCATATTTTGATTTTCGAACATAGAATTAAAGGTGTAGCCCTGTGCGGCAATCATACCGCCGATCATACCCGGAAGCAAGCCCGGTCGGTCTGCAATTGATTGAGAGATATAACCTGCAAGAACAGGAAGCATAAAGCCGAATGCAACCTTACCAATCCAAAACGGAACGGAAGCCGCAAAGCTTGTGAAACCGAATGAACCGTTTGCCGAACCGTCAGGCAATGTGGCGTTGCCCATAAGCGTATCAATTAGGAAGCCGAGTGCGATAAGAACACCGCCGCCTACAACGAACGGAAGCATATGCGAAACACCGTTCATAAGGTGCTTATAAATCTTGTGGCCGAAGCTTTCCTTTTCCAAATCATCATCGGCAGAAGCAGTTGCTCCGTCCTCTTCGTGATAAACGGGAGCTTTGCCGTCAACAATTCTTTGAATAAGTTCTTCAGGCTTGTTGATACCGTTTGAAACAGAAGTTTTTACAACAGGCTTGCCGTCAAATCTTGCCATTTCAACATTTTTGTCTGCGGCAATGATAATACCGTCACAATTTGCGATTTCCGCCTTTGTGAGCACATTCTTTGCACCGCCCGAGCCGTTTGTTTCGGCTTTAAGAGGATAACCCATCTTTTCGCCTGCCTTTTCCAAAGCTTCGGCTGCCATATAGGTGTGAGCAATACCCGTAGGGCACGCTGTTACCGCAAGGATTCTGTAGCCGTCCTTTTTAGGAGTTTCCGCTACCGCCTCTTCCGGATACTTTTCCGCCTCTTTTTTGTCGATTATCTGCAAAAATTCTTCAGGCGTTTGTGCGTTGCGAAGTGCGTTACAAAACTCAGGTTCCATAAGCATAACCATAAGCCTTGAAAGAATTTCAAGATGCAAGTCGCCGTCCATAGGTGCGGCAATCATAAAGAAAATATCAGACGGTTTTCCGTCAGGTGATTCATAATCAACGCCACCCTTAACCGTAATTGCGGACAAACCCGGAACTTTTACGCTGTCACTCTTTGCGTGAGGCACCGCAATGCCTTCGCCGATAGCTGTTGTTCCCTGCTCTTCACGGAGCAAAATTGCCTCCTTGTAAGCCTTTGCGTCGGCTAAATTACCGACAGTTTCGTGAAGCGATACCATTTTGTTAATGGCATCGTCTTTTGTTGCAACCGATGTATTAAGTTCAATAGCACCGATCTTCAGCAAATCAATTATTTTCATAATTGTCCCTCCCGATAAATTATTTTATATTTTCAGCATTTTTTAAATGCTCTAATTACATAATGTCAAAAATATGTTTTATTTCATCTGCTGTTGCAAGTTCCTCTGAAAATGCGGTTGCATTGCCGCACGCCGCACCCAATTTAAGTGCATAGGCATAATCTTTTTTGTTGATATATCCGGCAACAAAGCCTGCAACCATACTGTCGCCGCAACCTACTGAATTGACCACCTTACCGTCAACATTGCCGAATGTTGTTACCTTGCCGTTTTCGTCAATCAGCATTGCTCCGTCCTTTGCCCTTGAAACAAGCACATTTCTTGCGCCCATTTCCTGAACTTTTTTGGCATACTTAACTATATCCTCCTCGGTTTTTGTTTCAACTCCGAACAAATCGCCGAGTTCGTGATGATTAGGTTTTACCAAAAACGGTTTGTAAGGCAAAACATTTTTCAGCAAATCGCCCGTTGCGTCAACCACAAAATTGACATTTCGTTTTTGCAATCTTGCCAAAATTCTCTCATAAATATCATCGGGCAAAGTGCTTGGTATTGAGCCTGCAAGCACCAAATAGTCGTCCTCTTTGATGTCGTCAAGTTTTTCCATCAGCTCGCCGATTTCCTGTTCGCTGATGTCAGGACCTTGTGCATTTACATCAAGTTCCGTGTCTGCCTTTATCTTGACATTGATTCGGGTTTGACCTTCTTTGAGCCTGTTGAAATCACAATCAATGCCCTCCTCAACAAGCATTTGCTCAAGCTTTCTGCCCGTAAAGCCTGCCACAAAACCGAGTGATTTGTTGTGAACACCGAGCCTTGTCAAAATCACCGACACATTAATGCCTTTTCCGCCGTAATAAATTTCCTCACTCACAGAACGATTTATGTCGTCATACCTGAGTTTTCCGACTTTCATAACATAATCAAGTGCCGGATTCAATGTAATCGTATAAACCATATCACACTACCTCCTTTATAACCGTTCGTTCCTTAATTGCCTCGTCATCGCATTTGTCGCAGACAATACAAACCGCATCAATCGGTGCAAAAGTCACCGCCGAAACCTTGCCGAATTTTGAACTGTCTGCCAACACATAAGTGACAAAGCTTTTTTCAACAGCAACCGCTTTCAGCATCGCCTCATCGGTGTCCGGAGTTGTACAGCCTTGCTTTTCGCTGACTCCGTTTGTGCCGATGAACGCCTTTGAAAAGTTGTACTTTTGCAAATTTTTTGCCGCCGCAAGACCTATAATTGCATCCGTAGTCGCCTTAACCTCGCCGCCGACAATGAATGCTTTGCAACCAACCTGTGCAAGTTTTTTGCCATGTGAAATTCCGTTTGTGACAAAAGTCGCCTTTGAGCCCTCGAGATAATCTATCATCAAATAGGTTGTTGTGCCTGCGTCCAAAAAAACGAAGTCGTCATCATTGATTTGCTCTGCGCAATATTTGGCAATCAAGGTTTTTTCATTGATGTTTTTCAAAAACTTTTCTTCGTTATTATCCTCGTTATTTACAAATTCCTGAGATAAAACCGTTGCACCGCCGTGTACCTTGTTTAGCTTTCCCAAATTTGAAAGTGCTACCAAATCTCGCCTGATTGTACTTTCCGAGGTGTCAAATTCTTGGCTTAGCTCTGTTACACTTGCCGAGCCTTTGTGAAGTACTAAATCTAAAATTTTTTGTCGTCTTTCCTGTGTAAGCATTTTCAATCACCTCGGGTTCACTTTCTACTTGAATTATAGCAATTCAATCAAATTCGGTCAATAGCAATCAATAACTTTCGGCACATTTGCATAAATTTGCTCCTTTTGTTGTTCAAATTACACTATTACAAAAATAAAAATGCCCACTTTTGACCGATTTTATTCATTCGGTCACAAAAGTGAGCATTTTGATTTAACCCTTCAGTCGCACATAAAGTGCGACAGCTTTACTGCGTAGACGCCCCCTTTTGTCTGCGTTGCAGACATTTCCCCCGATTAACGGGGGAATCACCTTACAACAAGAGGAGCCTTAATTTGGATTTAATTATTTAGTTTTAACCTTTCGTACGGTTGACCACTTTGAGTATACCTTTTTGCCGTTCTTTATTTTGTATGAACGAACACGAACATAGTATACCTTTTTAGCTTTGAGCTTTTTAATCTTAACCTTTGTTGATTTTTTGCTTACCTTGAAGGTCTTTTTGTTCTTTGAGAACTTCTTGTTTGTTGCGATTTGAACCTGATAAGCAGAAACACCGGCAACTTTTTTCCACTGTGCCGTGATTGACTTTTTACCTGTTGAAATCTTTTGAACCTTTGTTTTTGCAGGTTTTGATGCCGAAGTTGTTGTTTGAGAAGTTGAAGGCTTTGTAGGTTTGGTTGCAGGCTTTGGAACATTTTGAGTCGGAGAAGCCGTTTTCTTTGAGCCGCAAACGGTGCAAATGCCGTTTGTGTTAAAATTATGATAAATTTGAGTTGCGTCAAAATACGGAAGTGCTCTCAAAACATCTGTTGTTGCATATGTGTTTTCTGCCAACGCTCCTGTGTTCCAATCAAGTGCCAAAAATACACCGTCATTTGTTTTGCTTTCAAAGTTTGAAACAAGAAGTTTGTATGCGTTGTAAGCATAATCATACTCACCTACGGAAGAATAAGCCATAATTACATATGCTGTAGAATCAGCATTTTCGCTTGTTGTATACTTATCGTCCGAATAGTAGCCCTTGTCTTTTTTGTACTTTTCAATCAATTTGAGTGCATCGTTAACCTTTTCGGAAAGAGCAAGTTTGTAAGGTGCAACCGATGCAACAAACATTGCCGTGTTATCACATGAACAGCCGTAATAATCAAAGCCCGAACCGATTTTGTAGCTTTGTGCCATTTGATTTGCAAATGCCAAGCCCAAAACATCGTTTTTGATATTCACGCAAGCTTCAATGATACATCTGTAAAAATACGGATTTGAAACGGTTTGATTTGTTTTTGCAAAATTTTCAAATGTTTCTTTAAGATTGTAGCCGTTGTAGTTTGTTACATCTTTGCCTGCGATTGTCAAAATGTCAATGGCAACGGCATAGTAAACAAGATTTTCGCTGTCTGCGGTTTCGTTCTGCTGTCTTGCCATAATCTTGCCGTTGTTGGCTTTGAGATTTGCATCAAGTGCCGTGAGATATGTTGAAACATCTCCGCCTGCCTTTGCAAGTGTGTGAACAGTGTAAGAATTTGCCACGGTTTGTTCAATATTTAGGAACTTAATTGCTCCTTTAATATCGGAATTTACGCTGCTTTGTACAGCTGTTGCCTCTGCTGTTGTGATTTTTGCCGTTTCGGCAAGAGCAGTAAACGGAACTACTGCCGAGAAAATCATAACAACCGATAACAAAATTGATAACAGTTTTTTCATTATTTTTACCTCCTTATAAACAAAAAAACTCTGTGTGTAGACAGAGAATGCAAAAGGGTATAGTAATCCCGTACTATACTGTATTTTCTTGCTTTCCCGTTGCCCAAAAGCGAAAATTAAGCTTAAAACTCGTCTCCCGACTTATGATATAGCAAAGCTTGATTTTGCACCTTCTCGTTTTACCGATGGCATTGCAAAATCTTCATCAAATACGGTAATGGCGGTTGCTCGGGATTCTCACCCGATTCCGTTTGATTTAAGCCATTTCTACTTGATTATACACCAAAATACCTATTTGTCAATAAAGTCTTGAAATATAATGTTATATATAATAAAATAATATTAATAATATGTGAGGTATAAGATATGAAAAATATTTTATTTTACAAGAAAAAAGCAAAGGCTTGGGAGGAGGCACTTCCTGTCGGCAACGGCAGAATAGGTGCAATGGTGTTTGGCAACCTAAAAACAGAAAGAATTGCCCTCAATGAGGACAGCCTGTGGTCGGGTTATCCAAAGGATTTGAACAAAAAAGATTCCGGCAAATACCTTGAGCCGCTCAGAAAAGCCATCTTGTCGAGCGACCGCAAAACGGCAAAAGAAATTGCAAACAGAGATTTTCACGGTCACTGGAGCGAGGCTTATCTTCCGTTCGGCGACCTTAACATTGAATATTCAAAATCAACCAAAAAAGGTTACGAGCGTACACTCGACCTTGAAAAGGGCTTGTCAATCACAAAAAGCGACTTGCTCACTCAAACGGTTTTTGTAAGCTGTCCGTCACAGCTTTTGGTGGTTAATGTCAAGGCAAACGAACCGATAAGTGCAAGAGTTCAGCTTTTCAGCAAACTTCATCACAAGTGTTATACGGATGAGGATATGCTTGTTATCGAGGGCAAAGCTCCCGAGATTTGTATGCCGCCTTACTACAACACGGGCAATGTGTTTGATTATGGCGAAGGCGGAATGAGTTTTGCGGGTGCAGTCAAGGTACTTGGCACGGCAACCTTTGACGATGATGCAATAGTGATTACAAACCAAACAGAATTCACTCTTTTGGTGTCGCTTGCAACAAACTTTGTTGATTTCAAATCAATGCCGGAGGGTGACCCGCTTGAAAAGGCAAAGGAATATTTTGTAAACATCAGACCTTACAATGAACTTTTGCGTGAACACACAGATGATTTTTCCGAACTGTTTAGCAGAGTTGATGTTGATTTTGGCAGTGAGAGAGCAGATGTTCCGACAGATAAAAGATTAAAGCAATTCAAAAAAGGTGCGGATGACAACAATCTTATTGCGCTTCTTTTCCAATACGGCAGATACCTCACTATTTGCTGTTCTCGTTCCGGCACACAGGCAATGACGCTTCAGGGCATATTCAACCCTCATTTGCGTGCTCCGTGGTCATCAAGCTACACAACAAACATCAACACCGAAATGAATTACTGGTGCACGGATATTTGCAACCTTTCGGAATGTTTTGACCCGTTCTTTGAACAAGTCAAAAAAATGTGCATAAACGGTGAAACAACTGCAAAAGATTACTACAACTGCGGCGGTTCGGTTGCACACCACAACAGTGACATCTGGGGTGCAAGCTATCCTGCCGGCGACCCAATCGGCAAAACAGATGCCGAAAGTTACGCTTATTGGCAAAGTTCACTTCCGTGGATGCTCAACGAAGTTTTTGAGCACTATCGCTACACAAAAGACGAGCTTTTGTTTGAAGAAATGAAGCCGTATTTTGAAAAGGTGCTCAATTTCTACAAAGATTATCTCTTTGAATTTGAGGGCAATTTGGTTACCTGTCCGTCAAGTTCACCCGAAAACACTTTCAACGACAACGGTCAGCGTGGTTGTTTGACATATATGCCGACAATGGACATCGGTATTCTTCAGGAATTCTTCCAAAACTGCAAGGAATTCGGTTTTGACACTCCTGAAATTCCAAATATCCCTATCGGTTCTGACGGCAGAATCAACGAATGGGCTAAGGAATACGACGAAACAGAAGTCACTCACCGCCATGTGAGCCATCTTTACTGCGTTTATCCGTCGGCTGTTGAACAGCCAAACAAAGTCAGAGAGGCTGCAAAGAAATCACTTTTGAAGCGTGGTTTTGACGGCACAGGCTGGGCACTCGGCTGGAAAGTTTGCCTTTGGGCAAGGCTTGATGAGGCTGAAAACGCATTGAAGCTCATCAAAAATCAACTTCGACCAATCAATCCGAGAGGTTTGAAGCGTCCGGGAGGCGGAAGCTATCCGAATATGTTTGACGCCCACCCGCCGTTTCAAATTGACGGCAACTTCGGCGTTGCGGCAGGCATTGCCGAAATGCTCGTAAGAGGTGCAATTCCAAAGGAATGGTCGGGTTATGCAAAAGGTATCAAGTGCAAGGACGGCACAGAGCTTAACATTAAGTTTGACAAAGGCGAGATTTATGAATAAAATTCTTGTAATCGGCTTGGGCGGAACTATCGGGAGTGTTGCAGGCGAGAGCATTTCGCTTGACGACAACTGCCTGAAAATCCTAAGCGTTACGGAACACAAAAATGTGTTATTTGAAGGCATTTCTCCGTTCAAGGTGCTCAGCGAAAATATGACAAAAGAACTTTGGCAGAAACTGATAAATTACCTTGACAGCATTGATTTTTCAAAATACAAGGGCGTAATCATTCTCCACGGAAGCGACACTCTTGCGTTTACATCGGCTATTATTGCCAATGCGTTTGCCGACAAAAACATTGTTCTTGTTGCCTCCGACAAACCTGTTGAAAATCCGCTGAGCAACGCAAAGGCTAATTTTGATGCCGCCGTTGCTCATCTGTTAAGCGGCAAAAGCGGAGTGTATGTTTCGTATAACGGAATAAAAAGGGCAAACTGCATCACAAGTGCCGACATCAATGACGAGTTCAGGGCTATTTCTCACTACCCTGCTCCGACAGGCAAGAAAAAAATCAGCAACAAAAATGTACTGATAATAAAGCCCTATGTTTCAATGGATTTGGGTGCTTACAATCTTGATAATGTTGATGAGGTGCTTATTGAAATGTACCACTCTGCAACCGTGCCCGACAATGCAAAGGAATTTGCAAAATCGCTCAACATTCCATATCATTTTGTAACCCACAAAATGAGTGCCGACTACGAAACCGCACAGGATATTGAAAACATCATCTTCGGCACAACGATTGAAAATGCGTATGCAATGAGCATACTTGAATAATCGGCTGACATTTAAGAAAAAAGAACCGTTTCACCTTTTACAGTGAAGCGGTCCTTTTTATATATTGTATGGAGAAAAATGAAAAATTCAAATTATTTATGCAACATCAATATACGATACTTCCTCGCTGTACTCGTCGCTCAACGCAAGGTGAATATCAACGCCGGTGTTGTTTGAAAGGTTTTTTAATATATCAATGAAGTCGTCAATGTTAGAATTTTTACAAAAATCGTCACAATTTGTTGCATCAACAAAAATATCGGTTATGTCATAATTTCCGGCACAAATTCCTGCAAAGAAGCCGTACAACTGCCATGCAGATGTTATATCATACTGCTTCAAATCAATATGTCTGACCGACAAAGGAAGAATTTTTGAAGTTTTACTTCCGTATTCGGCAAACACAACATTGCCCTTGCTTTGCTGAGCTGTGTAAATTGCGGTTTCGGTCAACATTCTTGTTTTTCCTGTTCCTTTTTGTCCTGAAATGTAATCTAACATATTCATTTTCCTTTCTGTATTTTGGTTGTATTATAAGGTTCGTTCCTAACCTTTGACTTTATAATACCCGCAAAATACGAATTGACAAAGAACAAATTTTAAATCTACTGTAAAAAGAATATTAATTGACTGTTACGAAAACAATCATTCCCCACAGTCGCAAAAAAACACAACAGCTCCCCTAAATGCCGAAACAAGGGAAGCTGTTGTAATTCTATACATATTTTAACACATCAATAATATCGGTAATCACAGGCACATCGGAACGCAAATCCTTGTCCTTGAACCAACCGAAGTTCATACGGATTGCCCTCATACCTGCCGAAAGTGCACCCTGAATATCATTAATCGGGTGATCGCCGACATAAATACATTCGCTCGGTTGCACTCCGAGTCGTTCAGCCGTAATCTCAAAAAGTCGTGGGTCGGGCTTATGCACGCCCTCGTCACCGCTTACAACCACAATATCGCACAACGGACGAAGTCCGCTCATATCCATTTTGTGATTTTGGAGAATTGACGGTCCGTTTGTAATCACTCCCGTAAGGTAACCCCTTGCACGAAGTTCCCTCAGAAGCGGCACGGAATTTTCAAATATAACATTGTAATCACCGAAATTGACATCATAGTGATTTGCAAGAACAGTCGGGTCGGGAGCGTTTTCCCATCCCCACATTTTTATAAGTTCGGTACACCATTCAACACGGTTGACATAACCGCCGTTGCCTGTGTCCTCCATATCCCTTTTGCGTTTTTCTCTTTCTTCTGCCGACAAATCGGGCAAAAATTCATCAAGAAAAGCGTAAGCGTATTTTTCAAAAGCCTTTGTTCTGTCCTGCAAAGTTTCGTCAAAATCAAATAATACTGCTTTTGTCATAATCAAGTTGTTTTTTGAGTTCTTCAACATTTTTGAAGATTTTTTCCTCTCGTTTGTAATCGATAAGTTCTACCCTCACGGTTTTGCCGTAAAGGTCGCCGCTGAAATCGAAAATATGAGTTTCGCAAAGCGGCTTGTCAACCCTCCAGGTAGGGCGAATTCCGATGTTTGTAAAGGACTTGTACTCCTTGCCGTCAACAAAGGTTCTGCTTTCGTACACGCCGTACTTAGGCACAACAAGTCCGTTCGGCAGATGTTGATTTATGGTTGGAAATCCGATTGTTCTGCCCCTTTGGTCACCGCCGATTACCTCATTTTCAAATGTAAAATTATAGCCCAACATCTCATTTGCGTCTTTAATCTCGCCGTTTTTTACGCATTCTCTGATTCTCGTTGAGCTAATCGGCAAATCCTTGTAGTCAAGGTGTTCCAAAATACGCACCCAAACATCTTTTGCCTCAAGATACTTTCTCATATCCATAGCGTTCCACGATGCGTTTTTGCCGAATTTAAAATTAAATCCGCACAAAACAATTCCTGCGTGAAATCCGCCTATCAAAATGTTGTCAATAAATTCCTCGCCGCTCAAATTCTTTATATCATCAAAAGACGCAAAAACGGCATTTGGATAACGCTTTTCAAAAATACTTTTTTGAAGAAGTGAAAATTTGTTGTTTACGCAGAAAATTATAACTTTTTCGGCACCGGTGGTAACGGTTTGATGTGCACGGTGCATACCGTCAAAATCGCCGAGCGCAACCGCAATTCTCTGCTTTTTGTTATTGTCTGTATTCATTATTCTCTAACGGACAAAATGCGAAGAACCTTTAGTTCCTCACCCTGTCTTTGTCCCAATCCTAAAAATTCGTTTTTATCACTGTAAACCGCACATATTTCATCAGGCATAATATTCTTTTGCACTCGGTTAATATCAAGTGCTCCGCCGTTGAAAAATCTTGTAGACTGTGCAGGAGATACTCTCACCTTTTTGTAGCAATCAAACATTCTTTCAATGTCGATAAGAACATCATCAAAACCTTTGCCGCTGTCCTTACGCTCCTGAAGTTCTGCCAAAGTTACGCAATCCGACAAATCAAAGCCCATTGCCTTTGTGCGAACAAGTTCTGTCATAACCGCACCGCAACCGAGTTTTTTGCCTATATCGTCAATGAGCGAGCGGATATAGGTGCCCTTACTGCAAAGGACATCAATTTGATAGGTGTGCTCTTTGTCGTCAAAAGCAACCAATTCAAGTTCCTTGATTTCAACCTTGCACGCTTCACGCTCCACGGTTTTGCCCTCTCTTGCAAGGTCATAAAGACGCACTCCGTCCACGCTTTTTGCACTGAACATAGGCGGAATTTGATCTATAACACCGACAAAATCACGCATCACCTTTTTGACATCATCAACCGAAACCGCAACCTCGCTTTGCGAAGTCACCTCACCGGTAATATCCAAGGTGTCCGTTGTCAAGCCGAGTTTAAAGGTTGCACGGTAGCCCTTGTCGCTGTCGGGCAAAAAATTCAAAAACCTTGTTGCTCCGCCGAACATCACAGGCAAAACACCTGTTGCCATCGGGTCAAGAGTTCCTGTATGGCCCGCCTTTTTCTCGCCTGTTATGCCTCGAAGTTTTGCAACAACGCCAAAAGAGGTTATGTCTTTTTCTTTGTTTACACAAATTATTCCCGTCATATGTGCAATAATTCCTTTGATTTTTCAACAAGCTTTTTTGTTGCGGTTTTAACATCGCAATCAAATCTGCAAGCCGCCGCCTGCTTGTGACCTCCGCCACCGAAAGCCGCCGCAAGTTCTGCCGCATTTACGCTCTCGTATGTTCTGATTGAGCATTTGCAGGTACCGTCTGCCTTTTCGCGGATAGTTAAACCGATTTCCACGCCCTCAATTTGACGGGTAAGCGGAGGCAACGGTTCCGTGTCAAGTTCTGTGGTGCCTGTCTTTTTGTACATCTCATTCGTTACGGTAAGAATGCACACTCTTTCATCAAGGAAAAACTGCATACCCTCAATGGCAAGACGCTCCAAAGCGGCAAATTTTTTCGTCTTTGTTTCAAACATAACACGGTTGATATAGCCGTTATCCGCACCGAGGTCAATAAGCTCTGCCGCAGAACGGTAAGTGTTTGATGTTGCCGACGAATACTTAAAGCAACCTGTGTCTGTTGTTATACCTGTATACAGGCAGTCAGCCATCTTTTTGTCAATATCAACACCGAGTGCTTTAATAACTTTAAGTATAATTTCGCAGTTTGCCGCCGCATCCGCATTAAGCAATAAATACTTTGCGTAATTTGTATTCGTGCCGTGGTGGTCGATGCACAAATCCACTTTTCCGCCATAGATGTTCTGAAGTCCGCCGAGAAGGTTTTCCGTAGCAACATCAACAGCAATAATATACTTTTCGTCAAACTCCTGAACCTCTATGTCGTTATAAAGATATTCATATTTTGTCGGAATAGGATCATCACAAATAAGTTTTGCCTTTTTGCCCATTTTTTGCAAAGCACGAAGCAGTGCGTATCCGCTTCCCAAGGTATCACCGTCAGGATGAGCGTGGCAGAGAATTGTGAAGCAATCCTCTTTTTTGAGCAAACCTGCACACTTTTCAACATTAATCTTCATTTTTAGCTTCTATACCCTTTAGCTTATCAAAAAGCTCCATTCCTTTTTCGATAGAATCATCCGCAACAAAGCGAAGCTCGGGTGTTTTGCGAAGGTGAAGCGATGAGCCGAGACGACCGCGAATAAATCCCTGTGCCGCCTTTAAGCCTTTAACCGCTTCTTTAGCCTTTTCAACGCCCTCAAGAGCACTGATGTACACCTTTGCATAGCTTAAATCGTTGCTGACATCTACCTTAACAACCGTGAGCATACCGCTTACTCTCGGGTCTTTGACCTCACGGAGAATAGCAATAAGTTCTCTTTTTATATCTTCTGTAATTCTGTCTATTCTGTATCCTGCCATAAATCCTCCCTACGACTGTTAAGAAAGCTTTATTTGGCTTTGTCAACAGTCTTAATCTCTGTATTCTTCTACAATGTAAGCCTCAAAAATATCGCCTGCCTGAATGTCATCAAAACCTGCAAGGCTGATACCGCATTCATAACCCGATGATACTTCCTTAACTTCATCCTTAAATCTCTTGAGGTTTGCAATATCAACATCGGCAATTTGCTTGTCGTTTCTCATAACACGAATCTTACCGCCACGTTTGATGTTACCCGATGTAACAACGCAACCTGCAATAGTACCTGCCGAAGAAATTTTGTAGACCTCACGAACTTCTGCGGCACCTGTGTCTACATCACGATACTTAGGTGCTCTCATACCACGCATAGCGTTTTCAATATCTTCAATAGCGTCATAGATGATATCGTAAGTTTTGATTTCGATACCGTCACGGTTTGCACTTTCCTGTGCGATTGGGTCAACGCCTACAGCAAAGCCTACAATGATAGCATTTGATGCGTTTGCAAGCATAACATCACTTTCGTTAACCGTACCTACGCCGCCATGGATAATCTTAACTCGAACTTCGTCATTTTCAATCTTGAGAAGTGACTGCTTAACAGCTTCAACCGAACCTTGAACATCAGCCTTAACAATGATATTGAGGTCTTTGAGTTCGCCCTCGTGGAGAGTGTCAAACAATGTGTCAAGAGTAACCTTTTGGAATGCCTTGAATTCTTCTTCCTTAGCCTCCGCCTTACGCTGTTCAACAAGCTGACGGGCAAGTTTTTCATCCGATACGGCATTGAAGAGGTCACCGCTCATAGGAACATTGTCAAGACCCATAATTTCAACAGGAACAGACGGACCTGCCGAATTTATCTTTTTGCCCTGGCAGTCAACCATCGCTCTTACCTTACCTACGGCTGTACCTGCAACGATAACATCACCTGCATTGAGAGTACCGTTTTGTACAAGAAGTGTTGCAATAGGGCCTCTGCCCTTGTCAAGCTTTGCTTCAATAACAACACCCTTTGCGGTTCTGTCCGGATTAGCTTTAAGCTCGCACATTTCTGCAACAAGGTTAATTGTTTCAAGAAGCTTGTCGATACCCATCTTTGTTTTAGCCGAAACAGGAACACAGATAACATCGCCGCCCCATTCTTCCGGAACAAGTTCGTGCTCTGTGAGCTGCTGCATAACTCTGTCGGGATTTGCACCCTCTTTATCCATCTTGTTGATGGCAACAATAATTTCTACGCCTGCTGCCTTTGCGTGATTGATAGCCTCAATAGTCTGCGGCATAATACCGTCATCTGCGGCAACAACAAGAACGGCAATATCCGTGCTCATTGCACCTCTTGCACGCATTGCGGTAAATGCGGCGTGACCCGGTGTATCAAGGAAAGTAATAACCTGTTTATCAGGAGTTACTACCTGATAAGCACCGATAGCCTGTGTAATACCGCCGGCTTCGGTTGATGTAACGGATGTGTTACGAATAGCATCAAGAATAGATGTTTTACCGTGGTCAACATGACCCATAACGCAAACAACCGGTGGGCGTGTAACTGCGTTTTCATCGTTTTCGTCCTCTGCCTCGATAATCTGCTCTTCGATTGTAACAACAACCTCTTTTTCAACCTTTGCACCAAGTTCTGTTGCAACGATTTCGGCTGTATCGTAGTCGATAACCTCGTTAACCGATACCATCATACCGAGTTTCATAAGTGCCTTGATTACTTCATTGGCGGCAAGACGAAGACGTGAAGCAAGTTCGCCTACTGTGATTTCGTCACCGACTGTAATCTTGATTTGTTGCTTCTTTCTCTGCTCTGCAATACGGGCAAGACGCTGTGCCTCTGTTTCTTTCTTTGAACGGGCGTGCATACCCTGAGGCTTCTTCTTTCTGTACTGCTTTGATTTTTGATTAAGCTTTTGCTTTTTCTGATAATCGTTTACTGTATTTGCAGGAGAAATATCTTCGTACTTCTGATTATACTTTTCAAGGTCAACATTGTTAACCCTTGTATCAATGTGGCGAGCCTCGCCCTTTGTTCTTGCCTGAGGAGCCTGCTCTGCCTTTTTCTTTGCTTTTTCTTCCGCTCTCTTTGCGGCTTGCTCAGCCATCTGAAGAATAGCGGCTTGACTCTGACGCTTCTTGTTTTTAGCATCGTCCTTAGGGTCAGCCTCTTTCTTTGCTTCCTTTTTAGGTGCCGCCTTCTTTTTTGGAGCAGCCTTTTTCTGTGCAAAGTAGCTATCAAAATTGCTTACGCTGTTTGCTTGTGTAAGTTTATCAAAAAGGATGTTAAGTTCATCCTCGCTGAGTGCAGTTGCAGCTTTTTTTGCAGGACCTTCGCAGTATTGGTCAAGTACTTCGATAATTTCTTTGTTTTGCTTTCCGAAGTCTTTTGCAACATCGGAAACCTTAATCTTTATTACCATACTCGTTTTCCTCCTGATTAATTAATTCTTTTATTCTGCCGGAAAAGTTAATGTCGTTAACCGTAATAACTCCCGCTTTGTAGCCCAAAGCTCTGTGGATGTCGTTTATCGTTTCGGGAATGATTTTAACGGCAACATCATGTTTTGACTTTTGTATGCTTACCTCAAATTCATCAATGAGTCGCTTTGAAGCATCCGATGCAAAAATCACAAGGTCGGTTTTATGTTCCATAACGGATTTAACCGTCATATCGTGACCCATTGAGAGTTTACCCGCTCTTCTCGCCATTCCCAGCATTGAGAGATATTTTTTATTCGGCATTTGAAATTTCTTCTTCCATTTTATCGTATACGCTGTCCTCTATTTTCATAGAAAACGCTCTTTCAAAGGCACGCTTTTTTCTTGCTTTTTTTAAGCAGTCTGCGTTTTTGCAAACATAAGCACCTCTGCCGGCTTTTTTGCCCGTGAGGTCAAGGCTGACTTCTCCGTCGGGGCCTTTAACCACTCTTACAAGTGTACGCTTGTCAAACATTTCGCCGCAGCCCGTACACATTCTCATAGGTACTTTTTTGGTTTTCATAAGCTATCACCTTTGTTATAATTATTCTTCGCTGTCGCTTTCTTCAAGAGCAGTTTCGGACTCACCCTCATAGAAACCCGATTCAGGCTTGATGTCAATCTTCCACGATGTAAGCTTTGCGGCAAGGCGAACATTTTGACCCTTATTACCGATTGCAAGTGAAAGCTGATCGTCCGGAACGGTTGCTCTGCAAGACTTTGCTTCTTCGTCAAGAATTTCAACGGAAATTACATCGGACGGTGCAAGTGCGGCAGAAACAAACTCTGCCGGGTCTGTGCTGTACTTAACAATATCAATCTTTTCACCGCCGAGAGCATCAACAACATTTGAAACTCTCTGACCCTTAGGACCGATACATGAACCTACTGCGTCTACATTTTCGTCCTTTGAATATACGGCAATCTTTGTACGGGAGCCTGCCTCACGGGAAACGCTCATAATCTCGATTGTACCGTCAAAAATTTCAGGAACTTCTGTTTCAAAAAGGCGTCTTACAAGACCAGGGTGAGTTCTTGAAATCATAACCTTTGGACCTTTGCCCATATCCTTAACATCAACAACAAAAATCTTTGTCATCTGACCTTCAACAAATGTTTCGCCCGGAACCTGCTCTGCCTTTGGAAGAACAGCTTCGCTGTGGCCGATTTCAAGGTAAACATTACCTGTTACAGGGTCAACCTTGTTAACCTTTGCAGAAAGAAGCTCTTGGTTCTTGCTCTGGAACTCTTCAAGCATCTTTCCTCTTTCCGCTTCACGGATACCCTGACGGATAACATGCTTTGCGGTTTGAGCAACAATTCTGCCAAAATCTTTTGTCTTGAGCGGAATATCAATTGTTTTGCCGACCTTTGCACTCTTGCGAATAAGCTGAGCCTGCTCAAGAGTGAGGTCTGTATCAGGGTCTTCAATCTCTTCAACAACATTTTTGGTTACATAAACCTTAATGCTCATTTTATCCGGGTCAATGTCGCAATGTACAATGTCTTTGCCGTTGTAATCGTGCTTTGCGGCAACAATAATTGCGGCAGAAATTTTTTCGTAAAGATAATCTTCCGGAATTCCTTTTTCAGCTGTAAGCATTTTTACTGCTTCAAAAAATTCTTTGTTCATCATTTTTTCCTATTCATCCTTTCGGTATAAAATTTAAAATAAATTACATTTCCTGTGAAAAATCATTTATATCAAAATCATCAAGTTTAACATAAGAAGTGTCTTTTTTGTTAACCGTAACGCTTTGACCGTCCTGAAGTTCAACGGTAATTTCTTTGTTTTCGTATTTAACAAGTTTTCCGTTAAAATCACGAACGCCGTCAATCGCTCTGATTGTCCTCATCATAACGGGTGAGCCGATATACTTTTCAAAGTGCTCGTCTTTCACAAGCTCTCTTTCAACTCCCGGTGAGCTTACTTCCATCATATAGCTCTGAGAAATCGGGTCTGCCTCGTCAAGCGGTTTTGATATTGCGTGGGTAAAATCAACGCAATCGTTCATATCTATTCCGCCGTCTTTGTCGATAAAAATACGCAAATACCAATCCGAGCCTTCCTTTGCAAACTGAATGTTCCAAATGTCATATCCCATTTCTTCCGCAAAAGGCTTGATAATTTCTTCAACCCTTTGCACTGTTGTAGGCTTTGCCAAGTTAACACCTCCTCGGACCGCTTTGCAGTCCCCTACAATAAAAAGAAGCGAACCCGTTGGGTTCACCTCACTTTGGTTTACATTCGATTAATATATATTATATATTATAATTTATATTTGTCAAGTATTTTGTTGCAATTTAAGGCACTTTACCACCGTAGGAACAAGCATTGCAAAGCCAAAAGGCACCGACAGCACCACCATAGGTATGCAAAACACCACCATAAGCACAATTTGCTTTGTTGTCAACTCATCGATTCTGATAAATCCCACGCAAAAACCTGTAAGCGACGACACGGGAACAAGAGCACAAATAATCGACAAAAGCACCTTTTCGCCAAACGACATTGCGATATTTATATCATCTCTGCCCGAAACGGCAACAACCAAAATCAAAGTCAGTCCGAAAAATGCAACAAAGGTTATCAAAGTGCCGGCTAAAAATCTTTTTGCCGTCTTTTTACTCCAATTTTTATACATAAAACCAACCGTTCTTTCAAATAAATTCATACTTCTTAAATAATAACAAATTAAGTGTTGAAAAACAATATGAAATGGTATAAAATATAGCTGTTAAAAAAGAAATTAATTTTGGAGGATTAATTATGGCTAATCAGGTAGTAGTAGAAATTTCCGCTCGTCACGTTCATGTGTCAAAGGAAGATTTGGAAACACTTTTCGGCAAGGATTATCAGCTCACAGTTAAAAAAGAGCTTTCACAGCCGGGTCAATTTGCTTGTGAAGAAAGAGTAAGAGTTGTCGGCACAAAGGGTGAGTTCCCTGCAGTTTCAATTCTCGGTCCGTGCAGAAATGCAACACAGGTTGAGCTTTCTCTCACAGACGCTCGTTCAATCGGCGTTGTTGCTCCTGTAAGAGAATCAGGTGACATCGAGGGTTCAGGCACTTGCAAACTCGTTGGTCCGTGCGGTGAAGTTGAAATTGCTTGCGGTGTTATCGCAGCAAAGCGTCACATCCACGCAACAACAAAGGATGCAGAGGAATTCGGTCTTACAAACGGTCAAATCGTTTCGGTTGAAATCCCTTCGGCAAACGGCAGAAACCTCACTTTCGGTGATGTTGTTGTCAGAGTAAGCGACAGCTATGCACTTGCTATGCACATCGACACAGACGAAGCAAATGCAGCAGGTATGAAGCCAAATACAATGGGCACAATTATTAAATAATAAGACTGCTGATAAAGTTCCTGAAACACGCCTTATGCCTCTGCTTGTTATTCAAGAAGAGGTAACACGAAGTGTTGACGGAAGGATTTTAAAAACACCGTAAGTTTGATACTTACGGTGTTTTTGGCGTTTTTCGTTTTTTGCTCAGTCGAGGTACCATCGTACATCTTCCTTCCCAAGAAAACGAAATTCAGAAACTTTCTCAACAGCCTAAAATAAGACAGATTTTTTATGTTTCTTCAATATAAATATCAACCTTAAAGACTGCCTCGGTTTGCAACAAAATGTATTCTTCCGAAGCAAGCACAAACTGCTTGAATTCATTTATGTCTTCAATCCACTCACAGCTTGCAAAGTCCTCGTATTTCATACTCGGCGGATACACAACATCCGTATGCAGTTGAACATACTCGTCACCGCCCTCTTTGTATTGCAAAACGAGCGAAAAATAATACTCCTCATCGCAGGTGAACTGATACAAACCCGTTTCAAACAGAAAGTTCTTTTCAGGCAAGTCAGCACTGCACTCCTCACAAAATATGTCAACAATTTCGCCAAGAGGAGTACGATTATTTATTTTTTGCTTCAAATTTTCAACTAAATTTTTCATATCAAACTCACTTATTCTTACAAATTGTGTTGGAGAATACAACCAAAAGAACAACACCTACAACAACCACCGGGAACAGAATTCCAACCATATAAAAGTCTTTGTTGACAAATATTCCGATAAACGAAACTACTGCAACAACAATAGAAAACACAGCAAACATACGGTTGATTTTTTTAGTATCATACTCGTTCTGATTGCTTTCGGAATTGTTCAAACCTGCAATCAAAAAATCGCCTTTATTGAACGCAAAAATTATACCGAAAACAAGAAAAATCACCGTTAAAACAATGTAAATAGCCATAAAATCACCTCGAAAAATTAAACTATATTTCTTTCAAATATTTATCAAGCGTCGCATTCCCACTTATATATAATTTATCTAAATAACCATATAACTTATTATAAAATTCTTCCGCTTCGCATTTAAGTTTATATGCTTTTTCTTTACCTTTAGCAGTCAACATTTTGTCATAAACTTTGCTTAACTTATGTATATATTCGGTAAAAAACGACTCTTTTGTTTTGTCAAATCCATTTTGGACTTTACCGTTTACAACATAATAAATAGGCTCATTAATCGCACCTTTGTACATCAATGTTCTCGAAATTCCAATCAAGCCGGCAGCATCAATTTTATCGGAATCATACAAAATTTTTGCTTCTATAGTTTTTGGGATATTATTTCCTCTGTATCTGTGACATCGTATGCATTCTGCAACTTTAAGCGAAAAATCGACAGAAAAATTATTTTCAATTAGCCAATTATATGCAATTTCACTTCCATATTCGGCATGATCAATGCTACCGTCATTTAATTGTGCCAGTCTGCCTATGTCATGCAACAAACACGATGTAATGAGAATATCAAAATTCACATTGCTTTCACATTTTGCAATATCAAGAGCATTATATAAAACCCTGTAAATATGTTCTCTGTCGTGACAAGAATCGCCACAATATCGTAACATAAATTGTTCTATTTTATCAAAATCAACTTTTTTCATACTTCAAATATGCTTTCTATTTAGCATCTCTTTAATCAAATACGGTTGAATATTTGGATAAGTCCAATTATCCGGCAAATCATCAAGCATAACAATTTTTTCAATCTCGCTGTCGATTTCACCGAATGTAGAAATTTCAGCATAACAAAGAAGTCCAAATGTTTCCAAACCGTCAAAATTATTTTCATCAATAACCGAATAAACACATATTGGTTTCAAATCAAAATCAATCGCTCCGGTTTCTTCAACCAATTCTCGCCTTGCGGTTTCAACAATATCTTCACCGTGTTCTCTGTGACCGCCCGGACATTCATATGTCGTACGCTCTTTATGCTTACAAAACACCCACTTACCATTATTTTTAGCAACAATAACGGCAAACTTCAGCAAATTGTCATCCACACTGTCGTAAAAATTAACGCTCATAAACAATTTCCTCCTTCTTAACATCAATATAACACATTAAAAACAAGATGTCCATATATTTATACTACTATATAAAGTCAACTTGAAAACAAGAATTATATATGATATTGTTTATATAAAGTAATAATCTATATGGAGAAACTTTAATGAATAAATACACAAAAAATATAAACAGAATCGAATTTGTAATTACAAATTCCTGCACAGGTAAATGCAAACATTGCTCGCAAGGCGAACATGTGTCAAATGAACACATAGATACCAAATTAGCAGTTCAAGCTGTACATGATATATGTAATGATTATAAAATTGATTCACTAATGACATTTGGCGGCGAGCCTTTGTTATATCCCGAAACTGTTTTTGAAATTCATTCTGCCGCAAAAGAATGCGGAATCAAATACAAAGAATTAATCACAAATGGCTACTTCAGCAAAAAAATTGACAGAATACAACAAGTAGCAGAAATGCTTGCCAAAAGCGGTACAAATATCATTAAACTTTCTGTTGATTCATTTCATCAGGAAAGCATACCCTTGGAAATTGTGATGGAATTTGCAAAAGAGATTCTTAAAACCGGCGTGTCAATTCAAACTCATCCTGCATGGCTTATTAGTCCAAACGACAACAATCGTTTTAACAAAAAAACAAAAAAGATTCTTTCCGAATTTAATAAAATAGGCATAGACCAATCAGACGGAAATATAATCTTTGCAAGCGGTAATGCATTAAAATATTTTGGTGAATATTTCATTGACAACAAAAAAATTCATAATCCTTATCTTGAAGATAAAAAAGACATCAAAACAATCAGTTTTTCAGCAAATGGTAATGTCCTCAATGGAAACATTTATAAGAACACAATTACAGATATAATAAACAGCTATGAACCAAAATAATCCTATCACCAAACAAAAAACGACCGTAGGGGCGAACTGTGTTCGCCTAAAGAAATAGAAAAAGCCTCCTCTTGTTGTTGTACAAGGGGAGGTGAATTTTGCGAAGAAAATGTCTTTGTACAGCATATTTGATACAATGTGACCGCCTGTCCAAAAATGTGACCATGCACTTGAAAATGTGACCACCACAAAATATATTTAACAATTAAAAATATATGCTAACATCAATACTTTTTAATTACGGGAACCCAAATCTCACTGCGATAATCAGGGCTACCCATATTTCCGTCAGTATAGGCTTCTATATCCATTTCATAGGTTGGCTCATATCCCGATGTAGGAAAAAATTCCGAAACAATCTTGTGCCACTTATCCTGAATAGCATTCGGCATAGCGCCTTTACACTCAAATATTGCCCAAGTTCTTGCAGGAATAGTGTTCTTTCTAAACCCTTTTGGTACTGTTGTGTTCTCATCGCATTTCGCCGCAATAGAATAATCAAATGTTTTTGCATTTTTCGGTAGATTTCCGTAACATATACCGAAAATGTAGGTTCTGTCAGTTGTAGCATCAAATAATTTTTTTACCGTACCGTCATTATGTGATCTCGTCCAAAAGTCAGGAATGCTTTTCGCATTTTCAGAGTTATCAACGGTATGTGCTTCTACCTTTTCAATGATGTCAAATGCAGCCTTTTCGATAATCTTGTAATCCATTATATTGCCTCCGCTTAATGTTATTTTCACGGAAAGTGGAGAAAAGGATTTGAGTTTAGAGCCATCTTTTTTTGCATCGGAAGGTGTAACTCCGTGAAATTTTGAAAAGGCTCTTGTGAAACTCTCGGGGCTTTCATAGCCGTATTTCAAAGCGATATCGATCACTTTGTTATCAGTTGCGCTCAACTCATTTCCGGCAAGAGTAAGTCGTCTGTTGCGAATATAATCTCCAAGAGTTATTCCGCACAAAATACTGAAAATTCTTTGAAAGTAGAAACTTGAGCAAGCTGCTTTCTTTGCAGCTTCATCATAGTCGATTTTTTCTGTAAGATTTTCCTCAATGTAGTTAATCGCATTTTGTATTCCTGTCAACCAATCCATTGCTTTTCCCCTCTCCGTGTGATTACATTATAGAGCAATTATAATTAATTTTCCTGATTTTCAGTGTTCAGCCTTGCAAGGTCGCAAGATAAAAGACGCCAATAGGTATGTATTTATTGTTCTTATTTGATACATTGTGACTATTACAATTCTATCAATTTATCGTTTTCATCAGTGTTTTGTTAATATATGCCAAATATCATTACCAGTAAATCCACATTTACGGTAAACTCTTTCAGGGTTTGTAATATTATCGCATTCGCCTGATACAGTTGCAAAATCGGCATTTAGCTTTAATATATTTAATGCTTTGCATACAAGTACAGAAGCAATTCCTTTCCCTCTATATTTCGGCAAAACCTGTAACCACTCAACAATACCTTCACCAATCTTCGTATCTAAATCACATATAATCGAGCCTACTAATTTAGTGTTATCAAAGGCACCAATCCATAGCTCCGGGAAATACACCTTTGTTTCAGTAAGACCTTTTATATAGTCGGCAGAAACAAATACATCAGTGTGCGAATATGAAGCATTTATCATATCCGCAACTTCATTTGTTTTTTCTTTTGACAACATTTTATATGTGAAATCATTATTTGAAAAGTCAGGAACATAATTTAGTCTGTGAAATAACCTAAAGTATTGTTTATCACTATATTTTTCAAATAAAGTTTCATCAAAATTTTTGTTATGAATGATTTTTATATTATCAGGAATAATTATATCAATTGCTTTCCAATATGGAATTGACAAAGCTTCGCACGGGTTTTGTTTGTATTCTTCTATTGAAATCATATTGTTAACTCCATAAAACATCTTTTCTATTTTACTTTATCAAATATATATAACTAAGTCAATTCTTTCTGCTTCAATTATTTTTATCCCATGGTTGAACCGAGGGGTTTATTTCTTTGTTGAATAGACAAAACAGGACACTGAAAATTGTATCATTTTTAGTGTCTTATGGAGATGGTGGGGCTAAGATAAAATACAATTTATTCACGAAATATGTCGAAAAAAGGATGTGAATGAATTTCACATAAAAAATGTTGTCTATAAGAATGCCCGTAGGGGCGAACAGTGTTTGCCTAACTAAAACGCAAATATAAAAATAAACCACTCAAAAGAGTGGTTTGTTTAATGTCGGCGTCTCGTCAAAACATATTCCGTATAGAACAAAACATAGTTTTGTAAATATACTGCATATGTTTCTCCTCTCACAACAAGCGCAAGCTGCTTGTTGTGTAGTCCAATTCAAGCATAAAGTGGAAGTAGACATAAAAAAAGACACTCATTCGAGTGTCTT
>NZ_CAKTGT010000007.1 GCF_934561735.1 uncultured Eubacterium sp.
GCGAGAGTGGCGGAATCGGCAGACGCGCACGTTTGAGGGGCGTGTGGGGCGACTCGTACGGGTTCAAGTCCCGTCTCTCGCACCAAAAAATAGCAATTACCATTTGGTGATTGCTATTTTTTTATGCTGTGGATATTTTGTTTGCATTTTCAACAAAAGCATAAACAAATTATTAATAATTTTGTTTATAATTGACAATTCGCGTGACGCATTGTAAAATATATTGTAAGTTATCGGTTTGAGGAGAAACAGTGATGACTGCTTTAAAGCGCATCGGTAAGATGTGCTTTTGTTGTTTTAGGAGTTGTTATGAGTAAAAGAAAAAAGATATTCACTGTAGTTACGGCGGTGTTTACCGCTTTGGTTATATTAACCGTTGCAATAGTCGGCGGAATTTTCGGTTTGTTTAATAAAGGCAACAGCCTTAAATACAGTCCCGAGCAAAGCACTCAAACGGACAGTATGCTTTACGGCAAAAGAATTATTTTTTTAGGCAGTTCCGTAACATACGGTTACGGTGCTCTCGGTGATTCGTTTGTTGATTATCTTGAATACCAAGACGGCGTTATTCCGATAAAAGAGGCAAAGTCGGGCACCACCCTTGTTGATAACGGCAAAAACAGCTATATCTCCCGTATGAAAGCGATAGACACCGCAACTGCGGTAGATGCTTTTGTGTGCCAGCTTTCTACCAACGATGCTACAAAGAAAAAACCGCTCGGCAAAATTTCGGACAGCTACAGCCTTGATGATTTTGATACAAAAACCGTCATAGGTGCAGTTGAATATATTATTTGTTATGCAAAGTTCACATGGAATTGTCCTGTTATTTTTTATACCAATGTTAAATATGACAGCGATAATTACGCAAAAATGGTTGATGCTCTCAACGAGCTTAAATCAAAATGGAATATAGATGTTATAGATTTGTGGAATAACAAGTCTATGCAAAATGTTTCCGATAATGACAGAAAAACTTATATGATTGATGAAATTCATCCTACCAGAAGAGGGTACAGGGAATGGTGGACTCCGGTTATACGCCGCCAGCTTGAGAAATATATAAATTAAACTGTTGATAAAACTTCTAAAACATGCTAATAAATAATAATGCCTGTTTAATGCCGCAAACATTGAGTTTGCGGTATTTTTTATAGCACCCGCTCGCAAGAAAATGAAATTCAGAACCTTCCTAACAAACTATAATATGCCGAAAATACACTTTCTGTATAAATTCGAACATTTGTATTGCAATTTCGTTTTTTTGTGATATAATGTATTTAGCGTTAAATAATATTTCTGCGGAGGTGCATTTTATGGCAAAGCAAAAAACATATATCGCAATAGATTTAAAGTCATTTTATGCCTCTGTGGAGTGCGTTGAGCGAGGACTTGACCCGCTGAAAAACAATCTTGTTGTAGCGGATGAGGGAAGAACCGAAAAAACGATTTGCCTTGCCGTGTCGCCGTCGCTGAAGGCTCACGGTATTTCGGGCAGAGCAAGGCTTTTTGAAGTTATCGAGCGTGTAAAACAGGTTAACAATAACCGCAAGCTTAATATTAATTATGCCGATTTTAAAGGCGAATCGTACAATGCCGATGAACTCAAGGATGATTATTTTAAACTGTCGTATATCGTTGCTCCGCCGAGAATGAACCTTTACAAAAAGTACAGTAACAGGATTTTTGCCATATATTCAAATTTTGTGTCACCTGAGGATATTTTGGTTTATTCGATTGACGAGGTGTTTATAGACGCAACAAATTATCTTTATTCAAGAGGTGTTACGGCACATCAACTTGCTATGGATATGATAAAAGCCGTGCTTGCTGAAACAGGCATAACCGCAACCGCAGGCATCGGCACAAATATGTATCTTGCCAAGGTGGCAATGGATATAGTCGCAAAGCATATTGAGGCAGATAAGGACGGCGTGCGTATTGCCGAACTTGACGAAATGTCTTATCGCAAATTGTTGTGGGATTATCTCCCGATTACCGATTTTTGGCGTGTCGGCAGAGGTATCGGCAAAAGGCTTGAAAGCGTCGGCATTTACACTATGGGCGATATTGCAAAATGCTCGCTCGGGAGTGATTCGGAATTTTACAACGAGAATTTGCTGTATAAACTTTTCGGAATCAATGCCGAACTTCTAATAGACCATGCGTGGGGCTGGGAACCTTGCACCATAGATGATGTAAAATCATATAAGCCCGATACCAAAAGTATCAGCTCGGGTCAGGTGCTTACCCGTCCGTACAGTTTTGATGAAACCGCTGTTATCGTGCGTGAAATGGCAGAACTTTTGGCTCTCGATTTGGTGGATAAAAAGGTAAACACCAACCAAATTGTCCTCACTCTTAATTATGATACGGAAAATATAAAGAAAGGCTATAAGGGCGAAATCACCGTGGACGGCTACGGCAGAAAAATTCCCAAGCACGCTCACGGAACGGGCAATATCAATCGCCTTACTTCGTCATCAAAGCTTATTGTAAAAGCCGCTATGGATGTGTTTTACAGGATTGCCGACCGCAGTCTTTCCGTTCGCAAAGTTAGTATTTGCGCAAATCATATAACCGATGAAAATAAGACGGAATCCGACAATGTTCAACTTGATTTGTTTACCGATTATTCCAAAATCAAAGCCGAGGAGGACGCTCTCAAAAAAGAACGAAGCCTGCAAAATGCAATGCTCCGCATTCAAAAACGCTATGGCAAAAACGCAATTTTAAAGGGTACGAATTTGCAGGATTGTGCCACAACCGTAGAACGCAATAATCAGGTCGGAGGTCATAAGGCAGAATGAAATATGATGATATTATAGATTTGCCGCACCATATATCCACAAGGCGTGCACATCTTTCAATGGCTCAACGCTCCGCACAGTTTGCCTCCTTTGCCGCACTCAAAGGTTTTGAGGACGAAATTGCCGAAACCGCCAGAGTTACCGATAAAAAGATAATCCTTGATGAAAACGAGATAGAAATTTTAAACGAAGCCTTGCAGTATATATCCTACAATATCAATGAAATTTCGGAGGTGTCAATTACTTATTTTGTGCCCGACAAATTAAAATCGGGCGGTGCTTATGTTACAAAAAAAGGAACGGTGAAGAAAATTGACACTTTCAACAAATCCGTCACTGTTGACAATACCGAAATACCGGTAAACGATATTTTAAAAATAGAAATATAATTTTACATTCACCTTGCGATATGCTATTATGTTATGTATAAATTATCGTGAGGTGAGAAAATGAAAAAAATCGTTGTCGGCATACTTGCTCATGTTGACTCGGGCAAAACAACTTTGTCAGAGGCTATGCTTTATCTTTCGGGCACAATCTCAAAACTCGGCAGGGTAGACAGCAAAAATTCTTTTCTCGACACTTTTTCTCTTGAACGCTCACGAGGCATCACAATTTTTTCAAAGCAGGCACTTCTCAAATACAAGGATACGGATATAACGCTTATTGACACACCGGGGCATGTTGATTTTTCGGCAGAAACCGAACGAACTCTTCAGGTGCTTGATTATGCAATTTTAGTTATCAGTGCAACCGACGGCGTTCAAAGCCACACTCAAACTCTGTGGAAACTCCTTGCAAAGTACAATGTGCCGTGCTTTATTTTTGTTAATAAAACCGATTTGGACGGTGCAGACAGAGATGTTGCTCTCTGTCAACTTAAAACAAAACTCAGCGATAATTGTATTGACTTTAATCTGCCCGATGATGAGCTTAACGAAAATATCGCCTTATGTGACGAATCTTTGCTTGAAAAGTACGAAAACGGTACTCTTAACAAATTTGATGTTGCGTCTGCCGTTAAGAGCAGAAAAATCTTTCCGTGTATGTTCGGTTCCGCACTCAAACTTGACGGCGTGGATGCCTTTATGGATTTGCTGAACGATTATACCGAAATGCCTGCATACGGCACCGATTTTGGTGCAAAGGTGTATAAGATTTCCGAGGATAAGGGTCAACGCCTTACCATGATGAAAATCACGGGCGGCTCTCTTAAAGTAAAAGAGGTGCTCAAAAGCGAAAAAAATATTAACGCCGAAAAAGTAAATCAAATTCGTCTTTATTCGGGCGAAAAGTTTACTGCGGTTGACGAAGCACAGGCAGGTACTGTTTGTGCCGTTACCGGTATAACCTTTACAAATTCGGGTGACGGGCTCGGCACGGAAGACAATTCTTCAATGCCCGTTTTAACGCCTGTTTTGACCTATACCGTCAATGTTCCCGATGGTACGGACGCTCACACCGTGCTTTCAAATATGAAAATTTTGGAAAGTGAGGACCCTCAGCTCAAGGTTGAGTGGAATGAGCGTTATTCCGAAATTCATGTTAAATTGATGGGTGATATTCAGCTTGAGGTTTTGCAAACTCTTTTTGCCGATAGGTTCGGTATTGATATATCATTTGGCAAGGGCAGTATTATTTATAAAGAAACTATTGAAGAAGTCGTTGAGGGAGTCGGTCATTTTGAACCGCTACGCCATTATGCCGAGGTGCATTTGCTTCTTAAACCCGGAAAGCGTGGAAGCGGACTTGTTTTCAAAACAGAGTGCAAAGAGGATGTTCTCGATAAAAATTGGCAACGCTTAATTCTCACTCATTTGTATGAAAAAACACATGTCGGCGTTCTAACAGGTTCGCCGATAACCGATATGGAAATTATATTAAAATCGGGCAAGGCTCACCCAAAGCATACCGAAGGCGGCGATTTTCGGCAGGCAACTTATCGTGCCGTTCGCCAAGGATTGCACAGTGCAAAAAGCGTTTTGCTTGAGCCTTATTATGACTTTACTCTTGAAGTTCCCACCGAAAATGTCGGCAGGGCAATGTCGGATATTCAGTTTATGCACGGCACATTCAATCCTCCCGAAACCGATGGAGAAAACTCCGTGTTTACAGGCAGTGCTCCTGTTTCAACTATGTATGATTATGCCCGTGATGTGCGTATGTACACCCACGGTAAGGGAAAACTTGTTTGTGCACTTAAAGGCTATGAACCTTGTCATAACAGCGATGAGGTTATTGCCGAGTTTGGTTACGACCCGGACAGCGACACCGATAACACTTGTGATTCCGTATTTTGCTCCAAAGGTTCGGGATATACCGTAAAATGGGATGAAGTCAAAAGTCATATGCACCTGCCGAGCATTCTTTCAACGCCTAAAAGCGAGTACGCACAAACATTTTCAAAAAGCCGTGCTTCAAGTTATGCCGACAAAAAGGATTTGTTTGCACTTGATAAGGAACTTATGGAAATTTTTGAGCAGACCTACGGTCCGATTAAAAACAGAAATCCGAATAACAGCCATTTCAGTTTTACCGAAAAGGCAAAAACGCCTAATCCCAAAAAGCTCCCTAAGGTGCCTAAGTACGAAGGCCCCGAATATCTTTTGGTAGACGGCTACAATGTTATTTTTGCGTGGGACAACCTTAATAAACTTGCCGAAAGCAGTATTGACGGAGCAAGAAACGCCCTTATCAATATTCTTTGTAATTATCAGGGCTACAAAAAATGCGAGGTAATCGTTGTTTTTGATGCTTACAAGGTTAAGGGCAATCACCGTGAAATCGAAAAGGTGAACAATATCACCGTTGTTTATACCAAAGAAGCCGAAACCGCAGATATGTATATCGAAAAAGCTTCGCTTGATTTGGCTAAAAAGCATAAGGTTAGGGTTGTTACTTCGGACGCACTTGAACAGGTGATTATTCTCGGCAACGGTGCACTTCGTGTTTCTTCCCGAGAATTTCAGGCAGAGATTTCCGCTGCCGAGCAAACCATTCGGAATATAATCGAAAACAATCATTAAAACTAATGCGGCTCCTCTTGTATAAGAGGAGCCGTTTGTCTTTGTAGGGGCGGATATTATCCGCCCGCAGTACAAAACCCCGTGGAAAGATATTATCTTACCGTAGGCAAACACGGTTCGACCCTACAAATAATAATTTATACATTTGTATATTCTTACCTGTTGTTTTTTCCTTAATAATATGCTATATTATAATTAGCATATTCAAAGTATGTCTAAAAGAGTAGAGAGGATGTTTTTTAATGAAAAAAAGAAAAGCATTAAAAAAGGGACTTCATCTTTATGAGGGTAAGGAGCTCTCAAAGGATTTTCCTATTACATCGATTAATGCTTCTTCTGTAACCGTTTATCCTTTGAGCCAGCATATCGGTGCACCGGCTGAGCCGCTTGTTAAACCGGGCGACAGGGTCCTCAAGGGTCAAATGATTGCAAAAGCAGGCGGATTTGTTTCCGCACCTGTGCACAGTTCCGTGTCGGGTACGGTAAAATCAATCGAAAATCGCAGAGTTGTCAACGGCAGTTCGGTTAAGTCAATTGTTGTAGAAAATGACGGACTTGATGAGGAAGTTGAGGGAATGGGTGTTAAATCCGATCCTTATGAATTGTCACCGCAGGAACTTCTTCAAAAAATCAAGGATGCCGGTATTGTAGGTCTCGGCGGTGCAGGCTTCCCTACGGCGGTTAAGCTTTCACCTAAAAATGCCGATGAAATTGACACGCTTATTATCAACGGCTGTGAGTGCGAACCTTATCTCACCGTTGATTATCGCATTATGCTTGAAAAAGGCGAGCAGATTGTAAAAGCCGTTCGTCAGGTTCAGCGAATTTTGCCAAACGCAAAGGCTGTTTTCGGTATTGAAGATAATAAAAACGATTCTATCAAGGTTATCAAAGGCTTTATAAAGTCGGATGACAATATGGATATTTGCGAGCTTAAAACAAAGTATCCGCAGGGCGGCGAGCGTTCGCTTATTTATGCCGTAACAGGCAGAAAAATCAATTCAAAAATGCTTCCTGCCGATGCAAAATGCGTTGTTTTAAATTCGTCAACCTGTTTTGCGATTTACAATGCTCTTTATGAGAATATTCCGCTTATTTACAGATATATGACAGTAACGGGCGACGGCGTTAATCAGTGCAACAATTTCAAAGTTCCGCTCGGTTGCAGTCATCAGTATGTTGCAGAAAAGTGCGGCGGACTTAAAGACGATGTTGTCAAGATTATTTCGGGCGGTCCTATGACGGGCTTTGCCATGAGCAATCTTGATGTTCCCGTTCAAAAGACCTCTGCGTCAATTCTTGCGTTTACAGAGGACGATGTTGCCTCCGTTGAAGCTACAAATTGTATTCATTGCGGCAGATGTGTCAGCGTTTGCCCGTCAAATCTTGTTCCGCAAATGCTTGCAAAAACCGTTAAGCAAAACAATTATTCCGCTTTTGAAGATATGGGCGGTATGGAATGTGTTCAGTGCGGTTGCTGCTCGTATATTTGCCCTGCAAGAATTCCGCTTACCCATTTGTTTAATGTCGGCAAGGCGGAAGTAAGAAAAGAACTTAACAAGCAAAAAAGTCAGGAGGTTAACTAAATATGTATAATGTTTCGGTATCTCCGCATTTAAGAGCACAGGACAGTACCAAATCGATTATGGGCGATGTTGCAATCGCACTTTTGCCTATCCTCGCTTTCGGTATTTATCACTTCGGTCTTCCTGCATTTTTCGTAACCGTTCTTTGTGTTGTTTCAAGCGTATTGTTTGAACTTCTCTTTGAACTTATTACAAAACGACCGATTACAATTTTTGACAACAGTGCATTGGTAACGGGACTTATCCTTGCCGTCAATCTTCCTGCAAGCGTGCCGTGGTACATTCCGATTCTCGGCAGTGCATTTGCGATTATCATTGTAAAAATGCTTTTTGGCGGCTTGGGTCAAAACTTTATGAACCCGGCTCTCGGTGCAAGATGTTTTTTACTTATTTCATTTGCTTCAAAAATGAGCGATTATGCAATGTATAAGGTTTACGGTTCAACTTTTTCCGAACTTTTCAAGGGCGGCAAAATCAAGGATTGCCTTTATCTTTTGGCAGGCAAAACCGATACCGCACTTGACGCTGTGGCAGGTGCAACTCCTCTTGCACAGCTTGGTGACGGCAAAGAACTTGATTTGACATCACTTTTCCTCGGTATGCACGGCGGTTGCATCGGTGAGGTTTCGGCTCTTGCCATCTTAATCGGTGCGGCTTATCTCCTTATCAAAAAGGTTATTTCAATCCGTATTCCGGGCACATATATTCTTTCAACAGTTGCGTTTATCGCAATCATCCGCCTTATTCAGGGTGATACGGTAACCGTTAATTACCTTTTGGGCGAGGCTTTGTCGGGCGGACTTCTTGTCGGTGCGTTCTTTATGGCAACCGATTATGTTACAAGTCCGATAACCGCAAAGGGTCAAATCCTTTACGGCGTTGTTCTCGGTTTTGTAACCGCAATGTTCAGAGTTGTCGGTTCTTCCGCAGAGGGTGTTTCATATGCAATCATCATTTGCAACCTCCTCGTTCCTATGATTGAAAAAATAACTGTTTCAAAGCCTTTCGGCTCCGTTAAAGCGAAAGGAGATGCACAGTAATGGAAAATAAAAAGTCAAATTTGTTCAAAAACACATTGGTTTTAGTTATCATCACCTTAGTTGCCGTTGCGGCTTTGGCTGTTGTAAACCAAATTACCAAAGGTCCTATCGAACAGGCAGAAATTAACCAAAAGGCAGAGGCGTACAAGGTTGTTTATGCCGATGCAAACGAGTTCGGAGAAATTGACGGGCTCGATAAAATGATTAAAAAATCAACCAAACTTTTTGAAGATAACGGTTTATCCGGTTGTACGGTAACCGAGGCCCTTGCCGTTAAAAATTCAAGCGGTGACACAGAGGGTTATATCATTGCTTCAACTTCGCCAAACGGCTACGGCGGCGAGATTGATGTTGCAATCGGTATAAAGGACGGCAAACTTACAGGCTTTACCGTTATCAGCAACAGCGAAACAGCAGGTTTAGGTTCAAAATGTGCAGAACCTGATTTCCAAAATCAGTTCAAGGATAAAGCGGCAGAGGTTTTGTCTTACACAAAAACAGGTGCATCTTCCGATACGGAGATTGACGCTATTTCGGGTGCAACAATCACAACAAATGCAGTAACGGAAGCAGTAAATGCCGCAATCATTTTCTATCAGTCAAATTTCGGCGGCGGTGTTCAGGAAATGGCTAAGCCTGATTTGACGGAATTCTATCAAAAGGCTTATCCGGGTGCAACAGATTTTGCCGATGTTGAAAATGCAGACAAACTTGTTGCCGATTTCACTGCAAACCTTGAATCAAAATACGGTCTTGCAAACTGTACCGTAGAAGAGGTTAAGGCTGTAAACGGCGGTGAGGGTTATGTAATCAGCACAACCGCAATCGGCTTTGCAAAAACAGCACCGATTCAAATCGCAATCGGTATCAAGGATGATAAACTTACGGGCTTTGCCGTTGTTAATCAAATGGAAACTCCGGGTTACGGAGCCGCTTGTGCCGAAGATGAGTTTACAAGTCAGTTCGCAGGCAAAAAAGTCGGTGTGCTCACCGCAAAAGCAGGCGGCACGGCTGATGATGAAATTGATGCTATTTCGGGTGCAACCTTTACTACAAACGGTGTTACAAATGCCGTAAATACCGCTGTATTGTTCTATATGGATACATTCGGCGACGGTGCACCGGAAGTCAGCTTTGAATCCAGCGGTGCGGATGCAGCTTCGGGTGCAACCGTTCAGGCACAGTAAGGGAAGGGGGAGATTTTTTTGAAAGGTATTTTAGAAAGACTTTATAACGGTATCATCAAGGAAAATCCTACCTTTGTGCTTATGCTCGGTATGTGTCCTACCTTGGCGGTAACCACAAGTGCTCTCAACGGTCTTGGTATGGGCGTTGCCACCATGGCGGTACTCGTTATGTCAAATATGATTATTTCTCTTTTGCGTAAGGTGATTCCAAACGGCGTCAGAGTACCTGTTTATATCATCATTATCGCTTCGTTTGTAACAATTGTCGAAATGCTTATGCACGCATTTGTTACTCCGCTTTACAACAGCTTGGGTATCTTTATCCCTCTTATCGTTGTAAACTGCATTATTTTCGGCAGAGCGGAATCGTATGCTTCAAAAAATAATGTTTTGCTTTCAATCTTTGACGGTGTCGGTATCGGTATCGGCTTTACAATCGGTCTTACGATTATCGGTATTATCAGAGAAATTCTCGGCAACGGTACGGTTTTCGGACTTCGTGTTTTGCCTGAAAGCTACGAGCCTATTTCAATCTTTATTCTTGCTCCGGGTGCATTCCTTGTGCTTTCACTTCTTTGCGCACTTATGAACAAGCTCGGCGTAAGCAAAAAAGATAAGAAAAAGACAGGTTGCACAGGTAATTGTGCAGAATGTCCGTCGGCAGAAAAGGAGGGCAAGTAAATGGCAGGAAAGTTGTTTTTGGTACTGATTACAACAGCACTTATCAACAATGTTGTTCTCAGTCAGTTCTTGGGTATTTGCCCGTTCCTCGGTGTTTCAAAATCCATCAAAACAGCCGCAGGCATGGGCGGAGCGGTAGTTTTTGTTATCACTCTTTCGTCGCTTGTTTCAAGCGTTCTTTACAAATATGTTATTGTAAAACTTAATTTAGAGTATTTAAAAACAATTATATTCATCGTTGTAATTGCATTTTTGGTTCAGCTTGTTGAGACTTTCCTCAAAAAGGTTGTTCCGTCGCTTTATAAGAGCCTCGGTGTTTATCTTCCGCTTATCACAACAAACTGTTCGGTTTTGGGCACTGCTCTCACAAATGTTCAGCAGTCAAACGATGTAATTACAAGCGTTGTTACCGGTTTCGGTACTGCCGTAGGCTTTACAATAGCTATTGTAATTATGGCAAGCGTTCGTGAAAAAACAGAAAACAATGATTTCTTGGGATGCTTCAAGGGCACACCGGCGGTTCTTATGACTGCGTGCCTTATGTCAATCGCATTCTACGGCTTCAATGCTTTTGCATAAGCAGAAAGGAGCTTTATGGATTTTAAGGAGATTTTAATTGCCGTCGGCGTTGTGTGCCTCATCAGTTTGATAGTAGGTGTTGCCCTCGGCATTGCAGAGAAAGTTTTTCATGTAGAAGTAGATGAAAAAGAAGAAAAGGTAAGAGAAGTACTTCCAGGCAGTAACTGCGGCGGATGCGGCTACGCAGGTTGTGACGCTCTTGCCCAGGCTATCGCTTCGGGCAAAGCACCTGTTTCGTCTTGCCCTGTAGGCGGCAAACCGGTTGCCGAAAAAATCGCAAAAATTATGGGCGAGGAACTTGGCGAGATGACTCGTAAGGTTGCATATGTAAAATGTGACGGCAACAGCGATAAGCGAACCGTTGATTATAATTACATCGGTATAGACAGCTGTACAGCGGCTTCAATTATGCCGGGTTCAAGCCCATATGCTTGCAAATACGGTTGCCTCGGTTTCGGCTCTTGTGCAAGAGTTTGTCCAGAGGGTGCAATTCGTATTATCGATAAAAAAGCAGTCGTTGACGAAAATTTGTGTATTGCCTGCGGCAAATGCGTAAAAATTTGCCCTCATCAGCTTATTGAACTTGTGCCGGCAGAGTCACATTATCGTGTTCAGTGCTTTTCACATGTAAAGGGCAAGGATGTAAGAGATGCCTGCACAGCAGGTTGTATTGCCTGCGGTATTTGTCAAAAGGTTTGTGAGGCAGGGGCTATCACTGTTGTTGATAATATCGCAAAGATTGATTACGAAAAATGTACTTCTTGCGGTAAATGTGCCGAAAAGTGTCCGAGAAAGATTATTAAGAAATATTGATGTCAAAATATTTTGATAATTTCTTAACAAACATATTGACAATTTGTTGTCAATGATTTAAAATGATGTTAACATTTTGGTTATGCAATAATAAAAAGGAGAGGATTACTATGACTAAAATGAAAAAAATACTTGCAGTCGGTCTTGCAGGTTTGATGGCAGTTGGATTTGCAGCTTGCTCAAGCTCAAACGACTCAGGTAAAAACGAAGACACAAGCAAAGACGCTGTCGCAACAGCAAAAACAGGTTACGCTATTTCAAGCGAAATCAAAGAGGACGAATACAATAAATCCGAAACAGCACTTGAAATCGATTCTGTATGTGCAGCTGTTCTTGTTGACGCAGACGGTAAAATTATTGATGTAAAGATTGACGAAGCTCAGACAAAGCCGGACCTCAAAAAGGATAACGGTGATGTTTCTGACCTCAGAACAAAGCTCGAGAAGAAGGAAGACTACGGTATGAAGTCAACTTCCCCAATCGGCAAGGAATGGTACGAGCAGGTTGAGGCTTTTGAAGCTTGGGCTAAAGGTAAGACAGCAGAAGAAGTTAAAGCAGGTATCGGCGAAGACGGTTATGCTTCAGACGCAGACCTCAAGGCAGGTTGCACAATTTATGCAAACGGCTTTGCAACAGTAACAGCACAAGCTGTTGAAAATGCAACAGACTGCGGTGCAAAGGCTACAGATACTCTTAAGCTCGGTATGACAACTTCAAAGTATTACGAAAGCAACGAAACAAACCTTCAGTACGATACAGATTATGCAATCGTAACTGTTGATGCAGACGGTAAGGTAACATCTTGCATTATTGATGCTTCACAGGCTAAGTGCACAATCGCTGACGGTAAGTTTACGGTAGAAAAGGGCGCATTTAAGTCAAAGAAGGAACTCGGCGACGATTATGCAATGAAGTCAGCTTCTCCAATCGGTAAGGAATGGTATGAACAGGCTGCTGCATATGAGCAATGGTGCATCGGCAAAACAGCTGATGAAATCAAGGGTTGCTACGGCGAAAATATGAGTGCATCCGATGCAGACCTTAAGGCAGGCTGCACAATCACAATCAGTGCTATTGCAGATAATACAGCAAAGGCAATCAACAGCTGATTAATTTAATAAACCTAATTGCAAAGGCTCCTCTTGTTCTTGTATCAAGAGGAGCTGTCGTCATTTATGACGATTGTGGGAAAAATAGGCGAACGCAGTTCGCCCCTACGGGGGAAACCCTCTTTAGGCTAACGCAGTTCGCCCCTACGGGGGTTTTGAATTCCGCTTTTATTTATTTGTATATTATTCCTGTTGAATTAAAATACCCAATCTGTTATAATTATATTTATGAAAAAAATACTGTCATTGTTTTTGGCGTTAACTGTTGCATTTGCTTTTGCATCTTGCACCAACAATGCCAAATCAAAAGAAAAATATAAAGCGTCATTTCTTGATTTGTTCGATACCGCTTCAACAGTTATTGCTTATGATAACAGTCAGGAGGAATTCGACCGTAAGTATCAACAGTTTTATGACGAACTCAAAACATATGATGAACTGTTTGATATTTATAATCATTATGACGGCATTACAAATCTGTATGATGTCAACAAAACCGCTGCCGATTCACCTGTTAAGGTAGATAAAAAAATTATCGGTATGCTCCTTTACGGCAAAGAAATATATAACACTACCGAGGGTAAAATGAACATCTGTATGGGCTCTGTCCTTACTCTGTGGCATAATGAGAGGGAATACGGCATTGCCAATCCGGATGATGCAAAACTTCCCGATATGTCAAAGCTTAAAGAGGCAGCCAAACATACTGATATTGATAATCTTGTTATCGATACAAACAATAATACCGTATATTTCAAAGACCCCGATATGAAACTTGATGTCGGTGCAATCGCAAAGGGATATGCCGTTGAGCAAATTACAGAATGGGCAAAGGCTAATTTGTGGACAAGTGCCGCTATTTCAATCGGAGGCAATGTTTCAACTTTCGGTTACAAAAATGACGACGGCAAAACAAAGTGGACTATCGGTATAGAAAATCCCGATACTTCGGCAGATGATTATTTGCTTAAACTTAATATTACCGATGAATGTATAGTTACAAGCGGTGATTATCAGCGGTATTATACGGTAGACGGCAAAAAATATTGCCACATAATTAATCCCGAAACGCTTATGCCGAGCGAGTATATGGCAAGCGTGTCGGTTATTTGCAAGGATTCGTCGTTCGGTGACGCAATGTCAACGGCACTTTTCAATATGACGATTGCCGATGGCAAAAAACTTGTTGACAGCCTCGACGGTATAGAAGCCGTGTGGGTTGATAAAAAGTTTAATAAAACCTTTTCAAACGGGTTTAATCAGTATATAGACAACGAAACGGAGTAGATAAAATGAAACAGAAGGCTCATTACAATCCAAAATCAACAAAACAAATTATTTCATTAATCATTATGCTTGTTATCAGCGTTGCCGTTGTTTTCGGCTCAATCGCAATTAAAAATGCCGTTGACAAAAAGAACAACGAGAGCGTGGATGTCGGCTTTACAATCGCAAAGACAATTCCTGCCGCAGTTCAGGAAAACGAGCTCGGCGTAACAGGAGTTGAAAGAGCGTTTGACAGTCAAAACAATGTTGTTGCATATGTTATCAAAGGTACAACAACAGGCTACAATGCCGAAGTTCCTATTGAAATGGCAACAACCGTAACAGCGGACGGTAAGGTTGTTTGCGGTATTGATATTATCAAGCAGGAAGAAACCGAATATCTCGGTGTTCGCATCGCAACAGATGATTTTAAAAATCAATTCACCGATAAAAAACTTCCGGTATCTTCTTCAAATTCTATCGAAAAAGGCTCCAAGATAGATGTTATCGCCAAAAGCACAATTTCTTCACAGGCTGTTATTGACGGTGTTGACAATGCCGCAGAGTATGTAAAAACATTTTTGGTTGAATAATGAAAAAGGCTGATTTGATTATTGTTGCCGTTGTGCTTGCCGTTGCAAGCGTGCTTTGCTTTTACCTTTATTATGTCAACGGTGACAGCGGAAAATATGTTGAGGTTGAAAAAGACGGCAAAATTGTTGACACCCTAAGTCTTGATGAAGATTTTGAAAAGCAATATAATTTTGACGGCGAAACCAATACTCTTGTTATCAAGGACGGTAAGGCAAGCGTTACCGAGGCAAATTGCCCCGACGGCATTTGTGTAAATCATAAATCCGTAAACAGGTCGGGCGAGTCAATTATATGCCTGCCGCATAAATTTGTCGTTACCGTTACAGATGAAAAATCGGCAGATGACGAAATTGATGCCGTGGCATAGTCGGAGCTTTGTATGAAAAATAATAAAGTAAAAAATATTGCCTTTTACGGTATGTTGACAGCACTTGCTTTGGTTTTCAGCTATCTTGAATCGTTCATTCCTGTAAATGCGCTTATACCTATTCCCGGCGTTAAGCTCGGTTTTGCAAATATAGTTGTTGTGTTTGCATTGTATATGATGAAGCCTGTTGATGCGATTATCATCGGCATACTTCGTGTGCTTTTGTCGGGTCTGCTGTTTGGCAATCCGATGACTATTGCATACAGCCTTGTGGGTTGTTTTTTGAGTTGGCTTGTGATGACATTAACAAAAAACACCAAATTGTCGGTTGTCGGCGTGAGTATGCTCGGCGGAATAATGCACAATATAGGACAGTTGATTGTTGCCGTTGTGCTTACGAGTACGGTCAGAATTGCGTACTATCTGCCTGTTCTCCTTGTGGCCGGTATGGTTACCGGGCTTGTTATGGGCTTTGCTTCAAAATTGGTTATTGACCGAATTAATAAAATCAAAAAATAAAATGAATTTCGTAGGGGACGGGCTTGCCCGTCCCGTTTTGCATATTTACCGATTGTCGTTCATATTATTGTTTGAGGGATAATTATGAATGAATATGAAAATAAAAAAGACCATTCTTTTACGGTCAAAAACAGAGAGTGTGCCACTCTTGACGGTGTAACGGATGTTGATGCGTTCAATGAAGAAGAAATACAGGCAAAAACCGATTACGGTGCACTCACGATAAAAGGCGAAAAATTGCATATTGAGGAACTTGATTTGTCTTGCGGAACATTAAAAGTCAACGGTAAAATCACAGCCTTGATTTACATCAATGACGGTTCAAAGAAAAGCACATTCAGGCGGTTGTTTTCCTGATGATGTTACTTTCGTTTGCCGCACTCGGTGCTGTGTGCTCATTTGTTTATTCGGCGGTTACATTTTTGGAAAAACTTATTTCATTACGGATTGTGTCATTCGTTCTTGATGCTGTTATGATGCTTTCTTTTGCCGTGGCGTTCTTTTGCTTCGTTATCGGCTTTGGCGAAAACGGTTTTAGATTCTATCATTTTTTTATCGCCGCACTCGGATTTTTTGCTTATCAAGTGACGGTGCACAGGCTTTTTCGCAATCTTGAAAATAAAATAGCGAACAAATTATCGATAAAACGAAAATCTTTTACAAAAAGGTTAAAAAAGTTTTAAAAAACTATTGCAATTTATTACCCGATTATAATATAATATATAAGTAAGATTTGGGTAGGAGGAGTTCGCTGTGAAAGCAAAGAGTAATAAAATTAAAAGTAAGAAAAATGTAATTCTCGGTTTTGTTATTGCTGTTATTGTGGCGACTGTAGGATATTGCTCTTTTTGCCTTATTTCAAATGCGGCTGATATTAGCCGACTTAAAACCGAATCTCAGGAACTTAACACAAAGTATGAGCAACAGATTGATGAAAACAAAAAAGTCAAGTCAATCCTCAATTCGGATAATAAAGATGAATATATCGAGCAAAAGGCTCGTGAAAAAGGATATGTAAAAGACGGAGAGGTTGTTTATTACGACATCTCATCAAGTAAATAAAATCAATGCAAGGTGGTAGATGTTACGCCACCTTGTTTTTATGTGTAGCAAAAGGTGTAAAAATATGATGATGAAAATGGTTGCTACCTGCCTCCTCGGAATTGAGGGATTGGTAGCGGATGACTTAAAATCTATGGACGCACAAAATGTATGTGCTCAAAACGGCAGGGTGTTTTTTGACGGCGACGAAACCATCCTTGCCCGTGCAAATATTTGGTCAAGGTATGCCGAGCGTATTCTTATCGTTGTTGATAAGTTTACCGCGGTAACATTTGAAGAGTTGTTTCAAGCCGTTAAGGCTTTGCCGTGGAGCGAATTTATCGGTTCTGCCGATGAGTTTCCCGTAAAAGGCTTTTCGATTAATTCCACGCTTCATTCCGTTCCCGATTGTCAAAAGATAATTAAAAAGGCAATAGTTGAATCTTTAAAAGAAGATTATCATATTAATTGGTTTGAAGAAAGCGGACCCATCCATCAAATTCAGTTTTCAATTATGAAGGATGAAGTTACAATTATGCTCGACACATCGGGCAGGGGACTTCACAAAAGAGGCTATCGCCCTGTCGGCAATGACGCTCCTATCAGAGAAACTCTTGCCGCCGCAATGTGCCGACTCTCTCAGCTTCGCCACTATCACACAATGTATGACCCGTGCTGCGGAAGCGGAACGATTCTTATTGAGGGTGCAATGCTTGCAAATAATATCGCACCGGGTATTAATCGCAACTTTGATGTTGACCGTTGGGGCTTTGTTCCCGAATCTGTTTGGATGAGCGAGCGAGAACGCTGTCACGATTTGATTAAAACCGATACCGATTTTGTCGCTTTCGGTTCTGATATTGACCCGCACGCAATTGAACTTACCGAAAAGAATGCGAAAAATATTAAGGTGGACAAGTTTATTCGTGCTTCCGTTTGTGATGTGGCAAAGTTTAATCCGACAACCGAAAAGGGCACACTTATCACAAATCCTCCTTACGGCGAAAGAATGCTTGATATTCGCACTGCCGAAAAGCTGTATCGTGTTATGGGCGAAAAGTTTGTTCGCAGGCACGGTTGGAGTTACGGCATCATCTCTCCTGATGAGGAATTTGAAAAGTGCTTTGGCAGAAAAGCCGATAAACGCCGTAAACTGTATAACGGTATGATTAAGTGCCAATACTATATGTTTTTTAAATAATAATTATTTCGACTTCTCTTGCTATCAAGGGAAGTCATTTTGTTTGGTCGTGTGACGATTTTCGCCTGCTTTTTATTTATGCTTGAAGTATAATATGTTCTAAACATCGTATATTTTTTAAATAATTTATGAACCCTATTGACATTTTTGAAAAAATTGCTAAAATATATATTAGCACTCAAAGATAAAGAGTGCTAATACATAAAAGGAAATTTTTAATGAGGTGATATATTATGACTATTAAGCCACTTGCAGACAGAGTTCTGCTCAAACAAGTAAAGGCTGAGGAAACAACTGCATCGGGTCTTATTCTTGCCGCTTCCGCACAGGAAAAGCCGGAGGTTAGCGAGGTTGTTGCAGTAGGTCCGGGCACAGAAAAAAATCCTATGACCGTTAAAGTCGGCGACAAGGTTATTATCAGTAAGTATTCGGGAACACAGGTAAAGGTTGACGGTGAGGAATACACCATTACCGATATTAAAGAAGTTCTCGCAGTAGTAGAATAATTCAGGAGGGATTAAGCTATGGCAAAAGATATAATTTATGGCGAAGAGGCCCGCAAGGCTCTTCAGGCAGGTATTGACAAACTTGCAAACACAGTAAAGATTACACTCGGCCCTAAGGGCAGAAATGTAGTTCTTGATAAAAAATACGGTTCACCGCTCATCACAAACGACGGCGTTACAATCGCAAAAGAAATCGAACTTGAAAACCCGTTTGAAAATATGGGCGCACAGCTCGTAAAGGAAGTTTCATCAAAGACAAATGATGATGCAGGTGACGGCACAACAACAGCAACGCTTCTTGCTCAGGCTCTTGTCAGAGAGGGTATGAAGAATGTTGCCGCAGGTGCAAACCCAATGACCGTTAAAAACGGTATCAAGGGTGCTGTTGATGCAGTTGTTGATTCTGTAAAGGCTCAAAGCCGTGCAGTAAAGGACAATGCCGACATCGCAAGAGTTGCAACGGTTTCGGCTGCCGATGAATATGTAGGCTCTCTTATCGCCGAAGCTATGGAAAAGGTAACTGCCGACGGCGTTATCACAATCGAGGAGTCAAAAACAGCCGAAACAACTTGCGAGGTTGTAGACGGTATGCAATTTGACCGTGGCTATATTTCACCTTATATGGTAACGGATACCGATAAGATGGAAGCTGTAATCGATGACGCAATGCTCCTTATCACAGACAAGAAAATTTCAACAGTTCAGGATATTCTTCCTCTTCTTGAGAGTGTTCTCAAAGCAGGCAAAAAACTTGTTATCGTTGCGGAAGATGTTGAGGGCGAGGCTCTTCAAACAATCCTTCTTAACAAACTTCGTGGCACATTCACTTGCGTATGTGTAAAAGCTCCGGGCTTTGGCGACAGAAGAAAGGATATGCTTCAGGATATCGCAATCCTTACAGGCGGTCAGGTAATCACTTCCGACCTCGGTCTTGAACTTAAGGATACAACTATGGCTATGCTCGGTCAGGCTCGTCAGGTTAAGGTTACAAAGGAAAATACTATTATCGTTGACGGTGCCGGCAACAGCGACGACATCAAGGCAAGAACTTCTCAAATCAAAACGGCTATTGAAAATTCAACTTCTGATTTTGACAGAGAAAAACTTCAGGAAAGACTTGCAAAGATGGCAGGCGGTGTAGCAGTTATTAAGGTTGGTGCCGCTACCGAAACAGAAATGAAAGAAAAGAAGCTCCGTATCGAGGACGCTCTCGCGGCTACAAAGGCAGCAGTTGAAGAGGGTATTGTACCGGGTGGCGGTGTTGCTCTTATCAACGCTATTCCTGCCGCACAGGCGCTTCTTGATACAGACGATGCAGATTACAAGACAGGCGTAAACATTGTTCTTAAGGCTCTTGAAGAACCTGTTCGTCAAATCGCCGCAAACGCAGGTGAGGAAGGTTCCGTAATCGTTGATAAGATTAAGAACAGCCCTGCCGGCACAGGTTGCAACTTTGCAACAGGCGAATATGTTGATATGATTGAAAACGGTATCGTAGACCCTGCAAAGGTTACCCGTTCCGCACTTCAAAATGCCGCTTCCGTTGCCTCAATGGTTCTCACAACAGAATCACTTGTAACGGATATCAAAGACCCTCAGGCAGATGCGGCACAGGCAGCAGCTATGGCAGCAGCATCACAGGGCGGTATGTATTAATTAAATTAACCAAATTTACTCCATATGTTTTCAGACTCTCTTGGGTTCGCCCAAGGGAGTTTTTTTGTTGACGAATTGTTAAAATAATGGTATAGTTAAAGAGTATAAAATCAATTATGGTGGTATATTGCTATGAATATGAAACTTGATAAAAACTGGACAACCGACAACAACGGCTTTGCCATTAATGATGAAGAAGTACAGAGATATATTTCCGTTGTGCCTACTCCGAGTCAGGTAAGACTTCAGGACAAGCCTTTTTATGGCTTTTTCCATTTTGGTATGAACACGGCTAATGACAGAGAGTGGGGTTGCGGAAGCGAAGTCGCTTCGAATTTCGATATTACAAAAATTAAGCCGGAACAATGGGTAAAAACCGTTAAGGCGGCAGGTATGACAGGCGTTATCCTCACCTGCAAGCACCATGACGGCTTCTGTCTTTGGAATACCGGTACAACCGATTTTAATGTTATGAACAGCCCTATGGGCAAGGACATTGTAAAAGCTGTGTCGGATGAATGCCACAAGCAGGGTATTGAATTCGGTGTCTATCTTTCACCGTGGGATATGCACGAGCCGACTTACGGCACAGAGCAGTACAACGATTATTTTATTCGTCAGCTTACCGAACTTTGCGGTAATTACGGCGAACTTTTCGAGGTTTGGTTTGACGGTGCAAAGGGTGCAAACGCAAAAGCCTTTACATACGATTGGCAAAGATATTACAAACTTATCCGCACAATGCAACCCAATGCAAATATTGCTATCTGCGGTGAGGATATTCGCTGGGTAGGTAACGAAGCCGGTAAGGCAAGAAAAAATGAATATTCCGTTGTTCCGGCTTCTCTCAAACAATGCGAAGCTATTGAAAAGAACAGCCAAAATGCAGAGGGTGATGCCGCAAGACTTCAAAAGGTAGATACTATGGATGAGGATTTGGGCTCAAGAAAAATTCTCAAGAGCAATGCGTTTCTTTCTTGGTATCCTGCCGAGGTTGATGTTTCAATCCGTAAGGGTTGGTTCTATCATAAAAAGGATGACAAAACCGTTAAAAGTGCAAGACGACTTTTCAATATTTATCTCAAATCTGTCGGTAACAACTGTACCCTTCTTCTTAATGTTCCGCCAACGGATAAGGGTGTTATCTGTTCAAAGGATGTAAGAGCACTTAAAGCTCTCGGTGAAAAAATCAACGGTATTACAGAAAATCCTGTTTTGGAGCAGAAAATCGGCGAACTCAAACAAGATCAAGGCTATCTTGAATTTAACTTTGATTCCGCAAAGAAGCTTAAATATTTTGTAATCAGCGAAGATTTGACCTGTTCGCAGAGAATAGAAAAATTCGACCTTTATCTTAAAAAGCCTAACGGCGGTTACAAGCGTGCTTATCAGGGCACTATCGTCGGTGCAAAGAAAATCGTTAAGCTTAACAAAAAGGCAACCGGTGCAGTTCTTGTTATCCGTCAAAGCCGTTCAACTCCGCACATCAAGCAAATCGGATTCTATGAATAAAACATTCGTTATCGACGGCTCTCTTATGTAAAGGGAGCCGTTTGCACTTTGTGCGGAAAAAATAATATTTTGTAGGTTATCAAAGGAGTTATATCAATGCAACTTCAACAAATAATTAACGAAAGCAATAATATAGTCTTTTTCGGCGGTGCAGGTGTGTCTACCGAAAGCGGTATACCCGATTTTCGTTCCGTAGACGGTTTGTACAATCAAAAATATGATTATCCGCCCGAGGAAATTTTGAGCCATACTTTCTTTAATGCTCACACCGAATACTTTTATGATTTTTACAGAGATAAAATGCTTGCACTTGATGCTGAGCCGAATGCCGCTCATTTAAAACTTGCCGAACTTGAAAAAGCAGGTAAGTTATCGGCTGTTGTAACACAGAATATCGACGGACTTCATCAAAAGGCAGGCAGTAAAAATGTGTTTGAACTTCATGGAAGCGTGCACAGAAATTACTGTACAAGCTGTCATAAGTTTTATAATGCCGAATATATTAAAAGCAGTAAGGGTGTTCCGAAATGCAATTGCGGTGGAATTATTAAACCCGATGTTGTGCTTTATGAGGAAGGTCTTGACGATAATACCGTAAGCGGAGCAATTAATGCTATAAAAAATGCGGATTGCCTGATTGTTGCCGGTACTTCTCTAAATGTTTATCCCGCTGCAGGATTTATCAGATATTTTTGCGGCAAATATTTTGTTCTCATCAATCGTGACCCTACTCCTGCCGATTCAATGGCTGATTTGGTTATTCACGACAAGGTTGGCAAGGTTTTATCTGCAATCAATGTTTAACCGACCTTATAGAACCGTAGGGGAAGATATTATCTTCCCGCAGCGAATATCGTTCGCTTCTATAAATTGCTTTTATATTTTGGTTATACATCAAAATTATCTTTTGTTTTCTCATTTTTTTACATAAAATATTCAACTTGTATAAATTTTTTACTTTTTATTTTATTTTCTTGTATTTATTTACAAGATGTGTTATCATAATGGAAGTATTTGTAAAGGAGTAAATTTATATGGCTGAAAAAACACAGCTTTCCGGTAAAGTTAAAGGCTTGCTTGATCAAGTTAAATATTACTGGAAAAAGCCTGCAAAGGGCAGATATATGTCCTTTAAGGAAATTGCCTCATACGCCTTCGGCGGTATAGGTGCTTATTTAATCGTTTGTATGAGCTACCCTTGTATTTTGGGTGCTACAAACGTATTCTTGTCCGGTACAATCGGTATCGGTCTTACCGATATGTACATTATGTACGTTATCGCAATTTTGTCGGGTATTCCGCTTACGGGTCTTCGTGCCAATATCGTAGATAATACCCGTAACAAAGCAGGTAAGTATCGACCTTATCTGTTAAGAATGGGTATCCCTTGCTCAATTATATTTGTAGCAATGGTATGGTTCCCGTATGACAAACTTCACCTTGTTGTCGGTGACGGTCAAGTGTTTGGTAAGAGCAGTGAATATATCGCAAAGTGTGCGGTTATTCTTGCATTTAACATTGCACTTCAATTCTTCTACAACTTCTTCTATGATGCTTATGAAAACCTTATTCATGTACTTTCTCCAAACTCACAGGAACGTGCCGATGTAGCATCAATTAAGAGTGTAATTTATTCGTTCGGTCCAACCGTATATAACCTTATCATTCCTCTTATTGCTGCAATGCTTAAGACAAACCAAACAGATATTAAGGTTTACAGAATTGCTTTCCCTGTTATCGGTGTTATCGGTACACTTCTTGTATTTATTGTTTACGCAAACACTCAGGAAAAGATTATTCAGGCTAAAACTCACGTTATTCAGATTAAATTTACAGACGCACTTCGTGAAGTTGCAAAGAACAAGTATTTCTGGATTATTTCGCTTGCTACATGGATCGGCTTCCTTGAAACAGCGTATTCCAACATTCTTTATTGGCTTTGTAACTACGGCGGTGCCTGCTCGCAGGGTACATATGCAATCATAACCGCCGTCTACGGCAACGCCTCCCTTTGGGGTATGCTCCTTGCTCCGCTTTGTATCAGAAAATGGGGTAAGAAAAAGGTTCAGATTGTTACAAACCTTTTCAACATTATGTTCATTCTTTGTATGTATCCGTTCTTCCACAGTTCTGCCGGTTCGGACGGTAACATAAGAAACTATGTAATTTGGGCAGTTCTTGCATGTCTTTACCTCAACGGTATTGTCGGTGCGTTTGCTCATATTCTTAACCCATCAATTCAAGCCGATATTCGTGACTATCAGCAGTACAAGACAGGTGAGCGTATCGACGGTATGTTCGCAGCAGTTGCCGCTATCGGCAGTGTTATTACTCTTATTACTGCCGGTGTTCTTCCTGCACTTCAGGAAAAATACGGTATGACCGCTGTTATGGCACAAAAAGTTACAGGTGATTCCGGACTTATGTCAAGAATTCTTCCGGGTTCACAGCAAACAATCGGTCAAATGCTTTCAGACCAACTTGCAAGCGGTCAAAACAATTTCACAAACCCATCATCGGCTCTTTATAATGTAGACGGTATTTTGTTGCCGCTTCTTCGTGTTTTGGTTCTTGTTGCCGCTGTAGGTGCAACACTCAATGTTATTCCGTTCTTCTTCTACGATTTAACAGAAAAGAAGCAAAAGTCATATGTTCGTGTTCTTAAGGTTCGTGCCGTATTCGAGGACTATGGCAACAACGCTATGAAGGATAAGGATATTGTTGAAATGATTGACCTTGTTAACAACGCCAAGGAAATGGCAGTTGCAACACCAAAGGTTGTTGATAAGTCATCATATAAGGGCATATCCGACAAGGCAGAGCGTAAAGCAGCTAAAAAAGCATACAGAGAAGCTCTTGAATTTAACGAAGAAATTGAAGTTTCAAAGTTCGTTGTAGATGAGCTTAACAAATTTAATTCCGAACTCGGCAAGCATAAGCTTGAAGCTTACAATAAGATTTATGAAGCAGGTCTTGACGGTATCAAAAATACTTCTCTTGAAGAAGCAAAGTCACAGCTTGCACAGGCAAAGGCTATGCCAAAGAACACCGAAGAAGAAAAAGAAATCAGAAAGTTCTATATCGAACTTGCAAAAACTCAAATTTCGGCTGTTAAGGCTTATAACAAGTACTTCGGTTCTGTTAATGAATTCAAGGAACTCGGCTTTGAAACTATTGAACAGTATTTCAATAAGGAAGACGAGCTTGACGAAAAGATTGAAGAACTTGCAAAACTCAGCCATATTGCAAGAAAAGATAAGGATTCTGCAGAAGTTTCAAGACTTAAAGCAGAAATTAAAAAGTATTCCGAAGAGCGTAAGGAAGTTCGCAAACTTTCAAAGGCAGAAATGGATAAGCACGCACAGTTCAACCGTGCCGCAAAGCCGTATGTTGATGCTAAAAAGTGCTTGACTCAGCAGGAAAACTTCTCTCACTTTGACGAAATCGCTGCTCAGTATGATATCGCTAAGGAAAATGTAGCAATTGCAGAAAAGGCAGAAGCTGAAGAAGAAGCAAAGCGTCTTGAAGAAGAAAAGGCAGAACTTGAACGCCGCAAGGCAGAAAAGGCTGCTAAGAAAGCCGCTAAAAAGAATAAATAATTTATTATTAATGCAAAAAAGAGGTAGACCTGTCTACCTCTTTTGTTGTATAATAAGCCTGTTAAGTTTGTATTTGCCGTTAATTAAAGTGCAGATTTAACAGCAAACAGGTATGGAGGACATTATGAATAATAAAGAAAAATATAATTTGTGGCTTACTTTTGATGAAAATACAAAAAAAGAACTTGAATCTGTCACCGATGAAAAGGAAATAGAGGATAGATTTTATAAAGATTTGGAATTCGGCACGGGCGGACTTCGCGGTATTATGGGTGCAGGAACAAATCGAATGAATTCGTATACGGTAGGCAGGGCGTCACTCGGATTTGCCAAATATTTGAAGGATAAGTATAACGGTGAAATCAGCGTTGCCATTGCATGCGATTCCCGTCTTAATTCAGGTGCGTTTGAGTGGGATAGTGCAAGAGTTTTTGCTTCTCAGGGCATTAAGGTTTATGCTTATGCCAAAATTGTTCCCGTTCCTATGCTTTCGTTTGCAACAAGATATTTGCATTGCAACGCAGGTGTAATGATTACTGCATCTCATAATCCAAAGGAATATAACGGTTATAAGGCTTACGACAACACCGGCTGTCAGCTTTGCACCGATGATGCAAAAGAAGTGCTCTCATACATCAATGCTATTGACGATTATTCATCTGTGTATAACGAAGTGAAAACTATTGAAGAATATATTGCCGACGGTATGATTGTATGCGTTTATGAGGAGCTTTTTGATGAGTTTATCAAGGCTGTAAAAACTCAGTCGCTTTATAATGAGCAAAGCGAATTAAAGATTGTTTACACTCCGCTTCACGGCACCGGCAATCTTCCTGTTCGTAAAGTGCTCGAGGGCAAAACGGTTTATATCGTTTCCGAGCAGGAAAAACCGGACGGTAATTTCCCGACGGTTGTTTCTCCAAATCCCGAGGACAGAAAGGCATTGACCCTCGGCATTGAACTTGCCAAAGAAAAGGATGCCGACATCGTTCTCGGTACAGACCCGGATTGCGACAGAGTAGGCGTTGCCGTAAAACACAACGGCGAGTATGTTCTTTTAACAGGTAACCAAACGGGTGCACTTCTCGTCAACTTTGTGTTGACTATGAATAAGGACAGCCTTAATTCAAAATCAACTCTCGTAAAAACTATTGTAACTTCCGAACTCGGAGCAAATATCGGCAGAAAGTTCGGCTTGCAGGTTGATGAAACCTTAACAGGCTTTAAGTACATCGGTGATAAAATCAATAAGTATGAGGAAACGGGCGATAAGGAATTTGTTATCGGCTACGAGGAATCATACGGTTATCTCGTCGGCACTCACGCAAGGGATAAGGACGGCGTTGTTTCTTCAATGCTTGTTTGCGAAATGGCGGCTTGGTACAAAAATCAAGGCAAAACCCTTGTTGACGGCCTTAATGATATTTATGACGAATACGGCTACTATCTTGATTATCTCGACAGCTTTGTGCTTAAAGGTAAGGACGGTGCCGATAAAATTCAAAATCTTATGGTGACATTTAGAGAAAAGGGCAAAAACCTTTTGCCTGATATTAAGGAAATCGTTGACTTCAAGGACGGTATCCGTGATTTGCCAAAGGAAAATGTGCTCAAGTATATTTTCACGGACGGTTCGTGGATGGCAGTTCGCCCAAGCGGTACAGAGCCAAAAATCAAGGTTTACTATTCAATCGTAGACCCCGATAAGAGCAATGCAAAGGCTCGCCTTGAAGAAATAAGACAAACAATTTCATCAATAATAAATGCGTAGAGGTAACTATGGATAGAGTACAGAAATATATAGAAAATGTCCTTCAACCTAAAATTCAGGGTGACGGCGGCTGGATAGAGTTTGTTTCTCTTGACGGCAACGAACTTACCGTTATATTCAGGGGCGAATGTTCAAAATGCCTTATCCTTGACAGATGCGTTGCTTGGATAAAGGAAGAAATCAAAAGAGATTGCAAAAAGACGGTTAACATTACCGCAATTCGCAAAAAACCGTATTTTCAGGATGTGTAAGGAGGACGCACTATGGCACATATAAAGGTTGTTCGACGCTCTATGCGTCCCGAAGAGTGGACCGATTTGCGTTTCGGTTGGCTCAAAAGACATATTTATTCCTCAAAGTGGGAAATCACAAATTTGATGATTAAGGATGCCCGTCAGGTGTCCGAAATGGAGTTTGAATATTACAGCGATGAATACAGACCGCTTCAAAAGGGCGATATGTATTTTACCCCTGACGGCACGGCATTTATCAAGGCTGATGTTGATATTCCAAAGGAACTTCAGGGCAAGGAACTTTGGCTTTCGCTCAAAACCGCTGCGGAAATCTGTGTTAAAGTCAACGGCAAATATGTCGGCGGCGTAGACCCTAACAGAGAGAGAATGCTCCTTTCTCCTTATGTTGACGATACAAAAACGCTTCATTTTGATATGATGGGCTATAACCGCTCAAAGCCTGATGATGAGCGTAATCCCGAAAGTCTTTCGGTTCGCGGCTGCCGTCAGATTTTTGAGGGTGCATATATTTGCACGGTTAATCACGAAGTTCAGGACTTGGTATGGGATTTTGAACTTCTTTTGGATATTGCAAAATCCGATTTGTTTAATGAGGATTACCGTGATTTTCTTAATCGTGAACTTAACAACGCTATGAACTTCATTGATTTTGACAGTGATGAGCTTACAGGCGTTACGGAAGCTAAGAAATATGTAGACGAGGTTATCTACGCAAACGACACTTATAAGGGCACGGGTGATGTCGCACTTATCGCACACTCTCACCTTGACATTGCATATTATTGGCGTAGAATTCACGCTGTTCAAAAGAATTTGCGTACTGTGCTCATTCAGCTTCGCCTTATGGATAAATATCCTGATTTTAAGTACACTCACACTCAACCGTATGTGTACGAAACACTTGAAAAGTATTATCCCGATGTATTTAAGGAACTTCAGCAAAAGGTTAAAAACGGTCAGTTTGAGCCTGTCGGTGCAATGTATGTTGAACCGGATTGTAATATTCCGTCTGCCGAAAGTCTTATCCGTCAATGCCTTTACGGTCAAAAAACTTATAAGCGAATGTTCGGCAAATATGTCAACAACGCTTGGTTGCCTGATGTTTTCGGCAACAGCTGGATTATGCCGCAAATCCTTAAAAAGAGCGGTGTTGATTACTTTGTTTCAAACAAAATGTCAACTTGGAACGATACAAATCGTTTTCCTCATAATAACTTTATATGGAAGGGTATTGACGGCAGCAGCGTTTATGCCTGTGTTCCGCCTACCCATTTTATTACTTGGAATGCACCTTCTCAAATTCAGGAAAACTGGGAGGCTTATATAGATAAGGACCAAGGCGGTCAAACTATGAATATGTTCGGTTACGGTGACGGCGGTTCGGGCTGTACCGAAGAAATGATTGAGCTTATGCACCGCTTTGACAAACTTTCCGTTATGCCAAAATGCGAGCATATGGGCGGCGCAGAATTTCTTGAAAAGAACCTTAAAGATAATAAAAATCTTCAAACTTGGGACGGCGAACTATACCTTGAAATGCACCGTGGCACGTTTACCACAAAAAGTAACTTGAAGCAAAAAAACAGACAGCTTGAATTCAAATTCAGAACTGCCGAAATGCTATCTGTTCTTCGAGGTGAGGATAATCAAGGTCAAATCACCGAACTGTACAAAAAGTTCCTTGTCAATCAGTTCCACGACATTCTCCCGGGTTCTCATATTCACCCTGTTTATGAGGACGCAATGGCTGATTATACCGAAATTGAAACTGCTCTTGATGAAATCATCGGCACAGGCTCAAAGTACTTCAATACCCTCAATTTTGAGAGAAATGCACTTGCTTTTGTGCCAAATAAAAACGGCTCTGCAACCCGTCACGGAGCAAAGGGAAATTGGCTTGTTCCGTCAATTTCTGCACTTTCGTCAAAGACCTTGCGTGCCGCAAAGCACAGCGATGATTGGTTTACTTATGAAAACGGCACAATTACAACACCGTTTTATACCGCAAGCCTCAATTCCGACGGCTCTTTCTCATCACTTTTTGACAACGAACTTTGCAGAGAATGGACAGACGGTGACTTCAATAAATTAAAGATTTATACCGACAATCCGGGTAACTACGACGCTTGGGATATTCTCCCTAACTATAAAGATAAGCAAATCGAAATCAAGGTTGACGAACCGCTTGCAATTTGCGAGCAGGACGGCGAGTGCGTAACTCTCAAAACCGTTTTGTCAACGGAAAAATCTTCGTGGACAATGCTTGTTCGTTTCTTCCGTCAAAGCAGGGGAATAGAGGTTGAAAATCAGGTTTCTTGGCACGAAAAGCACAGACTTGCAAAGGTTGAATTCACTTCAAATATCCTCACACGCAAGGCACTTTGTGACACATCGGCAGGCTTTATCGAGAGAGAAACCAATAAAAATACTTCGTGGCAGCAGGCAAGGTTTGAAACCTGTCATCACAAGTGGTGCGATATGTCGGAAACAGGTGCGGGTATTTCCCTTATCAACGAGGGTAAGTACGGCGTGGGTTTTGATGAAAATACAATGAGTCTTTCGCTTCTTCGTGCAACAATCCGCCCGGATGTAACTTCCGATATGGGCGAGCATGATTTTTGCTATATGATTATGCCTCATAGCGGTGACGCTGTTTCTGCCGATATAAACAAGATTGCACTTCAATACAATGTGCCGCTTGTAAAGGCTGATGTTGAGTGGAATTTGCCTACATTTGAACCGCTTTATCTTCAGGCTGTTAAAAAGTCTGAGGACGGCGATATGACTGTTGTCAGATTGTCCGAGCAAAACGGTACAAGAGGTGAAATTAAACTCGACAGAACCGTTAAACTCCTCAATATGCTTGAAGAGAAAATCGGCGAAACCGATACAATCAAGTATTCACCGTTTGAAATTATAACATTGGGAGTTTGATTATGCCGACTTCGTTAACAGTAGGCATTGTTGTTGCCGTGATTATTGTTCTCGGAGTAATAGTATTCCCGATTGTCAATAAGCACCAACTAAAAAATATGCCTTATGACCAGCAGATAAGAATAATTATGAAAAGTGCCGATAAACTGCACTATTTTAAAAATATTTCAAACGGCACAAAAGGTACGCTGATTTATGTAAAAAATAAGCGTAAAATTCTTGCGTATCCGTGGGTGCTTATAGACGGTAAAATGCTTTGCACAAAGGCAAATCCGTTTGACAAATGGGATTATCCCGAAGAACAACCGCCTTTTACCGATGAAGAAGTGCAAACAGCACTTGAGGAGCTTGAAAAATACAATAAGCATTCCGCGGTAAAACTATATTTACAGGACACAAAATGATATGAATTTGCCAAATGACGCAAAAATGTTAATATCTCTGTTTGAGCAAAACGGTCACTCTGCCTACGCTGTGGGCGGTTGTGTCCGTGATGCTCTTATGGGCGTTGCCGAAAAAGATATTGACATAACCACATCTGCCACTCCTGAGCAGACAGAGCGGATTTTGGCAAACAACGGCATAAAGTTTATAGAAACAGGCATAAAGCACGGCACGGTTACGGCACTTGTTAAACACATTCCGTATGAGATAACCACATTTCGTACCGAGGGCAAGTATGCCGATAACCGCCACCCCGACAGCGTTAAGTTCGTTGATGATGTTAGGCTTGACCTTGCCCGCCGTGACTTCACTATGAACGCAATTGCATATAACGACACGGTCGGTTTTGTTGATTGCTTCGGCGGTGTTGATGATATAAAAAACAAGATTATTCGTGCCGTCGGCAATCCGAACAAAAGGTTTGAAGAAGATGCACTCCGAATTATGCGTTGTATTCGCTTTGCTTCTGTTCTCGGTTTTGATGTTGAAGAACACACTGCAAAAGCCGTGCACGATAATAAAGAATTACTGAAAAATATTGCTGTTGAGCGTATTTATGTTGAGCTCGTTAAACTTCTAATGGGCAAAAATTGTGAGCGTGTTTTGCTGGAATACAAGGATGTAATCGGCGTGATTATTCCCGAACTTGTGCCGACTTTTGATTGCCGGCAGGTTAGCAAATGGCATATTTATGATGTTTACACCCATATTACAAAATCGGTTGCGGTTGCACCGAAAAAGGACTATATTCGTCTTGCACTTCTTTTTCACGATATAGCAAAGCCGCAAACCAAAACAACGGACGAAAACGGCAACGACCATTTTAAATTCCATGGCTTTGAGGGTGAAAAAATAACCGCAACGGTTCTCAAAAGGCTAAAGGTCAGCAACGATGTTTTCAACAAGGTCACAATGCTTGTAAAATATCACGATGACCACATCACAACAAAGCATAAGAATATCAAAAAATGGCTTCGTGTTTTCGGCGAGAATATGATTTTTGATTATATAGATTTGAAAATTGCCGACCTTTCAACGCATAATCTCACCTATGCACAGGAGGAAATTGATACTCTTTACAAAATCAGAGAGATCACCGCACAGGTTATCGCATCGGGTGAGCCGTATCGGGTGAGCGACCTTGCAATTACCGGTAAGGATTTGATTGCACTCGGCTATCAAGGCCACGAAATCGCAGAAGAACTCGATTTTCTTGTAAAAATCGTATCGGGCGACCCTAATTGTAATACAAAAGAAAAACTAATTCGTCAGGCTGATATTGATAAATCATTAACTGATTAAGGCTCCTCTTGTCGCAAGGGGAGCTGTCTGCATCTTGTATGCAGACTGAGGGGTTAACAACGCTTAATACCCGTAGGGGAGGATATCATCCTCCCGCAGGCTAATTCGTCAAACTCTTTCAGACATAAAAAGCAACGCTTGACACCCGTAGGGGAGGATATTATCCTCCCTCAGACGAACACAGACATACAAGCACAAACAAAAACTCTACGATACCGAAATATCGTAGAGTCATTTTTATTTTGTATAGAACAATGTTTCTCTCGGTGTCCGTGAAAATCTGTACACCGAATATTCAATTCCGAGTGCCAAATAAATACACAACGAACTTGAACCGCCTGCCGAGAATAAAGGGAGCGTGATACCGATACACGGCAAAAGCGACAGTTCCATGCCGACATTTACAAGTATCTGTGCAAACAGCATAACTGCAATGCCTCCGCACATCAGGTATCCAACATTATCTCTTGCATTCATAGCGATTTTGATAACTCTCAAAACAAGGAAGAACAAAATCAGCAGGGCAGCCATTGTGCCCACAAATCCAAATTCTTCACCTGCAACGGTAAGCACCATATCGCTTTCGTTAACAGGAACCGCACCGCTTTGCGTCATATTTCCGTGCAAAAAGCCTTGCCCGAAAAGTCCGCCCGAACCCATTGCGATTTTGCCGTTTATTTGCTGATACATAGCGTCTGCGTATTGTTCAGGGTAGAACAAAGCAACGATTCTCTGCCTTTGAATACCGTCAATTATACCCACTTTCCAAGCAACCGCAAAACCAACGAATATCGCACAAAAACCTGCAATGAAGTATCCGATATTAACTCTTGACAGGAACAGCATACCGATGAACATAACGAGGAAAATAAGTGCCGAGCCTGCGTCACCCGTAAGCAGTACAAGACCGACAGGAATTGCACCGTGGATTACAAGCGGAATAATCGTTTTCAGCTTATTTATTTTATCTCTGACCAAATCAAGATGGTAGGAAAACGAAATAATAAATCCTACTTTCATCAGTTCTGACGGTTGAAAATAAAAGACTTTGAGGTCAATCCAGCATTTTGAATCGGGTCGTGATTCGGGTGCAACACCGAAGAAAAAAGTAAATATCATCAGCCCGACACAACCGGCGGCGACAATCGGCCACAACTTTGATATAACATCATAGTCGATGTTTGAAACTGCAATAGAAATAACAAAGCCGATTATAATCGAAACAAGCATTGACCTTACATCACTTGATATAACTTTTCCGCCTGAAAGTGAAGAATACGATGCACTGTACACAAGCATAAGTCCGTAGATTGATGCCGCAAGTGCCGTAAACATAGTTAAAAAGTCCGTGCCTTTAATCATGTTCCATATTGAATTTCTCCGTTTTAATCTGCCGGAGTCAACTGCTAAAGTTGCCATCGCACTCCTCCTTTCGCAGTAATATATTTATTATATTATGTATTCTCCTATTTTTCAATATAAATAATAAATTTTTATGTTGGAATGTTTTACAATATGTGTTATAATATATTGCACTAATACATATGGAGAGATTATTATGCTCACAGATATTGAAATTGCTCAAAACGCAAAAATGAAGGATATTAACGAAATTGCCGCTTCTCTCGGCATTTCGTCTGATGAAATAGACCCTTACGGTCACTATAAAGCAAAAATTTCCGATTCTGTTATGGAAAGATTAAAGGATAAAAAGGACGGCAAACTTATTCTCGTAACCGCTGTAAATCCCACTCCGGCAGGTGAGGGCAAAACAACGGTTTCTATCGGCCTCGGCGAAGCTATGAGTCAAATCGGCAAAAAAGCTATTATCGCACTTCGTGAGCCGTCACTCGGTCCTGTCTTTGGCATCAAAGGCGGTGCGGCAGGCGGCGGATATTCGCAGGTTGTGCCTATGGAGGATATCAATCTTCACTTCACAGGCGATATGCACGCAATCACATCGGCAAACAACTTGATGTGTGCAATGCTTGACAATTCTATTCAGCAGGGTAATGAACTCAATATTGACCCAAGAAGAATTCAGGTTAAGCGTTGCCTCGATATGAACGACCGTGCACTTCGTAATATTATCAATTCGCTTGGCGGCAAACTCAACGGTATTCCTCGTGAGGACCATTTTTGCATCACTGTTGCAAGCGAGGTTATGGCGATTCTTTGCCTTGCCTCCGATTTGTTTGATTTGAGAGAAAGACTCGGCAATATTCTTGTTGCTTACACATTTGACGGTCAGCCTGTTTATTGCAAGGACATCAAGGCAAACGGAGCAATGACTGTTCTCCTCAAGGAGGCTATCAAGCCAAATCTTATTCAAACTCTTGAAAATACGCCTGCAATTATGCACGGCGGTCCGTTTGCAAATATTGCACACGGCTGTAATTCCGTTCGTGCCACAAAAACAGCACTCAAACTTGCGGATTATACAATTACCGAAGCAGGTTTCGGCTCTGATCTCGGTGCTGAAAAGTTTATGGATATTAAGTGCCGTTTTGCCGGCTTAGCTCCGTCTTGCGTTGTTTTGGTTTCAACCGTTCGTTCAATGAAATATAACGGCGGCGTTGCAAAGGATGACCTCAAGGAAGAAAATCTTGAAGCACTCAAAAAGGGTAGCGTAAACCTCGGTGCTCATATCGATAACCTTAAAAAATTCGGCGTTCCCGTTGTTGTTGCAATCAATCATTTCTATGCCGATACCCAGGCAGAAATTGATTATATCGAGCAGTATTGCAAGGAAAAAGGCGCTGATTTTGCAGTAACCAAATGCTTTGCCGAGGGTGGCAAGGGCGGAACTGAGCTTGCTCAAAAGGTTGTTGAGGCTTGCGAAAAGGAAAATAACTTCCATTGCCTTTATGACCTTGATATGCCTGTTTATGAAAAAATCGAAACCATAGCAAAAGAGATTTACGGTGCAGACGGCGTAGATTATACAAAAGAAGCAAAGACGGCTATTGATGAATTTGTTAAACTCGGTGCCGATAAAATGCCTGTTTGTATGGCAAAAACACAGTACAGTTTATCGGATAATCCAAAGCTTCTCGGTAAGCCGGAAAACTTCAGAATAACCGTTTCTTCGGCTTCTCTTTCAAACGGTGCCGGCTTCATCGTTTGTCAAACAGGTTCAATTATGACAATGCCGGGACTTTCAAAATCTCCTGCCGCTTACAGAATTGATATTGATGAAAACGGCAATACGGTAGGTCTTTTCTGATGAAAGAGATTGTTACTCATAGCTATGAAGAAACGCTTGCTATGGCGAGCGATTATGCCAAAACATTGCCAAAAGGCAGTGTGATTGGCTTTGTCGGCGGACTCGGTATGGGCAAAACAGCTTTTACAACGGGTTTTGTAAAAGGACTTGGCATCAATGCCGATGTGTCCTCACCAACCTTTGCCATATGTAATGATTATATCGGCAAAAATGCAAGGGTTTATCACTTTGATATGTATAGGGTTGAAAGCTGGGATGACCTTTATTCCACAGGCTTTTTCGATTACCTCGAAACGGATGCCTATATCCTTGCCGAGTGGAGCGAAAATATTTTTGGTGCTCTGCCCGATGATGCCGTTATTATAGAAATAGAAAAAATTGATGAAAATACCCGTAGGTTTATTTTCAAATCAAAATCAGATTATATCGAGGATTGATATGCTTTTATCAATGGATTCAAGTGCCGTCACAGCTTCCGTTGCTTTGACTGACGGCGATGAAATTATAAAAAGTGAATTTGTAAATTCGGGGCTCACTCATAGCGAAACATTGCTTCCTATGATTACAAGAGTTATGGACGGTTATAAATACAGCGAACTTGACGGAATTGCAATTACAGCAGGTCCGGGTTCGTTTACAGGTGTTCGTATCGGCGTCGCAACCGTCAAAGGCCTTGCGTTTAATGATGATATTCCGTGTTATTCCGTTTCAACATTGGAGGCAATAGCGTATAATTTTGTTGATGAAAATGCTGTTGTTTGTGCTGTTATGGATGCAAGAAGGATGCAGTTCTATAATGCTTTGTTCAGAGTTCAAAACGGTAAGGTTGAGCGTCTTTGTGATGATAGGGCAATTTCTATCGAAGATTTACGAAACGAGCTTAAACAGTACGATAAGGTTATTATCGCCGGTGACGGAGCAAATCTCTGCTTCCGAAATATCGAACTTGAGAATTGCTCTCTTGCCGATGATGACAGAATTTATCAAAATGCCATAGGCGTTGCCAAGGCGGCAAAAAATAAAAATGCAATCTCTCCAAAGGCACTTATGCCTGTTTATTTAAGACAGAGCCAAGCCGAAAGAGAATTGAAATTAAAATTAAAAAGATAAGGAGAATAATTATGACAATAGTTTTAGGTTCGGACCACGCAGGTTTTCCTCTTAAAGAGGCTGTTCGTGCTCATTTTGAAGAAAAGGGGATTGACTATATCGATGTGGGTTGTTATTCTCCGGAAAGATTTGATTATGCCGTTTCGGCTCAAATCGCATGTGATAAGGTGTCTGCTGGTGAAGCCGATATGGCAATTCTTTGTTGCGGCACGGGTGTTGGCATTTCTATGGCGGCAAATAAGGTAAAGGGTATCAGAGCTTGCTGTTGCAGCGATTATTTCAGTGCAAAGTTCACTCGACTTCACAACGATGCAAACTGCCTTTGCATGGGTGCCCGTGTAATCGGTGAGGGCACAGCACTTGAACTCGTTGATGTGTTTATCAACACAAAGTTTGAGGGCGGCCGCCATCAAACAAGAATTGACCAAATTACAGCTATCGAAAACGGCGAAAAATTATATTAATTCAAACCTTTTTAGGCTCCTCTTATGTAAGGTGATTCCCCCGTTAATCGGGGGAAATGTCTGCAACGCAGACAAAAGGGGGCGTCTACGCAGTAAAGCTGTCGTACTTTATGACGACTGAGAAAATAAAAGGAATAACCTTCGGCATTTCGTTATAAAAAACAACCCCGTAGCTTCATTGAAACTACGGGGTTTTATGTTTGTTTAGTTTATGACCATCTCATCGCTTTGATACTGAAACCGAGCGAGCTGTCAAGCCTGTTCTTTTGAATGACAGCCACAACGCTTGATTTGTCGCAACCCGAAACACTTGCGGTAATTTTATAGTAGTTGTTGTTATTCTTTTGAGAATATTCTTCAACCTTTGTAATGCTTACTTTTTGCTTTTCGTTTTCCGCACCCGGAATGGTGAAAGTATCGTTTTCGGAATTGTATGTAATTGAACTGTTGCTTCCGCATTCGTTTTTGAAGTTAACAACAGTTTGTCCAAAGTATTTAAAAAGTCCGAGAACTATTGTACCAGATGCGTATGTCTTTGTGTTGAGGTTTTCTCTTTGAGCCATCCACACAGCAGCGTGTTTTGCTGCTTCAAGCGGAACACCGCTTGAGTTTTCGTAGTTTGAAGAGTAGATACCTGGAACATCAAGCATAGCTTCAATAACTTTTATTTCGTCTTCGGTAAAAGAGGCACTTTTTGTGCTGTCGTCAATTTTTGGCACTATGTCTTTGGATGGGTCAACCGTTGTGATTTCCGTTGTTGATTCTTCAGGAAGAGTAACGATTGTGGTTTTGTTTGAACCGCCCGAATTGTTTGAATTGTTTGAATTGTTTTTCTTTGTTGTGGTTGCTACCGTAACCGGATTCTTATGCTTGTCGGTAACAATTTCGCCGTTGTCGTCAACTTTAACGGTTATTTTGTTGCCCTTTTTATCGGTCGTTTCCTTGTACATTACCTGAGTTGTTACAGGTTTTCCGTCTTTGTCCGTAACCGTTTCTCCGTTTTTGTCGGTTACAACTTCTTCTGCAATTTCAAAGCTGTCCTGGTTGTTTATCAATCCGTCAACCGCTGTGGTTGCAGCTGTTTTTTCGTCATTTTTGGATTTTGAGCAACCTATCATTGCAACAGAAACCGCTATTGTAGTCGCAAGAACTACCGCTATTGCTTTTCTCATTTAAACACCTCTTGTGTAATTGTTTAGTTAAATTATAATTAATTTGCTCATTTTTGTAAATACCTCTCAATGAATTCAAAACAAATATTTATAATTTGGTAATAATGTTTACGATTAATTCACAACTTAATAATTTTGTTTGGTATAATATGTAATACAAACAAAAAGGAGGCGATAAATTTGAAAAATTCAAAGGTTATAGCATATTCCGGTGTAGCAACGGCTCTGTCGGTTGTTATGCTCTTTTTAGGCTCGATTGTTTGGGTGCTCGGTTACACTATGCCTCTTGTTGCAAGCCTTATTATGATTGTGCTTTTGGAGTCGGTTTCAAAAAAGAGTGCATTGCTTACTTTTGTGTCAACTTCCGTTATTTCTTTTATTCTTCTGAATGATAAAGAATGTGTGCTCCTTTATGTATTGTTTTTTGGCTATTATCCATTAATCAGAGATAAACTTAATGATATAAAACCAAAACTTATGTCGTATCTTCTAAAATTCGTTAGTTTTAACGCCGCAATGGTTCTCACTCAAATTTTATGCGTTTATGTATTCGGCATACCGTTTGATGATATGCTCGGTAAGTGGGGGATTGTTGTATTTGCACTTTGCCTAAATCTTGTTTTTATTGTCTTTGACAAGCTGTATACTTTACTCCTTAGACTGTATAGAATTAAGTTAAAGAAAAAAGTTGAAAAATATATAAAATAATCAAATATTTTGTTGAATTATAAGTAATGATTTTGTATAATAAACTATATATTATTTAGGGGATAGTTTATGATGAATTATACACTTAACGGTACGGAGTCTTTGGGTATAGAATTCGGTTCAACCCGAATAAAAGCTGTGCTTATTGACAAGGATTTTAACCCTATCGCTTCAGGCTCCCATACTTGGGAAAATCAGCTTGTAAACGGCATTTGGACCTACAGCCTTGATGATGTTTGGTCAGGGCTTCAGGATGCTTATAAAGACCTTAATAATGATTGTGAAAGTAAGTTCGGCTCAAAAATCACAAATCTTGCGTCGCTCGGCTTTTCCGCTATGATGCACGGCTATCTTCCGTTTGATAAAGACGGCAATCAGCTTTGCGAATTCAGAACTTGGCGTAACACGATTACAGGCGAGGCGGCTAAGGAACTTACGGAGCTTTTTGATTTTAACATTCCGCAAAGATGGAGCATTGCTCATTTGTATCAGGCAATTCTCAACGGTGAGGAGCATACAAAAAATATCGCTTTTCTTACAACTCTTGCAGGATATGTTCACTTCAAGCTGTCGGGGCAGAAGGTTGTCGGTGTCGGCGAAGCGTCAGGTATGTTCCCTATAGACAGCACCGTTAACGATTATAATTCCCAAATGGCAAAAAAGTTCAATGCTATCCCTAAGGTTAAAGAACTTGGCATTGATATTCTTCAAATTTTGCCAAAGGTTCTTGTGGCAGGTGAAAATGCCGGTACTCTCACCGAAGACGGTGCAAGACTTCTTGACCCCTCGGGCACTCTTAAATCGGGTGTTCCTATGGCACCTCCAGAGGGCGATGCCGGAACGGGTATGACCGCTACCAATGCAATAGCTGTTAAAACGGGTAATGTCAGTGCAGGTACTTCGATTTTTTCAATGGTTGTTCTTGAAAATCAGCTTTCAAAGGTTTATGAAGAAATTGATATGGTAACAACTCCTGTCGGCAAGCCGGTTGCAATGGTGCACTGCAATAACTGTTGCACGGACCTTGATTATTGGGTAAATGTTTTCGGTCAGTTTGCTTCTGCCGTCGGAAAGCAAATTTCCAAGCCGGAGCTTTATGACGCTTTGTATGAGGCCGCACTTTACGGTGAGCCTGATGCAGGCGGACTTGTTAATATAAATTATTTTTCAGGCGAACCAGTTTCTCACACAGAGGACGGCAGACCGCTTTTTGTAAGAACGCAGGGTGCAAATTTCAATCTTGCAAACTTTATGCGTTCGCAAATTTATTCAACAATGGCAACCCTCAAAATCGGTATGGAAATTCTTGAAAAAGAAAATGTTACTATCGATTGCCTTATGGGTCACGGCGGACTTTTCAAAACTCCGCTCGTCGGTCAAAAACTTATGGCAGGTGCAATGAATTGTCCTGTTGCCGTTATGAAAACAGCAGGCGAGGGCGGAGCCTGGGGTATGGCTGTCCTTGCAAAATATGTTGTTGACGGTGTTGAACCGCTCGACGAATATCTCAATAACAAAGTGTTCGTAAACAGCGAATGTAAAACCGTTGCACCCGATGAAAACGATGTAAACGGCTTTAATGAATATATGAAATTATATAAGTCGGCACTCAAAGCAGAAATTGCCGCTTATGAAAATATTTAAGGAGAATAACAATGGCATTTAAAGATTATGAATTTTGGTTCGTAGTAGGCACTCAGTTCCTTTACGGCGAAGATATTTTTGAAACTATCAATTCTCACGCAACAGAAATGGCAGACGAATGGAGCAAAAAACTCCCTTGTAAGGTTGTTGCAAAGCCTTGTGTAAAAACATCAAAAGAAATTTTGGATGTTATGCAGGCGGCAAACAATGATGAGCACTGTGCAGGTGTTATCACATGGATGCACACTTTTTCTCCGTCTAAAATGTGGATTGCGGGATTTAATGCTCTCAAAAAGCCGTTTCTTCATGTAAATACCCAATATAACCGTGATATTCCGTGGCAGGATATTGATATGGACTTTATGAATCTCAATCAGTCCGCACACGGTGACAGAGAACACGGCTATATTGCCGCTCGTATGAGATTAAAGCAAAAGGCGGTTGCAGGCTATTGGAAAGATGAAACCGTTCAGGATAAAATCGGCACTTGGATGAGAGCCGCAGTCGGTGCTATGGAAAGCCGAAAACTTCGTGTTCTTCGTATTTCAGACAATATGCGTAATGTAGCAGTAACCGACGGCGATAAGATTGAAGCACAGATTAAACTCGGTTGGCAGGTTGACCACTACGGCGTGGGTGATATTATTAAACTCGTTAATGCCGTTACCGACGATGAAATCGACGCTCAAATGGCTGAATATGAAAAGAATTATATTATGGATACCGACAATATTGATGCCGTAAGGTATCAGGCAAGGGAAGAAGTTGCAATCAAAAAGTTCCTTGAAAAAGAGGGCTTTGGTGCATTCCATACAAACTTTGAAGATTTACAGGAGCTTCGTCAGCTTCCGGGTCTTGCCGCTCAGGACCTTATGCGTCAGGGCTACGGCTTCGGTGCAGAGGGCGACTGGAAAGTTGCCGCTATGACCCGTGTTATGAAACTTATGGCAGAGGGTATGCAGGGCGGTACAGCCTTTATGGAAGATTATACATATCATTTTGAGCCAGGCAACGAGATGCTCCTTGGTTCACATATGCTTGAGGTTTGCCCAACCGTTGCGGCAGAAAAAGCAAAAATTCAGGTTCACCCTCTCGGTATAGGCGACAGAGAAGACCCTGCCCGTTTGGTATTCAAGGCTCAAACAGGCAATGCGATTGTTGTCACTCTTGTTGATATGGGCGACAGACTTCGTATGATTGTCAATGATGTTGAATGTAAGGAACAGGTAAACGATATGCCAAAACTTCCTGTTGCAGGTGTTTTGTGGAAGCCGCTCCCTTGCCTTCAAACTTCGGCAGAAGCATGGATGTATGCCGGCGGTGCACATCACAGCGTACTTTCGTATTCACTTAATGCAGAACATATGCGTGATTTTGCCGAAATTATGGGTATTGAGTTTATACATATCAATAAGGACACAGAGATTAACGAATTCAGAAAAGAATTGTTTTATAACGATGTTGCATACAAACTCGGTATGTAAGGAGTAAAAATGTTAGAAGCGTTAAAAAAAGAAGTATTTGAACAAAATTTAAAACTTGTTGAGTACGGTTTGGTTGTGCTTACTTGGGGTAATGTATCGGCTATTGACCGTGAAAGCGGACTTTTTGTAATAAAGCCGTCGGGTGTGCCATATAGTAAAATGACTGCCGATGATATGGTTGTTATGGACCTTGAGGGTAATAAGGTTGAGGGTAAACTCAATCCGTCTTCCGATACGCCTACTCATATGGAACTATACAGAAATTTTAAAGATATAGGCGGCGTTGTTCATACTCATTCGTCTTGGGGATGCTCATGGGCACAGGCAGGCAGAGATGTTCCGGCTTACGGCACAACTCATGCCGATTTTGCCAACGGTGCCGTTCCTTGTACAAGAGGGCTCACCAAGGAAGAGGTTGAGTCGGCATATGAACTTAATACCGGTAAGGTTATAGTTGAAGAATTTGCCAAAAGAGGCATTTCTCCTGAGGAGTGCCCGGCTGTTCTTATTCATCGTCACGGCCCTTTTACATGGGGCAAAAATGCCGAAAAAGCAGTTGAAAATGCCCTGATTTTGGAGGAAGTATGCAAAATGGCATACAGAACCGAATCCGTTGCGTCATTAAGCAAGGATTCAAATATCGGAATAGAAGATTATCTCCTTGACAAGCATTATGAGCGTAAGCACGGCAAAAACGCTTATTACGGTCAGGGAAATAAATAGGAGGACAATATATAATGAAAAAAACAAGCAAACTTTTTGCGATTCTTTTATCGTTCGTTTTGCTCATCACTTCAGCAATGCCTGTGTATGCAGATGAAGTTGCAACAAATGATTTGGCAAATGCCGTTGTCACTTTTACCGGAGCAAAAACAAGCTATGAAGCAACCGGAGAACCGATTGAACCGAGTTATACCGTAACTCTTAACGGAATTCTTCTTACAAAAGATATTGATTATATCGATGAATTTTTCAATAATGTAGATGCAGGAACTGCAAAGCTTGTAATTACTGCTGTTGACGGTTCTGCTTATCAAGGTACAAAATCGGTTAATTTTACAATTACTGCAAAACCGGAAGAAACTACAACCGTTAAACCGGTAAAGCCGATAAAGCCTGTTACTGCACCTAATGCTGTAAAATTAAAGGCTTGCTACGGTGCAAAAAACAGAAAAAAACTTGTTGTTGAGTGGAGCAAAGTTTCGTGCGACGCTTATCAAATTATGTACTCCAAAGACAGTGCGTTTAAATCCGGTGTTAAGTATGTTTTGGTAAAAGGCAAGGATAATATTTCCAAAACCGTAAATGTTGCAAATAATAGTAAAAAGTATTATGTTCGTGTAAGAGCGTTAAAATATGATGCAAACAACAAGCCTGTATTCGGTGCTTGGTCAAATAAGCTCAACAGTGCATTTACAAGAACTTATTCAAAGTATTCTTCAAAGTATGTAAATAATAAGGACAGAACCACAAATCTCAAAATTGCATCAAAGGCAATAGACGGTACGGTCCTTGCACCGGGTGAAACTTTTTCATTCAATGATGTTGTAGGCAAAAGAACGGCAGGCAAAGGTTATAAAAAGGCTCATGTTTTCAACGGTCCAAACGCAATGTCAATGGGTATCGGCGGCGGTGTATGCCAAGTAGCTTCTACCGTTTTCAATACCGTTTTGCTTTCCAACCTCAAGATTGTCGAAAGACATCAGCACTCTCAAAGAGTATCATATGTTCCTCTCGGCAGGGACGCAGCTATTTATTGGCCTACTCAGGATTTGCAGTTTAAGAATAATACAAACTATCCTATAAAGATAAAGATGACTGTTAAAAACGGCGTTATCTCATGTACATTCCTTACAAGTCAAAATGTTAAACCTAAAAAGGTTAAGGTTACCGTTAAACGAAGCGGTAAAAACTTTACTATGAAACGCTATGCAGGCGGTAAGTGCAATTACACAACAAAGTCATATTATTAATACTGTCCAAAAAATGACACCTGCCATTGAATTTTGGCAGGTGTTGTGTTATTCTATATTAAAAAAGAGGTGACTATATGCTTACATATATTTTGTTGGGGATTTGTATAGGGCTTTTGATTGTTACGATAGCTCTTTTGCTTTCTCAAAGAAAAAACAGCAATTCAGCAAAAACAGAGGAACTAACCCGTCAAATTATCGATACCGTTAACAAACACGATAATACAGCAAGAATAGAGGAACTTTCCCGCCAGATGAACGACCTTGTGAATAAGAATTACGAGCAGCAGGTCAAGGTTGTTGAAACGCTTAATAATAACAATATCACCCAAACAAAACTTATTCAAACATCTATTGCTTCTATGCAGGAGAGCAATGAAAAAAAGCTTGAACAAATGCGTGCAACAGTTGACGAAAAGCTCACTTCAACACTCAACAAGCGTATTGATTCATCGTTTGAACAGGTGTCAAAGCAGCTCACTTCTGTTTATAAGTCGCTCGGTGAAATGAAAGATTTGTCGGTCGGCGTAAGCGGTCTTAACCGTATTCTTACAAATGTAAAAACAAGAGGTACTTGGGCAGAACTTCAACTCGGTAATATCCTTGAACAAATTATCCCTAATATGTACGAAACAAATGTAAGGACAAACCCTAAATATAACGGTCAGGTGGAATTTGCCGTTAAAATTCCAAATGCCGAAAATGACGAGGTTTGCTGGCTTCCTATAGATTCAAAATTTCCTATGGAAGATTATGTTCGCCTCAGCGAAGCGGCTGAACAGGGTAATATCGAAGCCGTAAATGCTGCTCAAAAAGCTCTTGAAGCAAGAGTAAGAGATGAAGCAAAAGCAATTAAAAATTATATCAGCGAGCCGTTTACAACGCCGTTTGCAATTATGTATCTTGCAACGGAAGGACTTTACGCCGAGATAATGAACAGCAAAACGGGGCTTCCCGAAAAACTTCAGGCAATGGGAATATTGGTAGCGGGTCCAAGCACCATCACCGCACTTTTAAATTCCTTGTCGCTCGGTTTCAGTTCAATCGCCATCAATAAGCGTGCAAATGAAGTCTGGAAGGTTCTCGGCAATGCCAAAAAGCAGTATGATTTGTTCGGCACCCTCCTTGAAAAAGCTAAGAAAAAGATTGATGAAGCCGGCAAAACCATTGATGACGCAAATCACCGAAACGATATTATTCAAAAGAACTTGAAGTCGGTCAACTCACTTGATACAGACCCTACGGATATTGAACTTCTCGATTAACGGAGTGTGAGTGTTATGCAACAATTCACTAAAAAGGAAATAAAATCGTCAATGCTCCGATTGTTGCAGTCAAAGCCTCTTGACAGTATTAAGGTCAAGGATATAATTGATGATATCGGCATCAGCCGAAACACATTTTATTATCATTATCACGATATTTATGATGTGCTCAAAGATATTTTTGACGATACTATGGCAGAATTTAATAAGCCTAAGCCTGAAAGATTTGATTGGAAAAAGGCTTTTCAAAAAATGTCGGAGAATTCCCTTATCAAAAAGAGCATTATAACAAATATTTTCAAGTCAAAATATTCCGACAATATTAAGAATTATGTTACAAATGTTGTCGGTGAAGCTGTTTATAAGAGGATAAAGGCGGAGCTTGCGGCTCAAAATAAAGTTGTTGACGATTATGATTTAAAAATTTTCACAACATTTTACAAGCACGCTATTACGGGCACATTTTTTGAATGGGTTCATAACGGAATGAAGGTTCCTCCAAAGGAATTTTTGGAAAAGTTGGGTCAAATATCGAGTAAATATAATTTTTAAATTGATTTTTTGTATTACAAAAGATGAAAAGTGCACAAATATTGTGTACTTTTCTTTTTTTGTCAGTTTATTTTTTGTTTGAAAAATGCTTTAATGTAGTCAAAGGGAAGAACGCCTAACAATCGGTCGGTTCTTAAGTTAGGATTCAAGCATCTTATAAGTTCTCTTTTCAATGTTTCTCCAAAAAGTTTGTTTTTCTCAAAATTGAGCCGACTGTTATCCGGTGCGGATTGTTGTTACAGCAGTTCGTGCCGGAATATATTATAAAAAGGATGTGAGGTTGTGAAGTACCTAAAAAATATCAAAGGCATATATATTTGCGTATGTATTTTGTTTATGATTATCGGATTAATGCTTGCCGGATTTCCGGAATTCTCAATGGTTGCCGTTTGCTATATAATCGGTATTATGCTTATTATTCTCGGCACAATCAAAATTTGTGCTTACTTTGCACAGGACAAGTATAATATAGCGTTTCAGTTCGACCTTGCACTCGGTATCTTGTCTGTTATAATCGGTGTGTGTACACTTATTCATCTTAATTGGATAATAAATCTTTTACCTATAATTATAGGCATTATGATAATTGTCGACAGTCTGTTTACCTTGCAGGCATCAATAGATGCCAAACGCTTCGGACTACCTCGCTGGTATTTGCTTCTTATTTTTTCAATAGTATCCGTGGCTCTCGGTCTTGTCCTTGTATTCAAATCATTCAAAAGTGCTGTTGTAATAACAATTCTTTACGGGCTCGGCTGTTTCTTCATCGGATTTGAAAAGCTTGTTTCAATTATTTATACAACACAAAGAATAAAAAATAAATCAAAACATAATAATTCAATAGATGTAGAGTATTCAATACATAGTGACGAGAATATGGGGTGATAATTTATGGTAGAATATGTAACCGGAAATAAAGGTTGCGGCAAAACCAATATGCTCCTGCAAAAGGCAACAGATTTATCAAAAGACGAAAATAAAACCGTAATTTTTATAGATTACAGCAATGATTTAAAATGTTTTTTGCCACGCAATATCAGATACATCAATTCAAACGATTATGATGTGGTCGGTGCAATTCAGCTTTACGGATTTTTGGCAGGGCTTTGTGCAAGCAACTTTGATATAACTGATGTATTTGTTGACTGTACGCTTAAAATTATAGGCAACAATAAAACAAGTATGGATGATTTTATGAATCTTATGAGCGAGGTTTCAACCGCAACGGGTATAGATTTTCATTTTGCTTATTGTGATGAATATTCGCCCGATTTGACAAATGAAACGATAAATTAAAGGAGCGTTCAATGCGAACGCCCCTTAATTTTTTTGATATTTAATTATCTCTTAATATCGTCCCACTTAACGCCGTCGATTTGGAACAAATCGTCAAACTTGTAAACGTTTGTTTCTTCCTTAGTGTGGTTAGGATACCAAACTTGTGCGAAGAATGGGTTTGTTCTTGCGATGTTGTCGTAATCCCACTGCTTCTGAGGAATGTAGCATTCAGGACACCAGTGACCGCCAAGAAGAATAAGAGCAGGAGAAGCTTCAAACTCTGCACCGCAGTATCCGCACTTCCACTTGAGCTTTGTAGCCATATCGCCCTTCTTCATTGTTTCGCTGAGGCATTCGCCGCCACGGAATTTAGCAGCTTGCTTCATATCTTCAATGTCAAGTTCTGACTCAGGCTTTGTTTCATCATAACCGTGGTCAAGCTTGAATTCGTCTGCATCAGATGTTTTCTTTGCAAACTTTGTGATTTCAAAGTCTTCCCACTTTGTAGGAATCTTTGCCCAGTCCTCATATGTGCCGTAGTATGCTGAAAGTCTTTCCTGATTTCTTGTAGCAACCCAGTCAAGAGTACCGAAGTCTTTTGTTGTAGCAATCTTCTTCATGAATGGCTTTGCACAAGCTGCAACGAGATTCTTTGGAAGATATCTTGGTATTTTGAAGTAGAATTCAACCTGATCTGCAAGTCTGTTGAAGTAATCCTGAACAGGGAGATTCTCTCTGAAGTGGAGGAATTCTTCAAGCTTGTCACCGTCTGCATAGAATTGACCGTGGAAGTTCTTTGTGATGAACCAGTTAGGGTCAAAGAGCTTTTCAGGGCCTGCAAGACCGAGAGTGCCAAGAAGGAGGCATTCAAACTCGTAGTTGGAAATTCTGTATTGTTCGCCTGAACCGATGTTGAAGAAATGGTTCCAGAAATCAGCACCGAGTGTGCCTTTTTCGTCTTCAAGTACAAGGTTGCACATAAGTCTGCCCGAGTCCTCAACAGTACACCATTCAAGTACACCGTTAATCGGTACATGGAACATAATAGGGTCCATATTCTTGAGAATGTTTGGATAGAGAATACCGCTCTGACGCATTACAACCCAATTCTTGATGCCGCTTTCAACAAATGTGCGCTCTGCAACAGTCTTTGAAATTGCATAGTGGTCGTAGATAGAAATTTTGATAGGGTCACCGCATCTGCCCCAGTGGATAGGGTAGTTTCTGTCGCCTGTTTCAGCAACAGTACCGATGTAGCATACCTTAATATCATCAGCGTTCGGTTGAGCCAAAACAGCCTTGCAGATGTTCTGTGCAGCACCGATGTTTGTTTTTTGTGTTCTGTATGGCTTCCAGTCAGCAGTAGGAGATACCATACCGCCGATATGTAATACATAGTCTGAACCTGTTACGCCTTCGAGGATTGAATCGTAATCGCCCAAGTCACCCCATACAACCTGAACATTAGGCTTAGCCATAATACCTTTTAATTTTTCTTCGTTCTTTGGGCTTTTTCTTGCAAGCATCTTGATGTTGATTTCATTTGGATGCTTAATCATTTCCTGAACTGCAGCCCAACCCATATTACCGGTACCGCCGGTAACGAATACGGTTTTCTTTGCCATTATTTTTCCTCCTTAAACAGCAAATTGTACTTATTAACAATAAGCATAAATGTTAACATATTAATTATAAACTATTTCTAAACAAATTACAATATAAATTAACAAATATTTCAATAAAAATTTTGTTGACAATTTATATTCTTTATAGTATCATATGTGTAGTAAAAAGGAATAGAGATTATCAAGAGTGGTCGAGGGACTGGCCCTGTGACACCACAGCAACCTGCATGTTGTAAGGTGCTAATACCTGCGGTAAGATAATACCGAATGATGAATTATCAGCATACGGTAACCGCCGTGTGCTTTTTATTTTGTCCTTTTTGCCGAAAAATAAGTAATTATACAGAAAGAGGTAATATATATGTCACGCTTTTTATTTACAAGCGAATCTGTTACAGAAGGTCATCCTGACAAAATCTGTGACCAAATTTCAGACGCAATTCTTGATGCTATGATTGAACAGGACCCACAGTCCCGTGTTGCCTGCGAAACAACATGCACAACAGGTCAGGTTCATGTTATGGGCGAAATCACAACAAAAGCTAATGTTGATATCAACGCTATCGTTCGCAAAACTGTTTGCGAAATCGGATATGACGACAGTGCAAAGGGATTTGACGGCAACACTTGTGCCGTTATCACTTCTCTTGACAAGCAATCACCTGATATAGCTATGGGTGTTGATAAGTCATTTGAGCTTAAGAATAATGAAGAAGATGAGGACAACCTCAACGGTGCCGGCGACCAGGGTATGATGTTTGGTTACGCTTGTAACGAAACCAAGGAACTTATGCCAATGCCTATCTCTCTTGCTCACAAGCTTGCTCTCAAACTCACAGAGGTTAGAAAGAACGGCACATTGCCTTATCTCCGTGCAGACGGCAAAACTCAGGTTACTGTTGAATATGTAGACAACAAGCCTGTTCGTGTTACAACAATCGTTGTTTCTTCACAGCACAGTGCCGATGTTTCTCTTGAACAACTCAGAGAAGATATTATCGAAAATGTTATCAAAACAACTGTACCTGCCGAACTTATGGATGAGGATACCGTATTTTATGTAAACCCAACAGGCAGATTTGTTATCGGCGGTCCTATGGGCGATTCGGGTCTTACAGGCAGAAAGATTATTGTTGATACATACGGTGGATACGCCCGTCACGGCGGCGGTGCTTTCTCCGGTAAAGACCCAACAAAGGTTGACCGTTCAGCAGCTTATGCTTCAAGATGGGTAGCAAAGAATATTGTTGCAGCAGGTCTTGCAGATAAGTGTGAGGTTGAGCTTGCATATGCAATCGGTGTTGCAAAGCCTGTTTCTGTAATGGTTGACACATTCGGCACAGGCAAAAAGGATGATGACGAAATCAGCGAAATCGTTAATAAGGTATTCGACCTTCGTCCGTCCGCAATCATCAAGAACCTTGATTTGAGAAGGCCGATTTACAAGGCAGTTGCCGCTTACGGTCATATGGGCAGAGAAGACCTCAATGTTCCTTGGGAGCAAACAAATAAGGTTGACGAAATCAAAAAGTATATGTAATTTTACATTATAATAGCAAAACGGCTTGAATTCTTTCAAGCCGTTTTGTTTTACTGTTTTTTAATTGTGTTCTTTGATTTAACAAGTTTCTTTATACTCTTTGTGTGCTGTAATGCTTTATCTTTGCCTTTTTTGCAATAGATTTTGTTGCCTTTGATTGTAACTTTGTTGAACTTTGCTTTTGACTTTAAGTTCCACATTTTAAGTCCGGCTGTGTTGCCGTAAATCTTGTTGTTGGTAATAGTCGCGTTTGCTTTTGATGCGTTGCCGCCCTTTGGCACACTGTCAAGTCCCACATACATTGCAACCGAACGATAGTCCTTGAATTTTCCTGTGGTTTTGATTGTGCACTTGTTGACATTCAAACCGAGTACATCATACATATTGAGTGCTTCGTTTGTTGATGTGATTGTGCAGCCCTGAACCTTAATATTCTTGAAAAATGTGTTGCCGACTCTGTTTGTGCCGATGCCTCTTGCAAATTTGATTTTGCAGTTTGAAATCGTGATGTTTTCGCAAGCTGTATCATCCCACGGAGCACCTGACGGAGAATTGCTCTGCTTATATGTGTTGTCAATTTGGATAGCTTCGTTTGAGCCTTCGCCTACATATCTGCTTCCGCCCATAGCCATATTGCAGTTTTTAATTCTTGCGTTTTTAACTCCTGCCAACTCGATAAAATGTCCGTTGTAGTTGTTTTTAAATGAGCAGTTTTTGATGGTGATATTTTGAGCGTGCATAAACAAAAATGACGAGTAGCCAACATAAAATCCGTTGTCTTTCAAGGCCTTTTCTGTGTTAGGCTCTGCTGTGCCAACCCAAGTTCCGCCGTTGATTACAACATTTTTAAGCGAGCCGTATCCGCCTGAACCTTTTCCGTATGAACTGTTCATATGAAATCCGTTGATTAGCAAACCCTTGCCGTCTGTTTTTTGATTGAACACAGCACCGTTGGAATTGAGCGTAGTGTTGTCAAAAATCGGCAGGGAATTAGTCAATGTGTATTCGCCGGGTGCAAAATTAACAACAAGTTTGTTGCACATACTGTCTTTAAGAACTTTGCGGATTGAAATGGTGTCGTCCTCCTCACCGTTCGGTGAAATGTTAACAATTCTTGTTCCGTCATCGCTGACAGTGTCGGAATCAATTTGAGCGGCAAACACAGTTGATGTGCCAAATGTAAAAATGAAAAATAGGCAAATTGTGATTAAAATTGAATATACTTTTTTCATTGTCTTTTCTCCTTTATATACATATATAAATATATTACCATTTATATATAATCTTGTCTATTAGCAAAACAAATAAAAAAGCACTTGAGTTTTTTACTTTCAAGTGCTTTGAGTTGATTGTTATTATAATTTGCTGTCCTTTTCAACCGCTTTGTCAACGGCTTTGTGAATTGCGGAATTGAATCCGTTTTCCTGCAAAGAGGTAACAGCTTCAATAGTTGTTCCGCCCGGTGAGCATACCTTGTCAATAAGCTCATACGGATGTTCGTCACTTTCAAGAATCATTTTGGCACTGCCGAGTACAGCCTGTGCAGAAATTTTCAATGCAACATCTTTCTTCATTCCGTTTTTAACGCCCGCTCTTGCAAGTTCGTCAATGAACATATACGCAAGTGCCGGGGTGCAACCGCCGAGAACGCCGAAAAGAGGGAAGTAGTTTTCTTCAAGATAAATGATTTTGCCGACAGCCGAAAAGATTTTTTCGGTCAAACTCTTGTCATCATCGGTCGCTTTGGCATTTGCCGTATATGCACAAATTGCCTCGCTCACTTTTGCGTTGATGTTTGGCATTACACGGATTATTCTGTTGTCGTGAGTAAGCTGTGACGCAATGAATTCGGTGCTTTTGCCTGCGGCAATGGATATAATCAAGGTGTCCTTGTCGCCGAGTGCTCCGTCAATTTTTTTGAGAACCGAGGAGAGCACATTCGGTTTAACAGCCAAAACTACCGTATCGCTGTTTTTTACAATTTCTTCTTCGCTGCTAAAAACATTAATGTTGTACTTCGCTTTTATGCTGTCTGTTGCAGGGGCATAAACATCAAAAACATTCACTTCTTCCGCTTTTACAGCCTTGTTGTCAATGATTCCGCAGATGATGGCACTTGCCATATTTCCGCATCCGATAAATCCGATAGACATATTTTTACTTCTTTCCTTTTATTTGGCAATATTTTTTTCTCGTAGCTTCGCCGCCTCGTATGTGTCTTTGCGATTTGTTGTCTTGCAAAACAGCGTTTACCTTGTCGGCAAGCAGGGGAGAAATTTCTTCCAATCGTTTTGTAACATCCATATGTACCGTGCTTTTGCTTATGCCGAAAACTTTTGCCGTTTGCCTCACGGTTGTTTTGTTTTCTGCAATGTATTTACCAAGCTCGATGCATCGTAATTCAACATTTTTGGTCATATCGATTACTCCTTCTGAGTAATTAATATGACCGTGTTTTTGTTTATATTACTTTGAGATTATTCTTCGCTTGAATCTGTTGTGTCTTCGTCGTTCTGAGTTGAATTTACAACATCTCCGAGCAAATCTGTAAGCGTCTTGGTTTCGATTCTGTCAACTCTGTTGTATTCAACGCTTTGTGTTGCATTTGAATCCAAACCGCCTTCTTGACTTACAGACATTGAAAGAGTCTTTTTATCTACTTTAAATTTGTAAACAACAGTGCTGTCGCTTGAAGGATTTGAAAGTGTGAGTTCGTCACCTTTAACCGTGTAGTCACCCTTAAATGAGAAAGTACTGAAGTAGCTTTCGTAAGTTCCGTCCTCGTAGAATTCATATGCCGAACTTCTTGTTTCGTTTTGCCATTTGCCGATTAAAAGTTCAGGATTTGCCGAAGAAAATGCAGAACTTACCATTTCGGCAGGATTTTTGTGCTCAACGGCACAGTAAATTCCCGTAGGAACCAAAGTCATAATCAAAATGCTCAAGATGATTACCAAAATAATTTTGGCAACACCGGATGTTTTCTTTTTACTCATATTATTCATAGCCTTTCAATAGATATTATAACGTCGGATAGTCGGATAATTATTTAAGACCTTTTTTCTTAAGTAATGCGTCAATTTTATTTGAATTGTCAAGCAAAGTTGATACCGACAAGTCATGGTTGATTGTGTCAAGGAAGTATGCAAGATATTTTGAAAGTTCAACATTCTGATACCAATCTCTTGAAAGAAGTTCAGGTGACTGATATACACCGTTTGTTGTAAATACCTTTTCAAAAATGCCGTCTTCGTGTGCTTTGTCAAAAATTTCAAGACCGTTGCAGAAAAGACCGAATGCCGTGCAGACAAATATTCTTTTTGCTTTGAGTTCTTTAAGCTTCTTAGCAACTTCAAGCATGCTTTCGCCTGAAGAAATCATATCGTCAACAATGATGATGTCCTTGCCCTCAACGCTGTCACCGAGGTATTGATGAGCAACAATAGGATTTCTGCCGTTTACAACTCTTGTGTAATCTCTTCTCTTGTAGAACATACCGAGGTTAACACCGAGTTGTGTCGCAAAATAAATACATCTGTGCATTGCACCTTCGTCAGGGGAAATGATCATAAGATGATCCGGATCAACGCTCAAATCGTCAACATTGTTAACAATAGCCTTAATCATCTGGTATGTAGGCATAACATTTTCAAATGATTTGTGAGGAATTGAATTTTGAACTCTTTGGTCGTGTGCGTCAAATGTAATGATGTTTTCAACACCTAAAGTTGTGAGTTCTTGCAAAGCCATTGCACAGTCAAGTGATTCACGGGATGAACGCTTGTGCTGTCTGCCTTCATAAAGCATAGGCATAATTACATTAATTCTCTTTGCTTTGCTTGAAGCAGCTGAGATTACTCTCTTTAAATCCGAAAAATGGTCGTCCGGTGACTTCGGAACGTCCATTCCGTACATATTGTATTTTACGCTGTAATTGAAACAGTCAACAACAATGTAAAGGTCGTAGCCTCTGATTGTGTCGTTTATTACAGCCTTACCTTCGCCCGAACCGAATCTTGCGATTGTTGTGTCAATAAGGTAAGTATCTCTTTGGTAGCCGTAAAAAGCAATGTTTTCTTTGTGAGCGGCTGCTTGTTCTGCTCTCCATTTTACAAGGTAATTATCAATCTTTGCGGCAAGTGCTTCCGTGCCCGGCAAAGCGATAATACCCAACGGACCGTAAGGGATTGTTTGTACTTCTTCTGCTGTGATTCTTGGCATTTTAAAAATACTCCTCTCAATTTATGCTTACATTTTACAACATATTGCACCAAAAATAAACACTTAATATAATTTTTTAATATAAATATTTATCTTGAGGCACAATGAATTTTTATATATAATCAACAAATTACGCTGAATTATGACTTCTTAGGAATTACTTTGGCTTTTTTAATTCTTCTAAGCAATCCGTAACCGAATATACCTACCCAGCCGCAAGCCGATATTGTTAAGCCGTATGCAAGACTCTTAGGAGAATAAATTATTTTAACATCGTGTTTGCCGTGCTTGATTGCGGTTGCGAGTTGACAATCTCCTATGTCAAATGTTTTTACCTTTTGACCGTCGATATAAACGCTCCATCCCTCATCGTACGGAATGGATGTGTATAAATATCCGTCATATCCTGCATTGATTGTTCCTTCAATTTTTGTGTCGCTGTGCTTTGTTACTTCTAATTGACCGAGTGAGAGCATTTCGTATGCCGATTGAAGTACCGTGTCATCAATGTTGTAGGCGTAAATGCTGAATGACGCACTGCCTGAAGTAACTCCGTTGAGGTCAATTGCCGCCTTTATTTCATCACCTGCATTATGATAGCCGAGGTCAAGAATATACGGCTCTGTAATGCTTTGATATGTGGTATTTATTCCTTCGTTCCAATAGTAGTTGACATTTTCTATTTCGCTTGAGTCAATATAAACATAAACATTTCCGTTTTTAACCGATTTAAAGGTTATGTCAACGCTTCCGCCCGAGTTTTCCTCGATTGAATCAACAAAGTATGTTCCGTTTTCGGTTACATCCTCGCATACTGAACTGTAACTGTTTGTTTGAGTGTATTCAACGGGAACAAAAACATTGCTCACACCTGTTGCTTTGTCAATCAAATCCTCCTGAACATCAAACGGATTGCCCTCGCTGTTGTCCCAATCTCCTACCGTTTTTGAAGTAACGAATGCAATAGGAAGCGAATATTTGTTTTGATAAATCGGAGTTTTGTCTTTGTCTTTGGTTGTGTAGATTTTTTCGTAATAATTTTCCGACAAATCCAAACTGCTTGAATCTTTAATTAAATATTTAATGCCGTACATCATATTGTACACGGGTGTTTGAGTGTTGTATGTGTACGAGTTTATTCTGTTGCCGAACATACCGAGGCTGTACTGACTTTGGCTGTAATCCTCGTATGCCATTGATGAAAATACCGACATACCGTTGTAGTTGTACATGCACGGGTCCATACGGGTGTTAAGATATGTCAGTTCTGTTCTGTAAAAGCCGTTGTCCTTTTCTTTCAAATAATTTACGGCTTCACTCATTGTGTCCATTTTTTCAACATACGGCGTCTGCTCTTGGGTGAAAAGGTAGGACTTGCTGTCCGAAACTATTACTTCGCAAAATGTCATACACGCTATTGTAATTCCGATAACGAATTTTGAAAAGTTTTCTTTCTTTATCACAAGCAAAACAAGAGTCCATACCATTATGAAAATAAGTGAGGCATAGATTGTAAATCCGCTTATTTTGTTTGTCGGATTCTTTTGGTAGTAAAGCACCAAAAACATAAGCAGTATGCCTGTTGCCATAATATCCCTGTATTCAATTCCTTTAAATTTCATTAAGCATCTGAATGTCATAATTAAAAGAATAAATACATAAAGGAAAGAATATCTAAACGGCAGATCGTTCGGCAAATGCATTGCATGCCACATAAAGTCGAGAATGTTGCAGTCAAAGCTTACAATAAAGAATATAAGCATAACAATATAAGCAGCCTTTTCTTTAAGTCCGATTTTTCTGTTGATAAGGTACAAAGGCAAAAGTATTGTCGGCAAAATACCGCAGTAAATATTAGGCAATACATCATCGCCCGATGAACGGATAGTGGTTTCAAGTCCTGCAAGGTGAGAGGAAAGCATATCAATCAGGTTAAAGTTTTGCTCAACCGTTGACGGAAAGCTGTCCGAAGTTGCAGAACAGGATTGAAGTATAAAATAAACCGGAATCAAAAAGCACGCACAAAGCACGCCTACAAACAGCGAGCTCAAGCCGAATTTAACCACACTGTTTGCAAATCTGTTGTTAAAAAATGTTTTTAACGGCTTTTGCTTTTCGCTGTAAATGTTGATTTTGTCCGAGAATTCTTTGTTTGCAATGTAATATACAAAGAAATATATAACCGAAAAAATACATGTCATATATCCGATGTAGTAACTGCTGAAAAGTAAAATCGAAAGCGATAGAATGTATGTTTTGCACTTTCCTTCGTTGATGATTTTTTCAATACCGAGTGCAACAAGCGGAAGCCAAATCATTCCGTCAATCCACATAATATTCCAGTAATATGCAAGAAAATATCCTGAAAAAGCATAAAACACACCGAAACAAGCGGAAGCATAAGAATGAGTGTTAAAGCTTTTTTTCAAAAAATATGTGAAAGTTCCGGCAGATAAAACACCTTTTACAATTACAAGGGTTGTAATTGCGTAGCCGACTTGATTTCTGTCAAAAAGGAATATCAAAAACGAAATCGGGCTTGAAAGATAGTTGAAATAGTTGCCCAAAAAGCTTGAACCGCCGCCCGATTCCCATGAATAAAGAAAGCTCTTGAAATGTGTTACTCTGTCATAAAATTCAACGAAAAGCGGACCGTACTGATGGTACAAATCCATTCTCAACACCGTGGTGTCACCAAACGGGAACAACTTGAATATCATAAATACAAACAGTATTCCGATAAGTGCCAAACTCATTGAAAATAATATAAATCGGTTTGAAAAAAAGTATTTATAAAGTTTGCCATCTCTGTTTGACTGTGCCTTTTCGGCGTTGTCAAATACAATCAGCTTGTCAAAATAAAAATTAAAAACAAATATCAGAATTGCAGAAAATATATAAACCAACATTTTGCTCAGTCCAAGCATATCGTTGAGAGTAAAATCAAGAATTTTGAAAAAACCTAAATCAACCGCACATCTGAAGATATAAGCTAATATTTGCCTTATTTTGCTTGACTTTATGCTTCTTGAAAAAACAAATTTTTTTTCGCAAAAAAATAAACCAAGCATTACCGCAATAAAAGAAACAGGCAGGGCAATTCCCGCATTTATTCCAATTCCTTTAAGCAGTTGCTTGATTATCAACAGAATAACAAATCCAATACAGTATAAAAAGCCGAATGATACGGTTTGAGCGTTAAAATATTTGTTTGTTTTTATTATATTTCCGGATTTAGTAATGTCCATAAAGCACCTAAATTAAATATTTTTTTATTATATTAACATATTAAAAAGCGTTCTTCAATCGTTTTTTGTATTTTTAACTTCTTTGTAATAATTTTTATCATTTGCACATAGTTTTATGTGGGTGATGATGTGAAAGTTTATGATTATGTAAAAAAATATTTGTCGTCGAGTGTCGTAAATGCACTTGATAATCTTTCTGCTTCACAGCAGAATGCTTTGACGGAAATTCGTATAAGACGCAATATGCCTGTTGTGTTTGTAATTAATAACGGGACAAGGTTTGTTGATTCTTCGGGCAGTCTTAGCATTTCACTCTCTGAAAATACTCTGACGGTTTCTTCTGCCGAATTTAATGAGATGTTTAACAGATTGTGTTCGTATTCGATTTACAGCAATATGAATAATCTTAAAAACGGATACATAACACTTGAAAACGGTTCTCGTGTGGGCGTGTGCTCAACAGCCGTATATGAGGATGACAGTCTTGTTTCGGTTAAAGACATATCTTCGGTTAATATTCGTATACCCAGGCAAGCCGTGGGTTGCAGCAGGGAAGTATTGAACAAGGTTTTTGCCGACGGTGTTTGCAGTGTAATAGTTGCAGGTAAGCCATCAGGGGGCAAAACAACTCTGCTTCGTGATATGGCAAAGGAAATATCCGACGGATTTAATAATGAATATAAAAAGGTTGTTATTGTTGACGAACGCAACGAGCTTGCCGGTAAGGTAGGCAATGAATTTACTCTTAAAATCGGAGCCAATGCCGATGTTATCACCGGGATTAATAAGGCAAAGGGCATAGAAAATGCAATTCGTACAATGTCGCCCGATGTTATCGTTTGTGACGAAATCGCAACCCAAAAGGAACTTGACAAAATTCGTTTCGGCTTTTCCTGCGGAGTAAGATTTATGTTGTCCGTTCATATCGGCAAAAAACAGGATTTGTACACAAAACCTTTTATATCTGATTTGCTTTCAACAGGTGAATTTGAAAAAATCATTCTGCTTGACGATAATTATTCGGCAAAAATTCTTGACGCACGGGAGATATTCAATGAAATTCGCAGGTGCAGTAATAATAATTCTTTCGTCATTGATGACGGGAATATATATGGCCGAAAACATTAAAGCCAAAATCAAGGTTTGCCGTGAACTCGTTGACCTTGCAAATTATATTTTGCCCGAAATCAAACTGAAGCAAACCTATGCTTTTGATTTGTTTGAGTCGTCAAAGTTTAAAAATCTCGATTATGTCGGACAACATATGCTCATTTTTGAACAGTCTGCCAAAACGCCGCTGTCGCAGGAAGAAAATAGGGCAATAGGCAGTTTTTTCTATTCGCTCGGCAAGTATGATGTAGATAATCAAATAAAACAAATCGAATTTTTTAAGGAATATATGTCGTCTTCCTTGCGTAAATATGAAGAGATGTATAAGTCAAAGGCAAAAATATATTTGAGCCTCGGATTTTCGATTGGAATTGTAATTACTTTAGTTTTGATTTAGAGGTGTAAAAAATGGAAGTCAATTTTATATTCAAAATTGCGGCAATCGGTATAATTGTCGCCGTGCTCAATACTTTGTTGGTGCGTTCCGGGCGTGATGACCAGGCTATGCTTACAACCCTTGCAGGGGTTATCGTGGTGCTTATGATGCTTATACCGCAGATAAAAGAACTTTTTTCAACCGTTAAATCTCTTTTTAATTTGTAGTTATGGCAAAGGTACTCGGAATATCGTTTTGCGTTTTGATGTGCAGTCTTGTTGTCAGGGAGCATAACAAAAGCTTTGCTTTCATCCTTTCCGTAGCAGGCGGCATACTTTCGTTTCTTACAATATCGGACAAGGTCGGCGAACTTTTTTCTTCTCTTATGAGCCTTTCTGCCTCTGTACCGTCAGGCGTTATGTATGTAAAACTTATGCTCAAGGTTCTTTGTATTGTCATCATTACGCAGTTTACGGTTGATATATGCAGAGATAACGGCGAAAATGCACTCGCCTCGTTCACCGAGGTGTCGGCAAAGGTGCTCGTTTTGTCGCTTGTTATGCCTCTTTTTGAAACGGTAATTTCTATGGTTGTGGGACTTGTTAAATGAAAAAGACAGTTATTTTTTTGTGTGCTTTGTTATTGTTTTTACTTATTCCCGTATCGTCCTATTCAATGGATTACAGCGAGGAAGAATATAACAAAACGCTTTCGTCTTATGATTTGTCGTCTTTTGAAAAAGAACTTGACGCCGATACATACAAAATGCTTGATGAACTCGGAGTTCTTGACTTTTCGTATGAGAGTATAACCGGACTTTCGTTTAACGATATAGTTGATTTGCTTAAATCACTTTTTCAAAAAAAGGCGGAACTTCCGATAAAATCAAGCGTTACGGTTTTGGTTTTTATATTGCTTTCGGCATTTCTTCAAAGCTTAAAGGCTGAATCGGACGATTCTGTAAATATGATTTATTCCACGGCAACGGCACTTCTTGTTGCCACCGTTGTTCTTGTAAAACTCACTTCAACCGTGTCGCTTGCTTCAATGGCTATATCCGTTGCTTCAAATTTTGTTTATGCATTTATACCCGTTTTTTGCAGTATAGTTGTTGCGTCGGGCGGCATAACAACCGGATTTTCAACAAATACAACGCTTCTTATTCTTGCACAGGGGCTTTCGTTTATCTCATCAAATGTTTTTATGCCGATTGTTAATTGCTATCTTGCACTCGGTGTAACATCTTCACTCAGATACGAACTTAACTTAGACAAGCTGCTTTCTTCTGTCAAGAAAATTATTACAACTTGTATATCGTTTGTGTCGGGCGTTTTCGTTTCGGTGTTGTCCGTAAAAACAGCGGTTGCCGGCAGGGCGGATATGCTCGGACTTCGTTCAATCCGCTTTGCGATTAATTCCGTTGTGCCAGTTATTGGCTCGTCAATCAGCGAGGGGCTTCTTTCAATTCAGGCTTATTCGTCGCTTATAAAAAGCAGTGTTGGTATAGTCGGAGTTATGGCGGTTGTTTTAGTATTTTTACCGTCGATAATTGAGGTTGTACTGTGGCGAATTTCGCTTACATTGTGTGTTATAGTGTCCGATGTTTTCGGCGACAAATCCGTGTCTGCGGTTCTTAACGCATTTCTTAATACTCTTTTGTTAATCAATGTTATTCTTATTTTGTCAATGGTAACAACCGTTATATCATTTGGCATTTTGATAGCGGCGGGAGGTGTCGGATGAATTTTGTAAAACAGTGGACCGTCTTTGTTTGCATAACGGTTTTGATGTGTGTTGTTTTTTCGTTTTTAACGCCAAAGGGAAGTATGGGCAGGTTTTATAAAACAGTAATCTCGCTTTTTATTTTTCTGTCGTTTCTTTATCCGTTTACACAGTCAAAAATTAACCTTGAAATCCCTGAATTTGAAGAAATTAATACATACAGTATAAATGATGAAATGGTAGAAAATCAAATCAAATCCTGCCTTACGGAGCATAATGTAACCGGCTCAAATGTAAATTGCACATCAAAAATCAACTCAAACAATGAAATTGAGATAGAAAGCATTATCGTGTCGGTTGCCGATGAATATGATACTTCCGTTGTTCAAAAAATTATTTACGACAATTTGTCGCTCAATGCCGAGGTGGTTCATATTGGAGAATAAAATTAAAGACTGCATCGCTAATTTTAAAAATATGAAGCATAAGGAAAAACTTCTTGTTTTTGTATGCATATTCGGTGTTGTGCTTATTCTTTTGTCGGAGATTTTACCGTCGGGCACTTCGGCAAGAAAGTCTGAAAGCACCGATTATCAACAGTATATTAGTTCGCTTGAAGAAAAAACGGAAAACATTATTTCTTCGATTGACGGCGTCGGCAAATGCAAAGTTATGATTACCTTGCAGGAAACAGACGAAAATTTTTATGCTCAAAATACGGATGAAAATACCGACAGCGGTTCTATTTCCAAAAAGAGCGAATATGTATTGTATGAGGATAACAACAACGATTCTCCCGTTCTTATCAAACAGTCGTTCCCAAAAGTTATGGGCGTTGCGGTCGTTTGTCAGGGCGGAGACAATGCAAATGTAAAAGAAAAGGTTATTTCTGCCGTGTCGTCGCTTTTCGGCATATCGTCGGCAAAAATCAGCGTATCAAAAATTAATAGGTGATTATATGAAAAGAAAAAACGAACAAACCAATCCGGAAGAGCAAAGCGTAAAAACCGAAGAAGAACAATTTGCGGAGTTTGAGTCGGAATTTAACGAAAACAATTCTGCCGAAGAACCGCTTGAACTTGTCAATCCCGAGGATAAAAAAGAGCGTAAAAAGCGTAAAAAATACATATCCGCCGTTGCCGCATTTGTGCTTATTTTGGGTGTCGGTGTTGTAGGTAATTGGTATTATCAAAACACCGATGTTAGTTCCACCATTCAGCCGATTATCGATTCGGCAACTGAAAAAACGCTCGGCAAGGCAGAACTTGTGGATGCAACCACAACCGATGTCAGCGAGGAAAATACATATTTTACAAAGGCTCGTATGGAGCGTAACACCGCAAGAGATACGGCACTTGAAAAGCTGCAAACAGTCATTTCCAACACCTCCGAAACCGAAGCCGCACGCACAGCCGCCGCAGAAAATGTTGCAAGAATATCCAATTTTATCACAATCGAAAATAAAATTGAAACTCTTGTTTGTGCAAAAGGAATCAATAATTGCATTGCCGTAATTAAAGATGACGGCTCGGGTGTGGATATTGTGGTTGATTGCGAAACGCTTGACGATACCACTATTCTTCAAATCAAAGATATTGCAATGTCGCAGCTTCAGTGCGGTTTTGAGGATGTTTCGATTATCCAATCTAATAATAAATAAATTATTCTCTTGTATATTTATTCCTTATGTGTTATAATAATGAACACCAAAGGAGTTATGTATATGGAAATTACACGATCAAACGAAAAAGGCAACCTTATTATCAACGAAGAAGCAATTTCATCAATCGCAATCAATGCCGCAAAGGATGTTGACGGCGTAAGTTCTTTTTCAAGTAAGCCGATGGATGTTGTCGGCACAATTAAAAAAGGAAGCCTTAAGGTAATGAGTCCCGTGCGTATCACTCAGGACGGCGACGATATGGATATAAGCATCTATATCAATCTCCTTCCTAACAAAAAAATCAAGGCTGTGTCCGAAAATGTACAGCGTAATGTACACGAGGCAATCCTTAATATGACCGGCAAAGAAGTTTCTAAGGTTAATGTAATTATTGCCGGCATTGATTTTCCGGAGAGCGGCGACTCCAATGCACCTTTAACAAGTGAAAAATAATAAGTTGCCGACTCGATATTGTGTTGTTTGAGTCGGCTTTTTTTGTAGGAGAATATATGAGCAGAACAGAACAAAGAGAACAGGCTTTTTGCCTTGTGTTTCAAAATCTTTTTAATAATGAGGAAACTCTTGCCATTTATGAAGAAAATGTGGCAAAGGTCGGCAATTATGCCAAGGCACTTTTTGAGGGCGTAGACTCAAAGATCGAAGAACTTGATGAGATAATCAATGCCTATTCAAAAGGGTGGAAAACGAACAGGCTTCCAAAGGTTAACCTTGCAATTCTTCGCCTTGCAATTTACGAAATTAAGTATGTTGACGATGTTCCCGCAAGTGTTGCAATCAACGAGGCTGTTGAACTTGCAAAGAAATATTCGGGCGAGGGCGACTATTCGTTCATCAACGGTGTTTTAGGCTCTGTTGCAAAGGGAGAAGAGTAATGTATATCGGCTTTGATACAAGCAATTATACAACTTCTGTTGCAACTTATGACGGCAAAACCGTTTGTCAGGCTAAGCAGGTGCTCACCGTAAAACCCGGTGAAAGAGGACTTCGTCAAAGCGATGCCGTGTTTCAGCATACGGTCAATATGCCGAAGCTGTGCAAAGAACTTGAGTTTGAAGTACCGCAAGCCGTGGGCGTTAGTACCCGACCTCGTAATGTTGACGGCAGCTATATGCCGTGCTTTTTGGTTGGCGAAAATGTTGCAACCGTGCTTTCAAGTGTGAATGTTGTGCCTATGTACAAAACTTCGCATCAGGTTGGGCACATTCTTGCCGCACTTTATTCGGCAGATATGCTTGAACTGATTAACCAAAGGTTCATTGCATTTCATTTGAGCGGCGGCACAACCGAGGCACTTATTGTTGAGCCCGATGATGAAGAAATAATCAAGGCAACCGTTGTTGCTCAAAGTACGGATTTAAAAGCAGGACAGGCTGTTGACAGAACAGGCGTAATGCTCGGTATGACTTTTCCGTGCGGCAAAGAACTTGACGCTCTTTCACAAAAAAACGAAAAGAATTATAAGATTAAACCCACTATGCTTGACGGCGATTGTTCGTTGAGCGGTGTTGAGAATAAAGCAAGAAATATGATTGACAAGGGCGAGTCGGCACAGGATGTTGCCAAGTTTGTACTTACTTACATTGCCGAAACCGTATCGTCAATGCTCGGCGGAGTTGTGCAAAAGTACGGCGATTTGCCTGTTGTGTTTTCAGGCGGTGTTGCATCAAATTCCTTGCTTCGCAAAATTATTAACGAAAGATATAACGCATATTTTGCCGCAAGCGAGTTTTCGCTTGATAACGCTGCAGGCACGGCGATTTATGCGTATTTGAAAGATAACAGATAATGACTACTCTTACCGTTTCACAAATCAACAGATATATCAAGTCGCTTTTTGACGAAATTCCGCCTATACAAAACATTTATGTAATGGGCGAAATTTCCAATTTTAAGCATTATCGTCAAAGCGGTCATATGTATTTTACGCTCAAAGACAGCTCATCACAGCTAAAATGCGTTATGTTTGCAACCGATAATTATAAATTGAAATTTATTCCCAAAGACGGTATGAATGTTGTGTGCTTCGGTCAAATCGGCGTTTATGAGCGTGACGGTGTTTATCAGCTTTATGTTCGTGACATTCAGCCTAAGGGCGCAGGTGATTTGGCTGTTGCCTTTGAACAACTCAAAGCAAAGCTTGCACAAAAAGGCTATTTTGACGAAGAACTTAAAAAGCCTATTCCGATGTATCCGCAAAAAATCGGCGTTGCCACATCAAATATGGGTGCGGCTGTCGAGGATATAAAAAATGTTATTTCACGCCGCTATCCGCTGTGTGAGATAATTATTGTTCCCACCGTCGTTCAGGGTGAAGCCGCTTCAAAGGACATTGCTTCGTCCGTTAAATTTTTGGATAAACTCGGCGTTGACACAATTATTGTCGGCAGGGGCGGCGGCTCAATCGAAGATTTGTGGGCATTTAATACCGAGGAAGTTGCCGATGCCATATATAATTGCAAAACTCCGATTATTTCCGCTGTCGGCCACGAAACGGATTTTACAATCTGCGACTTTGTTGCCGATCTCAGAGCACCTACTCCGAGTGCCGCCGCAGAACTTGCGGTTCCCGATATTAACAACGAATATATCAATCTTCAGGGACTCGAACTGATGCTTGATAAAAATATAGAAAATATCGTTCAGGGCGAGGAAGCAAGGCTTGATTATATTATGAACAAATCACCGCTTGCCGATATAGACAAGCTGTTTGATTTTCAAACTTCGGTTATCGAAAATTATGAAAAAAATATAAGATTGCATTACGAAACCATACTCAAAAGCAAGGCGTTTGATTTAAAGAAAAATGCCGCTATGCTTGATGCACTCAGCCCTCTTGCCGTTATAGGCAGAGGTTACACCATAACGGAAAAAGACGGCATTGTTTTGACAGATGTATCAAATGCAAATGTCGGCGACAGTATTGTAACAAAATTTAAAAACGGCACGCTTGTGTCCGAAATTACAGAGGTTAAAAATAATGGCAACTAAAAAAGAACTCACATATGAACAGGCAATTTCCCGCCTTGAAGAAATTGTCGGCATTCTTGAAAAAAACGAAGTTTCTCTTGATGAGGCGTTGGCACTTTTTGAAGAGGGCACAAAGCTTACTTCATTTTGTGCCGATAAGCTCAAAAACGCAAAAGCAAAGATTACAGAGATTAATAAGGAGTAAAAATGTTTACTGTTGATGTTAAGAAAAAACTTGAAGAATACAGCGAAGATGTCTCAAAGCATTTAACCGAATATTTACCAAAGGCAAATGACGGTCAGGCTCAGGTTGTAAAAGCTATGAGATATTCGCTTCTCAACGGCGGCAAAAGATTAAGACCCGTATTTGTTCTTGAATTTTGCAAAATGTGCGGCGGAGATGCCGAAAAAGCAATGGCTTATGCCTGTGCAATCGAATATATACATACTTATTCGCTCATTCATGATGACTTGCCTTGTATGGATGATGACGATATGCGTAGAGGCAATCCGTCCTGTCATAAAATGTACGGCGAGGCAACTGCACTTTTGGCAGGTGACGCACTTCTTACTCATGCATTTGAAATCTGTTCGGGTGCGGATTTTGACGATACAAAAAATGTCACGGCTGTCAGCCTTTTGGCACAAAATGCAGGTGTCGGCGGTATGATCGGCGGTCAGGTCATAGACTTAAAGTACGAATCGTGCGACCCTACCGTGTCAGAGATTTTGACTGTTCATAAGCTTAAAACAGGTGCTCTCATTTCTGCGGCTTGCTTGCTCGGTTGTATTGCCGCAGGTGCAGACGAAGAAAAAATAGCACTTGCTTCAAAGTATGCTTATCTTATCGGTACGGCATTTCAAATCAAGGATGATTTGCTTGATATTTACGGAGATGAAGCAAAACTCGGCAAGCATGTTGGCTCCGATGCCGATAATGACAAGACAACTTATGTTACTCTTGTCGGTGCCGAAAAGGCACAGCAGGATGTGGAAACGCTTACCGCTTCAGCAGTTGAAATTCTGCAAAAGTTTGATAATAACGAATTTATGGTGGCACTGTCAAATTATCTCACCACCAGAGAAAATTGAGCGTTACGCTGACAGAAAAGAGTTGAGTTTATGTCATATCTTGAGAATATTAATTCCCCCAAAGATATAAAAAAACTTAATATAGACGAACTTGATGCACTGTGCGGCGAAATCAGAGAGGTTATGATAGATACCGTATCTAAAAACGGCGGCCATTTGGCGTCAAACCTCGGTGCAGTTGAACTTACGGTTGCACTTCATAAGGTTTTTAATTCGCCGAGTGACCAGATTGTATTCGATGTCGGTCATCAGTGCTATACACATAAAATACTTACAGGCAGAAAAGAAAAGTTTTCCACCCTCCGTACCGAGGGCGGTATAAGCGGATTTACCCGTCCGTGTGAAAGTAAGCACGATATTTTTTCTTCGGGCCATTCCTCCACATCCATTTCTGCCGCTATCGGTCTTGCAAAGGCTAAAACATTGAACGGTGACAAAGGCAAGGTTATTGCCGTTATCGGTGACGGTGCTTTAACAGGCGGTCTTGCCTACGAGGCACTTAACAATGCCGGCAATGAGCATAACAATCTTATAGTAATATTAAATGATAATAATATGTCTATAAGCGACAATGTCGGCTCTATGGCAAAGAATCTTAACCATATCCGCATTTCACCAAAATATTTCACCTTTAAGTCAAAGGTTCAGCGTGCACTTGCAAAAATGCCTAAAATCGGTGCACAGGTTCAAAGGTTTATTACCTTGACCAATTCAAAAATCAGAAAAAAGCTTTATCACTCAACAATGTTTGAGGATTTGGGCTTTAGATATTACGGACCTATCGACGGTCACGATATGGAAAGCCTTATTGATGTTTTAACCGTTGCAAAGGCACATAATCACAGCGTCCTTATTCATATCAACACACTTAAAGGTAAGGGCTATGAATTTGCCGAAAAGTATCCGTCAAAATTCCACGGTATCGGTAAGTTTAATATCGAAACGGGCGAACCGCTTTCATCAGGTACAAACTATTCTGCCGTGTTCGGTGATTATTTGTGTGAACTTGCAAACAAGGACAAGCGTATTTGTGCAATCACTGCGGCTATGAGCACCGGTACGGGACTTGTGGATTTTTCCCAAAAGTTCCCGGAAAAATTTTTTGATGTCGGCATTGCAGAGGAACACGCCGTTACATTTTCTTCCGGCCTTGCAAAAAACGGTATGATTCCGTTCTTTGCCGTGTATTCAACATTTCTTCAAAGGTCGTACGACCAGCTTGTGCATGATGTTGCAATGCAGGATTTAAAGGTTATTTTCGGCATAGACCGTGCAGGCTTTGTCGGTGAGGACGGCGAAAGTCATCAAGGCGTATTTGATACGGCTTATCTTATGAGTGTGCCTAATCTTACCGTATTTGCTCCGTCATCATATGCCGAACTGAGGGATATGATGTACCAAGCCGCATACAGAGAACAGCATGCCGTCGCAATTCGCTATCCGCGAGGAGGCGAGGGTAAAATCATTGACGGCTATACATACGAGCGTGCCGATTATGATGTGTTCGGTGACACTTCGGCAGAAAAATGTATTGTCGGCTTCGGCAGAGAATTCCTTAATGTTTATGAAGCCCTCGGTGAACTTGATAATACCTTTGCGATAAAACTAAATAAAATTAAACCTATTAACCCGAACATAACGGAACTTCTTAAAAATACAAAGTATGTTTATTTCTTTGAAGAGGGAATAAAGTCGGGCGGAGTAGGCGAGTGCTTCGGTTCAATGCTTGCCGAAAGCGATGTGTCGGCAAAATACCGCCATATATGCGTTGAGGATGAATTTATTAAGCAGGCGAGCGTTGAAAGCCAGTTGAAAAAATATAAACTTGATAAAGATTCAATTATTAATACAGTAAATCAGGATTAATTATGCAAAAGAAAACAAGACTTGATGTTGCCGTATTTGAGCAGGGTTATGCCCCAAGCAGGGAAAAAGCCAAGGCTATAATTATGGCAGGTATAGTATATGTAAACAATCAAAAAGTTGACAAGGCGGGTTTTGAACTTAAAGAGGGAGATGTTCTCGAGGTAAGAGGTAAAACACTTCAGTATGTTTCCCGCGGAGGATTAAAGCTTGAAAAAGCTATGCAAGAATTCCCTATAACTCTTGAGGGCAAGGTTTGTATGGATGTAGGTGCTTCAACGGGCGGCTTTACCGATTGTATGCTCCAAAACGGTGCAGTTAAGGTGTATTCCGTTGATGTAGGTTACGGTCAGCTTGCGTGGAAACTGAGAACAGACGAAAGAGTTGTTAATTTGGAACGCACAAATTTCAGATATGCAACCCGTGAGCAAATTCCCGATGAGATAGATTTTGCTTCCGTTGATGTTTCGTTTATTTCTCTCAAGCATATTTTGCCTAATTTGAATACGCTCCTTGCTCCCGACGGACAGGCAGTTTGCCTTATCAAGCCTCAGTTTGAAGCAGGCAAGGAAAAGGTAGGTAAAAAAGGCGTTGTAAGGGATTTGAATGTTCATTTGGAAGTTGTTGAAAATGTAATAAATCTTGCCGTTGAAAACGGTTTCAGCGTTATGGGCCTTCAATTTTCTCCGATTAAAGGCCCCGAGGGTAATATTGAATATTTGATTTATCTCAATAAGTCGACAACCCCGATTGTCAGCGAAAATGTAAACGCCAAAGAACTTGTAAATATGTCACATACAGAACTTGATAAGTAGGTGAAAATATGAAAATAGCGGTTTTTCCGAATATATATAATAAGGATGTCGGCAAGCTTACCGAACAAATAGTTGCCGTGCTTTTTGAACTCGGCTTTGAAGTTGAAGTTGCAAAATGTAATAAGGATATTGAAGATATTTCAAAGCCGCTTTTTGCCGAACAGCAGGAGCTTATCAAACGAAATGATGTTATGATAGCCGTAGGCGGTGACGGAACAACATTGAACATTGCAAAATCCGCCGCAGTTTATGACAAACTCACGCTCGGAATAAACGCAGGCAGACTCGGCTTTATGAGCGGACTTGAACGAGATGAACTCGCTCTTTTAAAATGCCTTTCAACCGGTGAATACGAGGTTGAAGAGCGTATGATGATAACCGCTGTCGTTACCGATAAAAACGGTGAACAAAAAGAATATCAATGCCTTAACGATGCCGTTATTTCAAGAGGTGATTTGGCAAGACTTATTGATATTTCCGTTATGTGTGAGGGCAGGCTTGTGTCCGATAACAGAGCAGACGGTATGATTTTTTCTACTCCGACAGGTTCAACCGCTTATTCAATGGCGGCAGGCGGACCTGTTGTCAGTCCGGATAATTCTTGTGTTGTGGCAACTCCTATTTGTCCACATTCGCTAATAAACAGAAGTATTGTTTTTTCTCCGGATAAAACTCTTGATATTTCCGTTGTAAACGACAGAAACAATAATGCGTATCTTTCTATTGACGGCAAGGAATCCATACCGGTTGACGAGGAAACAAAAATAACTATTTCAAAATCACGGTATTCTGCAAAACTTATTAAGATTAAACCCGATAATTTTTACGAAATTCTCAATAAAAAATTGCTCGAAAGGAGAATTTTACCTTGAAAAAAAGAAGACAGGCAAAAATTATAGAGCTTATTTCCCAAAATGATGTTGAAACACAGGAAGAACTTCAGGATATGCTCAACAGCTACGGCTTTGAGGTTACGCAGGCAACCATTTCCCGTGATATAAAAGAACTCAGACTTGTAAAGGATTTGTCACCTAAGGGCAGATATGTTTATTCAACCGGTAAAAAGAGCATTGAAAATGTCAATCACAGAGCCGGCGGAATATTCAACGAAACCATCATAAGCATTGATTATGCACTTAACACCGTTGTAATTAAGTGTTTTCCGGGTATGGCAAATGCCGCTTGTGCCGCTATTGATTCCATGAATCTTGATGAAATTCTCGGCACAATCGCAGGTGACGATACTATCTTTATTCTTTGCAGAAGCGAGGAAACCGCTTCTTATTTTACAAATAAATTGAGGACTATGTTAAATGCTTAAAACCTTGAGTATTGAAAATATAGCTGTTATAGAAAAAGCGGATATAGAGTTTTCAAAAGGCTTCAATGTCCTTACAGGTGAAACGGGTGCAGGTAAATCCATTGTTGTTGATTCGATTAATGCGATTTTGGGTGAACGCACTTCAAAGGAACTTGTCCGTGCAGGCAGCGAAAACGCCTTTGTAACAGCGTATTTTGAAGATATAAACAGCGAAGTAAAACAAAAACTTAATGAATTTGACCTCCCGTGCGAAGATGACGGAACTCTTATGCTTTCAAGAAAAATCTCCGCACAGGGCAAATCGACTTGCAGAATTAACGGCAATGTTTGCACGGTGTCTATGCTTAAGGAGGTTGGCAATCTTCTTGTCAATATCCACGGTCAGCACGACAGTCAAACTCTCCTCAATGCCGATTATCACTACAAATTTGTTGATATGTACGGCTCTCTTGACGGCGTTCTTGATGAATATAAGCAGTCGTTCAGACAGCTTTTGTCCGTCAGAAAACAGTTAAAGGCTCTCACTATGGACGCAGACGAGCGTGACAGACAGATTGAACTTCTTGATTATCAAATCAAGGAACTTACCGATGCCGAAATTAAGGTCGGCGAATGGGACGAGCTCAAAAAACGCAAAAATCTTATTTTGAATTCGCAAAATCTTTTGCAGTCGCTCAATTCCGCTTTGGCGGCATTCAACGGCAGTGACGATTATTCCGGCATTTCAACCTTGCTTTCAACAGCTGTTAAGGAACTCGGTACGGTGTCGGATGTTGACAGCGATATAAAGGCTGTTTACGACAAGGCAGAGGCACTCAACGACAGCGTTGAAGTTGTAAAAGATGCCCTGCTTGATAAGATTAACAGCATTGAATTTGAACCTGAAGAACTTGACAGAATAGAAGAACGGCTCAATTTATATTATACTTTTTCAAATAAGTATGGCGAAACCGAACAAGATATGCTATACTATCTTGATGAAGCTGTTAAAAAGCGTGCCGCATTTGAAAATTCGGAAGAAGAACTTGAAAAACTTAATGTTCGGTATGACGAGATTTTTAATCAAACCGTTGCACTTGCACAAAAGCTTACCGATTTGAGAAAATCGACGGCTGAAAAGCTTGGAACGGAAATTTGCAAACAACTTGAATTTTTGGATATGCCTAAAATCAAGTTTACAACTTCGTTTGAAAAGGGCAATTTGTCGGCTAACGGCTGGGATAAGATTGAATTCCTTATTGCAACCAATGTCGGCGAAACGGCAAAGCCCCTTGCAAAAATCGCTTCGGGCGGTGAACTTTCAAGAATTATGCTTGCTATCAAGAGTATTATTGCTCAAAAAGACAGCATCGACACTCTGATTTTTGACGAGATTGATACAGGCGTCAGCGGTAAGGCAAGCAGAAAAATCGGCTTGAAACTAAAAGAACTCGGTGCATTCACACAGGTTATTTGCGTCACTCATTCCGCACAGATTGCTTCTGTTGCCGACAGTCATTTTCTTATTGAAAAGAATGTTGAAAACGATAGGACATATACCAATGTCACCGTTCTTGATTATGACGGCAGAAAGAACGAACTTGCAAGAATTATGGGTGGTATAAATGCTACCGAATCATTGCTGAAATCAGCGGAGGAATTGCTTAATAATTATGGGAATTAATGTGGAGCAAAAGGTAAAAAACGGCACATGTGTTGTTTTGTCGGCTTGATTTATAATAGATAATTTTATTTTTTGGAGGATATATAAATGGGAGTTTATGAAGAACTCGTTGAGCGTGGACTTATCGCTCAGGTAACAGATGAAGAACATATCAGAGAGCTTGTAAATAACGGTAAGGCAGTATTCTATATCGGCTTTGACCCAACTGCCGATTCACTTCATGTCGGTCACTTTATGGCACTTACACTTATGAAGCGACTTCAGCAAGCAGGCAACAAGCCTATCGCTCTTATCGGTGGCGGTACTGCAATGATCGGTGACCCGTCAGGCAGAACCGATATGCGTCAAATGATGACAAAAGAAACTATCAATCACAACTGCGAGTGTTTCAAAAAGCAGATGTCAAGATTTATCGACTTCGGCGAGGGCAAGGCTATGATGGTTAACAATGCCGATTGGCTTCTTGACCTTAACTATATTGAGGTGCTTCGTGAGGTTGGTGCTTGCTTCAGCGTAAACAGAATGTTGAACGCAGAGTGCTACAAGCAAAGAATGGAAAAGGGACTTTCATTCCTTGAATTCAACTATATGATTATGCAGTCATACGACTTCTATGCTTTGTACCAAAAGTACGGTTGTAATCTTCAATTCGGCGGTGACGACCAGTGGAGCAATATGATTGGCGGTATGGAACTTATCCGCAGAAAGCTCGGCAAAGAAGCAAATGCTATGACTATCACACTTCTCACCAACTCCGAGGGTAAGAAGATGGGCAAAACTCAAAAGGGTGCTGTTTGGCTTGATGCGGAAAAAACAACTCCTTATGAGTTCTACCAGTATTGGAGAAATGTTGATGACGGAGATGTTATCAAGTGTATGAAACTTCTCACATTCATCCCTATGAGCGAGATTAACGAGTATGCAAAACTCGAGGGAGCAGAGCTTAACAAGGCAAAAGAAGTTCTTGCTTATTCTCTTACAGAACTTGTTCACGGCAAAGAAGAAGCAGACAAGGCTCAAGCAGCGGCAAAGGCTCTTTTTGCAGGCGGTTCAGATGACAGCAATATGCCGACAACAACTGTTGAAGATGCAGATTTCGAGGACGGCAAAGTAACTGTTCTTTCTCTTATGATTAAGGCAGGTATGATTAAGTCAAACGGCGAGGGCAGACGCCTTATTCAGCAGGGCGGTATCAGCGTAAATGATGAAAAAATCACCGATGTTTTCACTGCTGTATCAAAGGACGGCATCGCAAACGGTATCGTTGTTAAGAAAGGCAAAAAAGTATTCCACAAGTTCACACTTGCATAATTCACAAGGAGTAAATTATGACGGAACATGATTATAAATATACTATCTCTTTTGGCTTTAAGGACAATATTGTAGCTATTTTAGCCGCTTTGTTTTTTGACGGTCTTGCAATTTTTATGTATCTTAAAAATAACGGTGCGTTTATCGCAGTCGGTGCTTTAGGTTGTTTTGTTACCGTTGTATTACTTGTGAGCGTTTATAGAACATTATTTAACAAAATTTATATTTATGATAATTATTTTGTTCATGTTATGTCACCGTTTAAAAAGATAACTGTTAATGATTGTGAAGTTGAGGATGCTTGGATTCATCAAATGCATACTTCAAACGGTGTAAGCGGATATTACTTTAATTACCGAACAAGGGATGGAATTAAAGGAAAAATTATTGTTTCTCCCGTTAAATATGATTTTGCGGATTATTTGGTTGAAAGACTGAAAGGCAATGATGTTTCCGATTATGAAAAACATATCAATGATGAATATGGATATTAATGTCTTATAAATATAATTTTTTTAAATACCATTTCAGAAATGAAGTGGTATTTTTTTATGCCGTGTAGGTTGATAAAATGTCCTTATAATGTTATAATAATTATAATTATTGCTTTAAGGTGATTGTATGGAAAATATCAAGCAAAAAATTGATGAATTAAGAAAAACTCTTCGCTATCATTCCGATCGTTATTATAACGATGACGCACCTGAAATTGAGGATTACGAGTACGATATGATGATGCGTGAACTTAAGGAGTTAGAAGAAAAATATCCGCAGTATGACGCTGTTGATTCTCCTACAAAAAGAGTCGGAGGCAAGGCGGATAATTCCTTTGAAAGCGTTGAACATACTGTCAGAATGGAAAGTTTGCAGGACGCTTTTTCAAAAGAGGAAATCTTTGATTTTGACCGTAGAGTAAAAGAAAGTGTATCGGATGTTCACTATGTTGTTGAGCCGAAAATTGACGGCCTTTCCGTAAGCCTTGAATATGTCAACGGCGAGTTTGTAAGAGGTTCAACCCGTGGAGACGGAAATGTCGGCGAGGATGTTTCGGGCAATTTGCGTGTGATTCATAACATTCCGCTCAAACTCAATGTTGCCGTTCCTTTTATTGAGGTCAGAGGCGAGGTCTATATGCCTAAAAAGAGTTTTGAACGAGTTGTTGACCGCCAGCTTATCAATGACGAAAAGCCGTTCAAAAATCCTCGAAATGCCGCCGCAGGCTCTCTCCGTCAAAAGGACAGCAGGGTTGCCGCCGAGCGTGGACTTGATATTTTCGTTTTCAATATTCAGCAAATTGAGGGTGCAACTCTTAATTCTCATAAGGAAAGCCTTGATTATCTCAAAAAACTCGGTTTCAACACAATTCCTTATTATGAGAGGGTTGACGATATTCAAACTGCATTTTCAAAGGTTGAGGAAATCGGTGAAAGACGAGGAAGCCTCGAATTTGACATTGACGGTGCGGTAATCAAGGTTGATGATTTTGCTCAAAGAGAGATTTTGGGTTCAACCGCAAAATTTCCAAAATGGGCAGTTGCTTTCAAATATCCGCCTGAGGAGAAGCAGACAAAAATTATTGATATAGAAATCACTGTCGGCAGAACAGGCAAACTCACTCCGACAGCAGTTCTTGAGCCTGTTCACCTTGCGGGAACAACAGTTTCGAGGGCAACGCTCCATAATCAGGATTTCATCAACGAAAAGGGCGTTAATATCGGCGATGTTGTCACTGTCAGAAAAGCAGGTGACATCATTCCGGAAGTCCTTTGTGTGAATGAAAAGCATAGCGATGGCAGTTTTGTTTATCCCGATACTTGCCCGTCTTGCCACGAAAAGGTTATCAGAGAAAACGGCGAGGTTGATATCAGATGTATCAATCCCGAATGTCCGGCACAGCTTCTTCGCAATTTGATTCACTTCTGTTCTCGTGATGCGATGGATATTGAGGGGCTCGGTCCGAGTATTATTGAAACTTTTGTGAATGAGGGTATGATAACCAAAGTAACCGATATTTATCATCTTGACAAAGACAAAATCGCTTCGTTGGACGGCTTTAAGGAAACAAGTGCAAACAACATCATCGCTTCTGTTGAAAACAGCAAGAATAATGATTTGGGCAAACTGATTTTCGCTTTTGGTATTCGCCATATCGGCGCAAAGGCAGGAAAATTGTTGGCTGATGAATTTAAAAATATCGACAATATCATCAACGCTTCAAGAGAAGCAATCCTTGATATAGACGGATACGGCGATATTATGGCTGATGCCGTGTATGACTTTTTCCATACCGAAAACGCAATTGAACTTGTTAATGAGTTAAAGGCAGTCGGTGTGAATATGCAGAGCAAAACTGTTGTTGTTGTTGACAAGAGATTTGACGGTATGACCTTTGTTTTGACCGGCACATTGCCAACCTATAAACGCTCGGAAGCTTCAAAGATTATCGAATCTTTCGGCGGCAAAACTTCATCATCCGTCAGCAAAAAAACAACCTATGTCCTTGCAGGCGAGGCGGGAGGCTCAAAGCTTGATAAAGCTGCGGCTTTCGGCGTTCCTGTGATTGACGAAGACGAATTTAACGAAATGATTAAGTAATATGAGAGAATTTAGAAAAAAGCAAAAAAGATTAAAAAAGATAATGAACTCCGTTGTTATTGTAACAGCCGTTTACCTTTTTGTTTATATCGGCGTTGAGCCCGTTTTGGCTAAATCACTCGGTGCAACGGTGACTATGATTGCCGCTTATTTGAGCGATATTCTTGTTGTTGCGAGTATGGCTGTTTTGTTCCTGTATTTTTCAAAATACGGCAAGAGCGATAAATTTCTTGAATCTGTTGAAAATGAATTGTCCGACACAGGATATTATTTCACCGCAAGGCAGGAAAAGGATATAGACAGTTATTACAACGCTGTTGTTGAGAATTTGCGACTCAATTCTTTTTCGGTTGACGAAAAGGTTGTTGTTGATGATTTTGAATTCACCGCCCGTGCAACAAAGGGCAAGAGTATAATATATATTCTCAAAGAAGATGAAGTTGACAAATACGACTTGATTGCTTATCAAGAGTCGGCAATTTATGATTTAACATCAATCAACCTAAAACGCAAGGCGGATGTTGTTATGCTTTATATTTGCGACCGTGCCGATGACGGTGCCGTTTCGCTGTCAAAAATGATTACTCCGCTCGGTAGAAAAGAGCAAATCAAGATTGCAAATGCCGTTGTTGAGGTTTCAACTTCACGCTGTTATTTCCTCGGAAATAAAGCAACAAAGTGTCAACAGTTGATTGCAAATTACGCTATGAATGTTGAAGTTCCTATCAAGGACGAATTCAAGGGCAAGGAGCAATTACCGTTTCAGGCAGAACTTGAAGAACATATGAAAGAATTTAACATAAAAGACTTTAAAGCAGGAACATTTTATGCACATTGATAATTTTAAGGAGGCGGTTTTATGACACCGGCTGAAGAATATATAAATTCAATAAAAGGCAAAAAAGTTGCATTTGTGGGTATGGGGGTTGCAAACACTCCGTGTGCCGAATTTTTGGCAAAAAACGGGATAGAAACCTATGCTTGCGATATGCGAGATAAAAAATATATCGGTGAGGATGTTTGCAAGCGTCTTGAAAGTTTGGGCGTTCATTTCTCTCTCGGAGAACATTATCTTGATGTTTTGCCGCAGATGGACATTGTTTTTCGTTCTCACGGAATTTTGCCGTTCCAAAATCCTTGGATTGGCGAATGTATCAAAAGAGGACAAACTGTCACAACAGAAATGGAAGTGTTTTTCAAATACTGCCCGTCAAAGATTTTTGCGGTGACAGGCTCAAACGGAAAAACTACCACAACAACACTCATTTCAAAAATGCTTGAAGCAGAGGGCTACAAGGTGTTCCTTGGCGGAAACATCGGCAAAGCTCTTATGCCGTGCCTTGACGAAATTACAAAAGACGATATAGCCGTTGTTGAGCTTTCATCGTTCCAGCTTCTTACAATGGGCAATATGAAAAACAAGCCCGATGTTGCGGTTGTGACAAATATTGAATGTACACACCAGGACCACCACATCAGCCTTGATGAATATGTTGATGCAAAGCGTAATGTCTTGATTTATCAAAACGCCTCGCAACGCACCGTGCTCAATGCGGATTGTGATTATTCAATCGGCAACAGCGTTTATCACGATATGAGATATGATGTAAGAGGACAGCTCTTTGAATTTTCAATCAAGCATCCTGTTGAAAACGGTGCTTATATGAACGAAAACGGCAATATTTATTATGCAGAAAACGGCAAAAAAACGCTTGTTATGAACAAGTCGGATATCATCATTCCGGGTATGCACAATCTTGAAAATTATTGCACTGCAATTTCTGCCGTTTGGGGAATGGTTGGTGTTGACACAATCAAAAATATTGCGCAGACCTTTGGCGGTGTTGAGCATAGAATCGAGTTTGTCAGAGAGTTTGACGGAGTAAAGTATTATAACGATTCTATCGCAACTTCACCAAGCCGTGTAATCAGCGGATTAAAGGCATTCGGTACAAAAATTATTGTCCTTATGGGCGGAAGCGACAAGGGAAATGATATGTCCGAAATGGTGCCGTATATCCTAAAATATGTTAAACTTCTTGTTCTCAACGGTGCAACCGCAGATAAGATTTACGACACGATTGTTGTCGACCCGAATTATAAGGATAGCGGTATCGTAATTGAAAAAGTGCCTACTATGGCAGAGGCTCTTGAAGTTGCCAAGTCCAAGGCACAGCCGGGTGACATAGTTTCGCTTTGCCCAGCGTGTCCTGCTTTTGACCAGTTCAAAACATTTGAATACAGAGGCAGAGAATTTAAAAGATTGGTTAATGAGTTTTGATATGAATACTACTGAACTATTGAAAAAACTGACATCGGCAGTCGGTGTCAGCGGTATGGAAAATAATGTGTCAACTTTGCTTGCCGATATGCTCAGGCAATACGGTGAAGTTACGGTTGACGATATGAACAATGTTGTTTGCACCTTCGGCAACGGAAAACACTTTTTGCTTGATGCTCATCTTGACGAAATCGGATTTATCGTTAAATCAATTACCGATGACGGCTTCATCAAGGTTGATGAATGCGGCGGAATTGATGAGCGTATGCTCCTTGCAAGCGAAGTTTCAGTGTGGGGCAAAAAAGAGGTTAGGGGCGTTATTTCAAACTTGCCTCCTCATCTTCAAAAATCAGGCGAGAAGAAACCGCCAAAGATTGACGAAATCGCAATTGATGTCGGTATGACAAAGGCTGAAGCCGAGAAAATCATTTCTCTCGGCGACCGTGTAACATTCAAGCGTAATTTCAATGAACTTGTCGGCACACAGGTTTGCTCAAATGTTCTTGACGACCGAAGCGGTGTTGCTTCAATCTTGCTTGCGGTTGAAAAATTAAAGAATGTTGATGCAAAGATAACCGTTTGCTTTTCTTCACAGGAGGAAGTCGGCACAAGGGGTGCAAAGACCGTTGCTTACGGCAAAGAAGTTGACGAAGCGATTGTTGTTGATGTGTCTTTCGGCTACACTCCGATGTGCAAAAAGTCAGAATGCGGCGAAATCGGCAAGGGTGTTATGATTGGTGTTTCTCCGATTTTGGATAACGCTATGTCAAACAAAATGCAGGAGATTGCAAAAGCTAAGAACATTCCTCATCAAATCGAGGTTATGGGCGGCGGTCACACAGGCACAAATGCCGATGTGATTACAATCAATCAGTGCGGAATAAAAACTTCGCTCCTTTCAATCCCTGAGAAATATATGCACTCACCGATTGAAATTGTTGATACAAAGGATGTTGAAGCAACAGCCGATTTGATTTGCGAATATATCAAGGAAAGTGTGGGTGATGTAAATGCTTAAGGATTTATGCCTCATTAACGGCACTTCGGGTGACGAGGGCAAGGTGCGAGATTATATTATCACTCAAATCAAAGATTATTGTGAATATTCGGTTGACAATATGGGTTCGATTATTGCGTATAAAAAGGGCAAAAAAGCACCTACGCAAAGGATTAGCATCAACGCCCATATGGACGAGGTCGGATTTATTGTAACAGGCATAACCGATGACGGCTATTTGCGTTTTACTTCTGTCGGCGGTATAGACAGCAGAGTTTGCCTTGACCGAATTGTTACAGTTGGCAAAAATGCTGTTAAAGGCGTAATCGGCGATAAGGCTTTTCATCTTCTTTCTTCCGATGAAAAGGGCAGCTGTCCGAGTTTTGATGATTTGCTTATCGACATCGGTGCAACTTCAAAAGACGAGGCAGAACAATATGTTTCACTCGGCGATTTTGCATATTTTGACTGCGATTATGTTGAACTCGGAAACGGATATATCAAGGCAAAGGCACTTGATGACCGTATAGGTTGTATGCTGATGATTGAACTTATAAAAAGCGAACTTGAATATGACACAGTATTTTGCTTCAATGTTCAGGAAGAAGTCGGACTTCGTGGCTCAAAATGCACTTCATATGCTGTTGATGCGGATATTGCGATTGTTCTCGAATCCACAACTGCGGCGGATTTGGACGGCGTATCCGGTGCAAACAGAGTTTGTGTCCTCGGTGACGGTCCTGTAATTTCGTTTATGGACAATCGTACGATTTATGACCGAAAACTGTTTGAACTCGGCTTTGCCGTTGCAAAGGAAAACAATATTCCTGCTCAAACAAAAACAGCGGTTGCAGGCGGAAACGATGCAGGCGCAATTCAAACAAGCGGTGACGGAGCAAGAGTTATGGCAATTTCTCTCCCAACTCGCTATATTCACTCGGGTGCAAGCGTAGTTAAAGCGTCCGATATAGATGAAACAAGGAGATTACTAAAGGCGTTGCTACCTAAATTGACCGATTAATCGGATAGGTATGCCTTGATGGATTTATGATAGAAATAATAGACTCAGCAGAACAATTTAACGAATGGACAAAGCGTGACATCTACTCAATTAGGGTGTTGTCATTGCTTGAGTCCTATGGAACAAAATATCATTTTGCAACATTTTACCGTCAAATTATTGACGGCAAAATCACGGCAATTCTCTCACGGCTTGACAACGACATAACCCTTGCACTCGATGATGGCTTTGATAATGCGGAATTTGTAAGATTTTTTTGTATAACGGGGCACGGTGCAATTCTTTGCGATCCTGCTTTTGAATTCGGTGCAAAATATGATGAAGGCGTAATTATGTCGTGTGAGCACAAGCTGGAAAGCGTTGTTCACGGAGCAGAAATTGATGAATATCCAAAACTTATGGACCTTTTCAATTTTGTGGATTATGACGGTCAGGATTTCAAGGCTTGGTATGTTGATATAAGTCACAGAGTAAGGCATAATACCGCTAAAGCATATACTTTAAACTTTGACGGAAATATCATTTCAAGCGGTATTTTGTCATCAATTTATGACGGCTACGGTGTGCTTACAGCCGTAAGAACAGCAGATGAGTTCAGGCGTATGGGATATGGCGGACATCTTGTGTCTTATATTTGCTCGGATGTCAAAAACACCGTATATATAATGCGTGAAAAGGACATTAACGAGCATTTTTACACCGAACTCGGATTTGAAAATACAGGTATATGGAGAATGTACAGATGAACCCATTTTTTAATATTGATGAAAAAATAGAAACAATGTCACAAAAAGCTCTCAATAAATGTCAAGATGCTTTTAAAATCATTGATGAAATAACGGAATATAATCAACTCAAGGTGCAAAAAGCTTTTATTGATAACGGTATATCCGAAAGTCATTTTGCATCATCAACAGGCTACGGCTACGGCGACCGTGGCAGAGAAACTCTTGATAAAGTATGGGCACAGGTTTTCGGTGCCGAGGACGCTCTTGTTCGTCATAACTTCACTTGCGGAACGCACACCCTTGCAACTGCACTTTTCGGCGTGCTTCGTCCGGGCAATAAGATGCTTTGCGTAACCGGCACACCCTATGATACCATACATAATGTAATCGGTATTTCAGGTGAGGGAATGGGCTCATTAAAGGATTTCGGAGTTGAATATGACGAGGTCGCTTTAAAAGACAATGTGCCTGATTTGGAAGCTATCAAAAATGCGGTTGATGACAGCGTGACTATGGTTTATATTCAGCGTAGCCGTGGCTATGAACTTCGTCCGTCGCTCACAGTTGATGTAATTGCCGATATTGTCAAAACAGTAAAGGCTAAAAATCCAAATGTAATTGTTATGGTTGATAACTGCTATGGTGAGTTTACTCAAAAACTTGAACCTACCGAGGTTGGTGCGGATTTGATTGCAGGCTCACTCATCAAAAATGCGGGCGGCGGAATTGCAAGCACAGGCGGTTACATTGCAGGCAGACACGATTTGGTCGAAAAGTGTGCTTATAGGCTTACCACTCCGGGACTCGGCAAAGAAGTTGGTTGTACAATCGGTATGAACAGAGAACTCTATATGGGATTGTTCTTTGCTCCGCATACTGTTGGCGAAGCTCTTAAAAGTGCTGTTTACATTTCTGCTCTTTTTGAGGGCTTCGGTTATGATGTAACACCTAAATATAACGAAAAACGAGGCGACATTGTTCAGTGCCTCGGTCTTGAAAATGAAGAAAGCCTTGTTGCTTTTTGTCAGGGTATTCAAAGCGGCAGTCCGATTGACAGCTTTGTTTCACCTGAGCCGTGGGATATGCCCGGCTATGACAGCAAGGTAGTTATGGCAGCAGGTGCCTTTACATTAGGCTCATCAATCGAATTGTCTGCCGATGCGCCTATTCGAGAGCCGTTTTATGCTTGGATTCAGGGCGGACTCAATTTTCATTCGGCAAAAATTTGTGCTAAACTTGCGGCACAATCTATGCTTAATAAGGGGTTGTTAAAAGGTGGAATATAACTATAAAGGAATAAAACCCGAAAGTATTGAACTTCTTTGTCTCAATCGTTTTAACGATTCAAAACCGTTTTATGAGGAACACAAGGAAGAACTTAAACAGGGAATTACCGTTCCGCTTCGCCAAATGGTGCTCGATATGTCGGATGTGCTGTTTGACATTGATGACAAAATGTATCTTGACCCTGTAAGAGTTCATTCCCGTATTCACAGAGATACAAGGGGCAACCGTTCAAAGATTAAATACAGAGAAAATATGTGGGTGTTCTTCAGACGATATAAAAAAGAATATCCGTCTGCACCTTTTTATTATTTTGAATTTTATCCAAATTGTTACGGTTACGGTCTTGTTTTTTGGACTTGGAAAGCAAGCGATTTCAGGCTTGTTCATCAAATGATTGTTGAACAGCCAAAAAGATTCAGAAAAGCACTAAAAGCGTGTGAGGATGCGGGTTTTACCTTCGATGCACACGATTACTATAAAAAAGAAATTTATCCCGACGCTCCAAAGGATTTAAAACCTTATTTGCTTGCGAAAAACTTTTCGTTCACATATAACAGCGTTGATATGAGCAGAATAGCATCAAGCACAATTATTGACGAGATGAGGCTGGCTTTTGACATTGCCCGTCCTATGTATGAGTTTATGATTGAAGCACACGAAAAAATGATGTTTGAGGGTCTTATAAAACCGGAGGAATAATTGCTATGTTACAGCTTGTACTCGGTCGTTCCGGAAGCGGTAAAACCGAATATGTCTTTTCACACATAAAAGAACTTGTTGAAAGCGGAGAACAAAATATTCTTTTGATTACTCCCGAGCAGTATTCTTTCATCAGTGAAAGACGACTTCTAAAGGATTTGGGAGAAAGCAGAGTCAATTCGGTAGAAAATGGCTCTTTTTCCCGTTTGTCAAATGAAATTGCCCGAAAATACGGTGCCGCACCTTTGCCTGTTTTAAGTAAAGGTGCAAAAGCGGTTGTCTTTAAAAAAGCCTGTGAAAGTATCAAGGACGATTTAAAACTTTTCGGCAAAAACACCGATAATGTTGCTTTTATTAATTCGGCAATTAAGATTTATGATGAGATGAAGTCTTGCCGAGTTTCAGCCGAAGATGTTATGAAAGCGTCAGTTAATACCGAAAAAGAAACTCTGTCGCAAAAGTTATATGATATTTCTCTTATTATGTCTGCTTACGATTCGTATATAGCCGACAGATTTCTTGACGGTGCAAGCGAACTTACAAGACTTTATGAAAAACTTTTGAATTTGGACTATTTTGTGGGCAGAACCGTATTTATAGACGGTTTTAACGGTTTTGTTGCTCAGGAATATAAAATTCTTGAGATTATTTTGGCTCAGGCAAAAGCTGTTTATATAACTTTTGGCACAGATTCACATCTGAATAATGACAAATACAATCTTTTTTCATATGTAAACAGCAATATTAATTATCTTAGAGAAGCCGCACAAAATGCCGGCACCTCAATGCTTGCTCCTATTTATTTAACCGAAAATCACAGGTTTAACAATGAAGAACTCAGGTTAAGTGAAAAGTTTGTTTTTTCAAATGTAAAAGAGCCTCGTGAAGAAGTACCGCAAAATATAGAACTTTACGGTGCAAAAAATGTTACGGATGAATGTGATTTTGTGTCAGACAGAATTTCAAAATTGCTTCGCTCGGGTGTCAAAGCGTCCGATATTGCCGTGATTTGCCGTGATTTGGATAAATATCAAAAAGAACTCCAATTTTCTTTTTCAAAATATAATATTCCTTATTTTGATGATGAAAGGCAGAATATTTCGTCCGAGCCTCTTATTATGTTTGTTAATTTCCTTTTAAGATGCTCGATATATTCACTTTCATCAAATGATATTTTTTCAATGCTCAAAACAGGTCTTACCGCTCTTGAGGATGAGGCTGTCAATGAACTTGAAAATTATGCTTTTATATGGAACGTTAACGGCTCAAAATGGAAAAAAGAATTTACAAATTCACCAAAAGGCTTTTCGGAAGAAATGTCCGAAAACGATATAAAAAAACTTAAAAATATAAATGACAGCAGAGAATATGTTGTCAGCCGACTTCAAAATTTTATGGCATCTTGTAAAAAGAAATGCACCGCAGATATTTGCAAGGCTGTGTATTTTACGCTTATTGATTTTTCGGTAGACGAAAATCTCCGTATTCTTGCAAAATCGCTTAATGAAAACGGCAAGTCCGTTCTTGCTTTTGAGCAGGGCAGAGTTTGGGATTTACTTATGAATATTCTTGACAGGCTTGCAACCGTTTCAACAGATGAAGAACTTACCGTTAAGGATTTTTACAAGCTTTTCAATCTTATGATTATGAATGAAGACCTCGGCTCTGTTCCGTCCGGTCTTGATAATGTTCAAATCGGTTCTGCCGACAGAATCAGATGCAACAATCCGTATGCTGTTTTTGTTGTCGGTGCAAATGAGGGTGAGTTTCCTCAAGCTGTTACTTCCTCCGGTTTGCTGTCCGAAAGTGACAGAAATATTCTTATAGACAATAAATTCAAATTATATTCATACGGTGAAACTCTTAATGCACAGGAAAAATATTTTGCTTATATGGCTCTTGCCGCACCGAGCGATAAACTTTATGTATCATTCAGAAACAGCAGTTCCGACGGTGCCGAGAGTATTATTGTCAGCGAATTAAAAGCACTGTTTACAAACCTCCGGGTTAATTCAGCCGATTATGATTATTCTCTTTCAAAAGTTGAAACCGATGCCAATACCTTTGAAATTTTGGCTTCAAACTATGATGACAATGCCGAATTTGTTGCAACATTGAAGCAATATTTTGCCGAAAAACCCGAATATGAAAGCAGACTTTCAGCGGTTGAAAGACTGTCAAAAAATGATAATATAATAATTAAAAATCCCGATTTGGCACGAAAACTTTTCAAAAACGATATGTACCTTTCAGTGTCAAAAATTGAGGATTATTATAAGTGTGCCTTTAGGTATTATTGTAAATTCGGGCTTAATGCCCGTCCGAGAATAAAGGCGGAAATGAACCCTATGCAAACAGGTTCGGTTATTCACTATGTTCTTGAATGTATCATCAAAGAATACGGCTCAAAAGGGATTTTAAGCCTTGATAACGCCGAGATAACGAGTATTGTAAGAAAATACTTAAAAGAGTATTTGGAAACAAAAATGGGCGATTACAGCGAGTTTACAGTCAGGTTTAAGTATCAGTTTATGCGTTTGTCAAAGCTTATTTCGTATGTTGTTTTCAGACTTCGTGACGAATTTGAAAACAGTGATTTTGAACCTCGTGCCTTTGAACTTTCAATCGGTAACGGTGAAAACGGCGAAAGCGTAAAATCACAGGTTATCAATCTTGCGGACGGCGGCACAATTCAAATAAGAGGCTCTATCGACAGAGTAGATACATATACCGAAAACGGTGAGCAATATGTCCGTGTTGTGGATTATAAGAGCGGAACTAAAAAATTTAAACTCAGTGATATTTTGTATGGCCTTAATTTGCAAATGTTCGTTTATTTGTTTACGCTTTGCAAAAGCGACAACGAACTTGCAGGTAAGGAAGCCGGGGTTTTGTATCTTCATTCGGCAAGAAGCATCTATAATGTTTCAAGAAACAGTCTTTACAATGAGGTTTCGGATGGGGATGACAAATCATACAAAATGCTAGGAGTCGTTCTTAATGATGACGAACATAAAATTGCCGAGCATATGGAACATGATTTAAAGGGCAGATTTATAGATGCAAAAGCTTATGCCAAAGGCGGAGTTGGCGGCAGTATCGTAAGCCTTGAGGATATGGGTAGAATTTCGCATAAAATAGACAGTCTGATTGAACAAATGGGTATTAATCTCCATATGGGCAAAATTATGCAGAATCCCGTTGATTCTCCGACACATAACAATACTTGCGAATTTTGCGATTATTCTTCCGTTTGTGCCAACAGAAAAGAAATTGAACCTAAAGAGTTGGAAGAGTACTCTTTTTCAAAGACACTTGAAATACTGAAGGAGGATGATACAAATGCCTAATTGGACAAAACCGCAACAAAATGCTATAGAAGCCCGTGGCAGTAACATTCTCGTCAGTGCGGCGGCAGGCTCCGGAAAAACCGCAGTTTTGGTAGAGCGTGTTATACGGCTTATTACAGATGTTACGCTTAATGTAGATGTTGACAAACTTCTTATAGTTACATTTACAAATGCAGCGGCGGCAGAAATGAAAAGCAGAATTGCCAAAGCTTTGCTTAAAATTATAAAAGAAAATCCAAACGATACCAACGCCCACAAACAGCTTTCGCTTTTGCCTAATGCCAAGGTTTCAACTATAGATTCGTTTTGTATAGGATTGGTTAGGGAAAATTTCTTTAATCTTGATATAGAACAGGATTTTAAAATTCTTGATAATTCCGAAAATTCTATTCTTGAACAAACCGCAATAGATGAAGTCCTCGGTGCTCTTTATGAAGAAAACGGCGACGGATTTAAAGAACTTGTTGATATGTTTTCATCAACAAAGGACGACAAGGGCTTTGCCGAAACAGTAAAAAAAATCAGTCACTTCATTTCTTCGCAGTCTTTTCCGAATATTTGGCTTGATGAAGTTTGCGAAGAATACAATCCCGATGTTAAGTTTGAGGACTCATTTTTTGCTCAGTATGTCTTTGATGAAACAAATGAACTTTTAACGGTTGCAAAAGACCTTTATATACAGTCAAAACAAGCATTGACCCCGTTAAACGATAAGCATTTAAAACTTCTTGATATGCTTGACAGCGATTATAAAATTATAGATGCGTTGCTAAAAAATGCCGCAAACCGTAAATGGGACGAACAGCTTGATGTGCTTGAAAATCTCTCGTTTGTAAGATTTCCGACCGTTAAATGCAATGAAAAGGATTTTGTAAAAGCCAATAGAGATTTGTATAAGGAGATTATTACTAAATCAATTGCTCCTATGTATTCGGTACGAAGCAAAGATTACACAAATGATTGTATGTTGCTTTATCCTGTAATAAAAAAACTTACCGAAGTTGTAAAACTGTTTAATCAAAAAACATATGAAATGAAAAAAGAAATTAACTCTTTTACTTTTTCGGATATTGAGCATTTTGCAATTAATCTTTTGTTTTATCCCGATGAAAACGGTGATATTGTAAGAACCGATTTGGCAAAAGAACTTGAATTATCGTTTTACGAAATTTTAGTTGACGAATATCAGGATACCAATTCGGCTCAGGATATGCTGTTTGCCGTTTTGTCAAACGACAAAAATCGATTTATGGTAGGGGATGTTAAACAAAGTATTTACAAATTCCGCCTTGCAATGCCTTTTATCTTTACAAAGAAAAAGGATGCTTATCAATTATATGATAAAGACAGTAATGCAACAAGGCAAAAAATCATTTTGAGCAATAATTTTCGCTCACGCAAGGGCGTGTGCGATTATGTCAATTTTGTTTGCAAAAATATAATGTCCAAAAAAGTCGGCGGTATAGATTATAATGAAGAGGAAATGCTTAATTCTTCCGCTGATTTTAATGATACGGATGTGCCGTCGGCTCAAATAAAATATGTTTCCGTTCCCGACGGTGAAAATGCCGATGAATACGAAGCACATCAAATTGCCAATTATATTATTAAAAAGGTTAATAATAAAGAAAAAATTAAAGACGGCGATATTTATAGAGAAATTCGCTACGGTGACTTTGCAATTCTTCTTCGCAGTGCAAAAGGAAGAATGAATGTAATTGCCGATGTCTTTGCCGGGTACGGTATTCCTACAGTGTCAAATAACAAGGTTAACTTGCTTGATAATAAGGAAGTTGTAATTTTGCTTAATTTCCTGCGTGTTATAGACAATCCTACACAGGATATTCCGCTTCTTGCAACGCTTATGTCTGTATTTTACGGTTATAGTGCTGATGAAATTTCACAAGCAAAGGTTGATTATCCTTACGGTAATTTGTATTCTTCCGTATCAAAATCCGATGTTTTTTCAAAATTTGTTGACGATTTAAAGATGTACAGAGAATTCGCTTCGTCAATGAGCGTAGAAAATCTTGTTCGCCGAATTATAGGCGATACATCATATTTGTCTGTTATATCCGCTATGGGCAATCATGAGCAAAGAGTGCAAAATGTTAAGCTTCTTATTGATATTGCAAAAAAATTTGATAACGGCGAAAATGTCGGACTGACCGCATTTATCAGATATGTTGATTATATTATTGAAAACAAATTTAATGTGGAAAGTGCTACAGTAAACGATGCGGGTAAAGACGCTGTTGCAATTATGACCGTTCATCACTCAAAAGGACTTGAATTTCCTGTGTGTATTCTTGCCGGAGCAAATCGTAAATATAATAAGGATGATGTTAATAAAGACCTTATTCAGCTTAACGCTCGGCGTGGTATAGGAGTAAAAATCTATGACGATCAAACGCTTTGCAGATTTAATTCGCTTCAATTCAGCGTTATTAAAGATATCAATACATATGAAATGATGAGTGAAAATCTGCGTGTCCTTTATGTTGCAATGACAAGAGCGAAAGAGCAGTTTGTAACCTTTATATCCGTGTCGTCTAAAGGCGGAGTGGAAGCGTATGTTGATTCACTTTCAAAAAAACTTATTTCTTCAAGTTCTTCAACTGTGCCGATAATATCTCCTTTTACGGTAAAAAAAGCCAATACGGACGCCGAACTGTTAACTCTCTGTGCACTTATACATAAGGATGGAAGTATTCTTCGTGATATGTGTTCAAAAGACGATATAGGCTTTGATATGTATTCGGATTTTCATTTGGATATTGAACTTCCCAATAAAGAAATTGAGCCTGAACAGCAGGAAAAATTGCAGGTTCCTTATAATCCCGAACTTCTTTCTCGACTTAAAGATAAACTTAGTTTTAGGTACGAACGCCTCGGAGTGTCGGAATTTACTTCAAAGCGTACCGCTTCATCTCTTGATGCCGCCGAGCAGGATTTTAAATATCTCACTTCATCCAAACCGGCGTTTTTGAACAAAGAAAATATGACTGCGGCACAAAAGGGTACGGCAATGCATACTTTTATGCAGTTTTGCGATTATGATTTTGCAAAGGCAGACCTTGAAAATGAGATTGAACGATTGGTTTCTCTTTCGTTTTTAACCGATGAGCAGGCAAAGAGTCTTGACAGAAAAAAACTTTCGGCATTTTTTAACGGAGCTTTTGCCGAGAGAATGTTCGGCAGTGCACATATTTACCGGGAAATAAAAGTTTCGTCATTCGTTCCGGTTAACGAAATTGAAGATACGGAATTTACCGATGAAGTCCTTATCCAAGGTATTGCCGATTGTGTATTTGAAGAAAACGGAGAACTTGTGCTTGTTGATTATAAAACCGACAAAGCAGACAGTGAGGAAGAACTCATTGATAAATACAAAAATCAAATTGCTTTTTATAAAAAAGCAGTGGCAAAAACATTAATGAAACCGGTAAAAGAAGCGGTATTGTACTCGTTTTCACTAAATAAAGTGTGTATTTACAAATAAATTCAAAAAAACACTTGCATTTTGTGTTAAACTTTGTTATAATTCTTGCGTTATAAGATTTAGTTGAAAACAGCTATATTCTTTCGACTATCGGCAATTTAAGCGAGGTGAAAGTAATGAAAGACGGAATTCATCCAGAATATCAGACATGCACAGTTAAGTGTGCTTGCGGTGCAACATTTGAAACAAAGAGCACTAAAGGCGATATGAAAGTTGATATTTGCTCAAAGTGTCACCCATTCTATACAGGTAAGCAAAAGCTTGTAGATACAGGTGGACGAGTTGAGAGATTCAACAAGAGATTTGCTAAGAAGGGCTAATCAAAAAATAACGGCAACAGTTGGTACAACCTCTGTTGCCTTGTTTTTTCTTTTGGAGGATGTATGGAAGAATACAGAACCGTTGAAATTGCTTCGGATGATTTTTTTATTGAGAAAAAGTCAAAGTTTATAGGTTATGCAAAGCCGGTTAAGACCGTAGAGGAAGCAACAGAATTTATTTCACAAATCAGATCAAAACATTGGGATGCAACTCACAATGTTTATGCCTATATTTTGCGTGAAAACAACACACAACGATATAGTGATGACGGAGAACCCGGCGGAACAGCGGGTGTTCCTATGCTTGATGTTTTGCTCAAGGAAAATCTTGTTGATGTCTGCGTTGTCGGCACAAGATATTTCGGCGGAACTCTCCTTGGTGCAGGTGGTTTGGTTCGTGCATATAGCCATACCTCAAAAATTGCTGTTGAGGCTGCACACATCATCACTATGGCAGAATGTGATGTAATGAGTGTTGCGGTTGATTATTCGTTTTATGAGAGAATGAATAATCTTTTGTCCGACTTTTCGGCAAATATTAAAGATACTGTGTTTGCCGATAATGTAAAAATCATTTTTTCAATAAAGAAGGATAAGGTAGAACCTTTGCAGGAGAAGTTGACGGATATAAGCAATGCAAAATATGCTCTTGAATATCTTAATTCCGAATTCGCAAAAGTATAATAAAAAACAGGAGGCTAATCTGCTTCCTGTTTTCTCTGTTCTATTGGTTGATGTTAATTACATTTATCTCCGGATGATTAAACAGCCTAAAAGGGAATTCTGCGTTTCCGAGTCCTCGTGAAACAATCAACTTCGGTCTGTCACCAAACGAGCCTTTTGCGTATTTTGGAAAAAGTCCTTGACCGGGTGAAAACACAGGACCGATGAACGGCAAACAAAATTGTCCGCCGTGTGCGTGCCCCGACAGTTGTATGTCAAAATCATATTGACTGTAATTCATTTCTCTCACATTTTTAAAATTTTCCGGGAAATGTGAGAGTACAATTTTAAATCCGCTGTTGCTTTTTAATTCAGCAAAATACGGCGACATATCCTTGTAAACAAAAGTTCCGTTCTTTCGTGTCTTGTAGTCTTTAAAGTCTGCTTGATTTTCATCAAGTCCTAAAATATTCACATCAAATCCTTTATCGTTATAAACAGAAATTCTGTTGAGCAAAACGATAAACCCGATGTCAGAAAGTTCTTGCATTATACTTTCAAAATTGTCAAGTCGTCTTTCGTGGTTGCCTGTGATGTAGTAGACCTTTGCAATTTTAACAAGTTCTTTGCCGTAGGCAAGCATTTTGTCCTTGTTTTTGCATCGGTCGTTTATATAATCGCCGGTTATGCAGATTATATCGGGATTAAGTTCTTTTGTTATTTTTAAAACTTTAGCAAACGGTTTTGAATGCAAGTCGCTCAGCTGAACAATTCTGAGTTTGCCGCATTCCGTTGATTTTATATTATGATTTGTAATATCAACCGTGTTATTTTGCAGATATAAAAATATAATCAGCAGTATTAATATAATTAAAGCCGTAATTGTAATTAAAATATATTCCATAAAACACCTCTTATTTTATGATACATTTTTATTTTTTGCCCGTCAAGATAAAAAAATAAAGGATTTTTTATATTTTTAGAGTATAGTATAATGGATAGAAAAATTCAGTAGCATTTTGACGAAAGGAGAGGGGTATGGATAAGTGCATCCGTCAAATTTCCGAGGAAAACGAAAAAATGATTTTGTCACCCAATGCGACATTATCTTCACAAAGCAGAGGAAGACTCAGGGAAGAACCCGAGTGTGATATAAGAACAGCCTTTCAGCGTGACCGTGACAGAATTATTCATTCGCAGTCATTCAGACGATTAAAACATAAAACTCAAGTGTTTCTTGCTCCGTCGGGTGACCATTACAGAACAAGACTTACTCATACGCTTGAAGTTTCGCAAATAGCAAGAACAATAGCAAGAGCACTTCAGCTTAATGAGGACTTAACCGAAGCCATTGCTTTGGGTCACGATTTGGGTCACACTCCGTTTGGACATGCAGGTGAAAGAGCACTTGCCAAACTTTCGCCAAACGGTTTTAAGCATTATGAACAAAGTGTTCGTGTAGTTGATATTTTGGAGAAGGACGGTAAAGGGCTAAATCTTACCGATGAAGTCAGAAACGGCATTTTATGCCACACCGTCGGTGAAGATGCCTATACTCTTGAGGGCCAGATTATTCGTATTGCCGATAAAATAGCATACATAAATCATGATATAGACGATGCTATTCGTGCAGGTGTTATGAATGAGGAGGATATTCCGCTTGATATAAGAATGGACCTCGGTATGACAAAAAGTGAGCGTATAAATAATATGGTGCTCAATGTTATTGAAAACAGCAATGACAAAAAAATTCTTATGAGCGACGATTTTTGGGAGCTTTTTAACGATTTGCACGATTTTATGTTTGTCGCCGTTTACAAAAATCCTGTTTGTAAAGGTGAAGAAGTCAAAGCCGTTGCAATGCTTGAACAGATTTACGCTCATTATATAAATCATCCCGAAGAAATGCCGGAGCAATATGTAGGTATAGCCGAAAACGAAGGAACAGACCGTGCCGTATGTGACTATATTGCCGGTATGAGCGATAATTATTCCGTAAAAATATTCAATCAGTTATATGTTCCGAAGTTTTGGATAGAATAATTTTTATATTGTTAATTTTGAGAAAGGAGCGAGTGTATGCCGTCGCTTTCAGACAGCTTTTTGCAGGAATTAAAATTGAAGACCGATGTTGTGGATGTTGTTTCAAGCTATGTATCATTAAAAAAACGCGGCAATACTTATGTAGGGCTGTGCCCGTTTCATAATGAAAAAACTCCTTCTTTTACAGTATATGAAAATACGCAGAGCTTTTACTGTTTCGGTTGCGGTGCAGGCGGTGACAGTGTCAGTTTTATGCGTAAAATAGAAAATCTTGATTATATAGATGCGGTTAAACTTTTGGCTCAAAGAGCGGGTATGCAAATGCCCGATGACGGATACGATGATTCTATTTCCAAAAAACGCAGAACAATATTGCAGATAAATCGTGAAACAGCTAAGTTTTACCACGCTTATATGATGAGCGAACAAGGCAAAATCGGGTTGCAATATTATCTTGATCGAGGCTTGTCGATAAAAACAATTCGTCACTTCGGTTTAGGTTACGCTCCGAATCAATGGGATGCACTTTTGAAGCATTTAAAATCAAAGGGCTTCAATGTTACCGATATGGCAGTCGCAGGTGTTGTGAGAAAAGGCGAAAAAGGCTATTATGATTATTTCAGAAATCGTGTTATGACGCCTATCATTGATGTTCGCGGTAACTTTATAGCTTTCGGCGGACGGGTTCTCGACGATTCAAAACCTAAGTATATCAATACTTCCGACACGCTGGTGTATAAAAAAACAAATGAAGTTTTCGGTCTTAATTATGCAAAGGACAGCGGCAAAGACAGCTTGATTCTTTGCGAAGGATATATGGATGTTATTGCAATGCATCAGGCAGGATTTACAAATGCCGTTGCAGGCTGCGGAACAGCTCTTACAAATGAGCAAGTACGCTTGATTTCGCGTTATGCAAAGGAAGTTATACTTGTTTACGATAATGACGAGGCAGGTCAAAAAGCACTTAATAAAGCAATTTCATTGTTTGACCAAATTGATATCGGAATAAGTATTCCGACTTTGAGCGGTGGTAAAGACCCTGATGAAATTATTAAAAATCTCGGCAGAGCACGGTTTGAGGATATGCTTGACGGTGCTTCAAATGAGGTTGAGTTTGCAATTATGAAACTTCGCAAAAATTTTAATTTGCAAACAACTCAAGGTAAAAGTCAATTTGCAGGTGAGGCTGTAAAGGTTCTTGCAAACGCAACACCTATAGAACAGGATTTGTATTTGTCTCGTCTTGCCGATGAACTCGGAATAGAAAAGCGTGCAATACAGGCTCAACTTTCCGAATATGTAAGACGCAGGTCAAACGGCAGAAAAAAACGAGAATTCAGCAAGATTATTGACGATGATTTGCGTAAAATAAGAAAAGAAAGCTTTGATGCCGACACTTCAACCGTTTCGCTTAAAGCACAGGAAAGAGTTATCGGACTTTTGATGACATACCCGGATTGTTATTTGTTGTGTAATGATTTTAATGTTGATGAGTTTACACCGGGATTTTACAAAAAAGCTTTTCAAACCGTTAAGGAGCGAATAGAGGATAATTTATCACTTGATTTGATTATGTTCAATGAAGTTTTTACAGATGAAGAAATGGGAAAGTTTACTCAAATAGTTTCCTCATCGCAAAACAGCAGTAATCCAAAAAAGGAGTTTACAGACTGCTTGAATATAATTAACAGGGAATACACAAAACAAAATTCAAAAAGCACTTCTGAAATGAATGATGATGACTTCAGAAACTTTTTTAATAAAAAGAATACATAAAACGAGGAGATTATTATGGAAAAAAAGCAAGTACCCGTAACAGATGCGGAAAAGAAAAAAAACGCATTTAAAAAAATAATTGAAGAAGGTAAGCAGGCAGGCCACCTTACAGCACAGGAGATTGATAATCTTATTGTTGAACTTGACCTTGATGTTGATGAACTTGAAAAACTTAATGAACAAATTGACGCAAATAATATCAGTATTATTGATGATTTTTCATCGGAAGCACTTGACGGAATCTCTCTTGAAGTAGATTTGCCTAAAGAAACTGACGCTGCCGATTCTGTAGCTGTTAATGACAGTGCCCAAATGGATGACCCTGTTAAGGTATATCTTAAAGAAATCGGCAGAATTCCGCTTTTAACCGCTGAAGAAGAAATTGAACTTGCCATGAAGATAGCCGATGATGACGAAAATGCCAAGAAACGCCTTGCAGAGGCTAACCTTCGTTTGGTTGTAAGTATTGCAAAAAGATATGTTGGCAGAGGTATGCAATTCCTTGATCTTATTCAAGAGGGCAATCTCGGTCTTATTAAAGCTGTTGACAAGTTTGATTACACAAAGGGCTTTAAGTTCTCAACATATGCAACATGGTGGATTAGACAAGCTATCACAAGAGCTATTGCCGATCAAGCAAGAACAATCCGTATCCCTGTTCATATGGTTGAAACAATCAATAAGGTAAAAAAAGCACAATCGCAACTTCTTCATCTCAACGGTCACGAGGCAACTCCCGAAGAGATCTCCGAATATCTTGAACTTCCTGTTGATAAGGTAAGAGAGATTATCCGTGTTTCGCAAGAACCTGTATCACTTGAAACTCCTATCGGTGAGGAAGAAGATTCACATCTCGGCGACTTCATTCCGGATGACGATGCTCTTGCACCTGCCGATGCCGCATCTATGAGTCTACTTAAGGAACAGCTTGCAGAGGTGCTTAAAACTCTCACTCCGAGAGAGGAAAAGGTGCTCAAACTCCGTTTTGGTCTTGAGGACGGAAATCCTAAAACTCTTGAAGAAGTCGGCAAGGAATTCAATGTAACCCGTGAGCGTATTCGTCAAATCGAAGCAAAAGCACTTCGTAAATTACGCCACCCAACAAGAAGCAAAAAATTAAAGGACTTTTTAGACTGATGACAGAAGAAAAGATTAAAAGAATTAACGAGCTTGCTCATAAATCCAAAACAGTCGAGGGGCTTACCGAGGCTGAAAAGGAAGAACAGGCAAATTTGAGACAGGAATATATCAATTCGTTTAAGGCGAGCCTTATCGGTCAGCTTGAAAACACATATATTGTTCGTCCTGACGGAACAAAAGAACATCTTGAAAGAAAAAATAAAAAATGGGAAAATTAATTATTATGGAGGGCTTGGACGGTAGCGGAAAGTCTACTCAAACCGACCTTCTTGAAAAGTATATTGCTCAAAATAATATTGAATACAAAAAGATTAAACTTCCGGATTATGACAGTCCGTCAAGCACACTTGTAAATATGTATCTTGGCGGAGAATTCGGCACTAATGCGACAGATGTTAATGCTTATGCAGCATCTGCATTTTATGCCGTTGACCGTTTTGCATCTTTTAAACTGAAGTGGAAAGAGGATTACGAAAACGGAAAACTTATTCTTGCCGATAGGTATGCAACATCAAATCTTATTTATCAAACAGAAAAGATTGATGAAAGCAAGTGGGATGAATATATCAAATGGTCGGAGGATTTTGAATATAACAAAATAGGAATTCCCCGTCCCGACCTTGTAATTTTTCTTGATATGCCTGTAGAAATCTCTCAAAAGCTAATGACCTCACGCTATAATGGTGATGAGAATAAAAAGGATGTTCACGAAGCAAATGTCGCATTTCTTAATGCTTGCAGAAAATCGGCTCTTTATGCCGCAAAAAAACAAGGATGGGCTGTTGTTGAGTGCTCTGACGGAAAAAATCCGTTGCCGATAGATGTAATTCATAACAAAATCATTCAGATTGTAGAAAAGGAAATTAACAATGCTTGAATTTAAAAAGCCTGAAATATCCGATAAAGAATGGGCAAACAAATGCCTTGCACATGCAAACAGTATGAACTGTGAATATACTTTTGGCAATTTGTTTATCTGGCAAAAATCATATTCCACCGAAATTTGTAAGTATAAAGATTTTTTGATTTGCAAATGGAATGATGAGGGCACAACCACTTATTCATTACCGCTTGGTGAGGGTGATTTTACCGATGCTGTAGATGCAATAATAGATTATGCAAAATCACTTGGTGAAACACCTGTTATTTACGGTATCACCGATGGTTATTTAGGCCTTATGCAAGAGGCTTTTACCGGTAAATTCACATATAAATATGATGACGGTAACAACGATTATATTTATTCAACCGAAAAAATGGCTTCGCTTTCAGGTAAAAAATATCACGGTAAGCGTAATCATATAACTAATTTTAAAAAGAACAATCCCGATTGGTCATTTGAAAAACTGTCAAAAGATAATATCCCTGAATGTATCAAACTTCATTCTAAATGGATTGAAAATAAAGACCCTGATGATGAGGATTATTCATTTGAATTTGAGGCGGTACTTTCTGCATTTGAGCATTTTGACGAACTTGATTTTGTGGGCGGACTTATCAGAGTTAACGGCGAAGTTATTGCTTACACTCTCGGTGAGCCGCAAATGAGCGGTCATTGCTTTGTTTCACATTTTGAAAAAGCTCCGGCAGATGTAATCGGTGCTTATGCGATTATCAATCAGGAATTTACAAAAAATTGCCTTATGGAATACGAGTATGTCAATAGAGAGGAAGACCTCGGAATAGAGGGACTTCGCAAGGCTAAGCAGTCTTATCATCCCGAAATCTGGCTTGAAAAATGTACGGCGGTATATAATGATTAAGATAACAAAAAGTGTAGATGATATTGTGCCGCTTTGGTCTGAAGCGTTTGGCGACAGCAGGGAAGACATAGTCTTTTTTATAGAAAATATAAAAAATGCAATTTGCTTTGCATATTTTGAAAAAAACAAAGCAGTCAGTATGTTGTATCTTGTTGATTGTGTTCTTGATGGTAAACAGTCGCATTATATTTATGCGGCTTGTACAACACAGAATTGCAGAAAAAAAGGATTTATGAGTGCTCTCATTAAGCATTGTGTTGCTGAATTTGATGAAGTGTGCCTTATTCCGGCAAATGAAGAATTAATTGAATATTATAAAAGACAAAATCTAACTTTTGAATATTCTGTTGATAAATTAAAATTTGATGAGTGCAGGGAATTGATTGACGAGTATCTCTATGCGGGTTGCTCGCTTAAAACTCCTGTTGTACTTTCAAACAAAGGGGAATAATTATGGTTTATGTATTTTTGGCAGACGGTTTTGAAATTATCGAGGCATTGTCACCGGTTGATATGCTTCGCCGTGCTAAGATTGAAACAAAGCTTGTCGGCGTAACGGGTGAAATTGTTACTTCGTCCTGCGGCGTTGCCGTAAAAACCGATATGCAAATTGATGAGTTCGATTTTTATGATGTAGAGGCTGTTGTATTGCCGGGCGGAATGCCGGGTACTCTCAATCTTGAAAACAATCAAACGGTTCAAAATATAATCGATAACGCAAGTAATACAAATGCTTTTATTTGTGCGATTTGTGCTGCTCCGTCAATTCTTGGACATAAGGGACTTTTGAACGAAAGAGAAGCTACTTGCTTCCCGGGATTTGAAAATGCTCTTGAAGGTGCATCTCTTTCTGAAGATTTTGTTGTAACAGACGGCAAGTTTATTACTGCAAGAGGTGCCGGAGTATCTGTTGACTTTGGTCTTGAAATAGTAAAACAACTTCGAGGCGAGGAACTTTCAAATGAAATCAGAAGCCAAATTCAGTGCAGATAAAAATGAACTTCGCTCATACATAAAAACGAAGCGAAAGTCTATTGAAAATAAAGTTGAAAAAGACAGCCTTATTGCACGAAATCTTTTGTCACTTGATGAAATAAAAAAAGCCGATACTGTTTTGTGTTATATTTCTCTTGATGATGAAATTTGCACAGATGGGTTAGTCAGTGCTCTGCTTGCTTCAGGCAAAAGAGTCGGTGCACCTTATTGTTTAGATAATAAAGGCAATATGGATTTTTATTATATAACCGATTTTAATGATTTAAAAATTCAATCATTCGGTGTTCGTGAACCGGTTATCGAAAAATGTAAAAAGGTTGCTTCTTTTGACAATACAATTATCATCTTGCCGGGGCTTTGCTTTGATAAAAACGGCAATCGTCTTGGTTACGGAAAAGGGTATTATGACAGATTTTTGCAAATTCACTCTTTAATTTCTGTCGGTTTGTGTTATAATAGCCTTATTGTAAAAAATGTTCCGACAGATATATACGATAAAAAAGTTGACCTCATCGTTTCTGAAAACGGTGTTGTCAATGTCAACGGAGGGAAAAATGGATAAGTACGGTTTCAATAACGGAAATAAAAATAATCCGGATTTCTATTTTTCAAACAGCGAGGTAACGCCTCCTGTTAATAATAAAAACAATGCCCCAACCAATACCAAAACAAAAAAGAAGAAAAAGGCTTCAAGCGGTGTAGGTTCAACCTATCTTTTCTTTATAATTGTTATTGCCGTATCGGTTGTTATATCAATTTATGCAATTTTTTGTATGAATGATATTTTTGCAATTACAAAGACAAAGTCAAATGTAACTCTCTCTTATTCGCAGGCAGTTGAATCATCGGATGATGCGGTTGATATGCTTGCCGATAAAGGTCTTATAAGATGCAAAAATTTTTGTAAGTTTTTTGTTAAGTTCAGGGATAAAATGATTAAAACTTCTCGACTTGGCGGTCCGTATGAGGCAGGCGTTTATTATCTCAACGGTAAAATGGGACTTGAGGGTATGCTTGTAACAATGCACGGTGACACCTCATCAAGCGAAACGGTTACTTTAACTTTCCCTGAAGGTCTTACAGTTCCCGAAATTGTTAATAAACTGTCGGAAAATGATGTTTGCGACAAAACAGCACTTCTTTCCGTTATTCAGTCAACCGATTTCACTTATTCACTTGTAACAAATCTTAAAGCGAGTGATTCTGTTCCGTATAGACTTGAGGGCTTTATGTTCCCGGATACTTATGAGTTCTTTATTAATGAAAGTGCCGCAAGTACCGTTCGTAAGTTTCTTGAAAACGGTGATTCAAAGTTTACTGAAAAATACAAGCAAAAAGCAGAAAAGATGGGATATTCTACCTATCAAATCATAACCATTGCTTCTATTATTCAAAAAGAAGCCGCAAACGATGACCAGATGAAAACGATTGCTGGTATACTTTATAATCGTTTGGAGGATACCGTTAACTTCCCGACCTTGGGTTGTCAGTCCACTTCCGACTATATTACAAACAAGGTTGCACCTAATTTGTCGTCAACTTCATCTCATACTTCGGAATACTATATGACATATTACAATACCAATTTGTCATCAACTGTTGTCGGTTTACCGGCAGGTCCTATTTGTAATCCGGGTATAAATGCAATTCGTGCCGCTTTGTATCCAAAAGAAACATCCGCAAAGTTCTTTTTCCACGATACAAAAGGCAATATGTACACAGCAAAAACATACAGTGAATTTAAACAAAAGGTACAAACCTACGCACCTTATTTGGAATATTAATATATGAATCAAAAATTAGAATTACTTTCTCCGTCGGGAGATATAGACAGATTAAAATTAGCGGTAAAGTTCGGTGCCGATGCCGTTTATGTCGGCGGTGAAATGTTTGGTATGCGAACAAATCCGTCGAATTTCAATGCCGAACAATTAAAAGAAGCGGTGAATATTGTTCACTCGGCGGGTAAAAGACTTTATTTAACATGCAACACCTTGCCGAGGAATAATGAACTCGGTGCGTTGCCTGATTATCTTAAATATGTTGCCGAAATCGGTGTAGATGCTCTTATCATTGCAGATATGGGTGTGCTTTCATTAGCAAAAAAGTATGCACCCGATACCGAAATTCATATGTCAACTCAAGTCGGTATTGTCAATTATGCGGCGGCTAATGCTCTTTATGATATGGGTGCAAAGCGTATAGTTACCGCAAGAGAACTTTCGCTTGATGAAATTAAAACTATTCGTGAAAAAACAAATCCTAATTTGGAAATTGAGGTCTTTGTTCACGGAGCTATGTGTATGTCTTTTAGCGGAAGATGTATTTTGTCGGATTATATGGTAGGCAGAGATGCCAACAGAGGCGATTGTGCTCAGCCTTGCAGGTGGAAATATCATCTTGTTGAGGAAACTCGTCCCGGTCAGTACTTTCCTATTAATCAGGACGAAAACGGCACTTATATTTTCAACTCTCGTGATTTGTGTATGATTGACCATATCCCTGAGCTTGACCGTGCCGGTATTGATTCATTTAAGATTGAGGGCAGAGCAAAGAGCGAATATTATACCGCTATTGTAACTTATGCTTATCGTCATGCTATTGATGAATATTTAAAAGGCGGCAGAAAAGAAGATTTTGTTCCGTCACAGTGGATTCTTGACGAAATGGAAAAAATGAGCCACCGTGAATACACAACAGGCTTTAATTTCGGACCGATTAAAAACGGTCAAGTGCTCGATACAGGCGGATATATCCGTAATTGGGATGTGTGCGCACTTTACAAGAGCCAACAAAACGGACGCCTAACAGTTACACAGCGTAACAGATTTTATCAAGGCGACATCCTTGAGGTGGTTGAGCCGTTTAAGCAACCGTATCAAATTACTGTTGAAGAACTTTATAATGAAAAAGACGAAGAATTTGTTGATGTTGCAAACAAGGCAACCGATGTGTATTCTTTTAAGTGCGAAAAAGAAATATCACCCGATGCAATTTTCAGAGTGGAGCGTAAATAAAATTAACCCCTTTTGTACATAATCAGTACAAAGGGGTATTTTTATGTATAAAAGAATTTTGTCGTTTTCACTTGCGATAACCTTGCTGCTTTGTGGAATTTGCGGAAGAATCGGTTACATTATATTCAGCAAAAACTATGTTGTTTCGGGCGGAAAAAATTCGTATTCCGTAACTATTGATCGGAAACAACCAACAGTTTATTATCGCTCAGGGATTGTTGCAACAAATAATGCTTATAAATATATTGCTGTAATTCGTCCTAATCCTCGTTCAATCGGCGAACTTGAAAAAGTTTTCTCAAAATCTGAACAAAAAGAAATTATCAACGAATTGAAAAACGGAAAACCTGTTGTTCGTTTGCTTGATGAGTATCCGTCACAAACATTCAAATCAATTAAGGTATATAAAAGATATGACGATGACAACAATCTTCATCAAATTATTGCAAAGCAATCAAACGGGTTGCTTAATCATACAGGCGAAGAAATAGGTAAAAGCACGGTTATGTTCGGTGTAGACGCAAACGGAAGAATTCTTGACGGTGACGGAGGAACTCTTGAACAAACTAATTATGATTCAAAAGAAGGTTATCGTCTTTCTGTTGATAAAAGAATTCAGGATATAACAGTTGATGCTTCTTCAAAAATGAAAAACGGATGCGTAATTGTTATGAATACCAAGGATTACTCAATTCTTGCGTGTGTAAACAAGCCGTTTGATAATTATTTAATCAAAGCATTCAGTCGGTATTCTGTGGGTTCTGTGTTTAAAATAGTCGTTGCCGCCTGTGCTCTTGAAAATAATGTGAACATTAAATATAATTGCACCGGTAAAATTAAGGTAGGTGATACCGAATTTTCCTGCCAAAATAATCATATTCATTCAAATCAAACACTCAAACAGGCACTTGCCAATTCGTGCAACTGCTATTTTGTAAATTTAGCAAATACTTTGGGTAGTGATAAATTGCTTGAAACTTGCGATAAGTTGGGCTTTAATGATTATACAAATCTATTTGACGGATGGAATATAGTCAATTCATATTTGCCGACAAAATCGGATTTGCTCTCAAAAGGCGAGCTTTCTCTTTTCGGCTTCGGTCAAGGTAAGTTAACCGCTTCACCGCTTCAAATCGCTTCCGTACTTTGCACAATAGCAAATGACGGTTACTATTCACAGCCTAAACTTGTCCTCTCAAATGTAAACAATCAAAATGTGCAAACTGATATTGTTTATCCCTCAAAAGAAAAAGTTTTGAAAACAAATACTTGCAAAAAACTTATTGAATATATGCGTTATGTTGTTACCGACGGAACAGCCCGTATTGTTATGAACGGCGACAAAAAGTCGGCAGGTAAAACTGCAACTGCTCAGACAGGACAGTATTATAACGGTGTAGAAAAATTAAACACTTGGTTTGTAGGCCTTTATCCGTATGATAATCCCCAATATGCCGTTGTTGTTATGACAGAACAGGGAAGTTCCGGTGCTGAGGATTGTTGTCCGATTTTCAGTACTATAGTTGGACAACTTGAAAATTTGTGATATAATATAGCCATAGCATATGTTAAAGGAGAATACACTATGGCAGGAGCAAAATTAAAGACATTGCTTGTTTTCAAATATCTTGATGAATATTCGGATGAAAACAATCCGCTTTCAACAAGTCAAATTATTGAAATGCTGGCAAGCGAGGGAATTAAGTGCGAACGCAAGTCGATTTATGCCGATGTTAAAACATTAAAGGAAATCGGCTACGATATTATGTCGATAAAATCGCCTAAACGAGGCTTTTTTATGGCAAGTCGTAAATTTGAAATACCTGAAGTTCGCTTGCTTATTGACGCTGTTACTTCAGCGGGATTTATCACACCAAAAAAAACACAAATCCTTGTTGAAAAACTCGAATCGCTTGTGTCAAAAAATCAGGCGAATTCTATTGTAACACAGGTATATATCGACCCGAACGCAAAATGTGATAATGAGGAAATTTATTATATCATCGATACGCTCCACAAGGCTATTCAAGACCGTAAAAAAGTTAAATTCATATATAAACGCCGTAATATTGATGTTGAAAATAAAAAGAATTATACCGAAAAAACATTTACCGTTTCGCCTTATGCGCTTATTTGGAAGGATGACCATTACTATTTAATTTGCAACAATCAAAAGTACAATAATATAATGAATTTGCGTGTTGACCGTATCAGAAAGGTTAATACTCTTGATGAACCTGCCAGACCGGTCGGTGAGGTAAGCGAGTATAAGATTTCTTTTGATGTTGCCGATTATTCAAAAAAGATGTTCAATATGTACAGCGGCAAGTCGGATAAAATCAGAATTTCCTGCGAACTTGAACTCCGTGAGCAAATTATGGACCGCTTCGGTGCAAAAGTTCCGCTCTCGGCATACGACAGTTCTCATTTTGAAACAACCGTTGATGTCGCCGTATCCGACGGCTTAATTGCATGGCTTATGTCTTTCGGCAAAAAGGTTAAGGTTCTCGAGCCGCAATACCTTGCCGATGCCGTTAAAGAGCGTGCACAGCAAATCGCAAAATTGTATGATGAATAATATATATGTTACTGCATAACGGATTTTAGGTAACACCCAAGTAACATATTGCAAAATTTTCTCCTTTGTGTAACAATACTTATGTATTAAAAACAAAGGAGAAATTTTTATGAAAAAAGTTATTAGTTTACTAATGTCGTTTGTTATGCTCCTCAGCGTAACAGCCGGAGTGAATTTGTCTGCATATGCGGCTGATGCCACTTCCGGTAAATGTGGCGATAGTGCTTATTGGAATTATGATGAGGATACTAAAACTCTAACAATTTCAGGTTCAGGAAGGATGAATAATTATTCTAATTCTTCAGATACTCCTTGGGAACGAATTTACAAAAAAATTAAAAAAATTTATATTAAAAATAATATAATCAGCATTGGTGATCATGCGTTTGAATGGTTTGAAAATTTAACAAGTGTAAAAATACCAAATAGTGTAACAAGTATTGGTGATTGTGCGTTTTTTACTTGTAGAAGTTTAACAAGTGTAACAATACCCGATAGTGTAACAATCATTGGTGATTTTGCTTTTTGTTATTGTTCAAGTTTAACAAGTGTTACAATATCAAATAACGTAACAAGTATTGGCTATTCTGTGTTTGATTCTTGTGATAATTTAGAAAGTGTAACAATACCAAATAGTGTAACAAGCATCGATGATCATGCATTTGAAGGTTGTCGTAATTTAATAAGTGTAACAATACCAAATAGCGTAACAAGCATTGGTGATTTTGCATTTTATATTTGTGATAGTTTAACAAGTGTAACAATACCAAATAGCGTAACAAGTATCGGTGAAAATGCATTTGATTATTGTTTAAGTTTAACAAGTGTAACAATACCAAATAGTGTGACGACAATTGGAAATTATGCATTTGCTGAATGCAGTAGTTTAATAAATATTGAGGTAGATTCCGATAATTCGAATTACTCATCAAAGGATGGAGTGCTTTTTGACAAAAACAAGTCAAAATTGATTCAATATCCGATAGGTAATCAAAGAACAGAATATACTGTACCAAACAGTGTAACAAGCATTGGTGATGGTGCATTTTATAATTGTTCAAGTTTAACAAGTGTGACAATTCCTGATAGTGTAACGAGTATTGGTTATTCGGTATTTAAAGATTGTAAGAATTTAAAAGATGTATATTATTCAGGTTCAGAAGAGCAGTGGAAAAAAATTTCAATTAATAATAATAATGAACCTTTAACCAAAGCAACTATCCATTATAATTCTTCACCGCAAAGTTTTAAAGTTGTTGATAAAACATATAAAGATAAATACGGCTTTTATTACACAGATGATTATTTCAAAAAGCCTGCTACAAAATACAACCAAAGTCTTGCTACAATGTCGTTGTGCCTTGCATTAAGTACATATCAAAATGAAGATAAAAAAATATATCATGAAAATGTATCTGATGTTTTTGGTAAATGCGGATTCGTTGTAGACGGTGCAGACAGTACTTTCCAACAACAAAATTATGATATAAAAACGGGCACAGATACAATCGCATGCTCATTTGCAAACAAAAAAATCGGCGACAGCACGCTTGTTGCCGTTGCAGTAAGAAGCGGTGGATACGGTGCGGAATGGGCAAGTAATTTAACTCTCGGTCTTTCAGGTGACCATGCCGGATTTGATGACGCTTCAAACAAAGTGTATAAATACCTTGCTGAATATGTAAACAGTAGAAATATTACCGGAAAGGTGAAGTTCTGGATAACCGGATTTAGCCGTGGAGGAGCAACTGCAAATCTTCTTGCCGCTAAACTCGATAATACTATTGATTCTCATCCGAAAATTACTTATTCAAAAGAAGATGTTTATGCCTACACATTTGCAACCCCTGCCGGTGCTGTGAAAAGCAATAATCCTCACAGTAAAAAATATAATAATATATTTAATATCATAAATTTCCATGATCTTGTTCCGCTTGTGGCACCGTCTCAATTTGGCTGGAGCTTTGACAGATACGGAATCACAAAGGTATTGCCGTTTAGCGAGTCAAATAAAGGGGCAGTTAAATTTCAGCAAAAAATGATTAAATATCTTAACGGAATGGGATGTGAATATAAAGTTAATAATTTTAAAAGTTATATTTATAATTATTTAAATCCTCTTGGATATGCTACGGCTATTGAACAGAAAAATAATCACGATACGCTTGGTGTATTCAACAGAAAATTTATAAAATCGGTTGCAACTCAAATTGGAGGAAGACCAGCATATGTGTTGACGTATCAAAATGAACTTAGAAGCTTTGCTTCAAAAAACGCTGTTGGCATTGCTAATGGTGTTTTAAGTGAAGTAGAGCGTGCTAGATTAATCACTTTGTTGTTAGGTGAAGGTATACTGCATCCGCATTTAACAGCAACAGCAATAAAAAATTTCGATTTGTTGACTGTGGTTCATTCTGAAAACGAAAACTATCTTGCATGGATGATGTGCATGGATAAAAATTATGACTCTTCAAATCATGAATATTTTACAAACGGTGATTACAGAGTTGTAAAAGTTAATTGTCCGGTTGATGTTAATGTTTATGACGAAAGCAATAATCTCGTTGCTTCTATTATTAATGATGTTCCTCAACAAATTGATGGAAGCACAATTATTTCCTCAATTGATGAAAACGAACAAAAGGTTGTATATTTGCCGGTAGACGGTGAATACAGAGTAGAAGTTAAAGCAAGAGAAAATTGCCAAACAACTTATACTGTAAATGAATATACAGGCTTCAGTTCTGATCTTTCAAAAGTTGTTGCATATCAAGATGTTGATATGAAGAAGAACGAAACATTAATTTCAAATGTTGATTCATATACAAATGAAGAAATAAGTGATGAAGAAGGCACAACAAACGGTAGTTCTGTTGATTATAATCTTGAGTTAAATAATAAAGAACTTACTCCTGAAGTTAATGCAACAGGTGAAGAAATCAAAAATGTTACATATACAGTAAATGTATCGTATGACGAAAATCAAGGTGCAGCTTCCGCCGGCGGAAAATTTACGGCAGGTGATTTCTGCTTGCTGACAGCAACTGCAAAAGAGGGATATACCTTCGACGGTTGGTATATCGACGGCAAAAAAGTTTCTTCCGATGCGTCATATAGATTTGCCGTAAAGTCAAATGTTAATGTTGAAGCAAAGTTCAAATCTGCTGAAACAGGTGGTTCAACAGGCGGTTCAACAGGTGGAGGCTCTACTGATCCGACTCCAACACCTGGTGGTGGCGGTGGCGGAGGTGCAATTCCTGCACCAGAACCAACTCCAAACGACACAGATAAAAAAGATGATGAAAATAAGCCTGAAACAAAGCCAAATCAATCTCAAAACACTTCAACTTCAGCAACACAGAAGTTAAGCGTTAAAAAGCTTGTTTCAAAGAAAAAGGCACTTGTAGTTTATTGGAACAAGATTGCAGATGTTTCGGGTTATCAAATTCAAGTAGCTACCGACAAGAAGTTTAAGAAAAACAAAAAGACCGTTACCGTTGCAAAGCAAAACGCAAGCAAGAAAACCGTTAAAAAGCTTAAATCAAAGAAAAAGTACTTTGTTCGAGTAAGAGCATATAAAAAAGTTAACGGCAAAAAGTCTTATGGCAAATGGTCAAAGATTAAATCGGTAAAAACCAAATAAGGTAATAAAGAAATAACCCTATGATGAAATTTCATCATAGGGCTTTCTTTATAAAGTATTCAAATCATAAGGTGTCTTTTGGTAAACAAAGTAGTTCAACCAATTATTAAACAATATATTCGCCGTGCTCTTCCATTCCATCTGAGGAGTAGCATTTACATCGTCGTTTGGAAAATAATTGTAAGGAATATCAATATCAAGACCTTTTTCCTTGTCACGGAAGTATTCTCTTGCGAGAGTATCTCTGTCGTATTCGCTGTGACCGGTAACAAAAAACTTCCTGCATTCCATATCCGCAACAATGTGAATTCCTGCAAGTTCGCTGTAGGATAAAATTTGCAAATCCTTAACCTGTGCAATGTCTTGCGTTTTAATTTCCGTGTGGCGGGAATGAGGTGCATAGTAAATATCATCAAGACCTCTCATCAAAGGATGAGTTTCATCAAGGCACTTGTGTGGGAAAATGCCAAAAATCTTTTTCTTGGTCGGATATTTCTTTATACCGTAATGATAGTAAAGCCCGGCTTGGGCACCCCAGCAAATATGAAATGTGGAATAAACATTTGTTTTACTCCATTCCATAATCTTGCAAAGTTCGTCCCAATAGTCAACTTCTTCAAATTCCATTTGCTCGACAGGAGCACCTGTAATAATCATTCCGTCATATTTTCTGTTTTTAACTTCGTCATATGTTTCGTAAAACTTGTCCATATGACTTTTAGAAACATTTTTTGCTTCGTGGGTTGCAACTTGTAAAAATTCCACATCAACCTGAAGCGGAGAGTTACTCAAAAGCCGAAGCAGCTGAGTTTCGGTTTCCAATTTTGTAGGCATCAGGTTGAGTATCAATATTTTAAGTGGGCGAATATCTTGCGTGTCGGCACGCATATTGCTCATCACAAATATATTCTCTATTTCAAGTCGCTGCTTTGCAGGCAATTCATTATCAATTCTGATTGGCATAACTCAACCTCCTTTAAAAGTGTTTTAATATTATATCAAATATATTTTATTATTTCAAGTGTATTATATATTATATACATTATATATAGCATTTAATTATCTATGAGTAGATTTAAACAAAAAGTTTATAAATATAACAATCTTTGTGTCTATTTTGTTGTAATCTGAAAAAATTCAAAGTTTTTTCAAAAAAAGTGTTGACATTTGGTGTATGAGGTGGTAATATGTACAAGTCGTCAGCGAGAGAGCGAGACGGCAAGGACCTTGAAAATTAAACAACGACGAAAAAGTAAGGAACCCGATTAAGATAATTGAGTAACTGAACTCCATGTTCTAAGGAACATAAAATAACAGTAATGAAACGACAGGTTCGAGAGAACTGAGAGGTTTCGAATGATTAAGATTAGTACATTCCATACGGAATGATTAATACAAAGTTTTAAGAGTTTGATCCTGGCTCAGGACGAACGCTGGCGGCGTGCCTAACACATGCAAGTCGAACGAAGCTTGACGAATGATTACTTCGGTATGAAATCTGATATGACTGAGTGGCGGACGGGTGAGTAACGCGTGAGCAACCTGCCCTTCAGAGGGGGATAGCGTCTGGAAACGGACGGTAATACCGCATAACATATATTGGTGGCATCATTGATATATCAAAGCTATTGCGCTGAAGGATGGGCTCGCGTCTGATTAGATAGTTGGTGGGGTAACGGCCTACCAAGTCGACGATCAGTAGCCGGACTGAGAGGT
>NZ_CAKTGT010000008.1 GCF_934561735.1 uncultured Eubacterium sp.
ACCTTTGTCAAACCGTTGTTTGGTTGACCCTTACCGCTTGCGTTGGTACCGGTGTATACCATGTCACCGATGTTCTTATTTGAATTGTATTCGTTTTCGGCATTACTTACAATACTGAGAAGATATTGCAATTTAGGCAATGTTTCTGTGCAGTAATCCTGTACTTCAACAGGAATTTGATCATTATCAAAGTTATTCTCACAAAAAGTATAAAGAGTGTAAAAGTTGATATCACCTTTTTTAGCATTTAAGTCGTCAAGATACGAATAGTAGCTGTAGTACTTATCACTCCAGGCTGTAATACCCGTGATGTCGCTGTGGTTCATCAAAAATGTCTTTTTGTCTACATTATATTTAAATGACGAGCCTAAATATTCAATAACCATCGGGCTTAATCTAGCGATAACATCTTTATACGTAGCATTTTTAGCTTCTTCAGGTGTCATTCCCAAACTTGAAATAAATTCGTTTGATAAATGAAGATAATCATTTGCCATTTCTGTTGCAAGTTTAATTACATCTTCATTTTGAATCGAACTGCTTGAATCATCTTGTGCATCTGCCGATAAGCTCATACCAAAGCTAAAACTTATAAGCATCACAAATGACATTAATAAACTAATTACTTTTTTCATATTGTTCCTCCGTAAAAAAATTTAAATAATTTTAACATATAATTATTATTTTTACAATATGTTACCGATGCGTTACCAAACCCAAGGCAATAGGTAACAGTCGTTTTTTAACGATTAAAATAAAAATTCATATTCAAACAATTCAATTTTATGTTATAATCTAAAAAAATAAAAAAGAGAGCGATATTATGAACGGTGAAAATACAAATTGGCAGCAGAGCGTTACGGGAGTGTTGATAAAAGACGGCAAAGTACTCCTTGGAAGGCACACCTACGGTGCAGGCAAGGGACTTTTGATTGTACCGGGCGGATATGTAAACAACGGCGAAACTCCGCAGGACGCAGTTAAACGTGAATATCTTGAAGAAACGGGAATTTCCGTTGAACCGAAAGATTTAATCGCCGTTAGATTTAATATGAAAGATTGGTATGTTGCATTTTCACTTGAATACATCAACGGCACGGCACGAAGCGACAAAGACGAAAACAGCGAAGTTATATGGCTTGACATTAACAAAGCCATGCAAAGAGATGATGTTCCCGCACTTACAAAAGAACTGATTAAATCGGCTGTCAACAGCAACAAACCGCTTACTAAATGCGAATTTGAAAGCAAAGAAAATCACGGAACATACAGCCTATACACAAAATAGAGCCTGCAAAAGCAGCATATGATTCATCTTACCGGCTCCGTTAAGTTCAAGAATTTTTGTTTTTACTTCACCGGCGAATCGGTCTTGCGTTGCAGTTGCCATAACAGGTAAAAAAGTGTATAATAATTTTTAACCGATTAACAATTTTAATTGAAAGGTACATACATAATGCTGAAGATTATTCCTACACCGACATCTGTGGATATTGATAAGAATAATACGCTTAAAATCAAATCGCTGTCACTTGATGAGAGCAAAATCAACAAAGCCGTTCTTGATGATTTTTATGATTTTTTGAACAGGCTCGAAATTAAGGTCGGTGATAACTGCAAGGTTAAATTTATAGATGAGCCTTCGCTTTCAGACGAGGAATACAGGCTTGAAACAGACGAGGAAATCAAGATTTATTCAAGCAGTCTAAGCGGCAGAGTTTTTGCTTTGCAAACGCTCAAACAAATTTTATTTCAACAGGGCGAAAACATACCTTGTCTTGTAATTAAAGATAAGCCGAGATGTAAAATCAGAGGTTTTATGCTTGATGTGGGAAGATATTTTTACACTGTTGATAAGGTTAAATCGTTCATAAGAAAAGCGTCATTGCATAAGCTTAATTTTCTGCATTTTCATCTTACCGAGGATCAAGGTTGGAGAGTTGAAATTGACAAATATCCGCTGTTGACCAAAATCGGCTCTGTAAGAAAAAAGACTAATTTTAACCATACTCCGCACAGCGGATTTTACACCAAGGCAGAGCTTAAAAGCCTTGTAGATTATGCCCACAGTTTTTCAATCAGCGTTATGCCCGAATTTGACATTCCGGGACACAGCAGAAGTGCCATGGCTTGCTATCCGTATCTCGGATGCTTTAACAGACAGTTACCGGTTGCGGACCATTGGGGAGTAAAACACGATGTTTTGTGTGCAGGTAAAGATTCGACATACCGGTTCGTTGAGGATGTTATCGACGAGCTTTGTGAAATATTCCCCGACGAATATTTTCATATCGGAGGCGACGAAGTTCCTAAGCATAGGTGGCATTTATGCCCTCATTGTCAGTCAAAAATTAAGGAACTTGGCTTAAAGGATGAAGAAGAACTTCAGTGCTACTTTATGAACAGAATCAATGATTACTGCAAGAGTAAGGGCAAACAGGCATTTATGTGGAGCTGGGATTTGAAAGATGACAAGCTTCTTAACGAAGATTTGGGCTTTACAAAATGTGGGGATATTTCCACAGGCGACAGACCGTTTATTGATACAAGTACAACTGCGTATTATATCGATTTGCCGTATGGCTATATCAGCCTAAAAGATACGGCAAATCATAAGCTTTATGACGGAAATTGCTTAGGAGCGGAAGCAACGCTTTGGACAGAATATGTTCCTAATATGAAAAAAGCAGACAAAATGACCTATCCTCGTCTCGGTGCATTGGCAGAGACCGTGTGGCACGGTGATACCGATTATAACAGCTTTAAGAGTATGCTGGATTATTACTATTCCTATCTTGATAAAAACGACATTGGCTACTCAGAACCTCAAATCGCAAATCCAAACAAGCTCAGAGGTTTTTTCCAAAACCTTTGGTTTGAAAGACGCCAGCTTACTTGGGAGGGCTTAACCAACATCTTTGACGACAAAAAAGTTGAACGCCTCGCAAAAAAGCATACTTCAATATAGCAAGATTTCTAAATCATTAAGCACATTTTCTTAATTACTTTATTTAATTTTGGATATAATCAAACTGCATCATATTAGGAAATTTAGCTAAAGGAGTGAGATTTTTTTTGCACATTGAGTCTTGAAATTCATTTCAGAAAAAGAAAAAAACTTATGCTGTATTTCTTACATTACAGAACTGACTGTTTGATTCTTTAAATAGGATTATAGAAAAATATGTTTAAATATAGTATAATTTTATTGATTGACAAGTTTGTAAATTAAGAAGGTTGTTTAAATGAATAAAAAAGCTGAAACTGATTTAGAACAAAAAGAGTTAGTTTTAGCAAAGAACGTATATCAAAACAACTTTAAAAACAAGAGAAATGTGTATGGAGATGAGATAGAATGAGAATATTTTTATGCGGTGGAGGTTGTGGACAACAAACAGTTGATGCAAATAAGAAATTAAATGAAATTATAGATCATAATAAACCTATATTATATATTCCGCTTGCTATGCCAAGTGAAAGCTATCCAAGCTGTTATGAATGGATTAAAGATGAATTAAAAGAAATTGACGTTCCAAATATAGATATGGTTGTTTCAGGTACCGATTTATTTAATAAAAATTTAGAAAATTATTCTGCATTATTTATTGGTGGCGGAAACACATTTAAATTACTAAAAGATTTAAAAGATAGTGGCTCATTTGAAAAAATAAAAGTTTTTATTGAGAATAATGGAGTTGTTTTTGGAGGTAGTGCAGGTGCTATAATTTTAGGACAATGTATCGACACATGTAAATATGCAGACGAAAATGAAGTTGACCTTAAAGATTTAATGGGTCTTGATGTAGTAAGCCATTTTTCATTTCTTTGTCATTTTACCAATCAAGATAAAGAAAAGACTGAATTAAATAAAAACTATCTGTTAGAATTATCAAAAAAAGAAAAAATAATAGCTCTACCTGAAGAAGATACTATTTATTATGAGAATGGTAAATTTGAAATTATCGGAAATAGACCATTTTATATTTTTGAAGAGGGTTGTATGCATGTAACGGATTCCATGCAAGAAAATGTTGCAAACACAATGGGTAATTTACTCGGCGGAAATGCGGCAAATTTCATAAATGGTCAATAGATGGTCTTGAGCGAAAAATCGAATAAACGAACAAAATCTCACTCCGTAAAAAGAGTGAGATTTTTTGTTGCGTATTGAATTTTGAAATGCATTTCTGAAAAAGAAAAAAACCTGCGAAAACGCCGTGTTTACGCAGGTTTTGGAGCTGATAGTCGGACTCGAACCGACGGCCTGCTCATTACGAATGAGCTGCTCTACCAACTGAGCCATATCAGCATGTCGGGTGTATCGGATGATACACCTTATTTAATTTTTGCGATTGCAACGGAAATATTATAACACATAGGTTTTTACTTTTCAAGCAAATCATTTAAAGTATTGAAAACAAATTCAACCGACTTGGCTCTAACAACATTTCTGCCAAGATTGCCAAACTGCATTGTATAAGTTTTTACTTCTCCGTTTACATAAAATCCAAAGCAAACCATACCGACCGGCTTTTTGGCAGTGCCTCCTGTTGGACCGGCAACACCTGTGACGCCTACTCCGACCTCGCTGTGTGATTTTTCGGCAACGCCTTTGCACATCTCCCATGCCACTTCTTCGCTTACTACACCGTAAGCGTCAATAGTTTCGGAGTTTACATTTATAAGTTCAACCTTTGCTTCGTTTGCATAGGTCGCAAACGACATATCAAGCACCTTTGAAGCATTTGAAACATTAACAAGCGTGCCGCAACAAAGACCTCCTGTGCACGATTCTGCAAAAGAAACATGGAAGCCTCTGTCAATTAATTTGTTTACAACCTGTTCTTCAATAGTCATATTACTCAACACCGTTTTGGATTTTTGCCGCTGTCAATGTGTTTTTCATAAGCATTGCGATAGTCATCGGACCAACACCGCCCGGAACCGGAGTGATGAAACTGCACTTATCCTTTACATCCTCAAAATCCACATCACCGCAAAGCTTGCCGTTTTCATCTCTGTTCATACCGACATCAATAACAACTGCGCCGTCCTTGACCATATCTGCCTTGACAAATTTTGCCTTGCCGATAGCGGCAACAAGAATATCGGCTTCTTTGGTAATATCAGTCAAATTTTGAGTTCTTGAATGAGTGATTTCCACTGTTGCATTTTCGTGAAGAAGAAGCATAGCCATAGGCTTGCCCACGATATTTGAACGGCCCATAACAACAGCCTTTTTGCCCGAAACATCAACGCCTGTTGAATGGATAAGCTCCATTACACCGGCAGGAGTGCAAGGCAAATAATTATAATCGCCAATCATAATCGCACCGACATTTACAGGGTGGAACGCATCAACATCCTTAAGCGGGTCAATACGATTGATAACCTCTTTGTCATCAAGATGTGACGGCAGAGGAAGTTGGCAAAGAATACCGTTAATTTTGTCATCTTTATTAAGCTTGTCTATAAGTTCATTAAGTTCTTCCTGAGTTGTTTCGGCAGGGAGAGCATACTTAACGCTGTAAAATCCGCAAGCCTCACACGCAACCTCTTTGTTGTGAACATACACCTGAGATGCCGGATCGTCACCGACAATAATTACTGCAAGACCCGGTGTGACACCTTTTGCTTTGAGCTGTTCGCACTCTGCCTTAACATCCTCTTTTACTTTTTTTGACACTGCTTTTCCGTCAATAATATTCATTGTTTATTCCTCTTATCTTTCTTTTCCTGCTTTTTAAGAGCCTTTTGTCTTTTTTTCTCCTCAAGTTCAGCCTTTTGCTCTGCCTTTGCTTTTTTGTTTGCTTCTTCTAAAGCATCCAAATCATCAAGTTGAAGTGCCTTTGGCAATTTGCCTTTTTTGTATTTTGTCATAAAATAAATGAAAAATACAAGAGCAACAACCACAATAATTGCCGACAAAAGCTGTGAAACACGGATAGTTGTTGAGCCGATATAAAGGGAATCGGTTCTCATACCTTCAACAACCATACGCTCGGCACCGTAAAGCACGCCGTAGAGCATAAAGATTTCGCCCTTAAACTTTCTGAAATAAGTTACAACAATATGAAGTACAAGGAAACTGAGCAGGCACCATACACTTTCGTACAAAAATGTAGGATGAACAGCTGTGTTAGGGTCAACGGTTATCCCCTTTTGTGCAAGCAAAGCCGCCGAACTTTCCAAAGTATCATGAATTTTAGGCGACCACATTCTGAAAAGTGCTGTATCGGTGTTTGTGCCGAACGCCTCCTGATTAAAGAAGTTACCCCATCTGCCGATACCTTGTCCGATCAAAAGACCGAGCGAACCCAAATCAAGAAGGTTAAGAAAATTAATTTTGCCGATTTTACAGCCTATTGCCGCACCGATAAGAGCACCGATAATACCGCCGTAAATCGCAATACCGCCGTTCCATATAGCCGGAATTTCGTTGAGGTGTTGCGAATAATAATCCCATTCAAAGGCGACATAATAAAGCCGTGCACAAACTATACCGAAAAGTGTGCCCCAAATGAGTACATCAGTCATTCCGTCAAGGCTCATCTTCCATTTATACGCCTTACGACCGCCGTACAAAACAGCAAGTGCAAAACCGAAAGCAATAATTATTCCGTACCAATGAATGTCGTAGCCAAACACGCTGAAGGCTACCGACGGCAGATTAAAATCTATACCCAAACCGTCAAAATATACATGTGTGATATTAGACATCTAATTCCTCCCAAATAAATCTAATGTATAATATAACACATATTATATCAAAATTCCATACTATCAAAGCAAAATATACAGAAGTGCCAAAATTAATTTGCTGTCTGCTCCCTCTTTTGACAAAATTAAAATAAGTGCAAGAATAAGACCCTGCGAGCCGTCATTGCCCGACGACGAAAAAAGAGAGCCTGTTAAATCCGACAAAAAGGACAGCGGAGAATCATTTTTATTATCGCTTTTTGCACTCGAACTTTGAAATGTTTTGTCCTCGTTTTGCGGAGCATCTATGTAATTATTTGCTTTTTTACGCATTTCTTCAACACGGCGTTTTGCATCATTTATGTCATTTGAATTAAATTCGCTCATTTAAAACAATTCCTTTATGTACGGAAGAATATCAAACAATTTCAAAATACGGATTGCTTTATCGGCTTTCGCTCTTGACTCTTCGGAAAGATGCGGCTTTAAAGCCAGAATAAGATCTGCATCCTTTGATGAAGTGTTGTTCATCTTATCAATTATCGTTTTTGCCTTGAGCATCATATTAAGGTCGCTTTGAGAAAGATTAAGTCCGTTTGGAAGTACAGATTTTTTATCACTTTCTGCTGATTTTTGTTCATTGGCATTGCCATCGCCTAATATAGACGAGGCAACACCCTTGAGCATTTCTATATCATCATCCGAAAGAGATGATATAATATCGTTTATGTTATCCATTTTTCTACCTATTTTTTCATAAATTTTTGCATAAGTGCTTTTGCTTCCGGAGTGTTAAGCAGCTTTTCGGTTGCGGATTTATCTGACAAAACCTGCTTGATTTTTTTGGTTGCATCGGGCGGAAGATTTTTATTGATATACGAATCTAATTTTCCGCTCTCGGCGGCTTTTTTTAATTCGTCAACATTGATATTTTTCATTGAAACACGCATCCTTTCATAGTATAATCTAATTAAAGATATGATAATTTAAGGTGGGATATGAATGAGAATAGTAGTTATGTCGGACAGTCACAGAAGAGTTTCGGCACTGCTTGATATAATCGAAAGGCATAAGGACAATGCAGACTTGTTTTTATTTTTAGGTGACGGCAACGACGACCTTGATGAGGCTTTGATAATGTACCCCGACATCAACATTGACAGAGTAAGCGGAAACTGTGATTTTTATTCGCCGTACCCAACAAGTAAAGTTATAGAATTTGACGGAAAGAAAATACTTTTCACGCACGGACATCCGTATTATGTTAAGCACGGATATCAGGATATTCAAAGAGAAGCAAGGTCAATCGGTGCGGACATTGTTTTGTTCGGTCACACTCACATCCCTTATATTGAGGTTGTGGACTCTATACATTATATGAACCCGGGTTCTGCCCGTGACGGTGTTTACGGAATTGCAGACATTGAGCCGAGCGGAATTATGATGTATCATTCAACAATTTAATTATACAAATGTTAATTTTTAAACATACACTTGTATAAAATCGGAAATATGTTATAATATACATACTATAATATTTGTATAAGAGGTTTACGGTATGAAAGACCAATTATCATGCAGCGAAATCACCAAGCGTAAGATTGCTGCCGCATTGAAAGAATTAATGCAAACCACACCGTTTGAAAAAATCACGGTTTCGGACATTTCAAACAAATGTGAAATGCACAGGCAAACATTTTACTATCATTTTCAGGACAGATACGAACTTCTTGACTGGTTGCTGTATAACGAGATAATCAGCAAGCTTATTGACAATTTTTCATACGAAACGATGGAAGAAAACTTTTTGACTATATTCAATACTATGTATAACGACAAAAAGTTTTACCAAAACGCCGTTAAAATAAATATGGGAGATGTTTACTCATACTTATCAAAAGTTGCCACAAATCAGTTTGAAAAAATAATTAATGACATTATTAAGAAAAATAACTTAAACACATTGAATAATAACCATACCACTGTTGCAGAATTCTTTGGATTCGGCTTGGGCGGAGTTATTATCAGCTGGATTTCAAAAGGGATGAAAGAAACACCCGAAGAAATGGCAAACAAAGTCAAATCGTTTATCGAGCAAATTTCAATTATTGTTTCAAAAAAGTAAAAAATACATATGTAAAGCCGTTTAACAGTTACAAAAATAATTGTTTGACGGCTTTTTATTATGCAACATTTGTGAAGTAAAGTTCTTTACAAATCGACAATCCAACAAAAATAATGTGGAAAACTGTGTGGAACAAATGTTGAAACAACCGTTTTTAGCATATTTTAAATGTGGAAAAGTGGGTGGAAAGTGTTAAAAACAGTAAAGTTTAAACATTTACATACAAAAGAACAATATATTTCAAAAAGTAATCTCACCTTTTCACAAACAAACAATGCAAGCTTCATAACTTTACAAAACAAAAAAGACTGTTCAAAAGCGAACAGTCTTTTATAAATTTTACTTATTACTTCTTAAAGAATGAAACAATATCGTTAAATGAATCATCATCATTTGAAGTGAAGCTTGCAGGAGCCGAAGGTATTTCCTTTGGTGGTTCAACAGGCTTTGAAGCTGTTGTTGACTTGATAGGAGCACCCGGTCCGTCCTCGCCGAAACGAGTAGCGATAACTGTAATGATCATTTCATCTTCAAGTTCTTCATCGAAGTTAGCACCCCAGATGATTTCACAATCAGGATGAACAGCTTCCATAACAACATTTGATGCTGCATCGATTTCTTCAAGTCCGATATCTGTTGAGCATGTGATGTTGAGGAGAACGCCGCGAGCACCGTCGATAGATGTTTGAAGAAGAGGTGAAGAAATAGCTTGCTGAGCTGCCATTTCTGCCTTATCCTTGCCCTTGCCGTGACCAACGCCCATATGTGCATAGCCGGCATCTTTCATAATTTCGGTAACATCGGCAAAGTCACAGTTTACAAGACCTGTTGCGTTAACAAGGTCCGAAATGCTCTGTACACCTTGACGGAGTACATCGTTTGCAATTTCAAATGCATTGAGAAGAGTAATCTTTTCCTTGGAAACAAGCTTGAGGTTTTCATTTGGAATAACCATCAATGAGTCAACATTTGAAGCAAGCTCATTGATACCTTCCTGTGCCTGTTGCATACGGCGCTTACCTTCAAAACCGAAAGGAGTTGTAACAACACCTACGGTAAGAATACCCATTTCTTTGGCAAGCTTTGCAACAACAGGAGCGGCACCTGTACCTGTTCCGCCGCCCATACCGGCAGTAACAAATACCATTTCACAGCCCTGGAGAACATCTGTTAACTGTTCCTTTGATTCTTCTGCAGCTTTAAGACCAACCTCAGGTCTTGCACCTGCGCCACGACCCTTTGTAGCCTTTTCGCCGATAAGAATTTTATGTGTGGCAGATGACTTGTCAAGAGCAGGCTTATCAGAGTTTACAGCAACAAACTCAACATCCTTTACTCCGCACTTAACCATACGGTTAACGGCATTTCCGCCGCCGCCACCTACGCCGATTACTTTTATTGAAACAACCTTGTTGTCATCAGTATCAATTTCATATCTACCCATTTTAATTCTCCTTATCTTTATTTTATATCGGTACAACACTTATTTTCTTAGTGTCTCACATTTGATATTGTAACAGTTTTGTAACTACTTTGCAATACTTTTTAAAAAATATTCTTAATATTTTTTCCAATGTTTATAAATTTCTGCTTTGATTTGTTGTGCAAAGTGCATAAATTATACAAATTGTCAACTGATTTGCAAGTATTTCACTTTACAGTTTATATTTTAACTGTATGTCATTTTTTCTCTGTAAAGTAAATTTGCTTGCTGTTTGTTGCCGTTAAAGCGCCTTCCGCACCCGGATTGCTTTCATTTAGCTTATCTATTGCCGTCAAAGCTGTAAAGATTTTATCTTGTATGTCTTTTGTTTCACCAAGTTTAACAATAATTCTGTTATCATATACAATATAGTTGCTCACCATACTGTCGGAATACAAGGCTGTTACCTTATTAAGTTTCAAATCCGTAACAGTTTGCATCAAAATTTGCAAATCAGACACAAGGTCTTGATTTGTTACTTTTGCTGTTTTTCCGGGAACAACATTTTCAAATGCTGTCTTTTTAACTTCTATACCGTTTTTTGGCGGAGATTTTACATCAACTTCCAATATTTTAAAATTATCATCAAAATAGGTATAGGTATTGTTGCTGTTTTTTATGTAATACACAAACTGCGGTTCGGTAATATTTACAACAACCGTTGACGGAAGTTTTCTTGTAATCTCAACATTGTAAACATACGGAAGATTTTCTTCGAGCTTTTGAGCAGCTTTCTTTTTGTCTATTGTAAAAAGATTTTTTTCTTTTTCAATAGGCAATACCGATGTAACTTGTTGAGCGGTATATTTTTTTACACCGTTTACTTTTATGGTGTCAATTTTAAAGAAAACCGTCAGGCACAAAACCGCAATGATTATCGCCGTCAACAAAACCAAACCGATTACAGTAAAAGCAACCCTGAACTTTTTTTTCAGTCGTCTTTTTTTCTTGCCCTTGGCAACGGATTGTTGCTGTGAGGAACGCTGTCTGTCATTAAGCGGTGCGGTTCTTTTTCTCTTTTGTGCATTATTGCTGTCAACCGACGAAACCGGTGATTTTTCACGCTTCTGACCTTCTCTGTAAATTTTCGGTGGTTCAATTCCGAAAAAGCCGAGTTCGTCATTAAGCGGTGTCATCGTATTTTCTTTTTTCGTCTTTGTTTTGTTATTTTTTTTCATCATACATCCTCTTTATATCAGCACCGAGAGAAGCAAGCTGATTTTCAATGCACTCGTATCCCCTGTCGATATGATGAATATCTTTAACGGTTGAAATTCCGTTTGCCTTTAATGCCGCTATAATTACAGCGGCCCCTCCACGCAAATCCGTGCATTTTACATCTGCCGAATGAATATTTTTTACGCCGTTAACAACGGCAATTCTGTCATTAATACTTATATCCGTACCAAACATATTCAACTGTTCAATATGTTTAAATCGATTTTCAAATATAGTTTCTTTGATTATAGATGTACCCTTGGCAACCGAAAGTGCTGCCATAACAGGTGCCTGACAATCCGTTGGAAATCCCGGATACGCCATTGTTTCAATCTTTTTAACTCTTTTAAGTCTTTCCGGTGACTTGATGCGGAGCGAATTTTTGCTTATATCAATACGGCAACCCATTTCTTCAAACGCAGGCAAGGTTGGCATAATATGCTCGGGGCACAAATTTTCAAGTTCAATTTCACCGCCGGTGATTGCACAAGCCGACATCAAGGTAGCAGCCAAAATTCTGTCGGGAATTACTGTATGTTCAACGCCGTGAAGAGTTTTTACACCGTCAATTACGATGGTGGGTGCGGATGTTCCCGTAATTTTTGCACCTGCTTTATTAAGAAATTTTACCAAATCTGCTATTTCAGGCTCTCTTGCGGCATTTACTATTGTTGTTCTGCCCGGAGCCAAAACAGATGCAAGAATTATATTTTCCGTTGCACCGACGCTCGGAAAAGGCAAAACAATCTCTGTACCTTTAACATTTTTCTTTTCGGCACAAACATTATGCCCATCGGTATAGACATTGTAGCCGAGTGCTTTAAGTCCTTTTAAATGCAAATCAATCGGGCGAAGTCCGATTTCACACCCGCCGGGAAGATAAAGACAGGCTCTGCCGCTCCTTGAAGCAAGGGCACCGAGAAAAATTATTGAAGAACGAAGTTCTTTCATATAACTTTCGAGCACATCATATCTGCCGATTTGAGATGTGTCAACAATAAGAGCGTCATTTTCACGCTCAACTTTTGCACCGAGATAACGCAATATATCAACAGTTACATCAACATCGGACAGTTTTGGGCAATTATGTATAACGGAAACTCCGTTTATCAGCACACAAGCAGAAAGAATCGGCAAAACACCGTTTTTTGCACCGTGAACCGAAATATTTCCGCTTAATTTTTTACCGCCGTTTATTTTTAAGCATTTCATAAAACCACCTATGGCAGTTTATGAAAAGTGCTCAAAATATGTTAATTATTTTGCAAGAGAAAGAATAATATCCGCTATTCTCTCACGAGAGTCGAGGATTGCCATATCCTTTGCATTTTTTTCTATATCGGCAAGTTCCGCCTTATCGCTTATAAGTTCATTCATAAGAGATTTTAAGGAATCGGTTGTCAAATCCTTTTCACGCAGAATTCTTGCGGCATTACGATTTACAAGTGCCATTGCATTGTGAAATTGATGATTTTCCGCAACATAAGGTGACGGAATAAGTATGGAGGCTTTACCCATAGCCTCAATTTCGGACAAAGAGGACGCCCCGGCTCTGCCGATAACCAAATCAGCCGCAGCCATACAGGTGTCCATATTATCAATATACAATCTGACTTCAACATTACCTTTATAATAAACATCTTCGCTTCTTTGAGCAAAACCGTGCTCGGCAAATTTATAAAGATAATCCTTACCGTTTGTACCTACCGAATGAATATGATAAACATCATTTTTTTCGGCGTCTTCAAGAAGAATGTCAAACATAGCGTCATTTAAAGGTGCTGCACCGAGAGAACCGCCGAATGATAAAATAAGCGGTTTGTCATCTGCAATGCCAAGCTCTATTCTTGCATTAAACTTTGACTTTTTGAGAAGTTCTCCCCTAACAGGCAAGCCGGTAATTACCACATCGCACTTTGCACCTATATGATTTGCCGCATCCTCAACGGTGAGCATAACCTTGTCCACTTTTTTGGCAAGTTGCTTATTGGTTATACCCGGATAAGCGTTTTGTTCATGAATACAGGTAGGAATGTGAAGTTTAACAGCCTCGTCAAGAACGGGACCCGATACATATCCGCCAAAACCGATAACAACATCGGGATTGAATTCTTTGATAATGTTTTTCGATTCCTTTTCCGACTTCATAAGTTTGCCGACTGTTTTTACATTATCTATAATTGCTTTTGGCGAAAACGAACGCTTAAAGCCGTTAATTTCGATAGTTTTAAATTCGAATCCCGCATTCGGAACAAGCCTTGATTCCATATGGTCGGCTGTGCCGATAAACATAATTTCGCTGTCGGGATATTGTTCTTTGATATAAGAAGCAACGGCAAGTGCAGGATTGATATGACCCGCGGTACCGCCTGTTGCAAATAAAAGTTTCATAATTTCTACCTCAATAATTCTTTGTATTTACCTTGCGTGAAATAGACAAAACCACGCCCATTTCAAAACAAAGCATCAAAAGCGATGTGCCGCCGTAGGAGAAAAACGGCAGTGCTATACCTGTATTTGGGATAGTATCGGTTACAACAAGGATATTAAATATTGTTTGAATAGCAACCTGAGATACTATGCCTATAACTACAAGTGAAGAAAATCTGTCTTCACATCTTTGTGCTATTTTAATACCTCTCCAGAAAAGAATTCCGAAAAGTCCGATAATAAGTGTTGCTCCGATAAAGCCCAACTCTTCGCAAACAATTGAGAAAATAAAGTCATTTTGCGGCTCGGAAACATAAAGGTATTTTTGCTTTGAATTGCCCAAACCAACGCCCCAAAATCCGCCGGAGCCGATTGCATAAAGCGAATTATTTGTTTGCCATCTTAGACCCAAAGGCTGGAAAGCTTTATCGGTCCATGCTCTGATACGGTCGCCCTGATAACCGGGCAAAACATCGGGATTGCTTATAACGATTACCGCAATAACAGCTACAAAACATATGCCGGCAACATAATATTGCCAACGGGTTCCGCCGCAAAACATCATTGCAAGACCGATCATAAATACAAGAAGCGTACATGAAAGGTGATTTTCAAGATATATAAGCACGCAACATATTCCTATATAAATAACCGGGAACAAAACGCCTTCCTTAAAATATTTCATCTTGCGATAGTTTTTGCTGATATAACCGGCAAGCACAAGAATAAGTGCAAACTTTGCAATATCGGAAGGCTGAAGAGTAACAGGTCCGATAGGAATCCATCTTTTAAAGTCCTCACCGTTTCTGTTGACATCTACATGATAAAACAAAACAAGTATCAACAAAAACACCGAAACCGCAAAAAGCGGCTTTTCAATTACCTTTAAAAATTTGTAATTAAATTTTGACACAACAAGCATCACGATTATACCCATAACGGCAAAAATAAACTGACGCTTAAAATAATAATAGGAGTCGCCCTCATTTTGCAAAGCATACGGGTAGGTTGCCGAAAACAGCATAATAAGACCTATTGTAACAAGTGCAAGTGTTGCGGCAAAAAACGGCAAATCAAATCCGCCGTTGGCAACCAAAAATGACATACCCGAATTTTTATCAAACGGATTTTCGGGTGCTTTCTTTGATTTTTTCTTTCTTGGCTGTTCGTAAGACTCATTTTGTCTTATTGAACGGCGAGGCGGTTCTAAATCTCTGCCTGCCATAATACGGGACTCCTTTCGTAGATTTTTTTACAGTTAATAACCAAAGTGCATAAGAACAAGTGCAACTGCACATCCTACTGCATTTACGATTGAAAATACAACACAGATTTTCTTTTCTTTCCAGCCGCACATTTCAAAATGGTGATGAATAGGTGCCATTTTGAAAATACGCTTGCCGTGAGTCATTTTGAAATATCCGATTTGAATAATATCACTCATAGTTTCGCACACATACACAAGACCGATGAGAACAAGAAGAAGCGGACACTTGATTGCAAAACCGAGTGCGGTAACAAGACCGCCGAGGAAAAGCGAACCCGTGTCGCCCATAAATGTTTTTGCAGGGTTCCAGTTCCAGCAAAGGAAGCCCAAAACGCCGCCGAGAAGTGCGGCAGAAAGAATGCCGAGTCCTGCAAACTTAAGAATAACCGACGCAATAATAAATGTAACGGCAACGGTTACGGTTACGCTTGAACATAGACCGTCAATACCGTCGGTAAGGTTTACGCTGTTTACGCATCCAACTATAATGAAAATTGAAACAAGCCAAAAGACAACGCCTGTAACAATATTTTTTTCAAAATTAACATTGCCGATAAAAGGCAAATACCAAACCGTGTTGTGCGAAAGCCAAAGAGTAGCCGTGTAGCCAAGTGCCATAACAAGCTGACCGAATGACTTTTGCTTTGCGGTTAAGCCCTCATTTCTCTTGAGCTTGATTTTGATAAAGTCATCTGTAAAACCGATAACACCGCAACCGAACGCAAGGCAAAGACCTGCGATGATAAGCACCTTATCTCTGCCGACAAGAACCGAAGCATAATCGCTCTCAAGTTTGCCGCCCGAAAGAGTAAAAGTCAGCGCACCGATAACAAACGCAACGATGATACCGATAATAAACATCAAGCCGCCCATATTAGGAGTGCCCTGCTTTGACTTGTGCCATGACGGACCGATGTCCAAAATTGTTTGACCGAATTTTAATTTACGAAGCCACGGAATAATTACAAATCCGAGTCCGGCTGTGATACCGAAAGATATAACAGCGGTTATGATAAGTGCAACTGTTGTGCTCATTGTTTTCTCCATCCTTTATATACAGTATTTATAACATCCTCGAGTTTCATACCTCGTGAGCCTTTAAAAAGTACAGCATCGCCAAGGCTTGCGGTTTTTAAAAGCATATCTGACAATTTTTCTTTGTCATCAAACAAAAATGCGTTTTTAACTCCGCTTTGCTTTGCACCCTCAACATAGTATTTTGCATCGTTACCGTAAGCAAAAAGATAATCGATTTTATTTTCGCCTACCATAGCTCCGACATTAGTATGAGCGGTTTTTGCGTAGTCACCGAGTTCAAGCATATCACCGAGTACGGCAATTTTTTTATTACCCTTAATGTTGCTCAGTGTTTTAATTGCGGCACGCATAGAATCGGGCGAAGCGTTGTAGCAATCCTCAATTGAAGTTATGCCGTCAACATCAACTACTTTTTGCCTCATTCCGGCAGGCACATATGTGCCGAGTGCATCTGCCGCCGCCTGTGGCTCGACATCCAAAAAATAACCTACAGTGAATGCCGCAAGAGCATTATACACATTATGTATGCCGATTGTAGGAATAACAATGTGCTGAGTTTTGCCGTAATACACAATGTCAAACGATGTTGAATTTTCTGTTTCAACAATGTTTTCTGCCTTGAATTCACCATTTTCAATTCCGTAAAAAACAACCTTGTGATTTTCGTCTTTTACGGTTTGAAGCATATCGTTGTCACCGTTTAAAATAAGCGGTGCACCGTCTGCAAGTCCCTCGCAAAGCTCAAGTTTTGCCTTTAAAATTCCCTCACGAGAGCCGAGATTTTCAATATGCGAAACGCCGATATTTGTAATAAGGCCGATTGTAGGTTTTACTTCATTGACAAGTCGGGAGATTTCGCCAAAATGATTCATACCCATTTCGATAACTGCGGCTTCTACGCTGTTGTTAAGCTGAAACAACATTTGCGGAACGCCGATTTCATTATTAAGATTGCCTTGCGTTTTAATGGCATTGTACTTTGCCGAAACAACAAGATGAGTAAACTCCTTTGTAGTTGTTTTGCCTACCGAGCCTGTAAGACCCACAACAGGAATATTAAATTTTGAACGATAATATCCCGAAAGGCTGAGCATAGCCTTTGCTGTGTCGGCAACCTTAATGTATGCACCGTTCGGTTTAATGTCGGAATGAATCATAACAGCCGATGCACCGAGCGACAAAGCTTCATCCGCAAATTGATGAGCATCAAAGCGTTCACCCTTAATACATATAAAAAGGCAGCCCTTTGTGATTTTTCTTGTATCTATGCAAACCGAATCAAATTCGGCATCTCTGTTATATGTTGCACCCAAACAAGGAGCAATTTCTGATAATTTTAGTTTTTCCATTATTTGTTAAGTTCCTCTAAAACTTCTGCCACAACTTCTCTTTCGTCAAAATGAATTGTGCCGGTCGGAAGGATTTGATATGTTTCGTGTCCTTTGCCTGCAAGGAGAATTATATCATCCTTTTTCGCATTTTTCATTGCCCACGCAATAGCTTCTTTTCTGTTTTCAACTACCTCATAAGGGGTTTTGCTGTCCTTCATTCCCTCAAGAATGTCTTTGATAATATCGCTTGGATTTTCGCTTCTTGGGTTATCGGAAGTTACAACGCAGAAATCAGACAAGTCAGCAGCGATTTTGCCCATCTTAGGACGCTTGGTTTTATCTCTGTCACCGCCGCAACCAAATACTGTAACAACTCTGCCATTTGCAATTTCTTTAAGAGATGAAATAATATTTTCAAGTCCGTCAGGAGAGTGAGCATAGTCAATGATAACAGTATAATCCTGATTTGGTGTAGGCACAACCTCAATTCTGCCCTTAACTCCGTTTGACTTGCTGATTGCTTCAAGCACATCGGTAAAATCAACACCGAGTGTCAATGCAACAGAAATTGCACAAAGCGAATTGTATACGCTGAATCTGCCGGGAATAGGGCAATCTACTCTGCCGATTTTTTCACCGATAAGGTCATACTTAACGCCCTGTGAAGAAAAGCGAACATTTCTTGCGGTGTAATCCGCCTTCATATTGTCAACACCGTAGGTAACGGTTTTGCAATTACAGCCTTCAACAATCTTAAGGCCATACTTGTCGTCAACATTTGTAACGGCTGTATCGCAAGCCTTGAAAAGGAGCTTTTTAGCCTCAAAATAATTTTCCCATGTTTTGTGATAATCAAGATGGTCCTGAGTGAGATTTGTAAATGCACCGATATGGAAGTGAATACCCTCTACTCTGCCCTGTGCAAGTGCTTGTGAAGAAACCTCCATAATACAGTATTCGCAGTTTGCATCAACCATTTTTCTGAAAAGTGCCTGCAATTCGTGAGGGTCCGGAGTGGTATAATGTGCAGGATAGACTTCGCTTCCCACCATATTTTGAACAGTACCGATAAGGCCGCATTTTTTACCGACATTTTCCAAAATCTGCTTAATCAAAAATGTTGTGGTTGTTTTGCCGTTTGTACCTGTAAGTCCTATAAGTTTTAGGCTGTCGGCAGGATTGCCGAAAAATGAAGCACATATAGGAGAATATGCCTTGCGTGTGTCATCAACAATTACCTGATTTACAAGACCCAAATCGTGGTCGCACACAACAGCCGCCGCACCTTTTTTGAGCATTTCTTCGGCAACCGAATGGCCGTCAAACGACGCACCCTTTATGCACACAAAAAGGTAGCCCTCTTCAACCTGACGGGAATCGGCTGTTACATCCTTTACTTCAACTTCTTTATATTCATTTTTTACCTTTACATCTTTTAAAATCTGTGAAAGTTTCATTTTCTCACTCCTATATATTATCAGTCAAGAACTGAATTTGTATTCTTAAACGATACTGTGATTACCGTGCCGGCAGAAACGGTTGCACCCTTTTCGGTTGACTGGCGATAAGCCACAACATTTGATGCAGAAAGGTTAATGCCGTTAATTTCGATATTAAGATTGTTTTCGCTTGCCAATTCATTAGCTTCGCTTATTGTAAGTCCCGAGAAATCCGGAACAGTAGCGGTTTGTTTTTCTTCATTTGTTGTATAAAGAACAACTGTACCGTTTGTAGGAATTGTTGACGATGACGCCGGTGATTGACGAACAACCTTTTTGCCGTTGCCTACAACCTTGCATTTGAGATTTTTTGAATTAAGTGCCGATTTTGCAGCACTTACGGTTTTGCCGATTACATTAGGTGTGAATACAGAAAGATTTTTGCTTTCTTTTTCGTCATATTCAGGTTCAATGTTAAGTTCCTGCATACCGGTTTCAATAACCTGAGCCGCAATCGGAGCACAAAGAGCACCGCCGCCCAAATCTTCGTTTGGCTCATCCATAATGATAATCATTGCGATTTGCGGGTCATCTGACGGAGCGATTGCCGCAAATGATACAATATACTTTGTTTTGCCGTTTGTAGATTCGGCAAGCTTTGTTGAAGTACCTGTTTTACCGCCTACACGGTAACCTGCAACATAACCGTTTTTACCGGTACCGTTGTCAACAACGGACTTCATCATACCTCTAACCTTTTTTGAAGTATCTTCACTGATAACTCTTCTTACCTCGGTAGGTTGAGTTTTTTTAACGGTATTTCCGTTTGCATCAATAATATGGTCAACAACATACGGCTTTAAAAGTGTGCCGCCGTTTGCTATTGCACAAAGACCGGTGCAAAGCTGAATAGGTGTCAAACTGTTTGACTGACCGAATGAAGCAGAAGAAAGTTCTACTATACCGTACTGATTTTCTTTGTAGTACTGCGAGCCTGCCTCACCGGGAAGGTCAATGCCTGTTTTTTGAGTAAAGCCGAACGCTTCAAAATATTTGAAATAATTATGCACGCCGAGTTTTTGACCTACGGTAATAAAAAACGGATTGCATGAATTTTCAAGACCTTGTGTAAATGTTTCGGTACCGTGACCCGGATGGTAATGGCACTTCATAACATAATCCTTAACCCTGATAGAACCCGTGCAGGTGTATGTTGTGTTAAGATTTACAACATTTTCTTCAAGAGCCGCAGCGGCGATAAATGTCTTAAATACCGAACCCGGCTCATATGTACTTGAAGTAACAAAGTTGTTCCACTGATTTTGAATTGCCTCGGATTTTGCGGCAACCTTTTCATCTTCATCGGTGATTTTTTCAACAGCCTTGATGTTTTTTGAATATGTAAGTTTATACGGCTCGTTGCAGTCATAATCGGGAAGTGAAGCCATAGCAAGCACAGCACCCGTTTTGCAATTCATAACAACACCGTACGCACCCTTTGCCTTGTACTCGTTCATTGTGGCAGACAAATTTTTTTCAAGGGTATATTGAATATTTTGATTGAGAGTAAGTACAAGCGAATTACCGTCAACGGCATCAATCGATGTTTCGTAATCTGTAGGCAAATTATGCTTTTGAGCGTCTTTTACGGTGATAATTCTGCCGTTTGTACCCTTCAATTCATCCTCGTAATAATATTCCAAACCGTAAAGACCTTGATTATCATCGCCCGTAAAGCCGAGAATGTTTGAAGCAAATTCGCCGTAAGGATAATAACGCTTTGTATTTTGCTCCGTGCCAATCATACTTGAAAACTTATTTTTAATTTTAAAATTTGTGATTTTTTCCTTAATATCGTTTTCAACCTGTTCGGCAACAACGACATAGTGAGTATCTTTTTTGCTCTTTTGGAGAAGTTCCGCTTTGCCTTCGTCATCAAGTTTCAAAATCTTTGCAAGTCCATTTACGAGTTTATCTCTGCTTTTGTCGGTAATATTTTTTGAATCGAGAAAAATATCCCAAGTTGTTGCCGATTGAGCAAGAACATTGCCGTCGCTGTCATAAATAGAACCGCGTTTTGCCGCAATTTCGGTATCAGAAAGCTGCTGACTTTCGGCTTTTGCGGAATACTCGGCACCTTTAACCGTTGAAATATAGAACACTCTGAATGCGTCAAGTGAAAAAAGAAAAGCAATAACAACAGCCAATATTGCGATTCGTCTAAGTCCCTGCTTTTTAAAATCGTTTGACATTGTTATCACCTCGCTTCATTTTTCGCCCAATTTCGACTGCCTATAAAAAAGCATTTTAGAGAGTAGGAAAAATCCGACTCTCTTATATAGTACGCTGTATAATTTTATTTATTACTCAACTGCTGTTCGGCAAGAGTTTTGTGTTGATCTATTTTTTTCATATAATCTTGTTTGTATTGGGTTACATCCATATATTGAATTTGATTTGATTTCATTTTTGTCATATGGAGCTTATTAACCGCATAATCATCAATCATACTGATTGACACCATAGTATCAAGTTCGCTCTGCAAGCTGATATTTTCGCTTTGAGCATTTGCTATGTTAACCTTAGCACTTGATATTTCTCTTGTAAGTTCATTTTTAACGGCAAAAGAATATAGAGTTAAGCCGACAAATCCGATTACGATAGCCGCTGTCAATAAAAGTGCAACAACTCTTTTTGCACAAAGCACCTGCTCGCGTTTTATTTGCGACGAGGACTTTACGCTGTCATTTTCACGAACTCTGAGTGTTCTGCCGGTTTCGGGAAAATCTTCTTCTCTACGCTTTGGAGCAGCCGACGAACGGGAAACATTAAAGCCGTTTAGCATATAAGATGTATCGTTTTGATACGAGTATCTGCGAAAATCGTTTGTATTTGTCACTATATTCACCTCCGTTTATAATAATGTAATTAATATATGATAAAGATATATTTTAGAATTTTTCAAAACATCTGAGCCTTGATGACCTTGCTCTCGGATTTTCTTCAAGTTCCGCTTCTGTGGGTGCTTTTGACTTAAACACAAGTCTGCCGAGCGGTTTGTTGCCGCAAACACAAACAGGGAATTCTTTTGGACAAGTACAAGGATTAACCCATTTGTTAAATTTTTCCTTGACTATTCTGTCCTCAAGCGAATGAAAAGTGATAACCGAAATTCTGCCGCCCGGTGCCAAGCAATCAAGTGCTTTATCAAGCGTTTTGTCAAGAACATCGAGTTCTGCGTTTACCTCTATGCGAAGTGCCTGAAACGTTTTTCTTGCCGGATGAGAATCTCGCATTTTTGCTTTTGGATATGAAGCTTTGATAATGTCCACAAGTTCGCCTGTTGTTTCAATAGGCTTGTCCTGCCTGAAAAGAACGATGTTTTTTGCAATTCTGCGAGAAAACTTTTCTTCCCCGTACTTAAAAATGATATTGGCAAGTTCTTCTTCGCTGTAAGTATTGACAACATCCTTTGCACTTAAACCCGATTTGCTCATTCGCATATCAAGCGGTGCGTCTTTGTGATACGAAAATCCTCTGTCTGCTGTATCAAGTTGGAAGGAGCTTACTCCCAAATCAAGCAGCATTCCGTCAATGGATGCCACATTTAGCTCCTTCAAAACTTGATCAACATTGGAAAAATTATTTTGAACAACAGTGACATTCCCCAAATCGTCCAGACGCTCGTGAAGAACCTTAATCGCATCGGGATCTTGGTCTATCGCGATGAGTCTGCCGGCTTTTGCCGCGATTGCCTTTGAGTGGCCTCCGCCGCCTGCCGTACCGTCAACTATTGTTTTTGTGCTGTCTATATTGAGTGACTCAATTGATTCGTCAAACAAAACGCTCTTGTGTACAAATTCCATCTCAGATACCTATACCGTTGAGCTCGTCCATAATATCGATAACTTCTTCCTTGCTGATAGAAGCAACCTGTTCTTCAAACTTGGCTTTGTTCCAAATTTCGATATGATTGATATTACCGAAAACAACAGCTTCTTTTTCTCCCGCAAGCGATACCTTATCCTTAAGGCGGTCGCCGACAAGAAGTCTGCCCTGAGTGTCAAGGCTTACCTTGTCTGCCGATGAAACAAGATACATAGAAATCTTTTTCTTTTTTTCGGTCGGAAGCTTGCTGTTTTGAACATTATTTAAAAGTTCTTCCCACTGATCCTGCGGATAAAGCGAGATGAAATCACCGAGTCCGAGAGAAGCAACAAATTCTTCGCCGAGGCGTGAACGCATATGAGAAGGAATGGCAATACGACTTTTTGCATCCAATTTATGCACACGATAGCCATACAAATAGTTGTCCATTTTGCGTCCTCCTCCCGAAAAATTAATTTTGTTCCCCACATTTTTCAAAAAATTAGGGTTTTGTGTGTTTCTGCAATACACTTTATGGGGAGTCACCCCACTTCTCTTTCATTATAATAGTATCACACGACTAAGTCAAGAAAAATCTTCTATAATTATATTTAACAGAGGTTAAAGTTTAGTTACAAAAATTGTAACTCTTTTGTAATATATAACAATATTTGAAATTGCAAAAGCACTATATATATGTTATAATACTTATATTATACTAACGAAAGCTATGGTGATTAGATGGAAGAAAGAAAAACCACCTGGGGTGAAAAAATCGGCTTTGGCGTGGGTGCAATAGGGCTTGACCTGAGCTACGGTATGTTTTATTCATTCCTTAGTTATTATTTATCGAGCGTTTTGGGGCTTAAAGAGGGATTTTTGTTGCTTCTTACCCCACTTGCAAGAATTTGGGACGGTATCAACGACCCAATGATGGGAACGATTGTTGACAACACACGCACAAAGCACGGCAAATACAGACCGTGGATTTTGATAGGTGCAATGTCAAATGCAGTTGTACTGTTTTTACTCTTTACAAAATTCGGACTGAGCGGAACGGCACTTTATGTTTATATCGGCATTATGTATGTGCTTTGGGGTATGACAAATACAATGGCAGACATTCCGTATTGGAGTATGATTCCGAGTTTCACCTCCGACCCTAAAGACAGAAACCTTGTTTCAACCGTTGCAAGAACTTTCTCAGGATTGGGTCAAGGCATTGTAACAGTTGCTTCTCCTATCATTTTGCCTTTGCTCTCAACAGGTGTAAAGACCGACAAGGGTTACAGTGCAACAGGATTTTCAAGATGGGCGGGGATACTTGCGATTATGCTTGTAGTTTTCTCGGCAATTTGTGTATTCAGCACAAAAGAAAAAAATGTTGTTTACGGAGAGAAAACAAAGTTTTCATTTAAAAAAATCTTTTCCGTTATCAAGCACAACGACCAGCTTATTGTATTTATGGTTGTTGCAATGCTTTCAAACGCAGGATGGTATTTAACATCGGGTACTGCCGTTTACTACTTTACGGATGTACTCGGCAATCCAAAGGCACAATCATTGTTCCAAACAATCGGTGCAGTCGGTTCCGTACTCGGCTTGCTTGTTATTCCTATCCTGTCAAAATGGCTCAACAAAAAAGTTATTTACCAAATCACCTTGATTGTAACCATAATAGGATATGTATTAATGTTTGTATTTGGACCTATACTCAAAATCACCATCGCACTTGATATTGCATACATCATTTCGTCAACCGGCATTGCCGCAATGTTTGTAGGACAGACAGTATTCCTTGCAGACATTGTTGACTACGGCGAATTCAAAAACGGCGAGAGAAACGAATCCATCACCTTCTCAATGAAAGGCTTTTTGCAGAAAATGGCATACACCATTCAAACCGTTGTTTTGTTTGGCGGATTGGCTGCGATGAACTACAACGAGCAAATCACATCTGCAACAAAGCAAATCAATGGTTCAACAAAGACGGGAATCGGCATTATATGCTTTGCCATTCCTCCTGTACTCATTTTACTTTCGCTTATCGTGTTTACTGCAAAGTTCAAACTCCATGGCGACCTTGCCGACCAAGTACACGACCACATCGTTACAAAGCGTGCAAGCGAAGCAGAAAATAGAGAATAATAAAAACACTTAACAGCATAACAAAAAGCGTATCGAAAATTCGATACGCTTCAGACTGTCGATAAAGCCTCTGAACCACGCCAAAATTATATTAACACACACTAAGTAGGTGATAGGCTTGCCTATCCCGGAATACTATTATTTTAATAATACTATTTAAGGAAAAGTACCGCAAACATCGAGTTTGCGGTACTTTTGGCGTTTTTCGTTTTTTGCTCACAAGCGGTACCATCGTACAGCAAAGTTCGCAAGAAAACGAAATTCAGAGCCTTTCTCAACAGCCTACAACGTGTCAAAAAGACTTTTTCGATACACTTTTATTATTTATAATCTCAACCAAGCAATTCTTTGAGAATTCTTGTTACTTCGCTTGACGGAGCTTTGCCCTTGAGTGCTCTCATTGACTGACCGACAAGGAAGTTAAAGGACTTGTCCTTACCCTCTTTATATTCTGCAACAGCTTTTTCGTTATTTGCAATAATTTCCTCAATAACGGACTGAATTGCACCTGTGTCGGATACCATTTCCATATTGTTTGCCTTGACATAATCCTCAGGAATTACATCATCGTCAAACACTGCCTTAAGCACCTTTCTTGCAGATTCACGAGAAACCTTGTTTGAATTTACAAGATTGATAATCTCACCAAGGCTCTCTGTTCTGAAAGAAATGTTTTCAGGCAAAGTCTGGGTATCATTCATAAGTTTCATAAGGTCGCCCATAATCCAGTGAGCGGAGTCCTTTGGATTTTTGGTAATCTCAACGGTTTTATCAAACAACTTTGCATATGCCTTATCGGAGCAAAGAATGTTTGCATCGTATTCTGTAAGAGAATATTCGCTGATATATCTTGCCTTTTTAGCTTCGGGAAGTTCAGGAAGCGATGCTCTGATACCCTCAATATACTCATCTGAAAGTTCAATCGGAGGAAGGTCAGGCTCCGGGAAATACTTGTAGTCCTGTGCATCTTCCTTGCTTCTCATAGAAGTAGAAACGCCCTTGCTGTCATCCCATCTGCGAGTTTCCTGCACAACCTTGCCGCCGTCCTCGATAAGCTCGATTTGACGCTCGGTTTCTGCCTCAATAGCATTGTGAATACCTCTGAACGAGTTGATATTTTTCATTTCTGTTCTTGTGCCGAATTCGGTTGCACCCTTTTCCATAACAGAAACATTTACATCGGCACGGAGCGAGCCCTCCTGCATCTTGCAGTCTGAAACACCGCAGAACTGAAGAATTGCACGGAGCTTTTCAACATATTCAACTGCCTCATCGGCACTTGCAATATCAGGTTCCGACACGATTTCCAAAAGAGGCACACCGCAACGGTTGTAGTTTACAAGAGTGCTGTCTGTCCACTCATCGTGAACAAGCTTTCCTGCGTCCTCTTCCATATGGATTTCGTGAATTCTAACCTTCTTTTTGCCGCCGTTTACGCTATCGTTAATCTCTACCCAGCCGTTTCTGCAAATCGGAAGATAAAGCTGTGAAATTTGATAAGCCTTTGGCAAATCAGGATAGAAATAATTTTTTCTGTCAAACTTATTATACTGTGTAATCTCGCAGTTGAGTGCAAGACCTGTGCGAACCGCAAATTCAACAACTCTCTTGTTTACAACAGGGAGAGTGCCCGGCATACCGGAGCAAATCTCGCAAACATGAGTGTTTGGCTCTCCGCCGAATTCTGTTGTGCAGTTGCAAAAAATCTTTGTTTTAGTGGCAAGCTCTGTATGAACTTCAAGACCACAAACGGTAACATAATCCATATTTACTGCCTCCTATTAAAGATTCGGTTTTCTTTTATGCCAGTCGGTTACATTTTGATAAGCATAGCCGGCTGAAAGAATCGTTTTTTCATCAAACGGTTTGCCGATAAGCTGCATACCGATTGGCATTGAATTTGTATCAAAGCCGCAAGGAAGTGCAAGTGACGGCAAGCCTGCAATATTAATCATAACCGTATAAATATCGCCAAGGTACATTGCAAGCGGGTCTGAAAGACCTTCACCCATCTTAAGTGCTGTTGTCGGAGCAACAGGACCGAGGAGAAAATCATACTTTTGGAACGCTTCGTTAAACGCCTTGCAAATAAGTCCCTTTGCCTGAAGTGCTTTCTTATAATAAGCATCAAAGTAGCCTGATGAAAGCACGAAGTTGCCGAGCATAATACGCTTTTTAACTTCCATACCGAAGCCCTCCGAACGGGACTTGAAGTATACATCCGTGAGATTGAAAGCATCCTTTGACTTATAACCGTACTTAATGCCGTCAAAACGGGAAAGATTTGAGCAAGCTTCTGCACAGGCTATAATATAATAGGTAGGGATTGCATATTTAACGATAGGCATATCAAACTCTTCAACATCTGCACCGAGATCTTTGAGAGTTTGAGCGGCAGCTTTTACGCCTGCTACAACCTCTGCATTGATACCCTCGCCGAAGTAATCGTTTGGAATACCGATTTTCTTACCCTTGAGGTTATCAAGTTTAATATCGGCAAGGTCAAAGGCTTCACTTTCCATTGAAGTGCCGTCCTTGACATTCTTACCCTTGATTACATTGAACACACCTGCAACATCAAGAACATCTTTGCCGAGAGGTCCGATTTGGTCAAGTGATGATGCGTATGCGATAAGACCGTAACGGGATACAGCACCGTAAGTCGGTTTAAGACCTGTTACGCCGCAGAATGATGCAGGCTGACGAATTGAACCGCCTGTATCGGAGCCGAGAGCAATAATGCTTTCGTCAGCGGCAACAGAAGCTGCCGCACCACCCGATGAACCGCCCGGAACTCTTGTTATATCCCAAGGATTCTTTGTTGCACCGTAAAATGAAGTTTCGGTTGTTGAGCCCATTGCAAACTCGTCCATATTAACTTTACCGAAAGTTACCATATCGGCATCATTAAGTTTATTGATAACGGTTGCGTTATACGGAGGTTTGAAGTTTGAAAGAATTTTTGATGCACAAGAAGTCAATTTGCCTTTTTCGCAAATATTGTCCTTAATAGCAATCGGAACACCTGCAAGGAGTGATGTGGCCTCGCCCGAATCAATCTTCTTTTGAGCACGCTCTGCCTGCTGCAAAGCAGACTCTTTATCGAGTGAAACATAGCAGTTATAAGTGCCGTCCTTTTGCTCAATAGCCTTTGCAACACTTTCCACCGCATCCATAGATGTTATTTCTTTGTTCTTAATTTTTTCTGCAACCTGAAGGGCAGTCATTTCATAAATTTCCATTCTATTCCCTCCTTAGTCAACAGTCTTTGGCACAACGAAACAGCCGTCCTGACTTTCAGGAGCATTGGCAACAATTTCGTCTGCCGACATTGACGGCTGAACCTCGTCTTCTCTCATAACATTTGTTACAGGGAAGCAGTGGCTCATAGCCTCAACACCGTCTGTATCAAGCTCGTTGAGCATATCAATATAGGTGAGGATGTCCTGAAGTTCGTTGCCGACTTTCTTTTCCTCGTCCTCTGTCAATGTGATACGAGCCAATTTTTCAAGATATTTAATTAAATCAGGAGTAATTTGCATTATATTTGCCTCCAAAAATTATTTGTCCTTTTCAACCGGTCTGCGAAGCTTGATGTGAGTTTCACGAAGCTGAAGTTCGGTTACATAGTTTGGTGCACCGAGGAGCATATCCTGTGCGTTGCTGTTCATAGGGAATGCAATGATTTCACGGATATTCTCTTCATCCTTAAGGAGCATAATCATACGGTCAACACCCGGTGCCATACCTGCATGAGGCGGTGCACCATAGTGGAATGCGTTATAAAGAGCACCGAATTTCTCCTTAACGGTATCCTCGCTGTATCCAGCCATTTCAAACGCCTTAACCATAACATCAGGTCTGTGGTTACGAACAGCACCCGATGAAAGTTCAACACCGTTACAAACAATGTCGTACTGATAAGCCTTGATTTTTGTCGGCTCTTCGTTGAGAAGTGCGTCCATTTCGCCCTGCGGCATTGAGAATGGGTTATGTGTAAAGATAAGCTGACCGTTTTCGTCACGCTCAAACATTGGGAAGTCTGTGATGTAGCAGAATTCAAATCTGTCTTTATCGATAAGGTCAAGACGGTTTGCAAGCTCTGTTCTGATCATACCTGCAAGTTCATTGACAACCTTTGGTGTGTCGCAAATGAAGAACAATGTGTCGTCTGTCTTGAAGTTGAAGATTGAGCGAAGTTCCTCTTTCTTATCATCAGGAAGGAACTTGTCGATAGGGCCTTTGTATGAGCCGTCCTCAAGAACTTCGATATAGCCAAGACCCTTCATGCCGATTTCAAGTGCGTACTTGAGCATCTTTTCAAACCAGCCCTTTGACTGCTTTGCACAACCCGGTACATTGATACCACGAACAGGTCTGCCCTTGAATGCCTTGAATTCTACATCAGAGAAGAATTCTGTGAGGTCAACAATTTCAAGAGGGTTACGAAGATCAGGCTTGTCTGTACCGTACTTAAGCATAGCCTCGTCATAAGGAATTTTTACAAATGGCTTTGGAGAAATCTTCTTTCCTCCGCCAAACTTTTCAAAAGTATCATAAAGAACTTCGTCGGCAACCTCAAATACATCCTCTTGAGTTGCAAAAGCCATCTCAAAGTCGAGCTGATAGAACTCGCCCGGTGAACGGTCTGCTCTTGCGTCCTCATCACGGAAGCAAGGTGCAATCTGGAAGTATCTGTCAAATCCCGAAGTCATAAGAAGTTGCTTGAACTGCTGTGGTGCTTGCGGCAAAGCGTAGAACTTACCCTCGTGCTTACGAGACGGAATGATGTAGTCACGAGCACCCTCCGGTGATGAACAAGTCAAAATCGGAGTAGTGATTTCGGTAAAGCCGAGAGAGGTCATCTTCTGACGAAGATATGAAACAACTTGGCTTCTGAAAATAATGTTGTCGTGAACCTTTTTGTTTCTCAAATCAAGGAAACGGTAAGAAAGACGAACATCCTCACGGGTTTCTCTGCTTTCGCTGATTTCAAAAGGCAAATTCTCTGTGCAAGGATTGAGCACCTTGAGAGTGTCAACCTTTACTTCAAGCTCGCCTGTTGCGATTTTTGGATTGATTGTTTCTTCATCACGCTTAACAACAACACCCTCAACAGAGATAACGCTCTCCTTGCGAAGATGGTTGATAAGGTCATCATCGTTTACAACAACCTGTGTTACACCGTACTCATCTCTGAGGTCGATGAATGCAACACCGCCGTGGTCACGGATTGTGTCTACCCAACCTGCAAGCTGAACTCTTTGGTTGAGATTATCAAATGTAAGCTCGTTACAGTTATGTGTTCTGTATGCCATAATATAATTCCTTTCATGGAAAATTCTGAATAGATATAAAAATCCATATTAACGCTAATATTATAGCACAGTTACCTTGTCACTTCAACAACTATTTTATATTAATTATATATAAATTAACAGTTATTTTAATAAAATAAAATATCCCATTGTAAAAATAGGATATTTTTTAAATCATAAATGCTACATTAAATTTAAAAGATGTGTCAACTGTTCATTTTTAATCGGCACACCTGTAAAAGTATAATCTGAAATATCGGTTGATAAATAATATTCCCCGTCATAATTTCCTATAATTATATTCGAATTCGGACAAACTGCCGAACCGGAATACGAAAAGCTGATATAATACCAACAACCGGTATTTTTTGTGAATGTTTTTGCTTCACACTCATCAACTTTATAATTTTCAAGAGATTCACAAAAACCGATTACATCACCGTCATCAACAAATTGTTTTACTGTCGGTGAACTGTTTTTGGTGATTAAAACCGAAGTTATATTACCGCATTTCAAGTCATCAGTTTTATATATTGTTCTGTCTTTTGTAAACATTTTGCTGTCCCTAAAAACGGATTGATACAAAAACATATTATCTTCATCATTTTCAAGCAAATAATATGCTCTCGGAAGAATCAAATTAGGCTTTTCACAGATTTTATCACCGAGGATAAATTCGGTATTAGATGCAAAATAAAATTCTGTGGGATAATAAATATCGCCGTTATATTCAACAGATATTATTTCACCGTTTTTTCTGTTTTCTTTGACTTATAAATTCGGTAGATAATATTTAAACATATAAAAATCAAATATAACAGTAACGATAATAACAGTTATTGCCGTAAAAAAGGCAATAATCTTTTTGTTTTTTGAAGTCATCACTTGCTCACCTCATATAAACCGGTTACCTTGTTAAGTTTGTAAGCTTTTTCATTGTCCGAATCTTCTGTCATTTCATAATAAGTATCTTCTTCATCTACATAGTAATACTTATCATAATCGGCAAACGCAGAATGATTTGCAAATATTTTTGCACCGTTTTCATCAAGGCTCAAATAGTAATCATAAATTGCGTTTGCGGCAAGCGTGTGAGAATAGTTAAACCTTCTGATATCCCCACTGCTTTTGATTTCTATCGTTTTTAAGTTAAGCACAAGTTCATCGTGATAATTGTTGCCAACAATATTATAAAGTTCTTCTTGGGCATCTGCATTTCCGTTTTTTGCAAGAGAAATGAGATACGGCACGGCACTGTCGGAAAGGTCGGCAATGTTGCCCACATCAAGATTTTCAAGCGTATGATTATTATATGCCTTGATGTTGTAATCTGCAATTCTTGCATCAACATTTGAATAAGAAATTGCTATCAAAAGAGCGGAGCAAAAAACGATAATCGTTTGCATATACGGCACTTTCGGAGCAAAGATATGGACAATCAGCATCACGATTACAACAAGCATCATAAGCATAAAAGCAAACACCAAAATGCGATTTTTTGAAAGTCCGTAAACGCTGACATTCATCACCATTTTTTGCATTGCCACGATTACAAGCAGTGCTGAAAACACAGACACAAAGGTGCAAAGTGCCTTTAGCAGTTTGCCGTTTTTGCCTTTTACAAAAGCAAAGATTATGCCGATAATAGCTAAATTGATTGCACAAACCATGCACATCTCATAAAATCCACGGCGGGCAAATTCCGAAGCGGTATTTTTGTAGCCCTCCGGCAAAATATAGGAAAACGCACTGAAGAAATACGCAAGCTGTGAAAAAAGATACAAAAGATATGTTGCGGAAATCACGCACAAAAACGAAGTGCAAACCGTGTACGGCAGTTTTTTACGCTTTTTGGGCTTGCCTTTTTCGCTCACAGTATTCTTATGTCTTAAAGAAAACAAATAAGAATAGCAAAGCGGAATCAAAATCAAAGTTACAACAAGTTCGCCCATATACGAAGCAAATTTTGAAACCACACCGCTGACAAGTCCCTCAAACGCCGCATCCGACTTTACAAGAAGCGGAACAACGGCACACAAAACAGGAATTGCAAGCAACACTCCGACAAGAGCGGACAGCGACTTTTTATCTTTTTTCTCCCCTGCTTTAACCGAGCCGACAACATCCGGCATAGCCTTGAATACTCCGCAAGTTAAGACTTTGAGCGAAGCGGTCATTATTTTATACGAGCCGAATTTTTGCTTTTCGTCTGTATACGACACACAGTAGAGCACATAAAGACCAAGTGCCGAAATCGGCATCAAAAACTGTGTTATGCTGTCGTTATAGAGAGTTACGGGAATTGAGGACACTACGCCCAAAGCACCGTAAACAGTTCCTATCGGTGACGGCTTTTGATTTTTGCCAAGCAAATACACCGTTGAAAATGCAAAAGAAAGCACATACGCAAGTGTAAATCCCAAACCTATCGCTTTGGCAAAAAGCACAAAATCAACAAACACAAAGCATAAAACCGCTACCGAAAAAATTAACATTTTATCTTTTTTATCAAGCGGCGAATATTGTTTTTCAGTCATAACAACACCTCCGAAAAACTATGAACAGGTCAGTTCCAAGGTCGGGAGGATGGTATCCTCCCATACGGTTTAATTATTCTCTATATTCCAAAATATCGGCAGGCTGGCAATCAAGTTCTTTGCAAATTGCATCAAGGGTTGAAAAGCGAATTGCCTTTGCCTTGCCTGTTTTGAGTATTGACAAATTAGCCTGTGTGATACCCACACGATTGGCAAGTTCAAGCGAGGACATCTTGCGTTTGGCAAGCATAACATCCAAATTAACTACAATCATTTTGCCCTCCTATATTGTCAAATCGTTTTCTTCTTTAATAAGATTGCCGGCTTCAAAACAAGACTTGAGCACATTGCAAATAAGTGCCATAAAGTACTCTCCGAGAGCAAGAATAAGCATATAAATAACAACAGACTTGTTTATGGCGAGAATCAGAACAAATGAAATCAAGCCGACACACCCTGCGTAAAAACAGCACCAAACAATAACCTTCAATAACTTGGCTATTTTATTGCAAAAGACATTCTCGTTTTTTACATTTTGCATAATGACATCAATACAAGCAAGAGCAATATACCCTGCCGGTGCAACACAATAAAACGGTGCAGTTATCCAAACGCCGTTAAAGGCGTTGCCGTAGGAATTATACTGCTCAATACTTCCTTTTCCGAGGAAATACGGAACCAAAAATAATGCGGCGGTTAACCCAACATAACCTATACGAACAACAAATTGTGTAAATTTAGCCGAAGATTTCATAATAAAATACAGCCTTTCTGTAAAAAATTGGTTTTCGTTTTTTATGTTATACCACGAAAATTATCGTTTGTCAATAATTATTTATCATTTTTCAAAATAAGTTTATTGAAAAGCGAAAAACAAAAAAAGAACTCAAACGAGTCCTTTTTGTTAGGTAATATACTATTCTTTTACTTTGGTTAACAAAGTATATCGCATAGGTTCGAGGTGAACATAGCCGTCAACCGAAACTTCATCAAAAAAGTTATAGGCATTATCCCACCGGTCACCGACAAAAATATCAACATCGGTGTCATCAAGATTGACAGCCACCAAAAGTTCGCTGTTTTCATCCGTGCGGACATAAGCAATGGTTTTGTGTTCGCTGTATAGCGGCACAAATTCGCCTTTTGCAAGCACCTTGCAACCGATTCGAATTTCTCCGAGTCGCTTATACCAACGGAGAAGCTCGGTATTAGGTTCATCCCAATTCATACAAGCACGGTTAAACGGGTCTTTAAGTCCTTCCATACCTATTTCGTCACCGTAATAAAGTGACGGCACGCCGGGCAAGGTATACTGAATAAGCGATGCGATTTTCATAAGTGAAATTCCGCGAAGATAATCGTACTCCGACAATTTGTTGTGCACATACTGCCAATGTCTGCCGTAGCCCTCACAACTGTCACCCGCAAGGCGACTGATTGCACGCTCCGTATCGTGAGTGCCGATATGATTCATCAAAACATTTGTAACCTGTGGCGGATAGTTTTCAACAACCGTCATAATACGGTCAAAAAACTCATGAGCATTAGGATATTTTACAAAATCCAAGATTGAATTTGCAAACGGATAATTCATAACGCTATCGAGCTGTTCTCCGAGGAGATAGCGACGACGCTGGCCGTATGCAAACTTTGTGGTTGCGTCTTCCCAAACCTCACCGATAATAACGGCATCGTTTTTTTCCTCTTTAACAGCCTTTCGTAAGTCATCAAGGAACACATCGGGAAGTTCATCGGCAACATCAAGACGCCATCCGGCTATGCCGCATTTGAGCCATTTACGCAAAATTCCGTCTTTGCCGCAAATATATTCACGATAGCTTTCATCTTCCTCGTTAACCTCGGGCAAAAGCTTAATTCCCCACCACGAATCGTATTCATCGGGATAATTGATAAATTTATACCACGAATAATACGGACTGTTTTGGCTGTTGTACGCACCGATGCTGTCGTAATTATTGTACAAATTAAAATACTTGCTGTCGCAGCCTGTGTGACTGAACACGCCGTCAAGAATAATCGAAATACCGTACTCATTCTTGGCAACCTTGCAGAGTTTTTTCAAATCTGCTTCCGTTCCCAAAAGAGGGTCGATTTTTTCGTAATCGGCTGTGTCGTATCTATGGTTGGAATTCGCCTCAAATATCGGATTGAGATAAATGCAGGTTACGCCCAAATCCTTTAGGTAAGGGAGTTTTTCCTCAACGCCCAAGAGGTCACCGCCGAAATAATCATTGTTCCAAATACCGTTCATCTGTTCTTCACGCCAAAAAGGCTCTTCGCCCCATTTGCGAAGAACACGGCTTTTTCTGTATCCTGTTTTTTTCTTGCCGGAATTATAAAAGCGGTCAGGAAAAATCTGATAAATTATACCGCCCTTGAGCCAATTAGGAGTGGCAAAATTCTTGTCATAGACCGTTTGCTGAAAGTCGGCACCGTTAGGTGAAAACTCTCCGTGACCGTGGCCCATATTACGCACAAAGCTTTTGCCCCACGGAGTATCAAGTTCAAAATGATACCAATAAAGTCCGGGGGTGTCGGCAACAAAATGAAGTTCCCAATACTCCTTGTCGTCACCGCACATACCTGCCCAAAACATAGAATTGTAGACATTATTTTCATTTTCCTTGTGAACACAAAGAGTAGCCCCGCTGCATTTCATTGAGCGAGGCACGATTATACGAAGTTTTACAGGCTCATCGGTTGCGATGGCACGGATTTTATCTTTATATTCTTTACTGCGAGAATTAAATACCATATTATCACACAACAACTCCCCTTTAGGCTGCCGATAAAGTCCCTAAAACACGCCAAAGCAATAGACCAACCACCTAACGCCTCCCTTGTGTAAAGGGAGATGGCAACACAAAGTGTTGACGGAAGTATTGTAAAAGTACCGCAAACATCGAATTTGCGGCACTTTTGGCGTTTTTCGTTTTTTACTCAGTCGAGGTATTTATATACATCTTCCTTCGCAAGAAAACGAAATTCAGAAACTTTCTCAACAGCCTACATATAAGGGGAGTTTTCAAAATTATTTTTTCTTTGATTTTGAAGCCGGCTTCTTTTCAGGAGCTTTTGGTGCTTCTTTCTTTGGAGCAACCTTTTTCTCTGTTTTCTTTTCAGCCTTTTTCGGTTCTGCCTTTGCTTCTTTTTTTATTTCCTTTTCAGGCTCTGCCTTGGTTTCGCTCTTTGGAGCCATAGGCTTTGATTTTTTTACTGCCTTTGGAGTTTCCTTTGCAAACTGAACAGGCTTTGTGTGCCAAATGTTATTTGCATAATCCATAATGGAACGGTCGGCAGAGAATACACCTGCACCCGAAATGTTCATCAAAGACATCTTAACAAACTTATCTCTGTCGGCATAAGCCTTTGAAATTTCTCTTTGAGCACGCTGATAATCTGTAAAGTCCGCAAGTGCCATATAAGGGTCGGTGTTGACAAGTGAATAGTAAATCTCATCAAACTTCTTGCCGTTTACACCGTTTTGCAAGAACGCCATTGCCTTTGCAAGTGCTTCGTTATTTTGAATATAACTCTGTGGGAAGTAGCCTGCCTTTTTGAGCTGTTCAACCTCAGGGGTTTTCATACCGAAGATGTAAATATTTTCTTCACCTACGGCATCGTGAATTTCTACATTTGCACCGTCAAGTGTGCCGAGAGTTATAGCACCGTTGAGCATAAGTTTCATATTGCCTGTACCCGAAGCCTCTGTGCCTGCAAGTGAAATCTGTTCGCTGATATCGGCAGCCGGCATAAGCACCTCTGCAAGAGAAACATTGTAATCTTCAAGGAACACAACCTTGAGTTTGTCATTCACATCAGGGTCGTTGTTGATAACCTTTGAAAGTGCATCGACAAGCTGAATAAGTTTCTTTGCCATAAAGTAGCCCGGAGCAGCCTTTGATGCAAAAATATAGGTCTTTGGATAATAATCCGCATTTGGATTTTCCTTGAGCATCTGATATTCCGAAATAATATTAAGAATATTAAGCTGCTGTCTTTTATATTCGTGAAGTCGTTTAACCTGAACATCAAAAATAGAATCAGGGTTAATATCAACACCGTTACGCTTTTTGATAATCTTTGCAAAGCGAACTTTGTTTTCGTGCTTGATTTCGTCAAGTTTTGCAAGAACTTTTTTGTCGTCCTTAAACTGACGGAGCTTTTCGAGCTCGTCACTCTTTGTGATAAAGCCGTCACCGATAAGAGAAGTGATGTAATCGGTCAAAGCAGGGTTTGCCTGGCAAATCCAACGGCGGAATGCAATGCCGTTTGTTACATTACAGAACTTTTCAGGGGTGAGGTTATAGAAATCGTTGAATACGGTTTCCTTAAGAATTTCCGAATGAAGAGCGGAAACACCGTTTACGCTATGTGAACCGATAACGCAAAGATTTGCCATACGAACAACGCCGTTTGAAACGACTGCCATACGCTCAACCTTGTCTGCATCATAGGTTGCCGACCAAACATATGCACGGAAGCGGTTATCAATTTCCTTGGTAATTTGATAAATACGAGGAAGCAAACGAGAATAGAGTTCTTCGCTCCAGCACTCAAGTGCTTCTTTCATAACAGTGTGGTTTGTGTATGCAACCGTACGGGTAACGATTGACCACGCATCATCCCAACTATATCCGCATTCATCAAGCATAATTCTCATAAGTTCGGGAATAGCCATTGTCGGGTGAGTATCGTTGATATGAATTGCAACCTTGTCGGGAAGATTATCAAGAGTACCGTACTTTGTGAGGTGACGCTGAATAATATCCTGAATTGAAGCAGAAACAAGGAAGTACTGCTGACGAAGACGAAGTGACTTGCCTTCAGGTGAATTATCTGCAGGATAAAGAACCTTTGTAATAGCCTCTGCCATAGCGGATTGTTCCATAGCCTTCATATATGAACCCTCGTTGAAAAGGGTCATATCAAGTTCAGGCTTCTTGGCAGCCCACAAACGAAGTCGAGAAACGCCCTCGCCTTTACCCGAAACATACATATCGTACGGAATAGCCTCAACAACATTGGCATCCTTATGATTTACATGGTGGAAGTCGCCGTCCCAGCTATCTTCAATATAGCCCTCAAAAGCGACTTTGCAAGAACGCTCCTCACGAGGAACAAGCCAAACTTCGCCGCCCGGAAGCCAGAAATCAGGAAGTTCTGTCTGCCAGCCGTCAATCAACTTCTGCTTGAAAATACCTGCTTCATAGCGAAGTGAATAACCCATTGACTGAAAGCCTGTTGTTGCAAGACCGTCAAGATAGCAAGCCGCAAGACGACCCAAACCGCCGTTGCCAAGACCTGCATCGGGTTCCTGCTCATAAAGATTATCGAGCTTTACGCCCATTGATGATAAAGCTTTGTCGAATGTTTCTGTAAGGCCGAGATTATAAAGATTGTTTTTGAGTGAACGACCCATCAAGAATTCCATACAAAGATAATAAATCTGTTTTGAATCCTGACCTTTAGCCGTATGTCTGAAATCGCTGTTTTTCTTTGAAAGTTCGTCACGAACAATCATAGCAACAGCTTTATAAAACTGTTCATCGGTGGCAACATCGGGTGCAACACCGAAGAAATGAGAAAGCTTATCGGCGATAAGCTTCTTTGCTTGTGTTGTAGAAATAGCTGTTTTCATACAATTCCTCCAAAAATTTATTTAAAAATGATATGTTACTTCTTAATTTTTGTATATTGTACACTAAAAATGCAACTTTTTCAATAGTCACAGCCAAATATATACATTTTACACAAAAACACAAAAGACCTCTTGTATAAATAAGAAGTCTTTTTGTAAAAATCACTTGCTTTTCTTTAAAAATTTGCCAAAAATCTTGTTTGCGAGTTCTTTTATAGGCTTGAAATTTACCAAAAGCATAGCCAAAACAAGAGCCGATTCGATGCCGTACATCATTGCTCCCGACTTTAGCTTTATCATAACAACGCACTGAACCGCAAGGATTGCAACCTCGGCAATAAGAAGCGGAGCATTGAAATTGATTGCGATATATTTTTTGGTGTTTGCCCCTCTGAAAATAAACACAACGGCAAATGCGATGACAGTTGCTATTGCTGCACCGATTGCACCGATATTTGGAATCAAAATCAGGTTGAGCACAATATTTGTCAACGCTCCCGACATAGCCGTAACCATAGCCATAACCGACTTTTTTTCTGCCATATAAACGGACGCAAGGAAGTTTACAAGGCACGAAAGAGTTGTTGCGATAATCAAAACAGGAACATATTTCCATGAATCGTAATAAACCGGCTTAACCAAAATTTTGGTGATAAACTGGCAGAACAGAATCAGTCCCGAAGAAACGGCAAATATACCGCCCGAATACACACGGAACACCTTTGTAAAGAAATCCGCCTTGTCCTCGCTGTCGTATTCATCAACAGCGGACAACTGCCACGCATCAATAAAAATTGAAGAGAACATAACAACAAAGTTCGGAATTTTTGAAGCGGCTGTATAAAGTCCGTTTTCGGCAGAGCCGATAAAGCCCGTTACCATATATCTGTCCGACACATTGATTATCCACCACAAAATAATTGTCGGCATAAGAGGAACAGAATACTTGAGCATATCAAATTTTGTTTTCTTATTTACCTTATGAAAGTGGAGGTCGTTCCACAATTTTGTTGCAACAAAGAGGAACACAACCGACATAAAATCTGATGCGATAATAGCAAGAACATAGCCGGTAACGCCCATATTGAGCGGACCGAGGAACAAAAGATTAAAGAGCAGAGTTGTTGCGGTTGCTATAATGCCGTCTATTGCAAAAATCCTAACCTGTCCGCAACCTCGTACAAACTGCTGGCAAAGCTGACGCATACCCGAAACCAATACGAAAAGATACAGTAACGGAGCATAATCGCCGAGAACCATATCATTGATTTTTATCAAGGTCACGGGATAATAGAAAATCAAAAATGCCAAAAAGCCCTTAATTGTTGTTCGCACGCCAATGGTAAAAACATCGCTTTTGTTTTCGTTCTTATCAAGAGCAAAGCGAAGTGCCGCACTGTTTATTTGCAAAAACACAATAGGAATGAGCACATTTGCGGTTTGCTGAATAAGATCGCCCGTAGAATACTGTTCAGGCAGAAGTTTGCCTGTAACATAAGGCATAAGCAAAAAGGACAAAATCTTTGAAGAAAATGTACCGATTGCAAATATTATTGTATTTGTGGCTAATTTTTTATACTTATCCAAAAATCTTTACCTCTTAAATTAGTAACTCCATTTGCCGTCGCCAAAGGTCATAACATTTGACGAACCTGTGAGATTTGATGACGCACGATAAATCTTGTCGCCGTTTGAACGCTCACCGATAATAAAATCATATTCGCCGCCGTGCTGAATAAACACATCATCACTTGCCGTAACATTGCCGGAAGAAAGCATTGTTTTTGTAGCGTCGCTGTTCATATTAAGTTCAAACATCTTAAACTTATCGCCGTCAAGGTCGGCATAGAACATTCTGTTTTGGTCAACAACAACAGGCTTGCAAAGGCTGACGCCCTCAACCAATGTGACCTTTTTTTGTGAACCGTACTTTTGACGGATTATATTATATGTGCCGTCGGCTTGTTTTTCGTAATAATACATAAAGCCGCTTTCCATAGATATGGAAGTAATTTCTCCGTTTGCACTTTCGGTTCTGAAATTCTCGGCTTCGCCGCCTGCGGACGGAACACACAGATACGAAACATTGCCCATGGTATCCTCACTTGTAAAGAATACTCTGTCAAGCGAAATACCGATTAAATTAACCTTATCTCCATAGCCTGAATAAAGCACCGTAGGAGTAAAGTTTTGAGTATTTACGGCAACAACCTCGTTATTTGTTGAAATGCAGTAAGCAGTTGTGTCATAAATATATGCAAGCATAACATTATCGGCTACCTTGGCAAGGTTTTTGCCTGTTTTTGTAACCTTATATAGAGCGTGGTCGCTTTCGTTAACGAAATAAAAGTAATCGCCTCTGATGTTAAATGAGGAAAGTGTGTCGCTCGATTTATAAACGCAGGCATAGCTTTCACTCTCGGGCAAGAACTTGTAAATACCTCTGCCGTCCACGATATGATAAACAATGCCGTTATCCTTATCCACCTTGCCGCCGTTTAAAAGATTGCCTATCATAGCACCTTTTTTAGCCGCTTCAAATTCAAAATCCGAATGGTCAAGATACGACACCTGAGGAAGCGTTGTGGCCTCTGTTGTGGTTTCACGAGGGGCGGTTGTTGTGGTAGTTGTTGTTCTGCCGATGATGTTTTCATCAACAAAATCGGCAACCTCTCTATTTTGCAAAACGCTGCTGAAGTAAAAATCGGTGAAAATATATTTTACCGACAAAAGTCCTGCCGCAATAAGAACAACAAGCACGGCAATAATAACAAGCAAAGCCTTGCCGAAGCCGCCTTTTTTCTTTTTTCTCTTTTTCTTTTTTCTTTTATTATCAACCTGTGGTTGAATATATGCGTAATCGTTATTTTTCTTTTTCATTATCTGACTTGTCCGTCTCCGTAAATCAAATATTTTGTTGATGTAAGCTGTTCAAGACCCATAGGTCCTCTTGCATGGAGTTTTTGGGTTGAAATGCCGATTTCTGCACCGAGCCCAAACTCCGCACCGTCCGTAAACCTTGTTGAAGCGTTTACATAAACCGACGAAGAATCAATGCACTTCAAAAACTTTTCGGCATTTTCGGTATTTTCGGTAATAATAGCTTCGCTGTGGCCTGTTGAATTTGCATTGATATGAGCAATCGCCTCATCAACAGTATCAACAGTTTTTACGCTGATTATATAATCAAGGTATTCGGTTGCAAAATCCTCATCCGTTGCCGGCACAACAAGTCCGCACGCCTTTTGTGCACGCTCGTCACCACGGATTTCAACATCCTTTTCCTTGAGCTTTTTTGCAATAACCGGCAAAGCTTTATCGATAATCTTACTGTTGATAACAAGACTTTCGCAAGCATTGCACACAGATATTCTCTGCGTTTTTGCATTGAATATAATCTCTGCCGCCATATTAATATCTGCACTTTCGTCAACATAAATATGGCAGTTACCCGAACCGGTTTCAATTACAGGCACGCTTGAATTTTCAACAACAGCCTTGATAAGACCTTTACCGCCTCTCGGAATAAGGCAATCAAGATACTCGTTCATATGCATCATATCGTTTGACGACTGCCTTGAAGTGTCGCCGACAAGTTGAATAACATCCTGCGGAAAACCTGCCTTTGCAAGTGCCTCTCGCATAATATCGGCAAGAGCGGTGTTTGAATTTATAGCCTCCTTGCCGCCACGAAGAATTACGGCATTGCCGCTTTTAAGGCACAGAGCCGCCGCATCGACGGTAACATTAGGGCGTGCTTCAAAAATTATACCGATGACACCCAAAGGCACGGTAACTTTTTTAATATCAAGTCCGTTATCTTTTTTGTATTCTGACAGCACTTTGCCGCACGGGTCAGGCAAAGAAGCAACCTGACGGGCACCGTCTGCCATAGCCTTAATTCTGTCGGCATTAAGCATAAGGCGGTCAATAAGTCCGTCATTCAAACCGTTTTGTCTGCCGTTTTCTATATCAACATTATTGGCAAAAACGATTTTATCAATATTTTCTTCAAGCATATCGGCAATAATACCGAGAGCGTTGTTTTTTTGTTCTGTTGTAACCTGGGACATAAAGGTAAGCGTTTGCTTTGCCTTTTTGCCCTGTTCAAAAACTGTCATATCAAAACTCCTGCGTTCATTCGGAAAAATATATCAATTAGGTAAAAATTTTGTGCCGACATTTTCGCCGTCAAGCACATTATAAATTTTCTTTGGTGTGACACCGTTCATAACAACAACAGGAATACCCGCATTGTTTGCGATTTTTGCCGCCTTAACCTTTGTTGCAAAACCGCCCGTTCCCTTTTCGCCTGCACCGCCTGCAACCGCTTCAATCTCCGGAGTAATTTCTTTTACAACCGGAATAAGTTTTGCATCGGGATTTTCCGACGGATTACTGTCGTACAAGCCGTCTGTATCGGTGAGCATAACAAGCAAATCCGCATCAATAAGTTCTGCCACCGTTGCAGAAAGGCAATCATTGTCGCCGTTTAAAAGTTCTTCGATAGACACGGAGTCGTTCTCGTTTACAACCGGAATAACACCGTATTCAATAAGCTGATTGAATGTGTTTGTAAGGTGCATCTTGTTTTCCTTATTTTCAAGTGCATCATATGTAAAAAGAAGTTGCGACACAATAACATCGTATTCGCCGAAAAATTTGTCATAAAGGAACATAAGCTCGCCCTGACCGACAGCGGCTGCCGCCTGTCTGCCCTTTATGCTTTGGGGCTTTTTATGCAAACCGAGGCGTGCTGTGCCTATTCCGATAGCACCCGATGACACAAGAATAACCTCGTGACCCATATTGTGCAAATCGGCAAGAACGGATACAAGTTCTCCGATTTTTTGAATATTTGTTTTTCCTGTTTTATGAGTAAGGGTGGAAGTGCCGACCTTTACTACAATTCTCTTCTTTTGCATAAAAATTTTGCTCCAATATTATAATTCAGTTTAATATTATAGCACAGTAATATTTGCGTTGCAATTAAAAAGATGTATTTTTGGCTAAATTGTGTAAACAATAGTGGTGAAAAATGATAAAGGAGTATAGATATGACAAAAAGAAGCTATATCAGAATTGTATCTTACATCGGTTTTATGCTTGCGGTCATAGTAATTTCAAGCGTTATAAGTGCAACTAATATGAAGGCATACAAGACCGAACTTGAGGTTTCGTACCAACAAAGTCTTGCGGAATTTGCCGAATGTCTTGACAAAGTTGACACCGACATCACAAAAAGTCTTGTATCAAACTCAAAGGGCGAAGTGTACGATTTAAGCAGAGATTTATATGCACAATGTTCAACAGCAAAAAACGCAATGAGCCGTCTGCCCGTCAGTCAAATGGAGCTTGGCAACGCATACAAATTTTTGAGTCAATGCAGCGATTATGCACAATATATCGGCAGTAAAATCGACCAAAACGAAGTCATAACCGAAGAAGAACACCAAAACTTAAAAAATCTGCTCGGTTATGCACAAAAATTCAGCGAACAGGCTAAGGATATGGTTGCAACTGTAAACGCCGGTGCAATGATTACCGAGGGCGAAGTTAAAAGCATTAATCAAATAAATGTTTCTCCGCTGTCAAACAGTTTCAGTGCAGGTGCGAAAATTTTTGAGGACTTCCCCACTCTGCTTTATGACGGTCCGTTTTCAGACCAAGTGCTGAACAAGGCGTCAAAACTTGTAAAATCCGCTGATGTCAAAACTCGGGAAGAATGCAGAAAGATTTTTGCAAGTGCAATCGGAGCGGATGTAAACAATGTATCATACGAAACCGATGACAAATCAAAAATCCCGTGCTATACCTTTAAATGCGGAAGATACACGGGTTTGGTGACAAAGCAAGGCGGATATATCAAAGAAATCTTATATTCGGGCAGAATTCAAAATTCAAACATCACGGCAGAAAACGCATGCAACCTTGCCGTAAAAGCACTTGAAGAACTTGGATATTCAAATATGACGGTATGCTACTACAATGTTGAAAACAACATTTGCACGGTTAACTGTGCATACCAAAAGGACAATGTATGCTACTATTCGGATTTAATCAAGGTAGGTATTTCAATGAATGACGGCGAACTTGTTAGTGTGGACGCAAAAACATATCTCACAAACCATACAAGCAGGAAGCCGAAAATCGCAAAGCTTTCTACAAACCAAGCAAAGAAAAAGCTGTCAAAATACCTTGAAGTAAAAAGCTCAAAAATGTGCGTCATTCCAAAAGAGAGCGGCAAAGAAACACAATGCTACGAATTCACCTGCAAAAGCAAGGACACAGGCGAGGACACCCTTGTTTACATCAACTGCGACACAGGTGAGGAAGAAGACATTATGATGGTGTTAAAATCGGCAAGCGGTACTTTGGTAAAATAATGAATAAACAAAAAAATATTACACACACTACCACCGAAAGGATGATATAAATTATGAAAAAGATAATTATTATTTCACTTGCAGTTATTATGGCGGCTGTGATTTTTGTAGGCTGTTCGGGCAAAAAAGACAACACCATTAATACAACCGAAAAAACGACCTTATCAACAACGGCTAAGCAAACTACCACAAGCAAGGCGAAAGAGGACCTCTCCAAAGCCGGTGACGAAGCAATGAGCCGTGCCGACAAGGTTGGCGACGATGTAGGCGAAGGCGTTGACGACATTGCCGACGGCGTGGGCGGAAGCGTTGACAAAGCCGGCGACGCGGTAAAAGACGCGTTGGATTAAAGTATATACAAAAAAGGTGTTCATTTCGACGAATGAGCACCTTTATTTTTAATCTATCTTAGCCTTTGAGTTCGATTCCGTCATTCTTAAGTGACTCGATAATGCTGTCTGTTACCTCTTGAACTTCCTCTCTTGTAAGAGTTTTGTCAGAGTGAGAGAATACGATACGAGTTGTTATTGACTTTGTACCGTCGTTTTCGTCATCATAAATATCCGTTACATAAACATTCTTGATGAGCGGACTTCTTGTTTCTGCAATAGCCTTTGCGATAGGTGCAAACTTTGGAGAAACAAACGAAAGGTCAACTTCAATTTCAGGGAACTTTGACGGTTCAACATATTGGATTGAAGCGTTTTCAATATTTGCAAATGCTTCAACATCAACCTCGGCAAACACGATAGCAGCCTTTTTGTCAATCTTCTTTTGAACAGTTGGGTGAACGATACCGATTTGACCGATTTCAACACCGTCACAGATGATTCTGTTAAGATTTCTCGGGTGCTGATAATTTGATGCTGCCTCAATCGGTTCAAATGAAAGCGGTTTGTGCTTAATATCGTCGGACATAACCTCCAAAATATCACGGAGCTTATAGAAAAGCACAGACACAGGAGCAACTTTGCTGAAAAGCGTAATAGCAAGTTTCTTCTTTTCTACACAAAGATTGTTTTCGTCAAGACCTGTAACAACTCTGCCGATTTCAAAAATACCAAAGCGAAGTGCAAATGAAGTGTTTTGCTTAACCTGACAAAGCTGAGTAGGAATGATTGATTTACGAATAGTTTCGATATTAGGGTTTGATGCACCCTCAAGTTTGATTTCACCCTCTACATCAATGCCGAGAGCCTTAAGTTCGTCATAATATGCCCATACATATGAGTGAAGTTCGTGAAGTGAAAATCTCTTTACAAGCAAATCCTTGATTTTATCCTCAACTGTCTTTTCAACATCCGGACGAACAGGATAAAGCGGTGCAACGCAAGTATGAATATCAAAGTTATCATAGCCGTAAATACGGGTGATTTCCTCGATAATATCGGCTTTCATCGTAACATCCTTTGTTGCTCTCCAAGACGGAACATCAACGGTGAATTCGTCATTTTCAACACTTGCCGTGAAGCCGAGCGATGTAAGAGTTGAAATAATGGTATCGTTTGAAATTTCAATACCGGTATATTTATCAACAAATGACTTGCTGAAATTAAGTTCAACCTTGTCATAATGATAAGCGTAATCATCTGTAAGTGCCGAAACAACGGTTGACTCCCCGTCATACTTTTGAAGAAGATTTACAAATCTTGCGATAGCTGTTGTTGTCATCTCAGGGTCAAGGCACTTTTCATATCTCATAGAAGCGTCTGTTCTGTGTGAAAGGCGAACGGTTGATTTACGGATTGAAGCCGCATCAAATGTTGCGGATTCAAGAGTGAGCGTTGTTGTATCGTCAACAATCTCGCTGTCAAGGCCGCCCATAATACCTGCGATTGCAACAGGAGTATTGTCGTTGCAAATCATAAGGGTGTTTTCATCAATATTTCTTTCCACTCCGTCAAGAGTTTGGAAAGTAAACGGCTTGTCAAAACGCTTAATTCTGATTTTTTCAACCTTACGGCTGTCGAATGCGTGCATAGGCTGACCCATTTCGAGCATAAGATAGTTTGTAAGGTCTGCAAGGAAGTTGATAGCTCTCATTCCGCAATAATAAAGGCGGATACGCATATCAACAGGAGAAACGGTACGCTTGATATTTTCAACCTGCAAGCAAGAATATCTTTGGCAAAGCGGGTCCTCAATCTTCATATCAACCTTTGAAAGATTGTTGTACTTTGAAAGGTCAACAGTTTCAAGCGGCTTGAGTTCTCTGCCCGAAAGTGCGGCAAATTCTCTTGCGATACCGTAGTGACCCCAAAGGTCGGGACGGTTGGTAAGTGATTTGTTATCAACCTCAAAAATAATATCGTCAATAGCATAAACATCTTTAAGGTCTGTACCGTTTGGAATATCATCTGTGATTTCCATAATACCGCTGTTATCATCGGAAATGCCGATTTCTTTTTCCGAACAGCACATACCGTATGACATATAGCCTGCAAGAGAACGAGGAGCAATCTCAATCTCGCCGATTTTTGCACCAACCTTTGCAAATGCGGTTTTCATACCTACTCTTACATTAGGAGCACCGCAAACAACATCGGTAAGTTCTGCCTCACCTGCATCAACCTTGAGCAAATGAAGCTTTTTTGAATCAGGGTGATTTTCTACAGACTTAATCTCTGCAACAACAACGCCCGAAAGGTCAGAGCCTTTGAAGAAAATATCATTTTCAACTTCTGCGGTAGAGAGTGAAAACTGATTGATAAGTTTAAGTTTGTCAAGTCCGGACAAATCAACAAAGTCCGAAATCCAATTCATAGATAAAAACATAATGTCACTCCCCTTTCTTATTCATCATCGGTGAACTGGCTCATAGCCTTGAGGCTGCCGCCGTTCAAATCACGAATATCTTTAATGCCGTATTTCATCATAACAAGTCTTGTAAGACCCAAGCCGAATGCAAAGCCCGTGTATTCATCAGGGTCAATGCCGCCCATACGGAGAACCTCGGGATGAATCATTCCGCAAGGGCAAAGTTCAAGCCAACCACTGTGTTTACAGCTTGGGCAACCCTCGCCGCCGCAGATAAGGCAGCTGATGTCAAGTTCAAAGCCAGGTTCAACGAACGGGAAGAAGCCCGGACGAAGTCTAACCTTAATGTCCTTTTGGAACACTTCCGAAAGCATGGTTTTCATAAAATAGATAAGGTTTGAAATAGAAATATCCTTGCCTACCATAACGCCTTCCATTTGGAAGAAGGTGTTTTCGTGGCAAGCGTCTGTTGCTTCGTTACGGAAACATCTGCCCGGGAAAATAGCCTTGATAGGAGTGCCGTTATTGATAAGGTCATCCTTATATTTTCTCAAAATAGCATTTTGTGCGGCAGAAGTTTGCGACTTCAAAAGCTGACCGTTTGTGAGATAATAAGTATCCTGCATATCACGAGCCGGGTGATCCTTTGGCACGTTAACAGATTCAAAGCATTCATAGTCGGTTACAACCTCGGGATAATCCTCAACGGTGAAGCCCATTGACTTGAATATCTGCTCACACTGACGCTGAACGATTGTTACAGGGTGATATGAGCCTCTGCTCAAATTTGCCGGTAAAGAAAGGTCAAATTCGGGCATAAGCTCGATTTCCTTTTGAACTTCCTTTTCTTTCATTTCTGCTGTCTTTTCGGCAATTCTTTGAGCAACCGCACCCTTAAGTTCGTTTACTTTTTGACCGAAAGCCTTTTTGTCATCAACCGAAAGGTCCTTCATTGCCTTGAGCAAATCGGTTACGCTGCCTTTTTTGCCCAAATAAGCAACACGAACATTTTCAAGCTCAGACAAATCCTTAATATTTTCAAGTTCTTTTTCAAACTTGGACCTTAAGTCTTTAATCTTTTCTTCCATTGAATTTCCTCCGTAAAAAATAAAAACGCCTCATAAATATGAGACGAAAAGTTCCGTGGTACCACTCAAATTGCATACATAAAATATGCCGCTCTTACCTTTATCGCAGGTGTACGCCCTACTTAGTTGCTCGAAGGGTGCTCACAAGCTGAAATTCAAAGCACAGACAATATGCACTCACACCAAACCGTGCACTCTCTTTGATTGGTTCTGCATTTCTACTTACACTTGATCAACGCATTTAATCATTTATTTGTTGCATAAATTATAAACCCTAACAGTTATTAAGTCAAGTTTTTTCAACATTTTCTTTAAATATAGTAAAAAAGTGTTGAAATTGTTATCAATAATGTATATAATATACTTTGAATTAACATATACCAAAACCACCGGTATATAACACTTAAGCGGAGGTGGATCAAAAGTGAAAGACAAAACTATGACCTTTAGAATCGCAAACGACAACGAGGATGTAATGAAAGACACCCTTACCGCCGTATACGACGCATTAAAGGAAAAAGGCTACAATCCGATAAATCAAATAGTCGGCTACATCTTATCCGAAGATCCAACATACATCACCACTCATAACAACGCAAGAAGCTTAATCCGTAAGATAGACAGAGATGAGCTTTTGGCAGAAATGGTAAAGTATTACCTCAGCTAATACAATATTAAGGAGGGTTACCTTTGGCAGAAAAGTTTTTTGAATACAAAGGAAAGCCTTTGGTTAGAAGCGGCAATACGATTTACTACGGTGATATGAACGACGCATATGTTGTTTGTCTTACAATCAAAAATGCCGAAGATTACAAGGACATTACTCTTGCAGGTGACATCACAATTCAGTTGCTTGCTACTGACGAAACATTGTCACCAAAGGACAGAATTGTTAAAAAGAGCGAAAAGAAAGGTCTTTTCACAGCACTTGATTTGGGTGCAACCTGGCTTGAACGCCAACTTAAAAAAGAAGCATAAGCAATTCATAAGAACGAAAGAACCGATATAATCGTCGGTTCTTTTTTATTTAGTAAATTGTTCTGTTGACAATCTTTGTATAAAAATATAAAATAAAATCATAAATTATTCGGAGGCTGGCAATATGGCTGAAAATGTAAAAGAGAAGAAAAAGCATAAGGGGTTGAAAGTTTTGGGTGTTATTATACTTATCATTGCGTTGATAGTCGGCATCGGCTTCGGCGTTATATATTATCTAACAAAGCCCGTTGACGACACAAGCGACAAGGCAATTTATGTAGGCGGTATGCGTTCGTCACAAAGCATTGATTACAAATCGGATTCGTCAAAAGGTCTTGAAAATGACATTATTGTTAAAATAATGCAGGTTTCGTGGAAATTCTGTGACAAATCAGACAAAAAAAGAATGTCAACACAAACTCCGCCCGAAAATATTGTAAAGGTAAAGGATGTTGCATACCTTGATGACGGCAACCCATACCATAAATTTGATGTATTTTATCCGGAGGGCACAATTCCCGAAGAGGGCTTGCCTGTTATCATTGACATTCACGGCGGCGGATGGATGTACGCATCAAAGGACCTCAACGAATACTACTGTATGGAGCTTGCAAACAAGGGATATTGTGTGTTCAGCATAAGTTACAGGCTCGTGCCGGATGTTACCGTTTACGAACAAATCAAGGACTGCACCGATGCACTTGCTTATATAAACAGCAATATGAAAAATTATCCTGCCAACAAAAAAACCGTTATGCTCACAGGCGACAGTGCCGGCGGACAGCTTGCACTCTACAGTACAATCCTCAACAACAATCCCGACGCAAGAAAAATTTTCGGCACGGTTGACACAAAGTTAAACATAAAATGCCTGCTGCTTACCTCCCCTGTTACATACGCAAAATCGGGCGGATGGTTCAGCATTTACACAAAAAAGATGTGGGGCGAAGATTACAAAACCAAAGCCGCATACAACTATATGGACCTTGATGAAATTATGGAACTTGCAAACAATATGCCGCCAACATATTTCATCACAAGTTCGGGCGATACTCTTGCCCACGACCAAACGGTAAACGCATATAACTATTTTGCCGACAAAGGCTATGAATGTGAAATTCAAGATTTCACCGATTTAAGAGAGGGTAAAAAATTGCCGCATGTTTTCAGCGTGCTCGACCCGTTTGACGAATACGGTCAAAAAGCAATCGACAACGCCCTTGATTACTACCAAAAAGCATTGCTAAAATAACGAAAATACATATATGAAAAAAAGATATATAATCAAAATGATATTCCCGATAATATGTATTATTGTCGGGATATTGTTATCAGGATATGCAACAACTGAATACATAAACGACTGCCAAGAAGTGAAATGGCAACCGACAGAAGCCATAGTTACAGATATGGACAGCTATGAAACTTCCGGAGGTCGAAACGACCTGCCAAGAACAATTTATATAATTACATACAATTACGAAGTCAACGGCATTGAATATACTAATGAAATAAGATCCGAAGTTCCGAGCCAAGTAGGCAGGAACATAAACATCAAGTACAATCCTGACGAGCCGTCAAAATCAACAACAATAACAGCTCCTGATACTTCAAAATTAATTATAATATTGTTTTTCAGCATTGTATCGATTTTCGGCGGTGTAATATTCACGGTGATTATTTGGAAAAACAAACTTATTTTCACCGATGTTGAATATGATAAAAATGAGCCGTATTATCAGGGACCAAATCAAAAAAGCGTATCAAAATCATATTTAAAAATAATTTTGTTCTTTGTTTGTTTTTTAGTTTTGGCAATTATTTTAATGTATTTTCAACCGTTTGTACAAAAGAACATAAGCTCAAACGACTTTGTTCAAATAATGCAATCCGAGGGATATACGGCAGAAAATTCTTTGGAAAAAACACAAAAAGAATTCGGCATGGGTTCAATAATAACAGAATCATATTCGGTCAACACATATAACATACGAATTGATTACTGCGTACTTAACTCCAACGAAAACACAAAGCTGTTATACGATTCGGCTTCATTGCCGGCAGACACCTACACCATTACCGATAAGCAATTTTTAGGCTCACAAGACGATGAATTCTTTTATTGCAAAGCATATATTAATAACACCTTTGTATACGGTGCTTGCAAAATCGAGCAAAAAGATAAACTTTTGCAAATACTTAAAGATATGGGATATTATTCTGAATAAAAATAAGACTGTTTAACTCAATTTGTTAAGCAGTTTTTATTTTTAATCTCTTGATTCGATTATGAGTTTGCGGTCATCGGAGCCAACCAACTTAATATCGGGTGTGATATGCACCTTGCCGATGTTTTTATAGAAAACGGACACCTTATCCTTTTCGCACACAACGGAGAAAATAAGGCGTGTGCAGTTGCCTCTCTTATACTCGAAGGTTTCGCCGTCGTCATCAAAGAATGAACTTTGGAAAAAGCCTGTTTCCTGCGGATAAACGGTAAACACAAGTTTTTGATCGCTGTCAAATCCGTACTTGCCCTCATCAGTCGGGAACACGCAACCGCTGCGGATGAAATAAGGCATTTTTGATGTTGGCGGAATGTGGAGACTGACATTTTGACCGCCCTTGTAAAACTTGCCGTCAAGATACCAATCATCGCCCTCAGGAAGATAAGCGGAAATATTTTCTATTCCCTCATCAAGCACGCAGGTTGCAAGCACATCTCTGCCGACCAAGAACGATTCGCAATCCTCTTCTATATCCTCATCGTCATAATAAAGGAAGAGCGGAGCATTCATAGGTTCATCATAAGACACGCTGTTGTAAGCCGAGCTGTAAAGATACGGAATAAGTTGTTTGCGTTGTGCAAAAATCCCTCTGACATCATCGATTACATCTTCATATGTCCAAGGCATTGTAGCTGTTCCGTCGGTGTTCCAGCTGTGAATGGTAAATCTCGGCTCAAAAAGACCATGCTGAATCCAGCGAAGTAAAAGTTCCTTTGACGGCATTTCGCCTGCAAATCCGCCCAAATCGTGGCCGTAGAAAAACATACCCGACATTGAAAGAGTAAGCCCGATATAATGGCCGTAATACAAATCATGAAACGAGGTCATATTATCGCCCGACCAAGTTTGTGCCATTCTTCTGACAGCTATATTGCCGCTTCTTGTAGAAAGAAACGGACGAAGTTCAGGGCGTTTTTTCCTTTGTGCTTCGTATGAAGATTTAACCATAAGATAAGTTAAATCCGGTCTTACATCCCTTGCACGGATTTTGCCGAAGCCGAAGCCGTTAACCTTTGCGTCGCTGTCCTTAATATCAAATTCGTTATTGTCATTCCAAGTGGCAACAATGCCGTTGTCAAGGAGTTTTTCCGTTACCTGACTGCCCCAAAAATCATAAGCCTCTTTATTTGTGAAATCGAGATACGAGCCGAGTCCGTCCCAAAACTGAGTTACAAACGGAGTGCCGTCCTCATTTTTTACAAAAAGTCCCTTTTCGGCAATCATACCGTACATAGGGTGAGTGGTGAGAAATGCCGGCTTAATGTTCGGAATAAGGTGAATGTTGCTGTCCTCATAGCTTTTTACAAAAGCCGCAGGGTCCGGGAACTTATCCTTGTTCCAATTAAACACGCACCTTTGATTACCGATGGAGGTATAGCCCGAAGAAAGATAGAAACCCGAGCACGAAAAATCAAGGTCTTTAACCTTATCAAGGAAGCCTTGCATTTGTTCGCCGGCATTTTCGGCATCGGTATAAGCCATGGTGGAGGCACAATAATCAAAACTCCACTTCGGCGGAAACGCCTGTTTGCCGCACATACGGGCAAAAGAACGCAAAATTTCAAGCTTTGAGCCAAAAATTACATAATAAACTATGCAGTTGTCCTCGGTCTTGAAAAACTTATACGGCTGATAATAATTGTTAATTTCAACGCCGAAATCCATGTAGCAGGTGGCACTTGTGTCATAAAAAATACCGTAATTGCCCACGCTGTTTTCACAAATATAAAACGGAATGTGCTTGTAAAGAGGGTCGGAACTTTCGGCATCGTAGCCGAGTGCGTCCGTAGTTTCAATTCTGAAACTTCTGCCCGCTTTATCCATAAAGCCGCTTTTATCACCCAAGCCGAAGATTTTTTCGTCCTCTTCTCGTGAGATGTAGTGGTAATATCCTCTGCCGAATTCGTTTTCAAGATTGTACGAAAGAGGGCGTCTGTCCTCAAAAAGCACCTCGCCGTCATCAATAAACGAAAGCAGGAAGTTATGAAAATCAACATCTATTTCTATTCCCGAAGTAAGCGTGATTTTTTCACCGTTATCGGTGCTTTCAACCTCAGGAGTGTCAAAGTGGAAACCCTCGGTATCAAGCCTGTTCCTTGCCGGAGAGTTTGGCTGACCGTAAGGATTTATGCAAAATGTAGGCAAAATATCCTCACCGTGGCGGTAAATCGCAACTCTGACAATATTTTCTTCAACAAAATCAAGCCTTGCATTTACATCATCGCAAGCATAAAGTCTGTAATTATCGGTGTAATCCACCAACTTAAAATTATGATTAAATTTCATTAAAATTCTGCTCCGTTATTTGAAAAAGTGTTTTTGAATAATTTTTTTGTATCCCATTTTTCACATCGTGTATTTTCACAAAATCGCATAGGCTCGGCATAACCGCTTTGCCAATCGGGTATCTCGACACAGTTGGGATTGCCTGTTTTTGCAAAAGCCGTAATTGCCGAAATCATTTGATGCGAAATTGTATAATCTATATCCTCAAACGGTCGCCAATTATTGCCCAATGTACCGAAAGCGTAAAGCAAATCGCTTGAATGCCATGCGCCGCTGTTGTCGCCCGGCAAATCACGGTTAAAGTTATAAACATAACAAGGTGCACCTTTTTTTATAATTGCCCTTGCAAACCTTTTGGTAACACCCTCAAGGACAATAGGCACCATATCCGTTTGAGTAACACCGAGCATATACGAAACATCGCTCGGAATTGTTGACATATTGAATGAATTTTTTGTAATAATTCTTCCGTCCTTAACAGGCATAGTATAAAGCATACTGAGTTTATCCTCATTGCACGCTTCAAACCACGCATAATAAAGAGTTTTAGGGTCAACACATCCGAGTTCTTCAATATTATTAACCCCTGCTTTTGAGATAATGTTATCCCAAAACTTCTTTGTCTTTTGCGGTGACAACGGTTTTGCAACTTCACGCTGAAGTGCTCCGCCGCTCATCATAATTGCACCGCCGAACCAATTTTTACACACCGAAGTGCTAAGCAAAATATCAACGCTCATGGCACCGGCACTTTGACCCATAATTGTGATTTTGTCACCGTTGCCGCCAAAGGATGAAATATTATCTTTGACCCACTTGATTGCCGCAAGCTGGTCGTAAAGTCCGAAATTGCCGCATCTGCCCTTTTCATCCGTCAAATCGGGATGTGAGCAAAAACCGAACGGACCGAGGCGATAATTGATTGAAACAAAAACAACGCCTCTTTTGGCATATTCCACACCGCATATATGCCCCTCGTTTGACGAACCGCCTGTAAAACTGCCGCCGTGAATGTAAAGAAGCACGGGAGCGTTTTCGGCGTTTTTAGGTGCGTAAATGTTTAGATAAAGGCAATCTTCGCTGTATTCAAAGTTCATATTTTGCCTGAACTCTTTGTGATAAAAAGCATTGCAAATCTCGTCATCTTCAAACGCACGACGCTGATACGAACATTTGCCGAACACAATTGCGTCATACATACCGTTAAATTTTGTTGTAATAACAGGATACTTCCAACGCTCTGCCTTTGCGTACCTTATGCCTCTGAATTCGAAATATTCGCCAAAATCAATGCCCCTGATTTTGCCGCATTTTGTATTTAATCTGACTGCATTCATAGTATCACCAAATCAAAGTGTATCAACATAATCTTTAATATCGTAATCTTCAAACGGCGTTGTTTTGCAAAGATAAAGCGGATGATGCGGATGTCCGTTTTTCAGGAGTTTGCCTGCATGCACCCATTTTGCATTGTATTTTTCGCCGATTTCTATCATTTCCTTTACGCAGGATTTAAGATAGTTACGCTCGTTAACTATACTTCCCCACGCCGCCCAAACGGTTGCATTTTGCGAATGAGAAAGCACATAATCAAACGCTTTCATATTTTCGTTATGTAAAAATGTATTAACCTCGGCGTCCATATCCTTTGGTCTTGTTGCTCTTTGAGCATAAACATTGAACATAATAAAGCTGTCATAGCCGTTAAAATGAGCCAATCGCTCAACGGATTTGAGAGTGTTATCAAGATTTTCAGGCTCTGCCGTAGACGGATTAATGCCTATGCAGATAACGGGATTTTTGCCTCTTGTGCCGAGAAGATAACGGTAATCCCGATACTCACCCGGAACATAAATCCACTTTTCCGCGTCAAACGATGTTGCCGACAGCGAGTCGTTATAATCCTCGTCAAAACTTTTTATCTCAATAAAATGAGAATCATCGGTCGGTATATGCATTTTTCTCACCCTTTTCTTAATTATAATATACTACCTACAGCAGCAAAATACAATAACAATATTGTAAGCAAGCTGTCAACGCTCCAAAACGAACAACAGATGTGTTAAAAAAACTGTGAAGCCCAAATTGAGCCTCACAGCATTTATTTTTATAGTATATAATTATTCCTGACCGTCCCAGCAATATGTGCAAAGCTTGTCTTTATCAATACCTACAGAGGCAATCATATCATCAAGACGATGATAACGAAGCGATGTAAAGTGAAGCTGCTTGCAAATTACATCAATCATCTTTTGATACTTTTCGCTGTCGGGATCAACATATTCCTGAATAAGTGCATCATCAGGTTCTCTGCCCTCAAGTTCGGTAATAACACGCCTTGTGATAAGGTCCATATCCGAAGTTGAGCGTGAGAAGTTGAGATACTTACATCCGTAAAAAAGCGGAGGACACGCAGGTCTGATATGTACTTCCTTTGCACCCGATTCAAAGAGGTACTCGGTTGTTTCACGGAGTTGTGTACCGCGAACAATAGAGTCATCAATAAGAAGCAAGCTCTTGTCCTTAATCAAATCAGGAATTGGGATAAGTTTCATCTTGGCAATGAGATTACGCTTTGTTTGGTTTGGCGGCATAAACGAACGAGGCCAAGTCGGTGTATACTTGATGAACGGACGGGAATAAGGAATACCCGTTTCGTTGGAATATCCGATTGCGTGAGCAATGCCGCTGTCAGGAACGCCTGCTACAATATCGGGATTAACATTATCTCTTTTTGCAAGAGCCTTGCCGCAGTTATAACGCATTTTTTCAACGCTGATGCCTTCATACGAAGCTGAAGGATAGCCGTAGTAAATCCAAAGGAATGTGCAAATACGCATTTTTTTGCCCGGTTGAATGAGAGTTTTTACACCGTCTGCGTCCATAAACACAACTTCACCCGGACCGAGTTCTTTGTAGTCCTTGTATCCCAAATTGAGATATGCAAAGCTCTCGAACGAAGCACAATAGCCGTCCTCTTTTTGACCGATTGAAATAGGAGTTCTGCCGAGCATATCCCTTGCGGCATAAATACCCTTAGGTGTAAGTGCAAGGATAGAAATTGAGCCTTCCACAGCCTCCTGAGCATATCTTATGCCGTCAATAAAATTCTCTTTTTGATTAATGAGAGCGGCAACCAATTCGGTTTGATTGATGTCACCGTTTTGCATTTCAAAAAAATGAGTGTTGTTTTTGATAATATCGTCAACAAGTTTGTCGATGTTGTTAATTTTACCTACGGTGGCAACCGCAAATGTACCGTGATGTGAACGCACCAAAATAGGCTGTGCCTCAAAGTCGCTTATACAACCGATACCGTATTGACCGTGCATAGTGTTTGATTCTTTAGTGAACTTTGTTCTGAAAGGAGCATTTTCAATATTATGAATTGCCTTGTCAAAGCCTGTTTCTTTGTCATATACAGCCATACCCGCACGACGGGTGCCGAGGTGAGAATGATAGTCTACACCGAAGAACAAATCAAACACGCAATCGTCTTTTGATACCGCACCGAAAAATCCGCCCATAATTTACCTTACAGAGTTGTTCTCTGCTTCCCTCTCTAATTTGTTGCAAATATTATAACAAATCATCGATACAAAAACAACAGGAATAAGCTATTATTTTACAAATTTTTTAAGTCTGTTTGTCAGCACGGCGGCAAGTGCAATTTTTACGGCGTCAGGGAGCAAAAACGGAATTACGCACCAGCCGAGGATTGTTGCAAGAGATGCAGGCTCATTTGTCTTTGCATAAACAACGGCAAACCACGCTGTACCGAATGCGTAACATACCAAAATGCCGACAACCATAGACAAAACAAGTGCCCAAAGTTTGTTTGTTTTATCCGAAACAATACCTACAATAAGAGCGGTAAAGATAAATCCGATTATATATCCGCCGGTTGAACCCAAAAGAACACCGAAGCCGCTTTTAAAACCTGAAAAAACAGGAACACCGATTGCACCGATGAGAATATAAAGGAGGGTTGAGAGTGTTCCCCTTTTAGCACCGAACAAGCCTGAAATGAGCACCACGCCCATTGTTTGCAATGTAATAGGAACCGTGAGCGGAATAGAAATCCACGAGCAAACCGCAATAATTGCCGCAGAAAGACCGATGTAAACCATATCGGTTACTTTTGAATTTGTTTTCTTATTTTCTGTTTGTGCCATAGTCACATACCTCAATAAATTATTTTCGGCTTTCGCCAAATTGATTTATATTGTATCACACAAATTCAAATTGTCAACCTAAATTTTAGCAAAAGTTTACAATGCAAACTATTCAATGAAATCGCATTTAAAAATTATGTTCTGTTTTTATATGTGAACCCGATTGATTATGTAAATTTCGTTCAAACTCTATTCCTTTTGCAAAAGCATCCAATGCGTATTCGTTAATCACTTCACGGATTTTAACAAGTATTTTGTTTTCATAATCCGACGCACCGAATTCCGGATTATACTTTTGTATTTCGTTAACAACAGAGTTTTTCATTTCATACTCTTTTTCGGCAAGTATATCATATCTTGGATTTGAACCGACAGGAGCTTTTTCAACAATTATCCGATAGATTTTTTCCAACTCATATTCTTTTGACACAATATTCCTCCGCAACAAGCCGAGCCGTAAAACAAAAAGAGCGCAGCCGAAGCCACGCTCAAAAAACACACAGCTTCAAAGTTTTCTGCGACAAAAACCTCAATAGTTGGATAAACCAGCATACGAATAAAAGCGCGTGTTTTTATAAAAATAAAAACCGTGCTGATTAATCCAACTAAAACTATTAAATTGAGATTCATGTCGCATTGCAATTATATCATTTGCAGAAATTTAAGTCAATAATAATGCTCTGCAAATAATTTTAAAAACAAAAAGAGCGCAGCCGAAGCCACGCCCAAAAAACACACAGCTTCAAAGTTTTCTGCGACAAAAACCCAATACTCATACCACAATACAGGCGTGTAAAAAGAAGTGCGTGTTTTTATCAAAAGATAAAAAAACATACACTACCTGCTAATTATGGCATATTATTAAATTGAATTTTTGTCGCACTGCAATTATATCATTTGCAATATTTTTAGTCAATATTAAAACACCGTAAAAAGTAAACCACCGGTTTAGTTTGCTCAACCGACGATATATGGAAGAATTCTTCAAGATATGCTATCATAAACTTGTAAGGAGGAAGCGATATGACAAAGCGAATTAATCTTGATGACATCAGGCTGTTTTACCTGACAATACACGATGATGAAAACGGTAATACAACAAAATACAGTCTTGATATTGAGGCGGCAAACGATATGCATTATGAATTTTCACCAAAACATAACGAAATCATTTGCAACCGAATATCAAAAGAATTGGGAATATCAAACAATCTTGACACAGCAGACCTTATGAGAAAATATTTAACAGTCAAAAGCAACGGTTATCTTATTTCTCTTGTTTCAGGCAACTGCACTGTACAATATTTCTATTAAATGATATAATAAATGTGAGGTGGCAAAATGGACATCAGAGAAACAGGGCAAAAGATTGTAAAACTAAGGCACAATAACAAAATAACTCAGGAAGAACTTGCCGAAAAAATCGGTGTTTCTTCGCAAGCCGTCAGCAAATGGGAAAACGGCAAAAATATGCCGGATATTGAACATCTTATGGATATTGCCAAGCTATTTAATGTTCCGTATTCGTTTTTTATTGAGGATGAAAACGACGAGCATTTGGAATACCGTTCAAGACTTTTCAACGAGGACAATATGTACACAAAGGTCAAAACCTTTGCACAGTTTGAAGGATTGGAACAAACATTAAAATCCCTTGAATTTATGAGAGCAAAACACAGCGGTCAGTACCGAAGGCAGTCAAAATATTCCGGCGACAACGAAAAAGTCAAGTACATAAATCATCCGCTGATGATGGCTTGCCACGCACACGCAATTGGTATTAAGGATGACGACATACTCTCGGCGATTCTGTTGCACGATGTTGTTGAGGAAACCGACACGGCAATTAACGAACTTCCCGTTAATAAAGAAACAAAAGAAATTGTAAATCTTTTAACATTTAAAATTCTGCCGAATATGTCAAAGGAAGAGTCCAAAAAAATTTACTACCAAAACATTGCAAAAAACAAAAAAGCCGTTACGGTTAAGATTTTAGACAGATGCAACAACATTTCCACAATGGCGTATGTTTTTTCAAAAGAAAAGATAATTGAATACATAAACGAAACAGAAGAATATATCATTCCGCTTATATCGGTTTTAAAAAGCGAGCCTGCACCGTACTGCAACATTGCATTCGTTGTAAAATATCACATAATCAGCGTACTTGAAGCCATAAAGCCATTACTGTAAATATCAAAATCACGATGCCGAAAAGACACCGTGATTTTTATTTTACTTATTTCTAATTTCCAATACAAAAGCATCAATAAACGCTGAAAAGCCTTTGTTTAAAAGGTTTTAGGCAAAAAACTTTTATAATGTCGCGAATGTCGCGCAGAGGCTACACCTCTGCTTGCACTCTTGGGTGGTTTCGTTTTGTGTCTTTGTACAACATATTTGATACAATGTGACCGAATATAAATTTTTGTTATTGTTGTTTATGGAAAGTATTTATTTTTTATATTTATGATAATCCATTTTGAAGAAATTCACATATTCAAACAAAAATATACCTAATAAAACGGCTTCAATTAAATTAAACGAAACCGGAAGTTTGGTGTCATTTATTACGGTATAATTATGATAAAAAACAAAATAGAATGTAGCTGTAATTAAAATTGACAGTATAAAAGAGGTTAAGAAAAATATCAAATTTGCTCGTCTTTTATATGCTTTTAGTTGCACATTCAACTCATTGTTGTCCATACCATACAACTTTTTTAACTATATCGTTTAATAAAATTTTTTACATTACTATGAAATATGCAATTATGATTATAATATCAATAATGCTCAAAATAATGAGTGATACTTTTTGCCATTTAAGAAAATAGCCTTTATTGTCCATATGTATTCTGTCTATCTTTTTTGAACAACTTATGCAATAAGGAATTGTCATAATTGCTGCAAAAACAATTCCGGCAAATATTGCAGGTATAAACAGAAGAATAAATACAGCCTTAACTACACCTTTGTTAGCTCTTATTTGATTGAGCATAAAATGTATGGTGGTACATTCCGATGCAAGCCCATAGCCCGTAATCAATGCACCCAATATGTTATAAAGCACACCTGCCTTCCCATTAAAATCAAATTGAACATCCGTTGTGATAACAAATCTAATAAGAAACACACCGAAACCAAGCAAAAACAATAGTGGAACGGAATATAAATATCTTCTTTCGTTATTTGTCAATTTGTCTTTATAACCGTTCATATGCTTCTCCTAAATTAAAAATAAAAATTTATTGTATTATACTATACGAAGGAAGATAATTCAATTGTTATTTACTCTTGAGTAAATAACAAATAAACGGATTTTAGACACCCTTGAAAAATAAAAGTTTGAAAAGCGTTAGACAATCTGTTAGACAATGGTAAAAAAATAAGCCACTCTTTTTGCAAGAATGGCTTAAATAAATGGTTGGAAAAATTATTTTTTCGCGCAGAGGCTACACCTCTGCTTGCACTCTTGCGGTGCCCAAAATTTATTACGACTTGGAGCGTCGATAAATTTTGACCGCTGCGCCACAACAGCCTGCACTGTATCTCCCACCGGGAGCGCTTGGCAGTTGTGCCCCGGGAACCCGTCGGTTGCAACCGTGAGCATAGCTCACAGCACAAAAAGAAAGCCACCCAAATTGGGTGGTTTCATTTTGTGGTTGCGGGGACAAGACTCGAACTTGCGACCTCCGGGTTATGAGCCCGACGAGCTACCAACTGCTCTACCCCGCGATATTCAGTTGTGCACTGCATTGCCTCAATGCGTATTAATATTATAGCAGATAAATCCAAAATGTCAAGAGGTTTTTTATACTTTTTTAAAACAAAGAACGGGTAGTCCAAGTGTCCGCTTAAACTACCCATCTTCGTTGTTTAATAAAACAATTTCTATCGTTGTGTGTTGTGAAGTTGCTGAAAGACACAACACAGGGCGCTATTACCATCACGCCGACCACTAAAGTGGTTATATATATACTACAACATAAAAAAAATAATGTCAAGATTTTTCAAAAAATTTTCCGATTTCGGTAAATATGCCGAAAAGCGTATAAAAAATCTGTAATTTTGCACAAAAGGCAGTTCAGAGCATTATTTTACAAATAAAAGAATATATGCTAAAATAAAATCACTAAAATTTATGAGGTACAAATATGAAAATACTTATTGTTCCCGACTCATACAAAGGCACATTATCATCAAATGAAGTTGCCGACACCATAAAATCCGTGCTTGAAAAATCATCTGATTGTGATGCAAAAGCTATTCCATTTGCCGACGGCGGTGAAGGATTTTGCAATGCGGCAAAATTAATTTGTAAAGGCGATGTTCTTTACACAAAATGTCACGATATTTACGGCAAGGAGATTGACGGATATATTGTAACTTTCGGCAACACGGCAACGATTGAATGTGCTGTTGCAAGCGGATTGCAGAAACGGAAAAATGTTATGCAAAGCAGCAGCTACGGCACGGGCGAATTAATACGATTTGCCGCAGAAAACGGCTATAAAAGCATCATTCTCGGTCTTGGCGGAACGGGTTGCTGTGACGGCGGTATCGGTGCACTGTCGGCACTCGGAGTTAGGTTTTATGACGAAAATCAAAACATTATGAAAATGCCGAAAAGCAATGATATGAACTTTGTTTTCGGAATAAGCACGAAAGACAAAGTAAAGGATATAAGCTTTACATTTGCGAGCGATGTTGAAAACGAATTTTTCGGCAAAAACGGTGCGGCATATGTATTTGCTCCGCAAAAAGGAGCACGCAAAACCGATGTTGAGGAACTCGACCAAGGTTTACAAAGGCTCAACGCATTTTTCAAAACCGATGTAAGCAAGCTTAAAGGTGCCGGAGCGGCAGGCGGAATATGCGGCGGACTGTATTCTGTTTACGGCGGAGAAATAAAATCGGGTTTTGACATTTTAAGTGAACTTTGCGACCTTGAAAGCGAAATCAAAGATGCCGACATTGTAATAACCGGTGAGGGCAAAACCGACGAGCAAACTATGATGGGCAAATTGCCGTACAAAATAAGTGAGCTTTGCAAAAAGCACGGTAAAAAATGCGTGGTTATAAGCGGCAGTGCGGACAATATTAAAATCGGTGACGAGATGATTACACTTGTTGACGATAAAACCACACTTGAAGAGGCACTTGAACATCCGATTGAAGTTTTGAGCGAAAAAGTACAAAACAACCTTGAAATCATACTCAAATAATTATATAATATTATAACTAAAAATATTAAGGAGAATATCCATGAAAGTAAGAATACCAAAACACAGAGAATTTCAAATTAAATTTGCGGACAACTATCCGCTTGAAGCAGAAGCTTGGGAAAAGCTTAATCAAATTGTAAAGGACTACTCGGTAGACGGCAAGAGTGTACGCACTCCTACATTTATCGAAGATAACGAAGCAAAGGTAAAGGCTTTGCAGGAAGAATACGAGTTTGAATACGAAATTATTGAAGTACAGTAATTAACAAAGCGAGATACATCATGGCTGAAAACAAGATTTTTACGGTTGCTACGGCTCACCTTGACACAGTATGGAGATGGGAGTTGCCGAAAACCATTGAAGAATTTATACCCGACACCTTTGAAAAAAACTTTGAGCTCATAGAGAAATACCCTAATTACCGTTTTAACTTTGAGGGCAGTTTCAGATATGAGCTTATTGAGGAATATTATCCGGAAGCATTTGAAAAAATCAAGGAATATGTTGCCGCAGGCAAATGGTGTGTAAGCGGCTCGGCATACGAAAACGGAGATGTCAACATTCCGTCACCCGAGTCACTTTTCCGCAACTTTTTATACGGCAATCATTACTTTAAAGAAAAGTTCGGCAAAACATCAAAAGATGTATTTTTGCCGGATTGTTTCGGTTTTGGTTATGCTTTGCCGAGCATTGCAAAACATGCAAATTTGCTGGGTGTTTCTTCTCAAAAATTAGGTTGGGGCGGCGCATACGATTTGCCGTTTGACATCGGCGTTTGGCAGGGCGTCAACGGTGACAGGGTTTACGCTTCGCTCAATCCCCTTTCGTACAGATACAAATTCAGCGGTGATGTAAGAGGCGATTTGCAAATCATCAACAAGCTTGCGGAAAACGGACTGCAACACGATTTGCCGTGGACTATGAACTACTACGGCACAGGCGATTGGGGCGGTTCGCCTACCGAGGAAAGTGCAAAGTTTGTTAACGAAAGCGTTGAAGCGAACAAAACAAACAGCGACACAAAAGTTTACTCCGCATCATCCGATGAAATATTTATTGAGATGGACAAATTGCCGCAAAGCAAAAAGGACAGCTTACCGATTTGGAACAACGAACTTGTTATGCGAAGTCACGGTGCGGGCGGTTACACATCAAGATGTATGAGCAAAAGGCTCAACGCACAAAACGAAAACCTTGCCGACACCTGCGAAAAATCGGCGGTTGCGGCAAGCCTGCTCACATCGTACAAGTACCCGAAAGCCATCCTTGACACGGCGTGGAAGCGAGTTATTCAGCACCAATTCCACGATGACATACCGGGCACATCAACCATGCTTCAATACAACGACAGCTGGAATGATTACTTTGCATCGCTCAATCAATTTCAATCCGAGTACGAGGGTGCAGTAGGTGCAATAGCAAATGAACTTGACACCTCTTGGTGCAAAGAATGTGCGATAATCGTTAACAACCCTGTTGCAACAAAGCGAAAAGCCTCTGTTGAAGCACATATCAAGCTGAACAGAAATGCAAAATATGTTAAGGTTTTTGACAAAAACGGCAAAGAAGTTCCGAGCCAAGTAATTAAAAAGACCGGCAAGGAATTTGACATTATCTTCCTTGCAAGTGTGGGAAGTCTGGGCTACAAGGTATACGATGTGCAAGGCACGGACGAAAAGTGCAAAATCGCAACCGACCTCAAGGTTACCGAGCACACGCTTGAAAACGAAAAATACAGACTTATGTTTAACAAAAACGGTGACATAGGTTCTATTGTAGATAAAAAATTGAAGGTTCAGCTTCTCACAGCACCAATCAAAATGGCTCTTCTTCACGATTTGGGCGAGCTCAACTACCCATCGTGGGAAATGAGAAAAGAAGATTTGGACGCAGAGCCTTACTGCTATGCAAATACTCCGACTTTTGAAATTGTTGAAAACGGACCGGCAAGAATTGCAATCAAGGTTACACGAGAGGCTGAATACAGCAAAGTTGAGCAGATTGTAAGCCTTGATGCATACGCAGACACCATCCGTGTTGACAACAACATTGACTGGCAAAGCAGAAGAACACTCCTCAAGGCACAGTTCCCTGTTACCTGTTCAAACGAAGAAGCAAGTTACGACTTAGGTCTAGGTTACATCAAACGAGGCAACAACACAGATAATTTATATGAAGTGCCTGCACAGAAATGGGCAGACATTACCGACCGTTTTGGCAGATACGGCGTGAGCATTCTTTCTGATTGCAAGTACGGATGGGACAAACCAAACGACTACACGCTCCGTTTAACCTGTATTCACACCCCGGCAGGTGCATTTACAAAAGACGCCCGTCAGGATTTGCAGGACATCGGCAGGAACAAATTTGCTTTCGGCATTTTCAGCCACAAAGGCGAAATCGGTGCGGCAACTCAAATTGAAGCACAATGCTTTAACCAAAAACTTGTTGCATTCCGCACATCATCAAAGCGTGAAGGTGCACTCGGCGACAGCTTCAGCCTTATGAACACAACTTCGGACAGCGTAATTGTCAGAGCCGTTAAGGAAGCTATTGACGATGACAGCATTATTGTAAGAATCAACGAGGGTATCGGCAAAGAGCACAAGGGTGCAGGAATCAAGTTCTACTGCAACATCACAGAAGCCTGTGAAACATATGCAAGCGAGGAATACATCAAGGATGCCGAAATCAAAGACGGTGCTTTGGTATTTGACCTAAAGCCGTTTGAGGTTAAGACATTCAAATTGAACCTTGCAAACGAAAGAAACAAAGCAAAAGAAAACTACAAAAAGCTTGACCTTGAATACAATTCTACGGGAATTACTGCCGACGAATACAAGGTCAACTGCATTATGCAAGGCAGTGGTATGAGCCTTCCGAACGAGCTTATTCCGAGCAATCTCACGGTTCACGGTATTACATTCAAAATGCCGAATGTTGATATGGACAAGAACATATACATTCCGAGAGAGCAGGAAATCGAACTCCCTAAAGGCATTACAAAGTTGTATATGGTTGCGGCTTCTGTTTTCGGCGAGCAGGATATTGTTCTTATGGCGGACAACAAAGAGCGTCATATGACAATTTATCCGATGAGTGAACCTGTCGGCAAGTGGGATATGGCAGGACTCGGACAGACGGCAAAAATCACATATCAGCCGCTTGCCATGGAATTTACCCACACCCATCACCCGGAGGGTAACATTGCAAACGGCAAGGTATATTTCTATCTTTACGAAATTGATGTGAGAGGTTGCAAAACCGTTACTATGCCTGAAAACAACAAGGTTGTTATCCTTGCGATGACGGGAATCAAAAAATTCTCAAACACATACCTTGCAACAGAATTAATTGACAAAGTTGATGAAAAATACAGCTTTGGTGAAATTCCGCCGATTGACAAAATCATTGACAAAGCCGACTTTATCACAATCAGAGCCGGCAAAATCCAAGACCAAATCAAAGGCGGCAAGGGCAAAGGATTTAAACGAGATAATATAATAACAAACATCATCCGTTCTTACACCAAGAGTGAATGGTAAAAAATGCACCGTAAGTTGATTCTTACGGTGCATTTTCATTAACATATTTTTACAAATCCTGTATAATCAATTCGGACAAAGGAAACTGTCGATTTACGGTAGGCGGTTAGCCCTCACTATCAGAGGGTAATGCCCTCTAATTTTGTTTAGGGGGTGATGCTATGGAATATCTTGTATTATTCGCATTTATTCTTGTTGCAGCCACAGGCTACATATTAAGCATAAAAAAATAACCGCCCTGTCCTCGAAAAACAAGCGGTTATTTTTTAACAACTTTCGAGGCTAACCGTCTATCCGATAAGCCCTTTGTTCATATTTATATTAGCATAATATGCAGGATTTGTCAACTCGCATCCTTAATATATATAAACACGCCACGGAGAAATCCGCAGCGTGTTTTTTATTTATTCGTCATTCTGTTGTTCGGTGGCTTCAACCTCTATATCGGAGATTGAATCGACTGCATCTTTGACCTGCTTGACCTTTGAATTGACCTGAATATAAGTCACCAAATCAAGCACCGCATACACAATGAGTGCCGCACCGATAAATCGAACAATGCCGTCTGTCAGCTGTGCCGACTTTGTTATTGCGACAATTCCGAAAACAATCGTAATCACCGACAACAGCATTGTGAACCAGCCCGATTTTCTGAAAAGCATAATTGAACGGATTGAAGTTGCCATATCGACAATGCCCGAAGTGAGAATAAATATTCCCAAAATCACAACGATTATCGAAATGATTGCCCGATACTTTGCACACACGATTATACCGCTTATCAACGAAATCGTGCCGAGCACAAGCGGGAGTTTTGTATCCCTCTCAACGATGTACGACACAACCGAAATTATGCCCGTTACAATCAGCGAAACGCCCACGACAAGCGAAATATACTGAATACATTTGCTCGGGAACGCAATGAACAGTACACCCATAATCGCCGAAACAATTATCGTGGCTATTGAAAATCGTTTTAGCCCTTTTAAAAAGTCCAACATAAAATCACCGTTAGTTTTCTTGAGCAGCCTCTGCAATTACCTTTTGTGCAATATGTTCAGGGCACTTTTCGTATCTTGCAAAAGCGGTGGTGAACGAGCCTCTGCCCTGCGTAATTTGACGCATTGAGGTTGCAAAAGTTGTCATTTCCGATTCAGGAACTTCGGCAAGAATTTCCTGCATACCGTCACCCGTAGGATTCATACCCAAAACTCTGCCGCGACGCTTGTTGATGTCGCCGATAATATCGCCCATAGCCTCATCATTGCAAAGTGCATTGAGAGTAACAATCGGTTCAAGGAGAACAGGAGAAGCATCTGCAATGCCTGCCTTGAAGGCAAGTGAAGCTGCCATCTTAAATGCCATTTCCGATGAGTCAACAGGATGGTATGAGCCGTCAAAAAGTGTTGCCTTAACGCCAACCATAGGATAACCTGCAAGAACACCCTTTTCCATAGACTCCTGAAGTCCTTTTTCAACAGCCGGGAAGAAGTTTTTAGGAACGGAACCGCCCACAACTCTTTCGGCAAATTCAAGTTTTTCGGTATCATACGGTTCAAACTCAATGAATACATCACCGAACTGTCCGTGACCGCCCGATTGCTTTTTATGTCTGCCCTGTGCAGTAACCTTGCGTGTAATTGTTTCTCTGTAAGCAACCTTTGGCTGAGAAAGCGTTGCTGTTACATTATATTTTGTGCCGAGTTTTGACAAACATACATCCAAATGCTGCTCGCCGAGGCCCGAAAGCACGGTTTGTCTTGTTTCGTTATTAACCTTATATGCAATAGATGGGTCTTCCTCTATCATCTTTGCAACGGCATTGGCAATTTTTTCTTCTTCGCCTTTTTTGTTTGCACTGATTGCCATTGAATAGCAAGGAGTAGGAACGGCAACGCCGTCAAGAGTAACAACCTTTGCGGAAGTACACATAGTGTCGCCCGTCTTAAAGCCGTCAAGTTTTACAACAGCACCGATTTCGCCCGCAGGGATTTCCTTTGCATCGGTTTGCTTTGCACCGAGGAGAGTGACAACCTTACCAACTCTCTCGTCTTTGCCCGTGCGTGAGTTAACAACAGTTGCACCCTGAACAAGTTTGCCCGATACCGCTTTAAAATAGTTGAGTTTTCCGATGAACGGGTCTGCAACAGTCTTAAAGCATACTGCGGCAAGAGGGCCGTTTTCGTCAACGGTAAGTTCGATAGGTTCACCGTTTGCATCGGTTGCATATTCAGCCTTAGGTGCAGGACAGCAATCCTTGATAAAATCAAGAAGCATATCAACGCCTACACCGGTAAGACCCGAAAGTGCAAACACAGGAACAACCGTACCGTCTGCAATGCCTTGCGAAAGACCTTTGATTTTGTCTTCCTTTGTAAGAGGCTCACCTTCAAAATATTTTTCCATAAGTTCGTCATCTGCACCGGCTACCGCTTCGGCAAACACTTCCTTAATAGCGTCAAAACGAGCTTGGTCATCATGAGCGACATCGGTAGTTTTTTTATGAACTCCGTCGTATGTATAAGATGTGTCATCAATCATATTATAGTAGCCGACAACCTTGCCGCCGTTCAACACAGGAACGACAACCGGGCACATAGTTGTGCCGAATTTGGCTACCAAACCATTAAAGGCTTTGTAAAAATCGGCTCTGTCATCATCCATTTTTGATGTAACAATAATACGAGCCATGCCTTTTTTGCCTGCGTCTTTAAACGCTTTTTCGGCACCTGCAGCAAGACCCGACCTTGCCGAAACAACAACGATTGCACTGTCTGCCGCACGAAGTCCCTCTGCCTGACCTAATGCAAAATCAAAAAGTCCCGGAGTGTCGATAATATTGATTTTTGCATTGTCATATGTAAACTGCAAAACGGATGAAGAAATTGAAACCCCTCTTTTCTTCTCCTCTGCGTCACTGTCGGACACAGTGTTGCCGTCTGCTATTTTGCCCATTCTTTCGGTAACACCTGCCACATTAAGCATTGCCTCTGCGAGAGTGGTTTTACCTTTAGATGCGTGGCCTACAATTGCCACATTCTTAACTATGCTCATAAAGCACACCCCTTTGATTTTTTTCATTTGTTAAAATTGTACAGTATTTTTGCACTTATGTCAATAGTTTTTGGTGATTAATGCCCATTGTTTAGAAAAAATAAATATTTAAAATTTGGCAAAAACAGACAAAAACACTATAAAAAGTTTATGGAGGAAAACACAAAAGTATTAATGTTTTTGTATATTTTTAATGAAAATAAAAATATATACTTGATAATCAAAAATTAAAGTAGTATTATTTTATGTAACACTATATATTATAATTTATATATAAAGAAATAAGTATATACTTATTTTGCAAACGATTATGGGAGGGAAATGAAATGTCTACTGTTGATTTGAATTTGATTGACGGCGTGCTTGAAGAATATGCAAGCGTTCCGGGCAGTTTGATTACAATCTTACAGCAAACACAGGATATTTACGGCTATCTTCCAAAGGAAGCCATAGAAAAAATATCCGACAAAACAGGCATTGCAACAAGCGAAATTATGGGTGTAGGCACATTCTACACACAATTCAGATTTCAGCCTGTCGGCAAGTATCTCATTATGCTTTGCCAAGGCACCGCATGCCATGTTAATTCATCGGAATTAATACTTCAAACTATCAAAGACGAGCTTCACATTGAGGACGGTGAAACAACCGAGGACGGTTTGTTTTCGCTCAAGTGTGTTGCCTGCCTCGGATGTTGTTCGCTTTCACCTGTTATGATGATAAACGACAATACATACGGCAGTCTTACACCCGATAAGACAAAGAAAATCTTGAAGGAATTAAGGGAGGCTGCACAATGAGAATAGTTATCGGTGAAGGTTCATGCGGTATTGCCGCAGGAGCCGAAAAGGTGCGTCAAGCCCTTTTAAACTGTGATTTAGGCGGAGCACAAGTCAGCATCACCGGTTGTATCGGTATGTGTTATCTTGAGCCTATCGTTGACATTTACGAGGGTGAAAAGCTCACCCGTCTTGTAAAGGTATCGCCGGACGATGCACAAAGCATTGCGGATTATGCAAAAACAGGCGACATCTCAAAAATCGAAAAGCTTATTGTATCTGATGAGGACAGCGAATTTTTGACAAAGCAAACAAGAATTGCCCTCAGAAGATGCGGTATCATCAATCCTGACGAAATTTCCGCTTTCTTGGAGGCAGACGGCTACACGGCACTCAAAAAGTGCCTTACGGAGCTTACTCCGGAGGAAGTTATCGACATCATCAAGACATCGGGACTTGCAGGCCGTGGCGGTGCAGGCTTCCCTACTTGGTTCAAGTGGAACGCCGCAAGACAGAGCGAGGGTGAAGTTAAATACCTCATCTGCAACGCCGACGAGGGTGACCCGGGTGCGTTTATGGACAGAGCCGTTATTGAATCCGACCCGCACACACTTATTGAGGGTATGCTCATCGGTGCATATGCTATCGGTGCACAGCACGCAGTTGTTTATGTAAGAGCGGAATATCCTCTTGCAATCAAGCGACTTAACCGTGCTATTGAGCAAGCAAAAGAGCAAGGCATAATCGGCGAAAACATCTTTGGCTCGGACTTTAGCTGTGATTTCACAATCAAAGCAGGTGCAGGTGCATTTGTTTGCGGTGAGGAAACAGCACTTATTGAATCCCTTGAGGGTCACAGAGGCATGCCGAGATTGAAGCCTCCGTTCCCTGCTGCCGCAGGATATTGGCTCAAGCCGTCAAACATCAACAATGTTGAAACCTTTGCAAATGTATCTTGGATTATCAACAACGGCGGTGAGGCTTTTGCCGCTATGGGTACAGAAAATTCAAAAGGTACAAAAGTATTTGCCGTTACAGGCAAGGTTAAGAGATCGGGTCTTGTTGAAATTCCTATGGGTAAAACTCTTCGTGATGTTATTTTTGACATCGGGGGCGGAATGAAAGGCGACAAGGCATTCAAGGCTGTTCAAATGGGCGGTCCATCGGGCGGATGTATTCCGGCTGAACTCATCGATACCGTAATCGACTACAAGGCACTCGGTGCAACCGGTGCGATTATGGGCTCGGGCGGTATGGTTGTTATGGACGAAAGCACCTGCATGGTAGGTATGGCTAAATTCTTCCTTGACTTCACCGCAAAAGAAAGCTGCGGCAAATGTATTCACTGCCGTATCGGCACAAAAAGAATGCTTGAAATGCTTGAACGCATCACAAAGGGTGAGGGCAAAGACGGCGACATTGAACTTCTTGAAGAACTCTGCCATTCAATCAAAGACGGTGCTCTTTGCGGATTGGGTCAAACAGCACCAAACCCTGTACTTACAACAATCAAGTATTTCAGAAACGAATACGAAGCTCACATCAACGAAAAGAAGTGTCCTGCCGGCGAATGCAGCGACCTTATCGAATACAAAATTATTGAGGACAAGTGCAAAGGTTGTACCCTTTGTGCAAGAAACTGCCCTGTTGATGCAATCAGCGGTACAGTTAAAAATCCTCACAAAATCGATACCGAAAAGTGCATAAAGTGCGGCAAGTGCTACTCATCATGCAAATTCGGTGCAATTATCAAGGCATAGGAAGGAGGAAACACAATGCTTAACTTAACTATTAACGGAAAAAATATTCAGGTTGAGGAGGGTACAACAATCCTCCAAGCCGCAAAAGACAACGGCATTTACATTCCTACCCTTTGCTATGACGAAGCCGTAAAAGTTTACGGTGCGTGCGGTCTTTGCGTTGTTGAAGCCGAGGGTATTCCAAAACTCTTGCGTTCCTGCTCTGCAAAATGCTCAGACGGAATGGTAATCAACACCGAAAGCGACAGAGTTGTTCAATCAAGAAAAATCGCCATGGAACTTCTTATGTCTGCCCACAACGGCGACTGCGTTGCTCCGTGTCAACTCAACTGCCCTGCAAGAACAGACTGCCAGGGATATGTCGGTCTTATTGCAAACGGCGAATACGAATCCGCATTGAAACTTGTTAAAAACAAAGTTTCGCTCCCTGCTTCAATCGGCAGAGTTTGTCCGCACCCATGCGAAAGTGCGTGCAGAAGAAAGAATGTTGAAGAACCTATCAACATTGCTCAATTAAAGGCTTTTGCCGCTGACCTCGACCTCAACGGCGAAAAATACATTCCCGAAAAGGCAAAAGCAACAGGCAAAAAAATCGCTGTCATCGGTGGCGGTCCTGCCGGACTTACAGCCGCATATCAGCTTGCAATCAAGGGCCACGATGTAACAATCTATGATATGATGGAAAAAATGGGCGGTATGCTCCGCTACGGTATTCCGCAATACAGACTTCCAAAAGAAGTGCTCGACAGCGAAATTGAGATTATCGAAAAGCTCGGCGTTAAGATGATTAACAATGTTAAGCTCGGTAAAGACTTCTCTATCGCAAGCCTCAAAGAGCAAAACGACGCTGTTATCGTTGCTGTCGGTGCTTGGAAATCAAGTTCAATGAGAACTCCGGGCGAGGAGCTTGACGGTGTTTACGGCGGTATTGATTTTCTCCGCAGCGTAATTCTCGGCAAGCCCGAAGAAATCGGCGACAATGTTGTTATCTGCGGCGGCGGTAACACGGCAATGGACGCTTGCAGAACCGCTGTAAGACTCGGTGCAAAGAATGTTTATGTTGTTTACAGAAGAACAAGAAACGAGATGCCTGCCGACGACCTCGAAATCAGAGAAGCAGAGGAAGAGGGCGTACAGTACAAATTCCTCACAAATCCTATTTCGTTTAACGGTGAAAACGGCAAGGTAAAGAGCATTACACTTCAAATTATGGAACTCGGCGAGCCTGACGCATCGGGCAGAAGAAAGCCTGTTCCTGTTGAGGGCAAGACCGAAGAAATCGAAGTTGACAGCGTTATTATGGCCATCGGTCAAAAACTTGTCGGCGAGGATGTGAGCGAGCTTAAACTCACAGACAGAGGCAACATTGAGGCTGATATAGACACATTTCAAACAAATCTTGACGGTGTGTTTGCTATCGGTGACGCAACAAACAGAGGTGCATCAATCGCTATCGAAGCAATCGGCGAAGCAGACAGATGTGCAGAAGCCGTTGACGCATTTTTGAACGGCGAAGCAATCGACACAAGAGTGCCGTACATCAGCAGAAGAGATGCAGAACTCATTGATTACTCTGCAAAAGAAAAATGTGCAAGAACCAATCCAAAGGTGCTTGACCCTGAATACAGACGAAACAACTTTGACGAAGTCAGCCTCGGATTTACAGAAGACGAAGCAAAAGCTGAAGCAAGCCGTTGCCTTGAATGCGGATGCAAGGAATACTTCAAGTGTAAACTTTTGAGCGTTGCACAGAGATACGACATCAACCCTGCCAGATTTAAGGGTGAAATGCCACAGAAGTACACGGCAAATTCAAACGAATTCATTGAACGCAACAGTGCAAAATGTATTCTTTGCGGATTGTGTGTAAGAAGCTGTAAGGAAGTTATGAACATTTCGGCAATCGGTCTTATGGGCAGAGGCTTCAAAACAGAAGTTGCTCCTGCATTTAATCTTCCGCTTGACCAAACGAAGTGTACAAACTGCGGACTTTGCGTTGAACTTTGCCCGACAGGTGCTTTGACAGAAAAATCAGCACTTGCAAAGCAAGTTCCGCTCAACGAAGTTTACAGCGAAAAAGAGGTTACAATCGACGGCAAGACCGCAAAGGTTAAGGTTTCTGCTTATGACGGCAAAACTATCCGTGTAATTCCTGATGACGAAACCTCACGAACAGCAAACCTCACAAGAGAACAGCTTTTCGACCTCGGAAAGTAATAAAACACTTGATAATAACCGCTAAGTAAAAAAGCTTAATATAGTAATCTTTATCAATGCAGTTAAACTTAACAAAAGAATTACTTATCTGACAAGTTTATATGGTGGAAAGTACGCTCCCTAAATGCTATAA
>NZ_CAKTGT010000009.1 GCF_934561735.1 uncultured Eubacterium sp.
TTGTTCTTATAACATACCAAGAACAATTGGGTTACTACAAAAAGGTAGAAAACCGAAAAGCTCTGACGGCTCCTTTTTGGAGCCGTTATCTTTTTCTATCAAAAAGGAGAAACATTATGAAGTACGGTATCGGATTGGATTGCGGAATTGCATCTGTTGGCTATTGTGTAACAGAACTTGATTCAAATGATGAGCCTAAAAGAATTGTTCGTCTTGGTTCGAGAATTTTTGACAAAGCCGAGAATCCAAAAGACGGCAGTTCACTTGCAAAGCCGAGGAGAGAGGCGAGGGGACTTCGCCGAAGAATAAGACGCCATCAACACAGGCTTCAACGCATTAGGCATATGCTTGTAAGTGATGGAATTGTGACTCAAGATGAACTTGATACAATGTTCCAAGGTCAACTGTCCGATATATATGAAATAAGAACAAGGGCTCTTGATGAACCGATAAGCAATGTTGAGTTTGCAAGGGTGCTTATTAATCTTGCACAAAGAAGAGGCTTTAAGTCAAACAGAAAAGTTGACGAAAACACAAAGGATAAAGAAACAGGTAAACTCCTTGGAGCTATTGAAAAGAATAGGGAAAACATTGCTCAAAACGGCTATCGCACAGTCGGCGAAATGCTGTATAAGGACGAAAGATATTCAAAGTACAAGCGTAACAAAGGCGAGGACTACCTCAACACGGTGTCTCGTGATATGATTGCCGATGAAATAAAAATGATTTTTTCTGCTCAACGCAGTTTCGGTATGCCTTTTGCAGCGGAAGAAATTGAAACAAAATACACGGATATAGTTATGTCGCAAAGACCGTTTGATTTAGGTCCGGGCGAGGGTAACGAAAAATCTCCGAGTCCGTATTCAGGCAACCAAATTGAAAAAATGGTTGGCAGATGTACTTTCTTCCCTGAAGAATATCGTGCGGTAAAAGCAAGCTATTCTTTTCAGCTTTTTTCGCTTTTGCAGGGAATAAACAATATCACCTTGATTGATGACGGAGGCAACGCATTTTTTCTTTCGCAGCAGGAGCGTAATGAATTAAAGGAATATTGTTTTAAAACTAAGTCGGTTACTTACGCTTCAATAAGAAAAAAACTGAAGATTTCGCCTGATTTCAAATTTAAGAACATTACTTATACCGAAAAAGGCGTTGAGGAGTCGGAGAAAAAGACAAAATTTCAACATCTGAATATTTATCATCAAATGAAAAGCATATTGGGCGATGCTATGAATTCGCTCTCACATGATGAACTTGATGAAATCGGCAGAATATTTACATTCTATAAAAACGATACAAAGATTATTGAAGCACTCCAAAAAACAGACATAGACAAGGGTCTTTATCCCGCACTTTTGAATCTTCCGTCATTTAGCAAAACAGGGCACATCAGTGTTAAGGCGTGCAAATTGCTTATTCCGTTTTTGGAAGAAGGTAAAACATACAACGAGGCTTGCGAATGTGCAGGTCTGGATTTCAAGGCACACGGCAATGCCGAAAAGCAAATGTTGCTTCCGCCAAAATCAGATGAACTTGATGACATCGTTAATCCTGTTGTAAGGCGTGCGGTGTCACAAACCGTTAAGGTTGTAAATGCAATAATCAGAGAAATGGGAGCTTCGCCTACTTATCTTAATATAGAACTTGCACGAGAACTTTCAAAGAGCAAGAAAGAGCGAGATGAGATTGAGAAAAATTATCTGCTTAACAGAGCTAAAAATGAAAAGATAAAGAAAGAGATTGTTGATAATTTTGGCTTTGAGCCAAAGGGTCAGGATATTGTTAAGCTAAAACTCTATCATGAGCAAGACGGAATTTGTCCGTATTCATTAGATCCTATTAAATATGACAGATTGTTTGAGGTTGGATATGTGGATATTGACCATATAATTCCGTACAGTGCTTGCTTTGACGACAGTTACAACAATAAAGTTTTGACTTTCTCTTCCGAAAACAGACAAAAAAGAAATCGTGTTCCGCTTGAATATTTGGCTGAAAATAAAAAATCGGATTATCGTGTTTGGGTAAACAGCAATATCCGAAATTACAGAAAAAAGCAGAATTTGCTTAAAGAACATTTTACCGAAAAGGACAAAGAGGACTTTAAGCAAAGGAATCTTAACGACACAAAATATTTGAGCAGAGTTCTTTATAATTACATAAATGACAATTTGATTTTTGAGGATTTTGCAAACGGCAGAAAACGACATGTTATTTCTGTTAACGGTGCCGCAACGGCTTATATGCGTAAATGTTGGGGTATTGACAAAATCAGAGAAAACGGTGATTTGCACCATGCTGTGGACGCTGCGGTTATTTCTTGCGTAACTCAAGGAATGGTGAACAAAATTTCAAAATATTCGTTTGACAGAGAGACTATGTTTGATGTTGATTATCGCACAGGAGAGGTCAAAGAGCGTTTCCCGCTTCCGTATCCGAACTTCAGGAAAGAACTCGAAGCAAGAAGCGAAATTGAAGATGAAAAGCGACTTAAAAGTGTGCTGTTGTCATTTTCAAATTACAGCTATGACGATGCCGAAAGTGCAAAGCCTGCTTTTGTTTCTCGTATGCCTCGCCGAAAGGTTACGGGCCCTGCACATAAGGACACAATTCGTTCGGGCAAGGTTGACGGATATAAAATTTCAAAGGTTGAGTTGACATCACTTAAACTCAAAAACGGTGCTATCGAGAATTATTATAATCCCGAAAGTGATACTTTGCTTTATAATGCACTGTTGCAACGACTTGTTGAGTTTGACGGAGATGCAAAACAAGCATTTGCAGAGGAGTTCCACAAGCCAAAAGCAGACGGAACGCCGGGTCCGATTGTAAAGAAAGTGAAAATTATTGAGCGTTCGTCGTCAAGCGTTAAGGCAAGAAATGAAAACAAACTCGGAATTGCAGATAACGGCTCAATGATTCGTATAGATGTATTCTATGTTGAAAATGACGGCTATTATTTTGTGCCGATTTATGTTGCCGATACTATAAAGCCGACATTGCCTAATTTGGCTTGTGTTCAGGGTACAAAGCCGTGGAAAGAAATGGACGATAAAGACTTTGTGTTCTCGTTATATCCAAATGATTTAATTCGTATAACGGCTAAAAAAGATATGAAATTCAATGTGGCTAATAAAGACAGCACTTTGCCGGCAAATAAATATGGAAATGAGTTGTTGTTGTATTATGGCGGAGCAGATATATCCACCGCAAGTATAAATGGAATAACTCACGATAACTCATATAAGTTTAAAGGCTGTGGTGTTAAATCATTGGTTAATATTGAAAAGTATACCGTTGACCCGCTTGGAAATGTTAACAAGGTAAACAAAGAAAAGCGAATGTATTTTAATTAATTATGGCTTACAGAAATATTTTTATTGCCAACGAAGCAAAATTGAAATTAAGAAATAATCAGTTGATAGTTTTCAATGGCGAGGAACTTTCGTTCCCTATTGAGGATATTCGTTCAATCGTGGTCGACAATCCGTACACTTCGCTTACGGGTAAGTTGATGGCAAAACTTGCTGATGACGGAGTATGTGTGATTATATGCAACGACAAGCACATTCCGTCTTGCGAGCTTTTGCCGATAGGCTCATATTGTCGAATGAACAAGCGAATAAACCTTCAGTTTTCTCAATCGAAGCCACGGCTTAAAAAGATTTGGCAAAAAATTGTGCAGGCAAAAATCAATAATCAAGCAAAATGCCTTGAACTTAATGAAATTGATGAGGCACAAACTCTGTATTCGATTTCAAAAAATGTTGCATCGGGAGATACAACAAACAGAGAGGGCTATGCTGCAAGATTGTATTTTAAATCGCTTTTTGGTGATGATTTTAAACGAGATGACGAAACCGGCATAAACGCCGCACTTAATTACGGATATGCGATTTTGCGTTCGTTTATTGCCAAAACAATTGTTGCTTACGGGCTTGAGCCGTCACTCGGCATACATCACAAAAGCCAGCTTAATCAATTTAATTTGGCAGATGATATTATTGAGCCGTATCGGCCGATTATTGACAATTTTGTTTATCAAAATTATGTTGACTGGGGCGAAGAATTCTTTACTCCGCAAAAAGCCGAACTTCAACTTTTGCTAAACTGTGCGACCGAAATTGACGGCAACCGTCACAGCGTGGCAAATGCAATAGAACTTACAGTTCAAAGCATAATTTCTTCGTTTGAAAATGAAGAAATTGCATTGAAATTACCGAATTTGATTGATATATCATATTTTAATTATGACTAAGTTTATGAGGATGATTGTATTCTTTGACCTGCCGGTTACAGAAAAAGCCGCACAAAAGGCGGCAACTAAATTCAGAAATTTTCTTATCAATGATGGCTATTTAATGGTTCAGTATTCAGTTTATTCAAGAGTTTGCAATGGATATGATGCGGTTAAAATGCATGAAAAACGGCTGAAACAGCATTTGCCGCCAAACGGCTCGGTGCGATTGCTTACTATTACCGAAAAACAGTACGAATCTATGCAAATTTTGCTCGGCGAATATATCCAATCGGACATTCCCGTTGCATATGAGCAGTTAACTTTATTGTAAAAAAGAGAAAAAGCGCAGCAGAAAATTAATTCTGTTGTGCTTTTTTATCTCGAATTTTTCTCGAAATGCCCTAATTTACTGTGCCTTTTGTTCCCATATTATAACATACCAAGAAAAATTAGGGAACTACAATTTCCTCGAGAATGGTAGTTATCATTCATCGATTATAACATACCAAGAAAAATTAGGGAACTACAATCTCTGCGATACAGTTGGCACTACGCCGAACAATTATAACATACCAAGAAAAATTAGGGAACTACAATTATTGTAAATTGTCTTCCGGAAATGTCACTATTATAACATACCAAGAAAAATTAGGGAACTACAATGCCTCGAATACCTTATCTACCTCACTAAGCATTATAACATACCAAGAAAAATTAGGGAACTACAATGTTAAAGGATTCCATTGCCCAATTCACAAATTATAACATACCAAGAAAAATTAGGGAATTACAATTGTTTTATTTGTCATAGGTTAGCGAAAAAACTATTTTGTGCCTAATGATAGTATTTTTTCAATTACTAACTGTTCGCACCATTCAGGACATTTACGGGTGCCGTTTTCCCAATTCTGTAAAGTCCTTAAAGGTATTTTTGTAAGTTCGGAAGTTTTGGCTTGCGTTAATTTAACCGATTTTCTCGCCTCTTTTATTGTCATTTGTCTAACTCCTTTCGTTTATACTATAATTTATCCAAATCAATAAATTTAGTCAGGCTTTGGTTTTTGTTGAGAATTTGCCGAGGAGTTTGGTGCTCAGCAGCAGGATAATCGGGAAGATTGTGGCGACGAGGATGCCGACTTTTAGGTTATCCTCTGCCATTGACGACACGAAGCCGACAAGGCTTGGGCCTGCACTGCATCCGAGGTCGCCGCCGAGTGCGAGCAATGCAAACATTGCCGTGCCGCCTTTGGCGAGCATTGCCGATGAAATCGAGAATGTTCCCGGCCACATAATTCCCACGCAGAAGCCGCAAATCGAGCAGCCTATCAGCGACAGTGCCGGTATCGGTGAAAGTGATACAACTAAATACGCTCCGATACACACAATGCACGAAACAGGGATTAATTTCTTTTGCGGAATTCGGTCGCCGAATTTGCCGTAAAGTGCTCGTGATGTGCCCATCAGCAATGCGAACGAAAGCGGACCTGCAAGGTCACCGACCGTTTTGGAAATTCCCAAGCCCTCTTTTGCAAAAGTTGACACCCATTGCGAAATTGCCTGCTCGCTTGCACCTGAGCAAACCATCATTATAAACAGAATTATGAACACCTTTGATGTGAACAACTCTTTTATGCTCATACCTTTTTCGTCGGTATCAATAAGATTTGCTATTGGTACTTTTGCAAAAACAATGCCGTTGATTATTGGTAATATTGCCCAAATTACAGCTACAATTCGCCAATTTTCGATGCCGAAAATATTGAAAAACACGGTGCTTAACAGCACGACCGCCATATGTCCCCAGCAGTAAAACGAGTGCAAAAGGCTCATTGCTTTTTCCTTGTTATCGGTTGGGCACGCTTCAACTATCGGGCTGACCAAAACCTCTAAAATTCCGCCTCCGACAGCGTAAATCATAACCGAAATCAGCAGTCCGACAAACGGACTTGGTAATACAAACGGCAGTACGGCAAGGCTTGCCAAACCGAGTGCCGACAGAAAATGTGCCAAAACCATTGATGTGCGGTAGCCGACTTTGTCGATTGCCTTTGCCGACAGCAAGTCAACCAAAAGTTGAACCGTGAAATTGAAAGAAATCAGCAATGTAATTTGCGACAGCGGAATGTCGAATTCTTTTTGAAAAGTAACAAACAGCAATGGCGCAAAATTGTTGACTATTGCCTGAACTATGTATGCTGTGAAGCAAGCGTTGACGGTTGACTTGAAATTCTGTTTCATATTTTTACCTTTTTTTTAAAAAATAATGCGTGAATTTGTCATACACACATCAATTCTATTATATCATAAAAAAGGAATTTTACAATACTTTTATTAGTTCGCAATACAGGGTATAATGATTGTAGGGAGAAAAGATATTTCTCTCACTATTGTTCGAATGGAGGCATAAGTATGATTAACATTACAGCAAGAGGCTTCGATTTGAAGCAGGGCGCAAAAGACGGCATTGAAAAGGAACTCAAGAGAATTGAAAGAATGCTGCCGGATAACGCAACATTTGATGTTACGCTCAGCAAGGAGCGTGGAGAATACGAATGTGATATTACGGTGAAAAATGTCGGCTCTTTCATCAGAGGTGAAGCAAGAGCAGACCGCATTGAGCCGGTTGTTGATATGGCGGTTGATGATTTGAAGCGTAAACTTCGCAAACTCAAGACCTTCTTTGTTGACAAAAAACGCAAAGGCGGAATTGATGAAATCGCAACTGCATTTGATGATTTGGATGAAGATGTTACAATGGACGATTTTGACCAAGTTTATTACGATTCGGTCGATGTCAACAGAATTAAGCACATCACACCAAATACAATGACGGACGATGAAGCAATCGTTCAGATGGAAATGCTCGGACACACATTCTTCGTGTACATCGGCATAGACGGCGAAACAAAGATAGTTTACAAGCGTAAAAACGGTTACGGCGTTCTCGTTTGTGACTGATTCATAATGATTAACTCAAAAAATACGATGTCCGTGAGGGCATCGTTTTTTTGTTGACTTATGATAGCATTTGTGCTATCATAAGTATAGATTAGGAAAGAAAAAAGAGAAACATAAATATGTTCAATGTTGAGTTTTATGAAAATCAAAGTGGCGAAAGTGAACTTTGGAATTTTTTAGAGGAGTTGCGAGATAAATCCGCAACAAGCAAGGATTCTCGCATACAATATAAGCAAATAGTTTTTTATATTGAATTGTTACAAAATAATGGTACAAATTTGGGGGACAATATTACAAAGCATCTTGGTGACGGAATTTGGGAATTACGACCGGGCAACAACAGAGTTTTTTATTTCTTTGCACAACAAGATACTTTTGTCTTGCTGCATCATTTTAGAAAGAAATCACAAAAAACTCCTAAAAGAGAAATAGAAAAAGCAAGGGCAGAACGAACTGATTACCTTAACAGAAGAAAGGGTGGTTGATATGAAAAATTGGAACGATTACAAAAATTATGCAAAAAGCGTTGACGAGCAGGCTAAAAGTGATATTGAACAAATGGAAGAACTTGCCTCAATAGTCGGTGCAATAATTGATAAAAGGAATGAACTGGGCTTATCTCAAAGGCAGTTGGCTGAAATTTGCGGAATTCCTCAATCCTCGGTTGCACGAATTGAAACATTAAAAACTACTCCGAATTTGGATACATTATTAAAAATAATGCAACATTTGGGATTGAAATTAACCGTGTCTGTTGCATAAAAAAACGATGCAGTCACTCGACTGCATCGTTTTTTTGTTTGTGTATTTATTTTGAAGAAATGATGAGTTTGAGGACTTCCTGTGCGGCGGAGCAGGCAGGGCAATCGCAGAATTTTTCGCCTTTTGCCTGAAGTTCTTTTGCGTGTGCAAGGAATTCTTTTGCGGTTTCTTCACCGAATTCCTCTGTTGCCTGCGGTGAAGCCATAAATTCAACCATTGCGTCAACGGGGATGATGTCTGCCTTAATTTCGTCAACAAGTTCTCTGAACTTTTTGTCCTCTCTTGTTGTGCCGACTGCAACGAGGTATTCCTCGGCTTTTTCTTTAAGTTCCGCACAGCAGGACGGTGCGGCTGCCATTTCTCTGATTTTGTCGATAATTTGATATTTAAGCTCTTGTGTCATAATGATTACTCCTTTTATACTTTATATTATAATTGTAACATTACATTTATCGGTTGTAAAGGTTGAAAATCATTTTTTACTTTGGTATAATAAAATATAAATTATATGAAAAAGGGGAATTGTTGTGAGAAAGTTAAAGAAGTTAACGGCTGTTGTGCTCAGCGGTGTTATTGCCGCAGGCTTTGTCGGTTGCGGTGCGTCAAAAAATCAAACTGCCGCAGTGCAGGAATTATTTACGGACAGCACAAAAATTTCGTACAGTCTTGACTATAAAGAATTAAAAGAGAACAGTAAGAATAAAACCAAAACATGGCGTGAGGGTATGGTTTCGGGCAACGGCTTGCAGGGATTTATCGAGAGTGGTTCGCCATACGAGGACACATTTATTTTTCAAAATATGCACTTCATTATGCCTAACAAAAATATTCGTACCTGTCCCGATACCTCAAACGAACTTGAAACAGTTAAGCAAAGCATCGTTAAAGGTGAAGATATAACGGACGATGCGTCTTACGATGAAGTATACAGCTTTCATCCGGGCGGCCAACTCCGTATTTCTATGGACGGCAAAGGTGCAAAAGATTACATCCGCTACACTGATTTTGAATCTTCGCAGGTCGGTGTGAGATTTACGGATGAAAACGGCACTTGGGACAGAACTTCGTTTACTTCAATGGCAGACGGTGCGGTTATAACAAAGTTGTCGCAGTCGTCGGAGGCGGCTCAGCTTAATGTTACATTGACGCTTGATGACCTTTCGACCATGGCGAATTTCGGCGACGGCGGCGAAGCGGATATGGAATACAAAAAGGTTGTTGACATTAACGCCAACACGATTTCGCTTGTTGCACATTATCCAAATTACGAAAACAGCGAACTGAAAAACGGCGGATATGTTACAACTACTTATGTTGTGACCGACGGTACAAAGGAAAAGGTTGAACTTGAAAAGAAGAACAAGGAAGACATTTTCCGTGGTCAAAACAGCGGTATCAAAATTACAAATGCCGAAAATATTTATCTTATCACAATAAGCGACAGAACCTATAATATGGGAAGCCTTGATGAATTTGAGAACAAGGACAGCTACGAACTTGTTGATGAACTTACTGATAAGGCAAAAGCCGTTGAGGACAAATATGACGGCAAAGACGGTTTTGACTACGAAAAAGCACTCAAAAAGCATCTTGAAATTTATCAGCCGCAATTTGATGCAGTTACTCTTGAACTTGAGGACAGCGACGAGTCAAACGAAAAACTCCTTAAAGAGCAAAAGGGCGAGGACGAGCTTTCTGCCGCACTTGCACAGCGTTCATATTATGCAGGCAGATACGCATATCTCTGCTGTTCGGGTTATTCCACAAGCAGACTTTACGGAATGTGGACAGGCGAGTTCAACACCGGTTGGGGAAGCAAGTACACAATGGACGCAAATGTGAATTTGCAGACTTCGTCAATTAACACGGGTAACATTTCGTCATCTCCGATCGGATATACATATTTTATTCTCCGTCAGCTTCCCGATTGGGAGGAAAACGCAAAGGCAACTCACGGCTTTACGGACGCTATCCAAGCACCCGTAAACACCGACGGCGACAAGGCGGTTATCACAGAAACTTGTTATCCTTATCCGTTCAGATATTGGAATGCGGGCACATCGTGGATGATTGAACCTCTTTACGAAACCTTGCAAACCTACGGAAATATTCAAATTCCGCTTTCCGAAGAGTTTGATTTGAACAAGCTGAAATCCGTGCTTTCTATTGATGAAAACGATATTGCAAAATACAAAAAGCAAGGCTATATGATGCTTGAAGAGGACATTTTGTTGCCTCTTCTTACAAAGTCGGCAAATTATTGGGCACAGCTTTTGACTCCTGAATATTACACCGATAAAGACGGTGGAATTCATTATGAAAAAGGCAAAACAAAGCTGAATGACGGCGAAACATATTGTATTCTTCCGTCATATTCGCCTGAAAACAATCCGTCAAATTACGACAGTCCGTCAGACGCAAACTGTGCTATTGACATTTCGGCTTGCAGAAATAATCTTGAAATGTTAAAGGCTGTTATGGCTGATGTAACGCCGGACAACAGCTTTGCAAAATGGCAAAATCTTATGGACAAGTTGCCGCCGTATATTTATGACGAAACAGGTGCTCTCAAAGAGTGGGCAACCACAAGTTTTGAAGAAAACAACGAGCACAGACATTTGAGCCATCTTTATTGTGCATGGCCGCTGTTTGAAACACAGCATAACGAGGAACTTACAAAGGCTTGTGAGCAGGCTATCGCAAACAGAGAAAGCGAAAACGAGGCTTCGCATGCGCTTGTTCACCGTTCGCTTATTGCCGCAAGATTAAAGGACAGAGATGCACTTACCGACGCACTATTGAAGCTTCAAAATCATAAAATAAGATATGATTCTTTGATGACAAATCACGATTACGATAAAGGCAGTTGCTATTGCACCGACTTTGCAATCGGTTATCTCGGAATAGTTAACGAAGCACTTGTTTATTCAAACGAGGGCGAAATCGGACTTCTTCCCGCACTCCCGACTTCCGGTTTTGACAAAGGCACGGTTAAAGGCATTAAGGCACGAACAAGAGCAACGGTTGACAGTCTTTCGTGGGATATGAACGCAGGCAGCGTTGAAGCAACAATCACTTCCGACATTGACCAACAAATCAAAGTCACATACGGCGATACGGAAAAGACACTCGACTTTAAAGCCGGAGTGCCGCAAACAGTTAATTTTTAAATTTTTATATTTGGAGGACATATTATGAACATCGTTTGTTTGGATATGGAGGGCGTACTCGTTCCTGAAATTTGGATTGCATTTGCAGAGGAAACAGGTATTCCCGAACTTAAACTTACAACCCGTGACGAACCTGATTATGACAAGCTTATGAATTACAGACTTAAAATTCTTAAAGAGCATGGCTTGGGACTCAAAGAAATTCAAGAGGTTATCGCAAAAATCGACCTTATGCCGGGTGCAAAGGAATTTTTGGACGAACTCAGAAGTATCACACAGGTTATCATTTTGTCAGACACTTTTGAGCAATTTGCAACACCGCTTATGAAAAAGCTTGACTGGCCTACAATTTTCTGCAACACTCTTGAGGTTGCCGAAAACGGCGAAATCACAGGATTCAAGATGCGTTGTCCGCAGTCAAAACTCACAACGGTTAAGGCACTTCAGTCAATCGGATACGACACTATCGCAAGCGGCGACAGCTTCAACGACCTCGGTATGATTCAGGCAAGCAAGGCAGGATTTTTGTTCAAATCCACCGATGCAATCAAAAAGGATTATCCTGATATTCCTGCTTATGAGGAATACAGCGACCTTCTTGACGCAATCAAAAAAGCATTATAAGATAAAAACGGTGTATCATCTCGATACACCGTTTTTAATTGTATATCAGCAAATCGGTTTATAAGTAATTGAAAGATATTTTGGTTAAAATGATTGTTTATTGGTTATAAAATCCATTAAATTAACATGATTTATACCGTTTCGATGTTGCAGTAAATAATCTGTTGTAATCACATATTTTGGATAATTGTCTTTGATTTTTTCAAGAGGCTTGTATTCTCTGTCTTCGGTGTCTTTACTTTCGTTAATAGTGTAAGATACCTGCACATAAGCGTAATTTAGGTTGTTGTCTCTTAAAATAAAATCACATTCCAGCTTTCCGATTTTGCCAATGCTTACTTCATAATTTCTGCTTCTTGCATAGATGTAAACAATGTTTTCAAGAGCGGGACCGTAGTTAATTCTGTTGTCGGTATTGGTTGCAAAATAAAAGGAAGTGTCTGCCAAATAGTATTTTTTCTCACCCGTAAGTGATTTTTTTGATTTCATATCAAATCGTTTGCATTCGTATAGGATTTTTGCATCAGTAAGTGCCTTAATATACCTGTCAAGAGTGGTACGCTTTATTTTTATGCCATCTTTTTCAAGAGCGTTTTGCAAGCTCGTAATACTCATAGTTGCACCGTAGTTGTTGATTATAAAATCTCTTACTTTGACAAACGCCTCTCGATTATTAATTTTGATTCGAGTCTTTATGTCTTTGTCGAAAATCTCGCTTATAACGGATTTGACATAAGTTCTTTTATCCGCAAGATTGTCATATTGAATTGCCAAAGGGAAACCGCCTTCGAGCAAATAGTTGTTGAGTTCTATTGTTAAGTTGGCATTAATCGGTTTGCCATAAAACTTTTTTATGTCAATATATTCTTCAAAGCTAAGCGGAAACATCTCAAATTCAATATATCTGCCTGTTAATTTGGTTGCAAGCTCACCGCTGAGCAAATATGAATTGGAGCCGGTAATGAAAATTGAAAATTCTCCGTCACCACGGTATGCGTTTATTACTTCTTCAAAATTCTTGACATTTTGTATTTCGTCAACAAATACATATTTCAAACCGTCAGCTTTAGACTTCGATTCCAATAATTCGTCAAGTTGATCATCGGTTTTAACTTTTCTATATTTACGGCTGTCTAAATCTAAAAAGATAATGTTTTCGTCTTTAACGCCTTTAGCGGTCAATTCTTCTATAATGGTTTTCATAAGAGATGATTTTCCGCATCGTCTTACACCGGTTATAACTTTTATGATTTCCGCATCATCATAAAAAGCTCTGATTTTGTTCAAATAGTTTTCACGCTTGAAAAGTGTCATATTATTCACCTCAACATAATTATATGCAATAAAACACAAAAAATCAAGTTAAGGGGACAGAAAATGCAAAAATGATAAAAAATGTCCCCTTAACTCGATTAAAAATTGTTTTGATTGCAGTTTTGTTGAAATCAGAATGGCTTTTTATTGAACAGAATAAAATTTTTATAATTATACTCTTGAAAATCTCATTTAGTGTGTTATAATAACAACCGTTAATCTATATAAGCGATTTAGCCGATAGTGGTTAAATATAGGGGTTAACATTGCGGTACTTGGCACAAACCCGCAATATTAGTGGTATTTTCGCTGTACTACTCGTAAAAACAAAACTAAGGAGAATTTGATATGAGTATCAAAAAGAAGAACGCTTTTATTGCACAAACGGCAATAATTGCGGCAATGTACGCTGCGCTTACTTATGCGCAAAATCTTATTTTACCCGGCACAACAACCATGGCTGTGCAGTTCAGAGCATCGGAGGCACTCAATGTTTTGGCATTGTTCACTCCTGCCGCTATTCCGGGGCTTACGCTCGGATGCGTTATCTCAAACCTCGCAAGTATCGGACAGGGCTTGCCGCTTGATATGATTTTCGGCTCGTTGGCAACTCTCGGCTCGGTTACTTGTATGTATTTTTTGAGAGAGGTTAAGGTCGGCAAATATCCGCTTCTTGCAATGCTTATGCCGGCAATTTGGAACGGTGTTGTCATCGGCTGGGAAATTGAGCATTTCTTTATTGAAGGCAAGTTTGAATTTGTAGGCTTTCTCACACAGGGCGGATGTGTTGCCCTCGGTGAACTTGGCGTTATGGCTGTGCTCGGCACTGCACTTTATTTTGTGATTATCAAAAACAATCTTCACAAAACAATTATCAAAAAACCACAATAAAATAAAAATAATGCGTATGCTTGGAGCGAACAGGCATACGCATTTTTTTATTAGTCTTTTTTCTGCTTTGCACCGAAAATGTCGGCAACTTCGGTGATGGAGATGTATGCTCCGGGGTCAACCGAATGTATGATTTCTCTCATTTTACCGATTTGAAATCTGTTGAGCACAAAGTAAATAACGGTTTTGTTGCTGTCGGAATAATAGCCTTTTGCGTCAAAAAATGTAATTCCGTTTTCAAACTCTTTTGAGAGTTTTTCGCAAATTTCTTCGTGCTTTTCCGTGATAATCATTGCCGATTTTGAACGGTCAAAGCCCTCAACTATGTAGTCGATTACCTTGAGTGCAACAATATATGTTACTATGGAATACAGCGGCAAAATCCAGCTGTGATATATAATTCCGCACACGATATACAAAATAACATTGTATATCATTACGAAAGTTCCAACCGTGAGTGACAGCTTCTTTGCAAAGATAACTGCCAAAACTTCGATGCCGTCCATAGCTCCGCCGTAGCGGATTGCAATACCGCTTCCCGCACCGGAAATGAGTCCGCCGAACACCGCACAAAGGAACAAATCGTCTTTTGCAAAAGGCGACAAAAACGAAACATCAACGGGGAGCACATCCGTTATCAGCCATGCAGACAGCGAATAAATCGCAACTACATACACGGCATAAACGGTGAAAACCCAACCTTGTTTTTTTGCACCGAATAAAAATATCGGAATGTTCAGCACGGCAAGGAACAGCGAAAGCGACATCCAATCGGGCGTCAACTGACCCAAAAGCATTGATGTGCCCGATATTCCGCTGTCGTACAATTTAACGGGCGCCAAAAACATCGTGACGCCTATTGCATTGACTATTCCGGCAACGGTGAGCATGAGAATGTTTTTTATTTTGATTTGCTTTAAAAATTTCATAATCCGTCCTTTATGAGTCGTGGTGATCGTGCTTGTGGTTGCAATTCGCCTTGCTGTTTTGCTCCATTTCTCCGTGCAAAAACTTGATTACGGCAGAATCGCAGTTGCCTGTATTGCCTGCATAAATTGTAATTCCTGCGGCTTCAAGCGAATCAACGGCTCCTTGACCGAGATTGCCGCAAATGAGGGTGTCAACGCCTATTTCCTTGATGTAGCCTGCAATTCCGTGATGAGAGTGCTTGCCCATACTTTCAAGGTGAACCTTTTGAATTTCGCCGTCGGTGCTTGTTTCGTACACCTTCATATACTGTGTTTTGCCGAAATGCTGATTTATTATTCCGTTGTCATATGTTACTGCTATTATCATAATTTTTCCTCGCTTAGATTATTTATTTGATTATACATTATTTTGCAACTTTTAACAAGGTGAGTAATTGTAAAAAAATTATATACGCTGTTTCATTTGTTAATTGTTTTGGTTATAATAGTTTTGTACAGAAAGGAAATTTGATTATGAGCATTGAAGAAGTAAACAAATCATTGGAAAAACTGAAAACCCTGCCTAAGGTTGATTATTCAAAAAAAGACGAGCTTGCACAAAAATTGATTAATACCGTCGGTCATCCGCTTTATACTCTTAACAAAGAAAACGAGGCACTTAAAAGTCTTATTGAAAAAGCACACAAGGCACTTGACAACGGTTGGGAACTTGACGAGGTGTTTAATGACATTCGTGATGTGTCAATCCATTATGCCGAAAAGGGAGATTTGCTCTATCCGCTTTTAAAGGTGAAGTATGAAATTTCCGGTCCGAGCGATGTTATGTGGACCACGGATGATGAAATCAGGGACGATATTAATGCTCTTGCAAAAGATGTTGAGCGTGGGGAAGAATGGAAAGAAAAATTCAAAATACTTCTCGGCAGGCTCACCCAAATGATAAGGCAGGAGGAAAAGGTGCTGTTCCCCGTGTCTGCGGTTAATTTTACCGACGAGGAGTGGCACGGCATTTACCGTGACCGATTTTCTTATGACTCGGCGTTCGGAATAAAGGAAGAAACTTGGGATGAGGTAAAGGATTTGCCGAAGAGTGCGGTAGGCTTTACCGATAAAATCAATATGCCGACAGGCAGTCTTTCGCTTGAACAAATTGAAGCACTTATGGACACAATTCCGATGGAGATAACCTTTGTTGATGTTGATGACACAAATGCTTATTACAATGATAACGGTGAAAAATTCTTTAAGCGTCCGCAAATGTCACTCGGACGCAAGGTTTATTCGTGTCATCCGCCCAAGGTTGAAGCAATGGTTAGGGCCATTATTGCCGATTTTAAATCGGGCAAACGCAATGAAGTTCAGGTTTGGAGTGAGAAAAAGAGTATGCCTATGTGCATAACTTATCGTGCGGTGCGTGACAAAAACGGTAATTATCTCGGTACTGCGGAGTTTGTGCAAAATATGACCTTTGCAAAAAATTATTTTACAAAAGGAGAATGAAAATGAGTTTATTTTTGGGCCCCGTCCATTTTTGGCTTTATGATAAAATAAAAAATCAGGAAGCGTTAACTTCGTTGATTGCCGAGCATTTCGGCAAAGGTGCCGAATATACAAAGCAATTGCCGCCGCTTGAAGAAGTTATAGATGAGGGCAACATTCACGGTTGGCTGCAATCGCAAATTACGGATGCCGAAACAAGATATGCAAGTCTTGTATCTGTGATTTTGAACGAAAATGAAAATGCCCTTGATGAAATAAAAAAAGTCGCCTATGATTTCGGCAGGCAAAACAGCCTGAACGAAAACACAGACGCAGAAAACGCATATCAAGCGTTTAATGATTTTTTTGTAAACGGTATGCCGTGCGACAGAGTGAATATGATTGTACGCAGTGATGTTAATTCGCTCAGATTTAAGGAAACAGCCGATGTTCACTCGCAGTATTGGAACGGTGACAGCTCAGTTTATTATCAAATCAGAAACGAAATTATGCGTGGAATGCTGGACGGCACAAGCATTAAATTGAAAGTTGACACAGACAGCTATGTGTTGATTAAAGAATGAATATATATTTTAATCATTTAAAAATGCTTTTATTTCATCGGCACGGTCAAGACCTTGCTTGTAGCCGAGCTGATATATTGACTCAAGTTTTGAAACATCCTTTTCAAGCGTAGAAACATTAAGCGGTGCTGCCGGTTGAATTACAAGTGCGGTGCCGTTTTCTTCGCATTGTTTTACAAACTCAAGCTGGGTATTGTACATAATGTGGCGGTTGACTGCCGCTTCACCGATTTTCGGAAATTTTTTAAAAATCTTTTTTACTTTTGGATTCATAGGACTTTTTGCATATCCCTTGCATTGCGTTAGAATTACAACTGCCTTTTTGCAGCCGTCGTCAAATGCACGCTCAAGCGGAATAGAATCTACAAGACCGCCGTCAAAAAATGTTGTTCCGCCGATTTCAACTCCGTTTGTAACGCCCGGCAGGGAACAGCTTGCTTTCAGTTCGTCACAGCCGTTTCGCATACTTTTAGGATAAAAATATTCCGGCTTACCTGTCAAACCGTTTGTTGCCACAGCACAAAGAACGGTGTTGCTTTTGTCAAATTCATCTTGATTAAGCGGAGAAATATCGTATGCAAGCTCACCGAAAATCCAGTCGGTGTTCAAAAACGAATGACCCTTTAATATGTTGCCGAGGCCCATATAATGTTTGTCGTTTGAGTAATTTACAATTATATCATGCTGACGGCGGTAGTCTTTTGCAATGTACGAGGTTGCGTTGCAACTGCCTGCCGACACCCCGATAACATACGGGAACTCAATTTCTTTTTCAATAAAAGCGTCAAGCACGCCGCTTGTGTAAATCGAACGGTTGCCGCCGCCCTCAAGTACCAATCCTGAACTGTACATATTTTTTATCACCTGTTGTTACCTATTAAAAAAGAGCAACGCACGGTTGCTCTCTTTATTGTTATGTAATGTTTAATCGATTATTCGGCGTCTGCCTTTTTCTTTGCAGCCTTCTTTTTAGGAGCAGTCTTTTTTTGTTCTGCCTTTGGTGCTTCCTCTTCAGCCTTTGCTTCTTCGGCGGCAACATCTACGATTTCAATATCGTTGTCACATTCAAAGAAATCGTTGTCGTCAAAATATTCAGGCTCTTTTTTAGCTGTGAGCTTTTGGATAGCAACATATGCGGCAGCTGCAAGAGCTACAAGAGCAGCAATTACGCTGATAACTTTAACAAATTTTTTAAATTTCATGGGTGAACCCTCCTTGATGTCATATATTCATTATAATATTTGCAAATCGTAAAGTCAATAGCAGAATTTTAAATTAATTGTCTGTTCATTATTAAAATCTGTTCAGGCTGTTGAGAAAGATTCTGAATTTCGTTTTCTTGCGAACTTTGCTGTACGATGGTACCGCTTGTGAGCAAAAAACGAAAAACGCCAAAAGTGTTGCAAACTCGATGTTTGCGACACTTTTACAATCCCTCCGAGTGCGATAAATCGCACCCACCGTCTCACCTACCGGTTCGGTCGGTGCTTCTGCATTAAAATGCAGAGGTCTCCACAGGAGACCCGCACCCTTTAAACAAGGGAGGCATTAAGCGGTTAGTTTATTTTATTGGCGTGATTCAGGGTCTTTATCGACAGTCTGAATTTTTGCTTTTGGTGTATGTAAACTTATTTTGATGTGATGTAAAAGACTTTTGGATAGACTTTTATCTATCGATTTGGTAGAATGAGGACAAGAAAGGAGATGGTTAAAACGGAAATAGGCGACAAAATACTTAAAGCGAGGAAAAATGCCGACCTTACCCAAAATCAGTTGGCAGAAATGCTCGGCGTATCGAGGCAATCGGTTTCAAATTGGGAAAATAATCGTGCATATCCCGATATTATAAGTGTTATAAAAATAAGTGACATTTGCAAAATCAGCCTTGATTCATTGCTTAAAAATGATGAAAAAATGATTAAGCACCTTGAAGAAAGTACAAATACCGTTAAAACAAAAAGCAAATACATTAAAATTGTTGAAATTGTATTTTTTGTTATTGCGTGGGCGGTGAGTCTTGTTGTTTTGTATTTTACAAGGTACGAATATCAATCGGTTGTCAACATAATTTTATATTGCGTTATGCCGCTTGTGATTATTGTTGTGTCAACATTAATCGGCAATAATTCCTGGGGGCGGGAAAAAACATTTATGCCCTATGTTTTCGGCGTGATGTACAGCACGCTTACGCTGTTTGAATATGTGTTTATTCCCGACAGCATAGGAGATAAGCACGATATAATGTATGTTGTGTTCAATTCTGCCGGTCCGCTTTTGATTTGGGGCATAGCACTTTCGTATTTGGGCATATTATTCGGAAATAAAATAAGTAAGAAGTGATTTATAAAAAGATTTACGACAAACTGCAGGCTTTATTGACAGGTTTGGATTAACGGTTTTTGTGAATCTTTTTATTATGTCTATACATTTTTATGTTTTGATGTTATAATAACCTTGGTGATGTTATGACAAACGAACAGTATATCGAAGCGATAGAAAAGCGACACTCACGCAGAGCGTACAAGCCGAAGCATTTGTCGCAGGAAATAAAAGATGTAATAAAGCAAATGGTTGATGTTGTTAACGAAAGTGCAGACCTTGATTTTTTGTTTATTGATGACGCAACCCCGTTTTTTAAGATTTTCAGCGGCAAGTTCAGTATGATTGTAATTGCCGGACCTGACAGTCAAAAAGCGAGAGAGGATTGCGGATATTACGGCGAGAGCATTGTGCTCCAATGCGTTTATCACGGGCTCGGCACTTGCTGGGTAAGCGGAACATACAATGAAAACAAGGTGTATGAGGCTATAAACCTTGCACCGGAAAAGCGAATTTATGCCGTTATTACAATCGGCTATGCAAAGGACAGTTATTCGCTTGTTGAAAAAAGCATGTACAAGGCAACGCACAAGAAAAACAAATCGTATCAGGATATGATTGAGGTGTGCGACGAAAAGTTGCCCGAGGCGTACAGTTATGGGCTTTCGCTTGTTGAAAAAGGCCCGTCTGCGGTTAACAGGCGACCTGTAAAATTCAGATACGAAAACGGCGTTTTCAGCGGTCATGTTGATGAGCCGTATTCGGATAAAAGCGTGGATTTCGGCATTGCGAAGCTTCATTTTGTTATCGGTGCAAAGGCTAAGGGCGTAAACGGCAAGTGGAATTTTGAAAATGTGTTTGAACCGATTGACAGTCGGCGTTTGAAATTTGAACCTAAAAATAATGAGGAGGATGAAATCAATGGAAGCACAGAAAAAGAAAATGAGTAAAGGCAAAAAAATATTAATTATCGTTCTTTGCATCATAGCATTTTTGCTTGTGGTTGTTGTGACGGGCGGAGCGGTTGCACTTAATAAATATTGTCAGGTTAAGGATTACACGGTTTCGTCCGCGGGAGATATTGCCAACGATCAAACCGTGATGATTGCACACAGAGGATTCAGAGCCGTTGCTCCCGAGAACACCGCTCCGGCGTTTGAAGAAGCAGGCAAGGCAGGCTTTTCGGCAATAGAGTGCGACATTTACCGCACAAAGGACGGCGTGTGGGTTATTCAGCACGACAGGCATACCTATCGTATGATGAACACAAACAAGTTTGTTGAAAAGGCAACATACGAGGAACTTAAAAATGCCGACACGGACAACGGCGTTAATATCGACAAGTATCCAAATCTTAAAATCTGCACGCTTGAAGAGTATCTTCAAATTTGTGAAAAGTACGGTATGCAGGCTGTGATTGAATTTAAGGAAGAAAACAATCACGAATATTACGGCGAAGTAATTGATTTGTGCAAAAAATATCCTGATGTAAAGGTGACATTTATTTCCTTTAAGTTCAGCGATTTGCAGGAACTTCGCAAGTTGTGTGACAATGATATGATGTACCTTGTGCAAAAAATCGAGGACGAGGACATTGAACTTGCAAAGTCGATTGACAACTGCGGAATTGATTTTAACGGCAACAAGGAAGAAAATTTTGAAAATGATGCGGCTCAAATCAAAAAGTGCCTTGACGAGGGTATGCTTGTGGGTGCATGGACAATCGATGATCCGGCGGTTATGAAAAAACTTGTTGATGTGGGCGTAAATCTTATAACTACCGATTGCATAACATATTAATATTGCAGACAAAACTTCGGTGCGTTAAATAAGCTTATGTATATAGTGGGGTGCTCGTTTGAGTGCCCCTTTATATTGTGGTTGAATGTCGGGCAATTTTTTGGTAAAATATTTAGTATGTTTAGTGAAACGAGGTGAGCAAAAATGCAGTATCAAATTGTGCCTGTGGGCAGCATTTGGCAGGACGGAATGGTTGCCGTGCCGAAAAGGGCGGTAAGCGATTACATAAAACTTGCAAGCGAATATCAATTAAAGGCATTGTTGCTCATTTTGGCAAACAACGGTCCGTGCGACGGCAAATTTGTTGCAAAGTCACTCGGTTGCACCGAGGCGGACGCAAACGATTTTTTGGAGTTTTGGGTAGAAGAAGGTGTGCTCTCGTGTGACGGTGCAGTTAATGCCGCACCTGTGAGCGAAACGGCAACCGTTCAGCCTGAGCCTGTCGAAGTTAAAACCGTTGAAGTTAAAGAGGCTATCCCTGTTCCGAAACTCAATCCGAGCGACATTGTTACGATGTGCAGGGAAAACAGCGAACTTACCGAGCTTATTCAGCACGCACAGGAGGTTTTCGGCAGAACGATAAGCCATGTTGAGCAGGAACTTGTTATAAATATGGCAACATATTACGGACTTCCGAGCGATGTTGTGCTTGTGATTTTGCAGTATTACAAAACCGAAAAATCCAAGGGCAGGGCAATCGGTACCGCATATATAGGCTCTATGGCGAAAAATTGGAGCGAAGAGGGAATTGTTACCCTTGAAGCGGCGGATGAAAAACTCCGTATGCTTGAGGCGTCCGACAGGTTGTGGAGCGAGATTGTGGCTGTCAGCGGAATTAAACACCGCAGTCCTACCGTTAAGCAACGAGAGATGATAAGTCGATGGAGCGAGGACTTTGATATTCAAATGATTTCTATCGCTTGCGATATTATGAAAGAAAATACGGACAAGCCAACGCTTAAATATGTTGATTCCGTACTTAAGAATTGGAAGAAAAAAGGAATATTTACTCCCGAAGCCGTTGCCGAGGAAGAAAAAGAATTCCACGCAAAGAAAGAACAAAAATCCAAATCGGCTATTGACGAAACCTATGACATTGACGAGATTAACCGCCGTGCAATGCTCAATGATGATTATGATATATAAAGGATAACTATGGCATATTCAAACGAGATATACAACAAGGCAAAAAGAATACTTGAAAAACGACACGATACAGCCGTTATGGAAGCCGACATTCGCTCTGCACAGATAAAAGAAGAAATTCCCGAAATCAAAAAAATTCAGGCAGGGCTTCAGCAGGTCGGACTTGAAATAAGTCAGCTGTTTTTCTACAAGCAAAACACCGATGAAAAAGTGGCGGAACTCCGTGCAAGAAGTGAGGCTCTTGTGGAGGAACGCTCAAGACTTCTCAAGGCAAACGGCTACCGTGAAAATGCAATGAAACTGCAGTTTGTTTGTGAAATGTGTGAGGACAAGGGCTTTATCAACGGTAGAATGTGCACCTGTCACAAGCAGTTGTTAAAGGACTTGATGCGTAAAGAGGTGTCCCGTTTTGCACCGCTTGACAAATGCACATTTGACAATTTTGTGCTTGACTATTACAGCGAGCAACCGATGGAAAATGCGATTATTCCCCGTCAAAGAGCGGAAAAAATCTTTGATACATGCAGAAAATACGCACAGAACTTTTCGCTTAACAGCAAAAATCTTATTTTTTTCGGCGGTGCGGGACTCGGCAAAACGCATTTGAGCCTTGCAATAGCCAATGTTGTTATCAATAAAGGATTTAATGTTTGCTACGGCACAAGCCAAAATATTTGTGACGATTTGCAAAGCGAGCAGTTCGGCAGAACGGATAATATCAATTATACAAAAAATCAGGTGCTCGGCTGTGACCTTTTGGTGCTTGATGATTTGGGAACGGAAATTGACAATCAGTACAGCATTGCCACAGTTTATAACATAGTTAACTCCCGACTTCTTGCCGGCAGACCTACGATTATTTCAACAAACTACACTTTTTCAAAGCTTGAAGAAAAGTACGACAAGCGTATTACAAGCCGCCTTACAGGTGAATATGTGCCGTTTTATTTTATCGGCAACGATATCAGAAATCTATAATATAAAATAAAAAGCCTGCTTCAAAGAAAGCAGGCTTTTAAATTTGGAAAGCGGTTAGTCACTTGTCTTTTTTCTTCTTGATTTGATTTTTTCAATCAGCTTTTTTATGCCGAGGGTGATTGCAATGCACAACGGAAAATAAGGCGTGAACGGACCTGCCCAGAAAGCGAGATATGCCGTTGCCATAACACTGCCCCACGATTTTTTGAATATCAGGTGGATGAGATAACCGCCCCACACAGGTGTGTACATAACTACAACAACAATTATAAACAGCACAAGCGTATGCCAATCTTTGCATTCGCTCCATACCCATTTGCAAAACTTTTTGAATTTTTCAATAAGGTTTTGCATTTTTTCTTTCACGGGCGTCACCTCCTTTTTTATGATTATAGCATTTGGATTTTTACATTACAACAGGCTTGTATAAAATTTTGCTAAATTCTTTACAAATCTTTGAAATCAATGTCTACCGTTTTGCAGGAATATACGGCTTGATTGAATAAATGATGAAAAATAAATTTATTTTTGCTTTTTTTGAGCGAAATATACATAAAAGGTGAATAAAAACGCCGTTTTCAGCCTATAGGTGAAAGGGTTTGTTGATGACAAGTCAAAAAACGCTTTCAATTTATCGACTTGAGGTGAAAGAATGGCAAAGAAAAAGATGTCACTTGAAGAACAGATTGAAAAAGGATTAACGGACCTTGCATTCGGTTCTTGTTGTGATGCGGTAAAGCTCCTCTTTATGACGGAGGAGGAAACGATGCAAAAACTTCCGAAATTGAAACTTATCAATGTAAGCGAGATTAAACGACCAAAGGGCGGCGGAATGGAAATAAAGTTTTTTGACCGTATAAAAGCTTTTGAAAAACTGATTGAGCGTGACGGAGAAAAGCAGGAAAACGGCTTGAGCTTTTACGAAGCACTTGAAAAGAGTGCACAAAGTAATATGGGAGAAAACAACGATGGTTAAGTTTTTTCCGTTTTCGCAAAAGCAGCTTCAAACACTTAATTGGTGGTGCAAAGGCAGCAAATACAGCACAAAAAACGGCATTATATGTGACGGTGCCGTAAGGTCGGGCAAAACGCTTTGTATGTCGTTGTCGTTTGTGTTTTGGGCGTTTTATTCGTTTGGTGAAACATCGTTTGCACTGTGCGGCAAAACAATATCGTCGCTCAGGCGAAATGTTGTAACGCCTATGATACCTATGCTCAAATCACTCGGGTTCAATGTAACGGAAAAAATCAGCAAAAATTTGATTGAAATTCAAAGAGGAAGCGTTAAAAACAGATTTTATATTTTTGGCGGCAGGGACGAAAGCTCAGCCGCTCTCATCCAGGGTATGACCTTGGGCGGTGTCCTTTTTGACGAGGTTGCACTTATGCCTCGCTCGTTTGTTGAACAGGCACTTGCAAGGTGTTCGCTTGAAGGTTCAAAATTTTGGTTTAACTGCAACCCGGAGCATCCTTTTCATTGGTTTTACAATGAGTGGATTGAAAAAACGGATGAAAAGAATATGCTTTATCTTCACTTTACCATGGATGACAATCCTTCTCTTTCACCTAAAATCAAGAATCGATACCAAAAACTTTACACAGGTGCGTTTTATGAGCGTTTTATAGAGGGCAAATGGGTTGCCGCAGACGGCTTGGTTTATCCCATGTTTTCTGCCGAAAGGCACATAAAAACGGCAAACTCTTTCAGTGAATATTACCTAAGCTGTGATTACGGCACGGTCAATCCTTTTTCACTCGGGCTGTGGGGCAAAGGTAATGACGGCTGGTACAGAGTAAACGAATATTATCACTCGTCAAGAGATAAAGGCGTTCAACTGACGGACGAGGAATATTACGGTCATCTGAAAGAGCTTGTCGGGGACAAATCAATAACGGCTCTGATAGTTGACCCGTCAGCCGCTTCGTTTATCGAAACGGTTCGCCGTCACGGTGAATTTACTGTTATCAAGGCGGATAATGATGTTCTTACGGGTATAAACAGAGTTTGCACGGCACTTAGGCAAAATGAGATATTTATATCTCCGGTTTGCACGGATGCGATAAGAGAGTTTTCGATTTATCGCTGGGATAACGATATAAAGCGTGACGCACCTAAAAAAGAAAATGACCATGCAATGGATGACATACGGTACTTTGTCAACACGGTTTTGGATGCAGACAGAGAGGACTGTTCGTTTTCCGTTGCGGTAGAAAGGAAGTGAAGTCTTGAGTATATTCGGCAAAAACAAGAGTGCCAAATCTTCTGCCGCACTTGAAACCGCTTCGGTGCAAACTGCGGGTAATAATTGTCATCCGTTCAGAAATCTCGGAGGATACAGTCCGCTTGTCGAAGCCAACGGCAGAATTTACCGCTCTTTGCGAGAGGGCGTTCCCATTATAGACAGTGCGATTAACAAAATTGTAAGGCTTATGGGCGGTTTTGAACTTGATTGCGGTGACGACAAAATCAATGAGGATATGAACAAATTTCTTGATTATGTTAATGTCGGCGGAAATCAGCGAGGTATACAGTCTTTTGTTGATAATTTTATGAATCAACTTTTGACCTACGGCTCTGCAATAGGCGAAATTGTGGCGGATGAGTACGGATTTTATGCTTTGTACAACGGCGAACTCGGTTGCGTAAATGTAAAAAGAGCAGATGATGATTTGAGCCTGATTTTTTGCTCGGGTCATATGAACGGTTCTGTGCCGTTTAAATATCAGGACAGAATTTTGTTTTCGGTTTTAAATCCGGAACCGGGCGAGATTTTAGGTACAAGTTTACTCAGAGGTTTACCGTTTGTATCGGACATTTTGCTGAAAATTTACAACACTATAGGTACAAATTGGCAACGGCTCGGTAACTTGAGATATGCCGTAACATATAAGCCGCAGGGCGACGGAATGGACAAGGCGTTTGCAAAAGAGCGTGCCAATCAAATGGCAAGAGCGTGGAAAGACGCTATGAGCAGTACCGATACGATTAAGGATTTTGTTGCCGTCGGTGATGTTAAGGTCAGCGTTATCGGTGCGGACAATCAAATTTTGGACAGCGAAATTCCCGTTCGCCAAATGCTTGAACAGATAATTGCAAAAACGGGGCTTATGCCGTATATGTTCGGTCTTTCGTGGTCCACCACGGAGCGTATGAGCCAGCAGCAGGCGGATATTTTGACAACGGAGCTTAAAGCGTATCGCAGAATTGTAAGTCCGATTATCAAAAAAATCGGCGAAACTTATCTTTCAACTGTAGGAGTTTACAGAGATGTTGATGTTAAGTGGACCGATATTACCTTGCAGGATGAAATTCAGATGGCACAGGCTCGACTTTACAATGCACAGGCAGACAATATTTTAAAGGAGGAAAAGTGATGACAGATGCTTTTATTCAAAAAAGTGCCGCTACTGAAGATGATATGAAAAAAATCAGCACTTTTACAAGGCGTGAGATGTCGGCGGACGAGGTTTATACATTTAATGTGGACCTTTGCAATAATGATGTTGACAGAGATTTTGAAAAGTTTTCGGTACAGACACTTAATCGACTTGCCAAGTTGTTTGTCGGCAAAACGGGAATATTTGACCATTCTATGAAGGCAAATGACCAAAAGGCGAGAGTTTTTGACGCTTATGTTGAAAAAATTCCGGGCAGAAAAACCGCTGACGGCGAGGACTTTTATACCCTCAAAGCAAAGGCGTATATGCTGAATAACGAAGAAAACAAGACGCTTATTGATGAAATTGACGCCGGTATTAAAAAGGAAGTGTCGATATCTTGCAGTGCCGACAAATCTTATTGTTCGATTTGCAATACCGACAATCGTCACGGCAGATGTGAGCATATAAAGGGCAAAACCTACGGCGGTAAGCTGTGTTTTAATATTTTGAGTGACGCTACGGATGCTTACGAGTTTTCTTTCGTTGCAGTGCCGGCACAACGCGAAGCCGGAATTACAAAATCTTTTTTGAACACAAAGGAGAGAAAAATGCAGGATATTATTAAAACTATTTCTTCGGGCGAAAATGTTACGCTGACTAAGTCCGAAGCGGACAGGCTTTATTCTTATATTGAAAATCTTGAGGGCGAGGCCGCACTCGGTGAGGAATATAAAAAGAGCCTGTCAAAGGAAGTTGTGGATTTGTTTAAGTCTGCATTTCCGGATATGGATGCAAAACTTTTTTCGTCTGTTACTGCCGTTATGACAACAAAGGAATTGCTCGGCTTTCGTGACGGAATGAAAAAAAGCAATGCAAAATCAAAAATTAAGCCACAGCTTGCGACTGAGGCAAACAACAAAACAAACGATTTTTCACAATTTAGAATTTAGGAGGAAATAATATGGTTTCTTATAACGGATTTGACGCAAAGTACATCACAATGCAATGCATTCATACAATACCGGAAAAAATTTCGGTAGGCGATTTTGTATCGGTAAACAATTACGGAGATGTTATTCTTACAAAGGGCAATGAAACTTTTCTTGGTATTGTAACCGCAATAAACGACGGCTATTATACCGTTCAGGTCGGCGGCTATGTAGAAGTTAAGGCTTCGAGTGACGATTTGCCGATGTTTTCAAAACTTGTTATTAATCAAAACAAGGCGGTTATGCACAGCACAACCGTGGACGCTCCGCCTCGCAGAGTTCTTTGGTCTGACAAGGAAGCAAAAAGAGCAGGCATTATTCTTTAATAACAAATTGATATACATTCTATATGACCGCGTAGGGTGTTAAAAAATAATTTTGCGGTCGGAAAGGTAAGAAAAATATGACATTTGATACATTAAAACTTGACAAGGGACTTTATACATCCAACAAGGGCTTTTCTAAATCCCTTGAAGAAATTGACCCAAGTGAAAATTACAAAGGTACCGAACTTGAAGGCCTTGACGCTTTTGAAAGACAGCTCAAGCGTTTTGATATTAAGGTAAAGGGACAGAATTCCGACAGTATTTCAAAGTTTTTCCAAACTTCAAATTCTGCTGTGTTGTTCCCTGAATTTATCAGAAGAAGCGTTGCGGCTGTTGTTGAAACAAACAATGTTGTTGATGACATTGTTGCCACAACAACCGTGATTGATTCAACGGATTATCGCTCTGCTCAATGCCCGGCGATTGAATCAAAGTACACAGTTGACTCGGCTATTGAAGAGGGTACATTTATTCCGGAAATCGAAATTAAACTTAATGACAAGCTCACAAAGCTTTACAAATCGGGCAGATGTCTTATTGCCTCATATGAGGCTATCAAGACTCAGCGTATTGACCTTTTTGCCGTTATGCTTAAGCAAATCGGTAATTACATCAATGCCTGCCAGCTTAATCAGGCACTTAAGGTTTTGAGTGCCGAGGGCAGTATTGACATTATCGCAACAAATCTCAACAAGGTTACATTTAGCGATTTGCTTAATATGTACACTTCGATTAACCCTTATGAATTTAATACAATCGTTGCCGAAACCGAACAGTTTAAGAGCATCGCTTCAATTGCCGAAATGCGTGATTCCGAAGCAGGTCTTAATATTCATGCAACCGGTAAAAACCTTACTCCGTTTGGAGCAAAGTTGATTCATTGCAACACAAAGGTTCTTGACGGTGCGGTTGTCGGCTTTGATAAAAACTTTGCAATTGAAAAGGTTCAGCTCGGTGATATTGTTACCGATTTTGATAAACTCATCGACCGTCAAATTGAAAGAGCCACAGTTACAAGTACGGTCGGCTTTAACAGAATCGTTGACAATGCCGTTATTTATCTTGAAAAGAAAGAGTAATTTATGAATGTTGAAAAAATTGTTGATGTTCTTTGCACAATAGGTAATTTTTCAAAAGAGGAAGCGGAGAAGTATATCTATTTGATAAAAGTCAATTGCTATCCGTTTTCCGACAGAAAATACGGCGAAGATGAAGAAAATTTGCTTGAGTACTATGTTGCGGCAAAAACAAATTATCAAATTTCTCTTATGCAGAGTGACGGAGAAATATCTTCATTTACCGCAGGAGATGTCAGCGTTTCAACTTCTTCAAACGGCAATGTTCAAAACAATGCAAAAATCCTTTTTGAAAATGCTTTTGCCGATGTTGCACATTTGGCAGAGGACAAAGGATTTTATTTCAGAGGGGTGTAAATATGCTTGTTAACAATCTTGCAAAAACAACAGCCCGATTAATTGATAAATATGCCAAAAGCTGTACCGTCACAACAAAAGACGGAAAGGTCATCACCGCAAAGGTGATGACCGAACAGCTTTGGAAAAAGGACAAAGTAAGGTTTGAAACAAATCCCACACAAATCGGCTATAATCAAAAAAATTATATAAAATGTATTTTTACTCTTGATGTTACATCTTTCGGAAAAGATGACATTATGAATCTTATGGGTAAGAGGTATTTTTTTGTAAAATCAAGTCCTGTATGTGTGGGAGAAGAAGTTGTTTACTTTTCTGCGGTGCTCAGAGAAGTTATAAAGGGGGATGAGGATGTATTTGGATAACGAAACGGATGAACTTCTTGATATATTGAAATCGGCAGAAAATCTAAAAGGGATTGAATTTATTAAGGCGTGCCCGTATGCAAAAAAACCGACAAGGCTTTTGAAAAAAGTGTGCACGCTGGCACCTGCCGAATTGGATTTGGAAAGCATAAGCGTTGACAATGAAGATTTTTACGGAAAATATGCCGTAAATGTTGATTTGTTTGTGCCGTATGAATTCGGTTCACCCGTCGCTTTTGATGATATGGAAAACATTGTCAGGTGTGTTATGGATGAGCGTGTTTGTGCAATCAAGCTTTCGTCCGTGAGCAGACAAACCGATGCCGAATGCTACAAAATCAGGGCAACATTTACTTTTTCTCTTGCGTATTCAAAGGAGGCTTAGATTATGGAAAACGAAAATATGTTTGTTTTTCGTGATGAAGCGGACAGGCTCAGCGATTACATAATGCTTGATTCAAGACGATACGACAATAATGTGAGGGGTGATTGATGTGCAATGTATGAAAATGAAATACAAAGGGTTTGAATTCGATGTGAACCCCCAAAGTTTTAAGATTTCAATGAATAAAAATTCCGTAAAATACGACACCGTTTATTCCGAACAAATTTGCGTTGAGAACGGCAGAAATTGTGTTTCTGTTTCGGGCAAGGGCTGTTTTGTAGGCGAAAATGCGGCAGATAAAGCGTTTGAAATGGTGCGTGTTTATAACAAAAAGGGCGGCGACTATTTGTTTTTGCCAAATTCCGTGCCGCTCAAAATGCACTTCATTTCATTAAATATATCGTATTCAAGCGGTAACGACAGGGTGGATTATTCGTTTGTTTTTACTCAGGAAAGCAATACAAAGAGTGAAACAAAAACGCCTCGTTTTACCTATGCTCTTGAAGAAGAAAATCTTTTTGATGTGGCAAACCGAACAGGCGTTGAAATAGAATCGCTTGTAAAATGCAATGATATAGGCAATATTTTTGCACTAAAAGAGGGTGACAAAATATGGCTGATTTAAAATTTGTGCTTTATGATTTGGAAGAAAACGAGGTCGCCGTCGGCAAACTTTTATCATACGAGTTGTGCAGAGAATCAGACGCTCCGTGTGACGGACTGAGGCTTAATTTTATAAACGGCAATATTTTACCTGAATTATATAAGGCAAAAGCGTATATCGGCAAAAAGTGCGTGTTTAACGGCTATGTTGATACTCAGCGTGAAACCGTGCATAAAAATTCGGTTGAATGTTTTTTGTACTGCCGCTCAAGTGCGTGCCTTTTGACCGACAGCGAGGCTAAGCCGTTTGCGTACACTTCGCCGAGTGCACGGGCTTTGTATGAAATAAATATCGGCAAAAATTTTAAGTATAATTTAGGAGAAGTGTTCAGCGATAAAACTTATCAGGTGAGCAAGGGCACTTCGCTTTTCGGTGTGCTGAACGGCTTTGTGTACTCCGTTACAGGTGAAAATATAAGAGTTACACCAAATGATGAAATTGTGCTTTTGAAAAGCGATAAGGCGGTTGAACTTGATAAATCAAAGATTGTTACGCTTAAAAGGATAATCAACAGAGGCGGAGCAATTTCCAAAATTGATTATAAAATAAACAACGCAACAGATTACATTTATCATCGCATAAGTAAGGTTATGAATGATAAGAAAATAACCGCTTCAAAAGTAAGTAATATTTCAATCGTTCCCGATTGGCAGAGAGAAACAACACTCAAGTCGGCTTTTTTAACGGCAAACTCGGATTACTGCGGATGGAAAATTACAATGTGCGGTTATGTTGATGTTGATTTGACAAACAGGTTAATCGTCGATATTGACGGCTTTGACAGTTACGGCGATGTTGTTGTAAACGGAGTTACACATATTTTTGATTCAAACGGTGAGCGTACCGTGATTGATGCAAGATGTGTGCTTGATTTGGAGGAAATGAGTTATGTGGATGAGTAAAAAAATCACTTTGTCACAAAACGGAGAGATTGCCGAAAAAGGTAAGGTTACATTGTCCGAAAATCAGATAGAAGCCGGTGCAACGGTTACAAGGCGAAATATAGATTGCTACGCACCGTATGGTTATCAAAGTGTGCCGCCTGTTGATGAAGATGTGCTTATGCTTCCGTCAAATGACGGCAGTGTTGTGCTTGGCACATTAAATAAGTGCAACGATATTGAAAGCGGTGAAATAAAAATCATCTCAAAAGGCGGAGCCTATATAATTTTGAAAAACAACGGCGATATTGTTCTCAACGGTTTGGTGATTAACGGCGGGGGAGTGATACAAAATGAATGATTTTGATATTATTGAAGAGATTTTGAAAAATGCCGTAAAGTGTTTAACGGTTAAAAGAGGCAGGTTTTATGCCGATAAAAACTTCGGTTCAAAAATCCGAGCAAGTCAAAGCAACGCTGAAATTTTGGCTTATGCAAGGCAAAGCGTTGACGAACTTGACGGAGTGTTTATAAAATCTGCCGTAAAAAATAAAAATTCCGTAACCTTTGTTTTAACGGTTAACGGAGAGGAAAGGTCGGTGATTGCGGATTTTGATTAGTTACAACGATATTATTGAGAACATCAGAACCGCTTATTTTGAACAGTCGGGTGAAGTCCTTGATATGCACGGCGAATCGGGTATAAGAATAAAGGCAATAGCCACCGAGCTTTACAATTTGTATGTTGAGGGCGAATACTTGCTCAGGCAAGCCGGATGGACGAGTGCAACGGGAGAATATCTTGACCGGATTGCCGCCGAGTGCGGTGTTGAGAGAAAAACGGCAAGCAAGGCAAACGGCGAAATTACATTTTTGATTGATGAGGCGAAAACGGATGACACGGTTATACCGTCGGGAATTATCTGCTCGAAAAAAGGACACAAGTACATTCAGTACAAAACTCTTGAAGAGGGCACCATCACTGCGGGCGAAAAATCCGTTACGGTAAAGGCACAGGCTCTTGCCGACGGCGAAGAATACAATGCCGCATACGGTGAGGTTTGTGTTATGGTTAATCCTCCGAGTTCGATTGCAAGAGCTGAAAACAGAGTTAGTTTTATCGGCGGCTGTGACAATGAGGATGACGAAGCGTTGCGTTTGAGAATAAAAGATGCCCTTCGTTATCCTGCAAACGGCGTAAATGTTGAATTCTTGAAAGGCAGAATTATGAGTTTTGACGAGGTTGCGGACTGTGACATTATCAGAGAGGGCGACAAGCCGGTTTGTGTATTGAAAACAAGGGACAAAACTCTTTCTGAGAGTTTGAAAGAGAAAGTAAAAGATGTGCTGTCGCTTTTTACTTTGTTCGGTATTGCTTTTGATGTGAGGAATGCGGATGAAAACGGTATTTGAACGAATTAAAAAATTGTACGGCATTGCAAAAATCGACACGGCGGATGTGCTTACTTTGGCGGAAATCGGAGCCGTAAGCGGAGAAATAATGAAGCTAAACGAGTATCTTCAGAATATCAAAGGTGCAACGGCAGTAAATATTTTTACCGCACCGAGCCGTGCAAATATTACCAAAGCCTTTGAAAATATTGAATACAGAATTGACGGCAGAAAAATTTATATTTCAAAATATGATATTGAAACGGTAGGCAAAATCTTTAACGCTTGGTTTGGGATAATTTTTGATTTTTATCTTGGCGGCAACGGAAAAGATTGGGACTTTATCGATGGTGAAAAACTCACTTGGGACAATATTGCAAACCGTGATCTCAGGTGGACAATGGCAGAAAGCAGGTGATTTGTGTTTATGAGCAGTACAAACAAAACCGAAGAATTGGAACTTAACAAATGGATTGGCTCGGATATTCCGCAAATGGAGGATTTTAACCGAGATAACGAGATTATCGACAAAACTCTCGGTGAACATATATGGGATGTGTCAAAACATGTAACGACGGAGCAAAAGAAAGTGTGGAGCAATCCTTTGGGTTGTGCATCATATATAGGCAACGGCAGTGACAGCAGAAGCATAAAGCTTAATATGGGCTTTGAACCGTCGGTATGCTTTGTGTTTGCAACAAATTATGCCGTCGGTCTTTCGGATTTCGGCAACAATGTGCATTACAATTATTTCGGCATCGCAACCGTAAACGGCAGTACATACGGCTTGAATATTGACGGAGAAGTGCTTGAAGTTAAAAATGCGGCAGCCACCGCTTCGTTTGAAATGACAAATTTCAATCAAGTGGGTAAAAGTTATCTTGTTGTGGGCTTTAGATAAATAGACAAAGAGTAAAAAGATATTAAAGAGTAAAAAGTTATCACAACTTTTTGCTCTTTTTAGACTGCCGATAAAGCCCCTGAACCACGCCAAAATATAATCAACCGATCAGCCTCCTCTTATTTATAAGGGGAGGTGGCAACACGAAGTGTTGACGGTGGGGTTTTAAAAATGCTGTAAGCATCGAACTTACAGCATTTTTGGCGTTTTTCGTTTTTTGCTCAGTCGAGGTACCATCGTACATCTTCCTTCGCAAGAAAACGAAATTCAGAACCTTTCTCAACAGCCTACGGCGTGTCGAAAATATTTTCCCGATTTTTTATATTTATATTGCATAAATTTTACAATAATGGTAAAATAAATACAGCTATTTTTTTGAAAAGCTATGGAGGTAAATTTGTATGAAAGAAGAAAACAGAAAGTATGCCCGTGAAGCTATGAGCATTGTTGAACATGCGGCTCACAAAATCGGCTCTCGTTTGCCGGGCACAGATGGTGAAATCAAACTTCACGAATATATGGGCGACAAGCTCCGTGAAATCGGAATTGAACCGAAAACAGAAGAATTTGCAGTGTCACCTCGTTCATCAATCGGCGGCTTGTCATATGCAGGTTGGTCGGGCGTTATTATAAGCATCGGTGCAATCATCGCAGTTGCTTGCGGATTCGGTGATTTGTGGTACGCACTTGCGGCTCTCGGTCTTATCACTATAGTTTGGCTTGTAATGAGCTGCTTTTTCTACAAAACTTGGTTTGATATGTTCTTCCCACAGGAAATCAGCCGTAACACTCTCGGTGTTTTGGAACCTGAGGACGGCAAATATGATTATACAATCATTCTTTCGGGTCACACAGACACATCTTGGTGCTGGCGTCACAGCGAGCACGCTTATAAGTATAAGGACACAAAGCCGGTTATGGGACTTATCGCTACATACGGTAAGGTAGGTTTCGGTGCAATTTGCTTTTTCTTTATTGCACTTTTCTCAATCTTTATGGCTGTTGCAAATATTTGCAATTATGCAGGTGCCGCTTGGACAGAAACGATGTTTGCTTCTCAAGGTTTTGAAAACTTTATGTTTGCAATGAACTTTGTTCCTATCGTAACTGCAATCGGCTCACTCTTTGTTGTTATGTGGGGCGACCCAAATCCTCGCAACGCTTCCCGCGGTGCTATGGATAATGCAACAGGTATCGGCCTCAGCTATGCAGTTATCAAGTATTTTAAGGAACATCCTGAAAAGATGCCTAAGAATTGCCGTATTATCGATGCAAACATCGGTTCGGAAGAAGCAGGTCTTCGCGGTTCAATGCACTTTGCACAGGAACACCGCTTTGATGATATGACAAAGAACGCTTGGAATATCAATATCGACTCCGTTGCCGATGAAGATTACTTTGAAGTTGTAATCAAGGATGATTGGCAGGGCGTAAGATTTGATACCGATATGGAAAAGATGTTTAAGGATACCTTCAACGAAATGGGTATTGAGTCAAAAACAAACGGTTGTATCCACAACCCGGTTGGCGGTTGCGACTCAACTCCTATGACAAGAGCAGGTATCAAGTCGGTTACATTTGCCGCTCAAAACCCAATGCTTACATATTATTATCATACTTGGAGAGATATGCCTGAACGCTTCTCCGAAGATACGGTAGGTCAGGGCTTTGATGTTGTATTGTCGGTAATTGATAAGATTGCCGCTTTCCAGGAAGCAAACGGCTACAACGGTCCTCAAAAGAAAGCAAAATAAGCAGTATAAATAATAAAAACACCACGGCGGTAGGATTTTCTACTGTCGCGGTGTTTTTGATTTATTATTGTAGTTTTATAAGTCTTGCACCGTGAGGTTCAACCTCTAATGTGAGTGAATTTTTGGCTGTGCCGATTGTTTGCTTTTGCCAAATGTCGTACACGGTGTACTCTGTGCTTGGCATAAGAATTTGTGTGAGGTCGGCTTTGATTTTTTTAGCCTTGGTGTCGGTGTTGAAAACGGCAAGGTATTTGCAGTTTTTGCCGTGTGACGCCCAAATTATGTAACCCTTGTTGTTCTTTTCTTCTCTTGCTATGCAGTGAGGGTTTGCCGATTCTTTTTGCATTTTCATATAGTCGCTGTTTGTGAGAAGTGAGAGCGTAAACTCGTCGTTTTCAGGCATATTGCCGCCGATGAAAAGCGGACTGCCGAAAATTCCCCAAAGCGACATCAAAGTATAATGTTCCGGCTTTGTGAAGTTTGACATTCTGTTTTGCTTGCCGTGGTATGAGCAAAGTTTTGAAATTCTGCCGATAGGGAGCATATCACAGTCGGGATAATTGCCCGTTTTGCGTACTCCCTGCCATTCTTCGCATTTGTCAAACATAACATAAAGATGTTCCCACAAATCCCAAAAGTCGCCTGTCATTCGCCACATATTTGCGTTTTTGCAAAGGTGGTCTGCTTTGTCACGAAGAGCCGGACCCGGAGAAAGTGAAAGTACAATTTCTCTGCCGCAGTTGTCAATAGCTTTGCGGAGCATTTCAATTTCGTAATCGGCTGTGTACGGATTGTCCCATTTTCTGAACTCGGTAACCGCAATGTCATCACATTTGATGAAATCAACGCCCCATTCGGCATACATATTGATGATGGAGTTGTAGTAATCTTGTGCTCCCTCGCAGTTTTTCATGCCGTACATATCGGTGTTCCACGAGCACACGGAAAAGTGGTGTGCAACATCTCTTGCGGTGTATTTGCTGCCGAAGATAGGCAAATTTTGATGAACTGCCTGCCTCGGAATGCCACGCATAATGTGGATGCCGAATTTTAGCCCGAGTGAGTGAACATAATCGGCAATCGGCTTGAAACCTTTGCCGTCTTTGGCACTCGGAAATCTGTTTTCGGCAGGCATAAGTCTGCCGTATTTGTCTGTGTTAAGTTCGGTAAAATTGTGATAGTCGTTGCTGTCTGCGGTAGGCTCGTACCATTGAATGTCGCAAACAACATATTCCCAGCCGTATTGCTTGAGATTTTTTGCCATATAGTCGGCGTTTGCTCTTAATTGTTCTTCGTTGACGCCTGCACCGAAACAGTCCCAGCTGTTCCAGCCGCACGGCGGAGTCTTTGCCCATTGCTTAAAATTGCTCATATTTGCCCTCGTAATTTATTAATTTAAGATTTTCGAGATTGATAGGGGTAATGCCTAAATCGTTTAGGTATTCGTGTGCCTTTTGCAAGTCTTCTTTGTCCGAATATACTTCGGGCTTGTGTGCATCAAGTCCGATAACAACCCTGTTGCCGACCTCTGCAATGATTTTCCACACATCGGGATTTGGATAATTGCGATGTGATGTGTAACCCAAAAAGTTAAATTCAAGCGGAATGTTAAGCTCTTTGAGCGTTTCAATCATATTCCTCATTTTTTTGAGATAAACCTCTTTGTCACCCGTAAAATTGATGAGGTCGGGATGTGCAATGTAGCTGAAACAGCCTGTTTTTGCACCGATGATGACTTGCGAAATGTATTTGTCCAAAACTGCAACCGAATCGGTTTCGTGACCCGAATAGTGTGCAAAAGGCTCGTACTCGTTGTCGGTGTAGTGCTGACCGAGAATCAAATAATCGTACTCAAAGCCCTTTAGGTATTCGATTTCTTCGTTCCAAAGAGCAGGGAAGTATTCAAGCTCATAGCCGAGTTTGATGTCTATCACGCTTTTGTATTTCTCTTTCAGTGCCTTTATTGAGTTTGCATAGTCCTGTGCTTTGTCAAGCTGAATTCTGTATCCGCTGTGGTGACTTTTTGGGAACAAATACGGTGCGTGGTCGGAAAATCCCATCACGTCGTATCCGTTTTTGATTGCCTCAAGCACATATTCTTCGTCCGTGCCTGTTGCGTGGCCGCAACGGTAGGTGTGGTTGTGAAAATTATACATTATCTCACACTTTCAATAAATCTCAAGAAACCTGCTTTGCCTTCTTCGTCACGGGAATACACGCCGCATTGACCGAGAATTGAGGTGAATACAATGCCGATTTCTTTTTTGAGAATGTCGTCAATGTTGCTTTCGTTGATGTCGTATTTTTGCATAATCATCTCTGCCCATTCCTTATGAGCGGCGATGGTTTCGTTTGCGGAAATGTCCTCGCCGTTCACCATTGCCTTGCCGAGAACAGCCATTTCGTTTTTAAGTCTTGACGGCAAAACGGCAAGACCCATAACCTCGATAAGGCCGATGTTCTCTTTTTTGATGTGGTGGTATTCAGGATGCGGATGATAGTATCCGAGCGGACAGTCTTCTGTTGTGATGTTGTTGCGAAGAACGAGGTCAAGCTCGAATTTGCCGTTTCTCATTCTTGCAATAGGCGTGATTGTGTTGTGAGGTGTGCCCTCTGTTTCCGCATAGATGAATGAGTCTTTGTCGGTGTAGCCTCTCCAAGTTGTGAGCACCTTGTCGGCAAGCTCAACAAGTCTTGCCTTGTCTGTGCCGATAATTCTGATAACGCTCATAGGCCACTTAACAATGCCTGCCTGAATATCTTCAAAGCCTGCAAATGTAACTTCTGTTTCAATCGGAGCTTTTGCCATTGCAAATTCGTAGTTACCGCCCTGGAAGTGTTCGTGTGTGAGAATAGAGCCGCCTACTATCGGCAAATCTGCATTTGAACCTACAAAGTAGTGAGGGAACTTTTCAACAAAATCAAGGAGTTTAACAAAAGCGGCTCTGTCTATCTTCATAGGTGTGTGCTCTGCGTTAAACACGATGCAGTGCTCGTTGTAATATACATACGGTGAATATTGCAAGTAGAAATTGTCGCCGCCGAGGGTCATAGGGATAATTCTGTGATTTTGTCTTGCCGGGTGGTTGATTCTGCCCATGTATCCTTCATTTTCTTTGCATAACGCACATTTAGGATATGATGTTGTTTTCATTTTAAGAGCGGCGGCAATAGCCTTTGGGTCTTTTTCAGGCTTTGAAAGGTTGATGGTAATGTCAATGTCGCCGTATTCTGTTTTTGTAATCCATTTGAGGTCGTTTTTGATTCTGTATCTGCGGATATAGTCGCTGTCTTGGCAAAGTTTGTAGTAATAGTCTGTTGCCGCTTTTTTATCTCTGCTGTAAAGGAAGTGGAATTTTGAGATAACCTCGCTCGGCTTAGGAGTGAGAAGTCCCATAATCTTTGTATCAAACAAATCACGGTAAACCACGCTGTCCTCGCAAAGTCCGTTTTCAACCGCATAGTCAAGAATTGAAGCCAAAATATCTTCAAGCTCTGCATTTTCTGCCTCGCAGTCCTCGAAAGAATCCATATTGAGTGCTTGGCAAACGGTGTTGATTGCCCAAATTTCGTCCCATTTTTCAATCATTCCATTGCTGATTGCATATCTAACCAATGATTTTACTGCCACATTAATATTCATAATTCGACCTCTTTTTCAAATTTTCGCTATTATTATATAGGTTATTTCTGTTTATTGCAATACAAATTATTACTAAAATTATATAATTTTTTATTAATTTTTATGTAAAATACTTTACCCGTTTGAAATTTCGTGATATTCTTATCATATAATCAGTATAGTAAACCAAAGGAATGATATATATGAAAATTTGCGTTTTTGGTGCGGCAAGCAAAACCATTGACGAAAAATACATAACACCTGTTGAGGATATGGGCGAATATTTGGCTCGTCACGGTCACAGCCTTGTGTTCGGTGCAGGCAGTACGGGAGAAATGGGTGCCGCTTCAAGAGGCTTCAAAAGAGGCGGCGGAATTATCCACGGCGTTGTGCCGAGATTTTTCAAGGAAAATCTTGACGAATTTGTAAATTGGGATTGCGATGAAATGACTCTCACCGAAACTATGCGTGAACGCAAGGGAATTATGGAAAGTTTGGCAGATGCTTTCATCATCACTCCGGGCGGTGCAGGCACATTTGAGGAATTTTTTGAAGTGCTCACCTTGAAGCAACTCGGCAGACACAGAAAGCCGATTGCAATTTACAACATAGACGGATATTATGACCATATGATTGATGCGATTAATTATTCTATCAAAACGGAGTTTATCAAGCCTAATTGTTCACAGCTTTTCAAGGTGTTTGATGAAACTCAGTTTGACGAAATGATTGATTATATCGAAAATGACGATATGGGCAATTTGACAGTTAAAGATTTAAAATAATACAGAACAAGGAGGAATGTTCTATGAAAAAATATGCAATTTGTATCGGCAGAGAATTTTGTTCCGGTGGTAGAGAAATCGGCAAAATGCTTGCCAAAAGGCTCGGCATAGCTTATTATGACGAGATTGAACTGCGTGACAGATCAAGGGATTTGGGCGTTGAGGACGGAATTTTTGAAATGTTTGATGAACAGCCAACCCGTTCGTTCCTCTTTTCCGTTGTAATGGACCCTTATTCAATCGACAGTGCCGTAAATTCGGGCAGAGTGCTTGAGGCTCAACGCAGGGTTATCGAATCTGCAACGGATGAAGGTCCGTGCGTTATCGTAGGCAGAAGAGCGGATAAAATCCTTGAGGAAAAAGAAGATGTAGAGGTTATATCTGTATTTATCGGTGCGGATATGGAGGACAGAATTGACCGCTTTATGCATAGCGATCAAGAGGATAAGCCTCGTAATGTTCGCCGCTATATCGAACAAAAGGACAGAGAACGCTCATCTTATTACAATTTCCTCGGTGACGGAAAATGGGGCAGAGCGGCAAACTATACAATGTGCTTCTCAACCTCAAAAATGGATAAGGAAAAGATTTGTGACATAATCTGCAATTATGTAAAGGAACTCTGATGGAAAAGAACAATAAAATTTCGATTAAAAAGAGGCTGATTATAGCCTTGTGCGTAATGGTGATGATTGTTCTGTTTGTGCCGAGAGTTGCGATTTTAAAAGACGGCGGCAGTAAAGAGTTTACCGCACTAACATATCGCATAACAAAGGTGCATTCGCTGAATCCTGTTGAAGCGGAGGAAGAATTTACCACAGGCACGATTATTGAAATTTTCGGCAGAGAAGTTTATAACAGTGTAAATTAATAACATTATATACCGCATATACCGCAGTTTTGCACTGCGGTCAGACTGTCGATAAAGCCCCTGAACCACGCCAAAATTATATTAACACACATTAAGTAGGGGATAGGCTTGCCTATCCCGAAATATATTGTTTTAATAGCACTAATTAAAGAAAAGTGCCGCAAACATCGAGTTTGCGGCACTTTTGGCGTTTTTCGTTTTTTGCTCAGTCGAGGTACCATCGTACATCTTCCTTCGCAAGAAAACGAAATTCAGAACCTTTCTCAACAGCCTCCGGCGTGTTGAAAAACGGATTAAAACCTGCTCTAATTGCAAAGTTTTTTATGACAAATGTAAGAATTTTGAAAAGTTTAAAAAAGTTATTGACATATGTCGATAAAGTGGTATAATGCCATTGAAGCAAAAAAAGGCATTGTCGTTACGGAGGTGTTTTTATGGCAAGACCAAAAAAACGCAGACGCATTTGTGCCTATCCCAAAACAATGGGATTCAGGCCGTTTGGCGATTATGCCGATGTGGTTGATTTGGCCCTCGATGAATATGAGGTAATGCGACTTATGGACACGCTCGGATATTCCCAAGAGGAATGTGCAAAGCAGATGGATGTTGCAAGGTCTACAATTGCCGCCATATATGAATCGGCAAGGCTTAAAACCGCAGATGCTATTATTAACGGAAAGTCACTTGTTATCCACGGCGGAGATGTGGAGCTGTGCAAAAGCTATTCTTTATGTTGCCACAGATGCGGTCAAAAGGCTTGCATAGATTGTGAGCACGGTACAAATCCGCAGTGCAAGGACAATGTGACTCGATGATACAACAAGTAATTTACGGAGGAAAACAAAACATGGAAGCATGGAGAAATTTTAACACCGGCGTATGGTGTGACCAAATCGATGTATCGAACTTCATCAAAATGAACTATACCCCTTATGATGGCGACAGCTCATTCTTGCAGGGTCCTACAGAGAGAACAGAAAAGACAATGAAGAGAGTTAATGAGCTCCTTATCGAAGAAAACGAAAAGGGCGGCGTACTTGATGTTGATACAGAAAGAGTACTTTCAATTCTCTCTCACGATGCAGGTTATGTAGTTGACAAGGATACAGATATTATTGTAGGTTTGCAGACAGATGCTCCTCTTAAGAGAGGCGTTTCACCTTTTGCAGGTCTCAGAAACACAGTTCAGGCTTGTAACGCTTACGGCTATGAACTTTCGGAAAAAATCAAGGATGAGTTCACATACAGAACAACTCACAACACAGGTGTATTCCGTGCATACACAGACACAATGAAGGCTGCTCGTCACGCAGGTATTCTTACAGGTCTTCCTGATGCTTATGCTCGTGGCAGAATCATCGGTGACTACCGTCGTATTGCTCTTTACGGTATGGATTATCTTATCGAGCAAAAGAAACTTGACAAGAAAAAGATGGGCGAAAGCGAAGTTCTTGATGAGGATACAATCCACAATCTTGAGGACCTTTCAAAGCAACTCGACTTTATGAATCAGCTCAAGGGTTTGGCTCTTCGTTACGGCTATGATATTTCAAAGCCTGCTACAACAGCTAAGGAAGCTATCCAGTGGCTCTACTTCGGTTACCTTGGTGCTATCAAGGAGCAAAACGGTGCGGCTAACTCAATCGGCAGAATTGCTGAATTTATGGATATTTACATTCAGAGAGATATTGAAGAGGGTGTTCTTGACGAAGTTCACGCTCAGGAACTTATCGACGACCTTGTTGTAAAACTCAGATTAGTTCGTCACCTTCGTACTCCTGAATACAACGACCTCTTTGCAGGCGACCCTGTATGGGTAACAATGGCTTTGGCAGGTGTTACAGGCGAAGGCAAGCACATGGTATCAAAGACTTCATTCCGTGTACTTCAAACTCTTTACAACCTCGGCTCATCTGCAGAACCAAACATCACAGTATTGTGGTCAGACAGACTTCCTGAAGGCTTCAAGAAGTTCTGTGCTCAGGTTTCTATCGATACAGACTCAATCCAGTATGAGAACGACGATGTTATGAGAAGAATGTACGGCGATGACTATTCAATCGCTTGCTGCGTATCTGCTATGAAGACAGGTAAGCAAATGCAGTTCTTCGGCGCAAGATGTAACCTTGCAAAGGTTCTCCTTATGGCTCTCAACGGCGGTAAGGACGAAATCGAAGGTCACCAAATCGCACCTGTAGGCGAAGTATTTGAGGAAAAAGAACTTTCTTATGACGAAGTTTATGCCGCTTACAAGAAGTATCTTTCATGGATGGCTCGTTTGTATGTAAATACAATGAACATCATCCACTATATGCACGACAAGTATGCTTATGAAAGACTTATGATGTCACTTCACGACACAGATGTTGAAAGACTTATGGCTTTCGGTGTATCTGGCTTCTCAGTTGCTATCGACTCACTTTCAGCTATTAAGTATGCAAAGGTTACTCCTGTAAAGGATGACCGTGGCATTATCACCGACTTTAAGGTAGAGGGCAAGTTCCCTAAGTACGGCAACGATGATGACAGAGCCGACCTTATCGGTAAGGACCTTATCGAATACTTCTATCACGAACTTTGCAAGACTCCTTGCTATCGTGGTGCAAGACACACATTGTCTATCCTTACAATTACATCAAATGTTATGTACGGCAGAAAGACAGGTTCAACTCCTGACGGCAGAAAAGCAGGCGAACCGTTTGCTCCGGGTGCAAACCCAATGCACGGCAGAGATTGCGAAGGTGCTTTGGCTTCTCTCAACTCTGTTGCAAAGCTCAACTATGCTTGCTGCCAAGACGGTATTTCAAACACATTCTCTATCACTCCTGATGCACTCGGTACTGATGAAGATGACAGAATTGAGCACCTCACAACTATGCTTGACGGTTACTTCGAGCAGGATGCTCACCACCTCAATGTAAATGTTTTGAACCGTGAAAAGCTTATTGCTGCTATGGAAGACCCAACCCTTTACCCATCACTTACAATTCGTGTATCGGGTTATGCAGTAAACTTCAACAAGCTTACAAGAGATAAGCAAGAAGAAGTTATTGCCCGTACATTCCACCAGTCAATGTAAAATCTTGATAAATGGCTTAAAATGTGCCGAAAAAAGTCCCTGTTTCGTTACAGGGACTTTATTTTAAATCTGAATTGTGTTATTATATATCCAATATAAAAATTGCGGAGAGTATTATGGAATTACAAAAGGGCAGACCTGCCGATGTGACAGGCAGAGAAGAAAAAGAAATCAGAGTTTATGACCTCTTGGATAAACTCGGAATAGAATATTATCGCACCGACCACGAAGAAGCAAATACTATGGAAAAGTGTAACGAAATTGATAAGGTTTTGGGCACAATCATTTGCAAAAATTTGTTTTTGTGCAACCGTCAAAAAACAGATTTTTATATGCTTATGATGCCGGGCGACAAGGTGTTTAAAACAAAGGACATCACAAAACAACTCGGTTGTTCAAGGCTTTCGTTTGCCACTCCCGATTTTATGGAAGAATTTTTGGATATAAAGCCGGGTGCTGTTTCAATTATGGGGTTGATGAACGATAAGAATAACCGTGTTCAACTTGTCATCGACCGCCCTGTTGTTGAAAGCGAAACTCTCGGTTGTCATCCTTGCGTGTGCACTTCATCACTCAAAATGCAAACCAAAGATGTGCTTGAAAAGTTTTTGCCGGCAGTACATCACGAGCCGATAATTGTAGATATGCCTGATTATGAGGAGGAAAATAATGGCTAACATTCATTCATTTGAGTCGCTTGCCGCTGTTGACGGCGAGGGATTGAGATTTGATATATTTTTTACGGGTTGCCCGTTGAGATGCGCTTATTGTCATAATCCTGACACTTGGCACAAGGGCGAAATTGATATGGAAGCGCCTGAAGTTTTTGCGAAGGTTAGACGATACAAACCGTATTTCAAGAACGGCGGAGGCGTAACTTTTTCTGGTGGCGAACCGCTTTTGAACGCAAAGTTCATCAACGAGATTTATCCGCTTCTCAAAACGGAGGAAATCGGCTATTGCCTCGACACATCGGGTTCTGTTGAACTCACGGATGAGGTCAAAACTGCGATTGACAATGCTGATATGATTATCCTTGACATTAAGTTTTACGAGCCTGAAGCATACAAAAAATGGACAAAGGGCAATTTTGCGCTTCCCGAGGCTATCGGCAGATACGCTTCCGAAAAAGGCAAGAGATTGTGGCTTCGTACCGTTGTTGTGCCGGGTATAAACGATACCGAGGCGGATATGGATGCGTATGCGGAATACACAAAGCAGTTCAAGTTTGAAAAATACGAATTGCTTGCGTTCCACACAATGGGCTTCTTCAAGTATGAAGAAAGCGGAATCGAAAATCCGTTGAAAGATTATAAAGCGCTTGATAAGGGCAGATTGATTGAATTGCAAAATTATTTGAACGAAAAAATCAAGAACTCTAACTAAAAAAACCGCTGTGATGCGTTTGCACCACGGCGGTTTTCGTTTATTTTACCTTGTAAATGTTGCCCTCAAACGGCTTCAAAATGTCGGTTTTGTTTTCGTTTGTGGAAAGAATTAAATCGTAATTATAGATATTCGTTGGCTTTGGTTGCGGTGTTTTGCCGAGGTTAAGCTCAACATAATACTTTTCGCCCTCGTACTCTCTGAAATAGCAGTAAACGGGTGATTTGTTTGCCTTTGCAGGGGTGAAATCGCCGTAAACGAGAACTTTTGTTTCCTTGCGGAGCTTAATTGCTTTTTTGAAGAAATTGAGCACGCTGTCGGCTCTGCTTGCTTCGTCCTCTGCGTTGTAGCGTCTGTAATCGTCGCATACTTTAAGCCACGGCTTGCCGGCAGTAAATCCTGCGTTTTCGCTGTCACTCCATTGGAACGGACTTCTTGCGTTATCTCTTGAACCGATTGCGGCAAGTTTGAAATATTTTTCTTTATCCTTGCCTTTTTCAACCGCTTCTTTGTAGAAATTAACGGATTGCACATCGTTCATTTCGTCAATGGAATTGAAGTTTACATTGCCCATTGCGAGCTCTTGACCTTGGTAAACATACGGAGTGCCGCGGAGTGTCATTTCGATAAGTGCACAAACCTTTGCTATTTCCTCACGGTACGCACCTGTTCTGTCGGTTCTTGAAACTACTCTCGGATTGTCGTGATTTTCAAAGAAAACAGCCGGCCAACAATGGTTTGTGTAGCCTGTTTGGAACACTTCAAAACTTTTCATCACCTTGTACATATCCTGCTCGTAATGGTCGTATGCGGTGTGACCCTGATTTGCCAAAAAGTCAAAGTTGAACACGGTGTCGAGTTCGCCTCTGAAATCTGCGGTGAGCATTTTGTCCATTTCGATTCCTGCTCCGCCGCATTCACCGACGGTGTAAACATCGTAGTTGCCGAATGTTTTTTCTCTCATTTCGTGCAAAAATTCGTGCAGACGCGGACCGTAAAAATAGTATTCCGCACCTTTGAACCCTGTGAGCGTACCCAAAAATGCGTTTGCTTCAGGAAGACCTTGAGTTTTACTGATGAAGTTGATAACATCCATTCTGAATCCGTCAACGCCCTTGTCGAGCCACCACAACATCATTTCGTAAACGCTTTGGCGAACTTTCTCGTTTTCCCAGTTCAAGTCCATTTGCTTTTTCGTGAACAGGTGAAGTGCCCATTGGTTGAGATTTTCGTAGTAGTTCCACGCAGACCCCTTGAAAAGAGAAATCCAGTTGTTCGGCGGAGTTATGCCTTTGTCGGTTGCGTCACGCCATATGTAGTAATCGTGATACGGATTGTCCTTGCTCTTCAGTGCTTCTTGAAACCATTTGTGCTCATCGGATGTGTGGTTTACAACAAGGTCGATGATAAGCCTCATGCCTCTTGCGTGAATTTCGTCAAGCAACTTGTCAAAATCCTCCATAGTGCCGAATTCTGCCATAATTTTTTGGTAATCACGGATGTCGTAGCCGTTGTCGTCATTCGGACTGTCGTAAAACGGACTGCACCAAATTGCCGTAACGCCTAAATCCTGTAAATAGTCGAGCTTTTGGCGAATGCCGTTCAAATCGCCTATGCCGTCGCCGTTGCTGTCATAAAACGAGCGTGGATATATTTGGTAAATAACGGCTTCTTTCCACCACTTTTCGGTCAATTTACCTTGGTCGGTGATAACTTCGTCTTTTTCGAGATTGAGCATATCGCAAACCATTTGCACGGTCTTTTTGTCAAGTAACCCGGCTGTTGCGGTTGTGAGTGTTTTGAATTTCAGTTTGCCCATAATCCCCGAATTGATTAAATCTGTCGGCAAACGCAAAACGAGAAAGAGTTTTTCTATAATATCTTTTGCCATAGGGTTAACCATGGCGTCTTTTAATGTTGTGTTTGGCGTGATTTTTATCATGCCGACACCCCCCTTTTATAAATTGTATATTTTATACATCTTTATAGTAGCACACGGCAATGCTCATTTCAAGAGTGATGTAAATAAGCACTCGGAGTGTTCAAATGCTAACAAAATATGAATTTTAATTATTTTTTTGAAAAAAGTGTTGACAAATGAACTTTTGGGATATAATATAATAAATGTAGTTAGCACTCAGGCACAAAGAGTGCTAAAGCAAAAAGGAGGAGTTAAGATGATCGGCAACAGACGGTCGGATATATTGAATTTGATAATAAATCATTATATCCAAACAGGCGAGCCTATGGGTTCAAAAACATTGTGTCAGTTGCTCCCTTATGCAGTTTCCTCCGCTACAATACGAAATGAGATGGCGGCACTCGGTGAACTTGGATTTTTGCAACAGCGTCACACGTCGGGCGGCAGAATTCCGACAAAGGCTTCTTACAGATATTATGTAGATAATTTGCTTGTGCCAAAGCCGCTTACACCGTTTGAAAAGCAAAAGATTAATCAGGTACTCAGCGTAAATGCGTCCGACCCCGAAAGATTGCTTGCGGATGCGGCAAAACTTTTGGCTGACGCAACGGGTTGCACATCATTCTTTTCAACGGTTAAGGATGAATACGATTGCGTTCAGGGCGCGGATTTGATTCCTGCGGGCGAGAAAAAAGCGATGCTTGTTATGCTCACCGTCGGCGGCAAGATTAAATCTTCGGTTATTCAAATGCCGTGCAGAATAGATGACAATTTCAGGCGGCTGTTTTATGTGCTTGCAAGGGAATTTTTCATCGGTGTTCCCGTGAACGAAATCAATATGTCGCTCATTCAGTCAACCGCACCGGTGCTCCGTGACAGATTGTTTGATATGTTGCCTGTGCTATCGTCGTTTTGTTCTCTTTGCAAAGAGGCAAGCGAGGGCACGCTCCAAATTTACGGTCAAAACAATTTGCTCACGCAGGAGGAGTTCGGTGAGTCGGTATTCGGGCTTCTTACATTCCTTGCGGAAAAGACGAAACTTGAGGAAATGCTTACAAGCATTGCAAACAGTAACATTCAAAGCGTTCTTTTCCTCGGAGAAGAAAATCCCGTATATGAGCTTAAAAACACCGCAATGGCTGTTGCAAAGTTTAAGTATTATGACGATCAGCTTGCAACGCTCGGTATTATAGGCTCACTCAGAATCGATTATAGTTCTATTCTCCCGAGAATAGATTATATAGTTAAAACCTGTTCTAATTTGTTAAAGGAGGGTGGAGTTATTTATGAGTAAAAAAGAAACAAAACCGGAAAAAAATACAGAACAAGAAACGGTAAACGAAGCAGAAGATACCGCAGTTGATACAGAGGTTGAAGAAAAGAAAGAACCTACAGTTGAAGATCAGCTTGCGGATATGAAAAAACAGCTTGCCTACACGGCGGCGGAATATGCAAATTTCAGAGCGAGATCGGCAAAGGAAAAGGAGCAAACCTATTCCAATGCAAAGGGCAATGTAATTGCCGAGATTTTGCCTGTTATTGATAACCTTGAAAGAGCAATCAATCAAGACGGCGAAGATTTTGAGGCACTCAAAAAAGGTGTTGAAATGACGCTTGACGGTTTGATGACAACTCTTTCAAAAATCGGCGTTGAATCTTACGGCGAAAGCGGTGACAGCTTTGACCCAAATCTTCATCACGCAGTTATGCATATTGATGATGACGGGCTTGAAGAAAATGTAATCGTTGATGTATTCCAAAAGGGATATAAGATCGGCGACCGAGTTATCAGACCGGCTATGGTAAAAACAGCCAACTGATAACAAATCAAATCAGTAATTATTCAGAAAAGGAGATATTTTATTATGGGAAAGATTATCGGTATTGACTTAGGTACAACAAACAGCTGCGTATCCGTTATCGAAGGCGGTGAACCGGTTGTTATTTCTAACGCAGAGGGTGCAAGAACAACTCCTTCTGTTGTAGCATTCACAAAGGACGGCGAAAGAATGGTAGGCGCTGTTGCAAAGCGTCAGGCTATTACAAACCCGGACAAAACAATTTCATCAATCAAAAGACATATGGGTTCTGATTACAAGGTAAACATTGACGGCAAGGATTACACTCCTCAGGAAATTTCGTCAATCATCCTTCAAAAGCTTAAAGGCGATGCAGAAGCTTACCTTGGTCAAAAGGTAACAGAGGCTGTTATCACGGTTCCTGCATATTTTACAGACTCACAGCGTCAGGCAACAAAGGACGCCGGCAAAATCGCAGGTCTTGATGTAAAGAGAATTATCAACGAGCCTACAGCTGCCGCTTTGGCTTTCGGTATTGACAAGGAAGACGACCAAAAGGTTATGGTTTACGACCTCGGCGGCGGTACATTCGATGTATCTATCATCGAAATGGGCGACGGCGTTCAGGAAGTTCTTGCAACAGCAGGTAACAACCACCTTGGCGGTGATGATTTTGATAAGAAGATTATGGATTGGCTTGTTGCAGACTTTAAGGCACAAAACGGCATCGACCTTTCAACAGATAAGATGGCTATGCAGCGTGTTAAGGAAGCCGCAGAAAAAGCAAAGATTGACCTTTCCGGTATGACTCAGGCTCAAATTTCACTTCCGTTCATCACAGCAGATGCAACAGGCCCTAAGCACCTTGAAGCAACTCTTACAAGAGCAAAGTTTAACGAAATGACAGCAGACCTTGTTGAAGCAACAATGGGTCCTGTTCGTCAGGCAATGAAGGATTCGGGTCTTTCAATGAACGACCTTGACAAGATTCTCCTTGTCGGCGGTTCAACCCGTATTCCTGCTGTTCAGGAAGCTATCAAGAAGTTCTCGGGCAAAGAACCTTTCAAGGGCATTAACCCTGATGAATGTGTTGCTATGGGTGCCGCAATTCAGGGCGGTGTTCTCAACAACGATGTTGACGGCTTGGTACTTCTTGATGTTACACCTCTTTCACTCGGTATCGAAACAATGGGCGGTGTAAACACAGTTATTATTGAGCGTAACACAACAATTCCTACAAAGAAATCACAGATTTTCTCAACAGCCGCAGACAACCAAACTTCTGTTGAAGTTCATGTTCTTCAGGGTGAGAGAGAATTTGCAAAGGATAACAAAACTCTCGGTATGTTCCACCTTGACGGTATTATGCCGGCTCGCCGTGGTGTTCCGCAGATTGAAGTTACATTCGATATTGATGAAAACGGTATCGTTCATGTAAGCGCTAAGGACCTCGGCACAGGCAAGGAGCAGAATATCTCTATCACAGCTTCTTCAAATATGTCAAAGGACGATATTGACAAGGCTGTAAGAGAAGCAGAGCAGTTTGCAGAAGAAGATAAGAAGAAGAGAGAAGCCGTTGACATCCGCAACAATGCAGACCAGATGGTATATCAAACAGAAAAGATGCTTTCCGAAGATGCAGACAAGTTCTCGGCAGATGACAAGACTGCTCTTGAAACAAAACTCAACGACCTTAAGGAAGCTTTGAAGGGCGACGACACAGACGCTATCAAGGCAAAGCAGGAGGATCTCACAAACAAGTTCTATGAGGTATCTCAAAAGGTTTATGAAGCTGCTCAGGCAGCACAGAATGCTCAGGCAGGTGCTCAGCAGCAGGCAGACCCTAATGCACAGCAGCAGGGCGGCAATGCAGGTTATACAGATGCCGATTATACAGAGGTTGACGATAACTGATACAAATACTAATAGAATGGGGCGGCGTTTGTCCGCCCATTCTGTGATATAATAGGAGGGCAATCAATTTATGCCTGAACAAAAGAGAGATTACTATGAAGTGCTCGGTGTACAAAAGGGCGCTACAAATGACGAAATCAAAAAGGCGTTTCGTCAGGCGGCAAAAAAATATCATCCCGATTTGAACAAGGATGACCCGTCTGCCGCAGAAAAATTTAAGGAATGTAACGAGGCATACTCTGTTTTGTCCGACGCAGATAAAAGAGCAAAGTACGACCAGTTCGGTTTTGCAGGTGTTGACCCTAATTATGCGGCAAGCCAAGGCGGATACGGCGGCGGAGCAGGAGGCTTCGGATTTGACGGCGATATAGACCTCGGCGATATTTTCAGCAGTTTCTTCGGAGGCGGCGGAGGATTCGGCGGCTTTGGCGGCGGCAGAAATCCAAACGCTCCGCAACGAGGCAGAGATATTCAAACAACCGTTACCATTTCTTTTGAGGAAGCGGCAAAGGGCTGTAAGAAAACCGTTGAAGTGTCAAAGGTTGAGGATTGCTCACAGTGTCACGGCACAGGCTGTGCAGAGGGCACAAGCCCTAAAACCTGTACGCAGTGCGGCGGTAGTGGTCATATTACCGTTCAGCAAGGCTCCGGATTTTTCCAAGTCAGCTCAACAAGACCGTGCCCAACCTGTAACGGTACGGGTAAAATTATCGATAAGCCGTGTACAAAATGTGCCGGCAGAGGCAAGGTACGCAGAAAAACAAAGGTTGACATCAACATTCCTGCCGGTATTGACAACAATCAGGTTGTTACGGCAAGAGGCTTGGGCGATGCCGGTGTAAACGGCGGACCTGCGGGCGACCTTAGAGTCGGTGTTATCGTTCAGGACCACAAGGACTTTATCCGTGACGGCTACGATATTCATTACGAAAAACACATCAGCATTGTTGAGGCTTGCCTCGGCGTTAAGGTGCGTATTCCTACCCTTGACGGCGATGTTGAATATTCCGTTCCGTCGGGAACACAGCCAAACGAAGTGTTCCGCCTCAAGGGCAAAGGTGTTCAGCGACTTAACAGCGTTGCAAAGGGCGACCTTTATGTTCATATCGTTGTTGACATTCCAAAGTCACTCACCGAGGAACAAAAGAAGTTACTTAAGGAATTTGACAAATCCTATGTTGCCAATAAGGGCAAGGAAGGCTTCTTTGACAAATTCAAAAAGAAATAATATTGCAAAGCAAAAGACAGAGCCGAATTTTCGGTCCTGTCTTATTTTATTTGCTGTTCAAGATTTTTAAATTCTTCGGTGTCAAAAAATTCCGTTAATGAAATTCCAAGTCCGTCGCATAACATCTTTATTGTTACAATTCCGGGATTGTTACTTTTGCCGTACAAAATGTTTTTTAGAGTCGACGGTGGAACTGCGGCTTCGGTTGAAAGCTTATTAATTGACATATTTTTTATTTCGCACAGTTGATATATTCGGTTTTTTACTGCTGTGTATGTATCCATAACCAAGCTCTTTTCACGATATTTATAATTTAATTATAAATAATCGTTATTGACAAAATAGGCTATATATGATACTATTAGGCTATAAATAGACTATTGCTATTTTGCGATTAATTAACAAATTTATAATTTAAACAGAGGAGAGTATAATATGAGGTGTAATAAATGTGGAAAAGAAATTAAAAATGATGAAAGGATTTGCCCTAATTGTGGTTCTTTAGTTGAGAATCAGTGTAAAAATTCAAGTAATCAATTAATTGATAATAATATTGAGGGGAATTTTGAAAAAACATCTGATGATAATTTAAATAATGGTGAACAAACGAGAAACTTGTTGACTGATAAAAAGAACCGTACTATATTAGTAATAACTTTATGTGTATTAGTATTTGTAAGTATAATTGTTGCAATTATTACCTCAACTTTGAACAGCGTTGAAGTAGAAAAAACAAGTAAAAATGTACCAATTACCAAAGAAAGCGTGTCCATAAGTTCTACAGAGAAAGAAACAACCGAAGTTACGACAAAAGTTACAACTGAAACTACGCAAGATAATTTGCCGTCTAATGCTATTACTTTTTCAGATTTTAAATATCGAACAAATGGTACACCAATAATGAATCTTGTTTATGATGGATTCAATCCTACTGAAAACGCTGGTGAATATAATGGTAATATAGTTTATCGTTCTCAAAGCGGAAATCAAGTTGATTATGGTAGATTTCTTATAGTTGAAGAAAATGAACGTGTTATCTTTAATTATGGTCGTATGGAATATGCAGAATATATTGACTTGATTGAACCGTCTGAAATATATGATTTTTTTGTTTTGAGTGCGTTATCTTGTTGTGCACCGTTAATATTTGGTGACACATATGTTAGCGAAAATGATTTATCAGAATTAAAAAATTCCCTTAATAGTAAAGCGGACAGCAGTGATCCCTATAAATTTATTCTATATGGTGAAAAAAATGATGTTGAATATAAAATAAATATTAATTTAAGATATTCTTCTGTGGTGTTTTCCTGTTATCCTGCAGAGTATAGTTCTCGATTTAGTGAATAGGATACATTTATGTAAAGTATATATGTGTGTTGAATAGATAAGACAGAACTTTATGCTCTGTCTTATTTTTTTGTAAAATCTGTGATTTTTGAGAGTTTTATATGCTTCTTTGCATCGGATATGTTGCGGTAAACGGTTAAATCTTCGCTTTCAATTTGATTATTTAATTGCTTTTTGAAGTTGCCGTTATTGATTGAATTTACAAATTCCGTAAGGGTGTATTGCAGGTCGTAAGCCGTTTGCAATTCGGTATTAATATAGCATATATGTTTGTTTGATTCAGTATCGGGGAAGTCGTTTATAACGGCGTAAACGCCGTTTTCGTCGGATGCAAAAATGTTTATATAAGGTATGGCATAAATTTTCGTTGAGCAGTCCTGTTCATCAAGAAAAAAGTTTATGCCGTATTTTTCTTTTGCCGTGTTTATAAAATGTGAATCGTCCCCGTCTGCAATCGGTGTTGCGATTTTTCCGCAAGTTATAAATTCGTCATTCTTTGAATTTATGAAATAAGCGGAGCAATCATCAAAAAATATTTCACTTGTATCAATGTAGTAAATCATAGGTTTAACATCCTTGTATCGTTGTGATTTAATTATAAATTTTATTGTGATTAAAAGCAAGTTTAAAATTTTTTTGCCGTTTTGGGCGTTTTTATAGGCTTTATGCTCTATATGTTAAATACCTGTTGTCCGCAAAATAACACGCTTGGTTGCAGGGGCATATTATGTAGTGTAATATGGAAGTTGTCCCCGGAGGTGCAAGGCACCTTTAGTTAAGAAAGGAGCGAAAGCGTGAACGGCTTGGCACAAACAATTATAACCGCTGGTGCGGTGGTGACAGCCTGTCTTACGGTTTTCGGCGTGGGGAGGTCGTTTGCAAAATATCTTTGTTCCGTTAAGGATAGGGCACGCACCCGTGCCGAACATTCCACGGCTCAGGACAAAGACATTGCAAGGCTGAAAGAAGAAAATCAGCTTATTTGCTACGGACTTTCCGCCGCACTTGACGGTTTGGAGCAACTCGGTGCAAACCACTCCGTACCGATTGCAAAAAACAAATTGCAAAAGTATTTAAACGAACAGGCACATAAGTAATATTATCAGCCTGACAACTTGAATTTTATTTTACGGGAGGCAAACAATGATTTGTACCAAAACAACACTCAAAAGGGCGGCAAGAACCTTTGTTCAGTCCGCTCTTGCATACATCACGGTTAATGTGGTGTATATTAATTTTACAGATGATAAGGTAAGCGTAAAATCCGCTGTAACCGGTTTGGTTGTAGCCGCCGTGTCGGCAGGAATTTCCGCTGTTATGAATCTTGAAAAGAAAGACGGTGATTGCAAGTGACCTTTAATAAATGGGTAAAGGAAAACCTCGGCAAAGGCATTGACTACGACGGCACATACGGCGTGCAATGCGTTGACCTTGCTAAGCATTATATTAAAAATGTGCTTGGCGTAACACCGCAAAGTATCGGTAATGCCATTGAATATTACAACAAGCGTAAAACGAGCGAATACCTCACAAAGAATTTTAAGTGGATTGACAACACGGCGGAGTTTATCCCGAAAAAAGGCGACCTTTGCGTGTTCACATCAAAAAGCGGCAACGGTCACATTTCCGTTGCAACGGGCGAGGGAACGACCTCGTATTTTTATTCTTACGACCAAAATTTTCCAAAAGCAAAGCACGAGCCTATGACTAAAATTAAGCACAGCTACACTTCGTTTTTGGGCGTTCTTCGTCCTAAAAAGAAGAAAAACACATCTTCAAAATACTTCAAAGCCTATAAGGGCGACAGCGAAAGTATTGTTGACGCACTTGAAGCAATAGGTGCAAAAAGTGATTTTTCTTATCGCAAAAAGATTGCACAGGTAAACGGAATTAGCCGTTATTCCGGCACGCCCGAACAAAATGAAAAAATGCTCCGCTTGCTTAAAACAGGCAAACTTATAAAGCCGTAAAAATAACCCCACCGATACACAAATCGGTGGGGTTTACTTGTTTTGTTTATTCTTCTATAAGATTGTTTTCTCTCAGCATTGCCACAAATTTTTCTACATCGGCTTTTGCCTTTTCTTCGTCAACCTCGTATTCCGAGGTAACCTTTTTTACCACTTCGTCAACGGTTGTGTCCTTTAACAAAGCGTTCCAAAAAAACGCACCGCTGTCATTCAGGGTAATCATTCCGTTGAATATTCTTTCGGCATTGCCGACAGGAACAACTATGTTTGAGCCTGCAATATTGCGTATGGTGAAGCCTTTTTTAATTTTCATCAGCCTTTAAGACCTCTTTCCTGTCTGTCCATATCTTCAATTACAATATCGTAAATTTCGCCGAGGCTTCTGCAATATTCCAAAACCTTCCACGGCTCGTTGGTGTGATAGTGGATTTTGATTAAATCTTCATCACCGACTGCGATAAGGCAATCACCTTTGAAGTGCTCCACAAAGTAATCGTTGATTGCGTCCTCGTCAAGGTCTGTGCCCTCAATGAGAAGCTGAGTGTCGTATCTGTATTCAAGCATTGTAAAATCTCCTTTGGTTAAATTTTGTTGAGTGCTTGTTCGATGTCTGCGATGATGTCCTCTGCAGCTTCAATACCGCAGGAAAATCTTACCAAGTCAGGTGTTACACCGCATTCTGCGAGCTGTTCATCTGTCAACTGACGGTGAGTTGTTGATGCAGGGTGCAGGCAACATGTTCTTGCGTCTGCAACATGGGTAACAACTGCCGCAAGTTCAAGGCTGTCCATAAATGTTGTTGCCGCATTTCTGCCGCCTTTAACTCCAAACGAAACTACACCGCAGGTGCCGTTTGGCATATATTTTTGAGCAAGTGCATATTGGCTGTCGTTTGGAAGCATTGCACATTTTACCCATTCGATTTTTGGATGATTTTCAAGATATTCTGCAACCTTTTTTGCGTTTTCGCAATGTCTTTGCATTCTCAAATGGAGTGATTCAAGACCGACATTTAAAAGGAATGCTTCGTTTGGTGACTGAACAGAACCCAAATCTCTCATAAGCTGAACGGTTGCCTTTGTGATGTATGCACCTTTGCCGAATGTGTCGGTGTAAACAACGCCGTGGTAGCTGTCGTCGGGAGTTGTGAGTCCCGGATATTTGTCGTTTTGAGTCCAGTCAAAATTACCGCTGTCAACGATTGCACCGCCGATTGTTGATGCGTGACCCTCCATATATTTTGTTGTTGAATGTGTAACAATGTCAACGCCGAAATCAAACACACGGCAGTTGATAGGTGTTGCAAATGTGTTGTCAACGATGAGCGGAATTCCGTTCTTGTGAGCAACCTTTGCAAATGTTTCAATGTCCAAAATGTCGAGGCTTGGGTTAGAAATTGTTTCGCCGAAAATAGCCTTTGTGTTTGGCTTGATGGCAGCTTGTATTTCTTCTTCCGTTGCAGTCGGTGAAACAAAGGTAAAGTCAATTCCGAGCTTTCTCATTGTAACATTGAAAAGATTGAATGTGCCGCCGTAAATTGCAGATGATGACACAATGTGGTCGCCTGCCTGTGCAATGTTGAATACTGCGTAGAAGTTTGCCGCCTGACCCGAGCCTGTGAGCATTCCTGCCACACCGCCCTCAAGAGCCGCAATTTTTGACGCAACATTGTCGCAGGTTGGGTTTTGAAGTCGTGAATAAAAATATCCGCTTTTTTTCAAATCGAAAAGGTCGCCCATCTCGGCACTGCTGTCGTATTTGAATGTTGTTGATTGAACAATCGGTATAACTCTCGGTTCACCGTTTTTTGGTTTGTATGTGCCTTGCACACAAATTGTATCAAGTTTCATATTATTTTTCCTCTCTGCAAATGATAACTTAAATGTTTTTGTTATATATAATTCGCAGTCCGTCAATCAAAAGATTTTCATCAATTATCATATCGTGACTGCAATTTTTTGCTATTGATTTTCCGAGTCCGCCTGTAACAACAACCGTTGCTTTTTCGCCAAGCTCCTGTTCAAATTTGTCAATAAGTCCGTCAAGCATACATGCCGTGCCGATTACACAACCGGATTGCATACTCTCGATTGAATTTGTGCCTATGATTTTTTTCGGTGCCGCTATGTCAATCTGCGGAAGCAAAGCCGCATCTGCCGATAAGGCATTGATGGATGTTTTAACACCTGTTGTGATTGTTCCGCCCAAAAAGTTACCGTCTTTGTCGAGCACCGAGCCTGTTGTAGCTGTGCCCAGGTCAAAGATGATGGTTGGTTGCGGATATTTTTCTTTTGCCGCAACTGCCGCAACAACAAGGTCTGCACCAAGCTGTGCCGGGTCATCGATTTTTATTGAAAGCCCTGTTTTTACACCCGGACCGACTACGATGGCATTTACATTACACACGGTCAAAATGGCTTTCTTCAGTGTGCGCATAAGTGCCGGCACAACGGACGAAATAATTGCACCGTCAATCTCCGTTGCTTTGTGTATGCTCAAAAACGAATATATTTTCATTGCACATTCGTCTTCTGTTTCATATATATTGGTTGAAAATCTGCCGGATTTAACAAGCTTGTCACCGTCTAAAATACCCAAAACGATGTTTGTGTTGCCGACATCAACTGCAAGTAACATATCCATTACCTCGCTTTACTGTATATCTTTATTATTTTACCATATATTCATAGCTTTGTAAAATACAAAATTATAAACTTTTTGTTGCAAAAGCCGTGTGCTGTGCCGTATAAAATTTAAAGCCTGCCGCACTTTAATTTGTCGTGCGGTAGGCTTTTTGTTTCGCAGTATTAAAATTTTTATCCGAAAACGTTAATTTTCCATTTATTGTTTTCTTTTACCATTTTTACCGTTTCATCGCTGTCTGATGAAACTGAAAATGCGTTTACTGTCATGTTTAATTTTACTGTGGCGTTATCACCGTTTACCTCGATTGATTTAATATCAAATTCCACAAGGTCTTTTCCGGATTCTATTGAGCTTAATGAAAATCCAAGACCGAGCATATCTGTAATATTAACAAAACTGCCGACCAATCCCAATGACCCTTTTACCATTGCAGCACTTTTAGAATCTAAACAATCACACAAAGCGTCCGAATCACCGGCACTGTATGCTGTTGCATAGTTATTTAGGCATTCGGTTATTTGTTCTTCGTCGGTCTTATATACTTGGGTAAAATAGTAATATGAGCCGCCGCCAAGCATTACTAAAAGAGCACATATTACGGCTATTGCTTTTTTCATTGTTTCCCCTTAATTTTGATTAGCGTTTGTTGATAATATTTTGTTAGGTATTGATGTATACAGCAAGATGTTCAAAATAAGTACTATGATTGTTATAATACTGAATACTATATAACCGCTTGCACTTGATGTAAGCGAAAATGCTCCGCTGGCAATAGTGTCTTGAGTTTCGTTATACATAAATCTTGTAATAGCAATATGAACTACATCATTTAAAAATATTGTTATTATAAGCGGAATCCAGTTGCCTAAGCTTCCTTTCTTTTTCAATACCGTTTTGATTATACAAAACGCCATACTTGCAAGCGTTAAAAGGACAGCGACGACAATAATTGTCTGACCGATTGTTAAAATACTTGTTGTTTCCGAATAGTCTTTTAGCTTTTTTAAAGCTCCGTATACGGAATACGAACCTTCTGAAATAAATATATCATATGATATTACTTTGGCTTTGTTCAACAAAAGGTTTATGATTACCATTAAAATAGAAAACGCACCAAATGCTATTTTGATAATTGTGCCTTTATCTAAGCTTTTTATTTTTTCGGATGCCTCTGTGATATTGGCGTTTGGCAAATTTTTTGGCAAATTTATATTTTTAATTTTATCGCCTATATCAAATGAATTTCCTACTTTTGCACCGCAGTTAGTGCAAAATTTTGCACTATCGTTAAGTTCTTTTCCACATTTTTGACAAAACATATTTTTCCTCCATTATTTTACGGTTAAATGTTTGACTGTGCTGTAGTATCCTTGCAAGCTCTCTAAAAGTTCTTTTTCCGATGTAAAACCGCTTTGAGACCAACCTACACTAAGATTGTCTGTGTACAATGTTCCGTTGCTATCCGCTTTTGCTCCGTTAATCGGCAAATAGGAATAATATATTTTGTTGTCATAGGAGTCAGCATAGGAATATACGCATACAAATTGGTTATTTGCTTGATAGTTGCCTAAACACATATAAAGGTTTACAAAAGTCTTATTCCCGTCAGAAAAATAATCGCTCGAATTACCGCAGTCTTTTATAGCCGTATAATCGTCTACCGTAACATTTGTTTTATCATTTATATATGATATTCTGGTTGCATCAAATTCTTTTGACAGATTGGTTAATATAATTCCGTTCTCCGCAAAAGTGTTTTCTTCAATAGAGGAGTAACCGGATTTTGTTACGCTGACAGTCACCTTTCCGGTAGAATCAAAATTGTCTGCGTTTCCTGAGTATCTCAGAGTACCGAGTGAATCTTCTTCATCTGAGTTGTTTATGAGTTCAACTCCTTGTTCATTGTTGTTAACATCAATAAGGTTTGCACTGTAATTACCAAAAGATTCAGAAGATAAATTATCCGCTAAATTGATTCTGACCGCTTGTTCGGTTTCGTCATAATAAACCGATTGAACCTCTTTCATTGGGTCAAGTTTAACGGTTTCCTTTAAATTCTCAATAGTATATGTACGGGTTAAATTATCATTAAGTTTTAGCTTCTTCTTTAATCCAAGGCTGTTAATTATATCCGTATCAATAGTTACCGTAACTGTAACTTCATCACCGTTTTTAAGGTTTTCGCTTGGTTCACATTCTATAGAAAACGCATCGTCTTTCAGATATTTTAAAACACCGTCTTCATCTTCGTCTTCGTAAAGTGCTCCTAAGAAACCGTATTCGTCATATGCGTCGTTTCGATATTTCTCATTTATTTTTTCAGTCAGTAATGCACTGTCTTTGCCGGATAAATCATACATCAATCCGTCGAAATTATAAAGGTCAGACGGATCTAAACTTGTATAACCGTTATATCCGTCAAGACTGATGCTGTCGGCAAAATACGACTCGGGTCTTATCATACCTAAAATCGCAGAAACAACAGATATCAATACAATTAGGGCACATACTATTGAAACAACAGATATTAAAAGTTTTTTGTTGATTTTAATCGGTTTTTTAGTCTTTACGGCTACATTTCCGTTTGGGATTTCCGTTGCTTGAGTAACTGCAACGGCTTGAGGTTCTTCCGGCGGTATGTCGGTGCTGTTTTCAGTATTAATCTCTGATTGATTGTTAATATTTGTGTTAATACTTGCCCCACAGTTTGGGCAGAATTTTTCACTCTCGGCAATAAGAGTGCCACATTTTTCACAATACATTTTTATTCTCCTCACATAAAATGTAATTAATCCGAATGTAATATTATAATATTGCTCGGTAAAAGAATTATTTCATAAGCATAATAAATAATCAATATGTTTCCTGACTGTTACCTTTATATTATAAGATGAAAACATATTGAAATACTGAACAAGCAGGTATAAACTTTTTTAGATGTTTCCGAAAAATATAAAAAGGTAACACATATTGACAGTATGTGGTTCTCATCCACCCACGAAAGGTTTTCTTATAAAATAAAGAAAAGAGTAACCGAAACGATTACTCTTTCTTCTGGTGGAAGAGGGTGGGCTCGAGCTATGCTCGAGAGTTCGCTTGCTACGCAAGCCGTCGCATTGATAGTGTGTGGTTCTCATCCACCCACGAAAAGTTTTCTATAAAAAGAAGAAAAGAGTAACCAAAACGATTACTCTTTCTTCTGGTGGAAGAGGGTGGATTCGAACCACCGAAGTCATTGACGACAGATTTACAGTCTGTTCCCTTTGGCCACTCGGGAACTCTTCCATATTATATGGGAGATAACCGAAGTTATCTCCCTTTGGAGCTGGTGAACGGACTTGAACCCCTGACCTGCTGATTACAAATCAGCTGCTCTACCAACTGAGCTACACCAGCGTTTCCTCAACGCTTGTACATAATATCATAAACAACACCCAATGTCAAGCATTTTTTTAAAAAAGTTTTGACTTTTTTTGATGGAATTTTTATCTTGGTTTGCATAGTATATTCTGAGGTGATTTTTATGTGCGGAATTGCAGGAATACTCTGCGATAATATTGATTTAAGACAGGAAAAGGAAATGATTTGGAGAGTGAGTAATTCACTCAAAATGCGTGGCCCGGATGAAAGAGGAGAGTATATAAGCAAAAGTGCGGCTCTTATTCACAGACGACTCAGTATTATTGATCCCGAGAACGGCAAACAGCCTATGCGTTTCGGCAAATACATAATTGTGTATAACGGCGAAATTTACAATACCGAGGAGGTAAGGCGTGAGCTTCGCTTTCACGGTTATATTTTTGATACTTCATGCGATACCGAAGTTGTGCTGAAAAGTTTTCACCTTTGGCAGGAACGCTGTGCCGAAAAGCTCAATGGTATTTTTGCTTTTGCAATATACAATACCGACAGCGAAGAACTTTTTCTCTGCCGTGACAGAATAGGCGTTAAGCCCCTTTTTTATTCGCATAAAGGCGGATTGTTTGCTTTTGCTTCAAAAATTGATACACTGCTTAATGTTAAAGGTATAGAACCTGTTTGCGATGAGGACGGATTCAACGAAATATTTATGCTCGGTCCCGCAAAAACGATAGGCAAAACCGTTTTTCGTGATATTGGCGAACTTCCGCCCGCATCGTATATGTACTGCAAAAACGGAAAAATATCCGAGGGAACATATTGGCATCTTGAAGCATCGGATTTTACCGACAATGAAGCTCAGGCACAGGAACATATACATTATCTTGTAACCGATTCAATCAGGCGACAGCTTGTGTCGGATGTTCCCGTTTGCACATTTTTGAGCGGTGGCCTTGACAGTTCGATAATTTCAAAGGTTGCTTCCGATTATATGGGAGAATGCAACAGCGTTTTGGACACATATTCCGTTGATTATGTCGATAACGATAAATATTTTAAGGCAAGCTTGTTTCAACCGAACAAGGACAGCGATTTCATAAGTCTTATTTCGGATTATATTGATTCCGACCATCACAATATTGTGCTTTCAAACCGTGATGTTGCCGATGCACTTGTTGACAGTACCTTTGCACGGGGATGCCCGGGATTTACCGATGTTGACAGCAGTCTGTTACTGTTTTGCAAGGAGGTTGTAAAAAGCCACAAGGTTGCACTTTCGGGTGAGTGTGCGGATGAAATTTTCGGCGGTTATCCGTGGTATCACAGAAAAGAGATTCTTTTTGAAGATACTTTTCCGTGGAGCAGAACAACCGATGTTCGTCACAGTATTTTGGCAAACGGATTTTTGCCGCACGGCGATGAATATATGCGTAATGCTTATCTTCAAACCGTTAAAAAAACAAGCACGCTTGATACAGACAGCAAAACCGAAAAGCGTATGCGTGAAATGTTTGTGCTAAATATGGATTGGTTTATGCAAACTCTTCTTATGCGTAAGGATGCAATGAGCATGGAAGCTTCGCTTGAAGTTCGTGTGCCGTTTTGTGATTACAGAATTGTTGAATATGCCTACAATATGCCGTGGAGCATAAAATCATATGACGGCAGGGAAAAGGGGGTTTTACGAAAAGCTTTTGAAAACGATTTGCCCGAAACTATTACTTGGCGTAAAAAAAGTCCTTATCCGAAAACATTTAACCCTGAATATACCGAAGCGGTAATTGATATGGTAAAAGCTGTTTTGAATGACAGAGAGTGCCCGCTTTGTGAAATGCTTAATGTCGATTCCGTAACGGAATTGATGAATAATCCCGACAGCTTGAGCGAGCCGTGGTACGGTCAGCTTATGCGAGGTCCGCAAGTGCTTGCATATATTGTGCAGATTTATACTTGGATTAAAAAATACAATGTTGAGTTTGATATTTAAGACAAAACAAAAAAGGTACCGATTCGGTACCTTTAAATGTTTATCATATTAAACTTATGCCTTGTTGAGCTTTGAAACAAGATTGCTCTTCTTTCTTGCAGCACAATTCTTGTGGATAAGGTGGTGGTTAGCAGCTTGGTCAATCTTCTTAACAGCTTCCTTAACTGCAACTTCCTTATCGTCAGCATTTGTTTCGATAGCTGTGTTAGCCTTTTTGATAGCTGTCTTAAGAGCTGTGTTACGAGCCTTGTTGTTAGCAGCCTTTGTTTGGTTTACTAAAACTCTCTTTTTTGCTGATTTGATGTTTGCCATTTCTTTTTCACTCCTTTATCGAGAAACTGGATGTAAAGACATTTCTGCCTAATTTCTTTTTAACGCTGATTTATATTAGCATAACTTTAAGTAAAATGCAAGCATTTTTTTATTTTTGGGCATACTTTTAGTAAAAATAGTGAGTTTTGGGGTGTTTTTTGTGATAAATCGCACAGATTTAGCAGTAGAATGTTATGAAGAAAATGAAAAGACGGTTTTGTCCGGAGTGAAAATTACCGAAAAGGATAACATCACAACCGTTGAAGTTATTAATGAAAACGGTTCAAAATCCATCGGCAAACCTGTTGGAAAATATGTTGTGCTTGATGTACATTCTTTTGTGAACGACACCGATATTTTAGACGGGCGGCTTAACGAATTTTCGGCTGTGCTCAAATCGGTGCTTCCGCAATCGGTTACTTCTGTTTTGGTTGTCGGATTGGGCAACAAAAAAATTACTGCCGACTCTCTCGGTCCCTCAACTTCTTCGTTCATTCTCGCCACCCGTCATATTGCCGATAATCTTGAAAGCAATATCGGCTTGCCTGCACTTTTTCCCGTGTCGTGCGTAAACACGGGAGTGCTCGGTGACACCGGAATAGAAACTGTTGAAATTATCAAAGGTATAGTTAATCAAATAAAACCGTCTTGTGTTATTGCCGTTGACGCACTTGCCGCAAGTTCGGCGGATCGTCTCGGCACGACAATTCAGTTTTCCGATTCGGGAATTTCTCCGGGCTCGGGTGTAGGCAATCACCGCCACGAAATTTCAAAAGCGACTCTCGGTGTGCCCGTCATTGCCGTGGGAATCCCCACCGTTGTCAGCACCGGGATAATTTCGGGTAAAGAGAATGATGATGTTTTTGTAACTCCCCGTGAGATTGACAGAATTTGTCAGCAGGGTGCAAAACTTATCGGTATGGGTATTAATATTTGCCTGCAAAAAAATCTGTCGGTTGAAGATTTGTTGGCTCTCGTGGGATAATGATTATATTGTCATCATATAATTAGATGTGTAAAAATGTTTAATATATGGTGTTATAATGAAAAAGAATATTATAATTATAATAATTAATACTATTATATTGTTTGGAACAGTCGGAATAATTGTTAATCTTTCTCCGCTTATTGAAAAACCGCTCGCCGTTTTTTCAATTTCTGCTTTAAAACTTTCGTCACCGGTTTTAATATATAACAATGCAAAGGCAACATTTTCAAATAATACTCCGACAGTTAATGAGAATACTACTAACACCGCTTCAAAAGAGGATGAGCCTGTTATGAATCGTATAAGTGCCGAGGACAGCAAGGACTATACAAATATCAAGCAGACTCCGTCGGATATTGCAAAATTGATGAACAAGGCAAAAAAGACAACGGTTAAGTCAAAATCAAAGGGCAAAACAAGTGAGGAAGCATACCAAGGCGGCGGCACTATAGTGTCGCACGGTGATTTGCAAATACAAACCAAGATCCCGGCATCTTTCTATTCTCCTGATATTAATGCATTGTTAAAACAAGGCTCAGATTTGACTATTGATGACAAGTCAAAGCCTACAATCCTTATTTATCATTCACACACAACCGAGGCATATTCTCTTTTGGATGTGGGTTATTATATGAGCTCCGATGCGAGGTCGAACAGTTCGGCAAGAAATATGGTTCGTGTCGGAGATGATTTGGCTGCTTATCTTGAAAAACAAGGTTTTACCGTAATTCACGACAGAACTATTCACGATAAGGATTACACAAAATCATACGACAATTCCCGTGCAACGATAGAAAAATATCTTGAACAGTATCCGTCGATAGAAGTTACGATTGATGTTCACCGTGACGATATTACATATTCAAACAAAACCAAGGTTAAACCGACTGCAAAAATTAACGGCAAAAAAGCTGCCCGAATGATGATAATATCCGGTTGTGAATATAACAGAGTAAAGAATTTTCCCGATTGGGAAGAGAATCTAAAATTTGATTTGCAGGTTCAAAACAAGGTTAACGAACTTTATCCCGGACTTATGCGTCCGATACTTTTTTCCGAGCGTAAGTATAATATGTATGAAACTCATTATTCGTTTTTGCTTGAAGTCGGCACGGACGCAAATACTTTGGATGAAGCCTGTTATTCGGCAAGACTGTTTGGCGATGCACTCGGGCAGTTGCTTAATGAGAAGTATGTAAAGAGATGATGTTATGAAATCAAGGAAGTATGTAATGTATATGTTATTAATATCAGGAGTCGTATTGTCGGTAGGTTTAGCCGTTGCCTATTACAATACGGCTTCTTTGGGTTATGACAATGCAAATATATTAACTTACAATGACGAATTTATAAGATTGTTTGATATTACGATAAAATTTGAGGATATTATAAACTTTTTTGAAAAGCTGATATATTTCTTTAAATTTGATTCTATAATAATTTGAGTGAAAATGTGACTTGTTTTATATATGTTGTGTAGAATTTTCGGCATTTAGGCAGATATTGTAGTAACATTGAATAATCAAATATACTGAACACGAGGCAGGGTTTTCACCATCGAAAAAAGTTAGCAAAAAAGTGTTGACATTTGGTGTATGAGGTGGTAATATGTACAAGTCGTCAGCGAGAGAGCGAGACGGCAAGGACCT
>NZ_CAKTGT010000010.1 GCF_934561735.1 uncultured Eubacterium sp.
TGTTGCACTTTCCCTAAGGTCACCCTCGGCGGCCGTTAGCCGTTATCCTGCTCTGTGCTGCTCGGACTTTCCTCATAATCAAAGATTACGCAACCGTCTGGACAACTCTATCTTATATAATAAATTATTCCGCTTCAAATTGCAATATTAAATAAAAAAAGTTGAAAATAAATTCCATATGGTGTAAACTTACTTTGGTATATGATTTTAAAATAAAGGAAAGGTGTTATTATGCCTCGTTTTGACGAAGAGGGCTTTAACCCTAAAAAGAGAATAGACAATGACAGCAGGGACAGAAGCGTTCCCGTTGACGAAGATTACTTTAACCAAAATGATTTTAACAGCGATGATGTTATAGATAATCAAAATACCTCGGATATTGACCTTGATGCGTTTATGAAAGAGTTTGACGAGCCGAAACGCTCAGCCCGTCAAAGTGCAAATGATTTTGTGCCGCAGGTTTATGTTGACCGTGACGCCGAAAAACGCCGAGAAAACGAAGAGCGTGCACGCAAAAGGAGAGAATCATCGCCTCCGCCTCGCCGCAAAAGAAAAAAGAATTCCGCAGCGAACAAGGCAAAAAATATTTTCAGAGCGGTTATTGCCGTTATCCTTGTTGCGGTTATCGGAGCAGGCTGTTTTGTAGGCAACGCAATGGGCAAGGTGACCTATGACGATAAGCGTAAAAATCAATATGTCAGCAGGTCGGATTTGGCTCATTCGTCAAGCGTAACCAATATTTTGCTTTTGGGTGTAGACGCCCGTAATCCAAAAGACGATACCGCTTCACGCTCCGACTCTATGATGCTTATATCTATTGATAAGGCACATAATTGTGTCAAGATGGTGTCGTTTTTGCGTGACACTTGGGTTTATATTCCTTGCGTTGATAAAAAGCAGCGACTCAATGCCGCATGTCAGTATGACGGATATAACGGCGTTGTTGATACAATAGAATATAATTTCGGCATAGATATTGACGGATATGTTGTTGCCGATTTTGAGATGTTCAAGGTTCTTGTTGACAGTATCGGCGGCGTAGAGGTTGAAGTAAGTGAAAAGGAAGCAAAAGAAGTAACTTCGCATAAAGGCAGATACGGCAATGTTAAACTTGATGCAGGTAAGTACAAATTAACAGGCGAACAGGCACTTGCTTATTGCAGAATCAGAAAGATAGACACCGACTTTATGCGTGCGTACCGTCAAAGAACCGTTATGCAGGCTATTCTTAAAAGCGTAAAATCGGCAAATCCGATTAAGCTTGTTTCAATGGCAAGCAAAGCCGCCCCGTATATCGAAACAAATCTTTCAAAGGCAAAAATTATTTCCTCCGGCTTAAAGGCTCTCCCTTGTATCGGTGATATGGCAGAAGTCCGTGTTCCGTTTGACGGTACATGGCAGTATGCAACAATCGGCGGTGCAAGCGTTATCACAATAGATGTTGATAAGAATAAAGAACAGCTCAAAGATTTGATTTATAACAAAACCGCCGCAGAGATAAAGGCAGAACAAAATAAATAAATTTTCAGACTGTCGATAAAGTTCCTGAACCACGCCAAAATTATTTCAGCGTGATTTTGTAGGGAATAGGCTTGCCTATCCCGAAACATTATTGTTTCAATAATACTATTTAAAGAAAAGTGCCGCAAACATCGAGTTTGCACCACTTTTGGCGTTTTTCGTTTTTTGCTCAGTCGAGGTACCATTGTACATCTTCCTTCGCAAGAAAACGAAATTCAGAAACTTTCTCAACAGCCTACAGCGTGTTTTAGGAACTGTATATACAGCCTGAATTGTTCATAGTTTGTAAATTGACTTTATATATTCGGTTTGGTATAATAGTATAAGTCGTTTTGTGCGGCAATAATAAGTGGAGAAAAAATATGTTATCAGTTATTCCTGCCCCTAAAAAGGCGAAAGAACTTGGCGGAATTTTTGTCCTGCCCGAAAAAGTAAAAGTAAAATCCGATTTTGAACTTCCGCTTTTGGAGGGTAAAGTTGAATTTTGTGACAATGAAGAGGAAGCAACCGTCATTGTCGTAAAAGATGGCAAAATTGCCGAAGAGGGCTATACTCTCGGCGTAACAAGAGAGCATATTGTCATTTTGGCAAGCAAAAAAATCGGCGTTTATTACGCACTTCAAACCGTTCGCCAACTTGCACATCTCGATACAGGCGGCAGGGAAGTACCTTGCTGTGACATTGAAGATGAGCCTCGTTTTGATTTCAGAGGCCTTTCCCTTGATGTTTCCCGCCATTTTTATGATGTTGATTATGTAAAAAAATATCTCGATTGGATGTTTATGCAAAAACTCAATGTTTTTCATTGGCACTTGACCGATGATGCGGGATGGCGAGTTGAAATTAAAAAGTATCCTCTTTTGACTGAAATCGGCTCAACGCGTACTTGTACACAACTTGACGGTTGGCAGTCAATTAAGATGGAACAAAAGCCGTATTCGGGTTATTATACGCAGGAACAGATTAAGGAAATAGTTGCTTATGCAAAAGAGCGTGGCATTACCGTTATCCCGGAAGTAGACTTTCCGGCTCATTGTGCTGCTGTTTTTGCGGCATACAGTGACCTTGCGTGCCGTGATTTGAAGCGAGATGTTCCCGGCTATTTCGGCGGCAAAATTCCTACAAAGATTTACAATCAAAAGGATTGGAACAGAACGCTTTGTATGGGCAAAGAAAAGAGTTTGCAGTTCGTTTATGATGTCCTTGACGAAATCTGTGATATGTTCGATTCACCGTATGTTCACGTAGGCGGTGACGAAGCCCCTAAAGACGAGTGGAAAAAATGCCCTAATTGCCAAAGAGTGATTAAAGAGAATAATCTCAAAAATGAAGAAGCACTTCAAGGCTGGTTTGAAAATAAGCTTTCGCAGTATCTCAAGTCTAAAGGCAGACAGATGATAGGCTGGAACGAAGTCCTTGAAGGTAAAAATATTGATACAAGTGACAAAAATATCGTTGTACAGTATTGGACACCGAAACGCGATAAAAATGCGGAAGCGTATGTCAACAGCGGCGGAAAGATGATTATGAGTAATCATCAATCGTTTTATTTTGATATGCCTTACGCTCAATATTCGCTTAAAAAAACATATGAGTATAAGCCTGAAAACTTTGGTGTAACCAAGGATAATATAAAAAATGTTCTCGGTGTAGAGGGCGAAGTATGGACAGAATGGATTAGAGGCAGAGAAAGACTCGAAATGCTTGTTTTCCCGCGTATGCAGGCACTTTCAGAGGTTGCATGGTCACCTGAAGAAAAGCGTAATTTTGCGGACTTCAAGGTAAGACTTGATGATTTCAAGCCTACTTTTTACGCTATGGGTATTAACTATGCGGTTGATAAAATTTCTATGCCTACAAATCTGTTTAAGCGTTCAAAGATTTTGAAAAAGTTTGCAAATGGAAATACCGAACTTGAAAATCAGTTGAATGCACAATATAAAACTAAAGGAGAACGATAAAATGAAATTTAAAGATTTTCCGCAGGCGGTTATTGATGAAAATGTTGATTATACCGTTCACGAGATAACCAATGTTATCAAAAGATACGGACCTCGTGAGTCCGGCAACAAAAACTGCCTTGCAACACAAAAGCACATTGATAAAGAGATGAAGCCGTTTTGCGACGAAACAGGATTTGAATCTTACAAAATGGCACCAAAGGCATTCTTGCACTTTACCAAGACGGTTTCCGCCGCAATTATTTTGGCTGTGGTTGTTTGTCTCGGATTGGTTTATACAGGCGTCATCAGCGGTATAGGCGGTTCGGATTTCTTCCTCCCGCAGTGTATCGTAGGTGGTGTTATTGCAATAGGTCTTTTCATCACGGTTATGGAATTCCTTATGTACAAGCAATTCTGCGATGTGTTCTATAAGAAAATCGAAGGACATAATTATTATGCCGTTCGTAAGCCGCAGGGCGAGGTTAAGAGAAGAATTATAATCTCCGGTCACTGCGACGCCGCTTATCAATGGCGTCATCTTTACTATGCAAATGGCAAATTCCCGCTTATGACCATTTGTATGGGCGGAACCATCGGCGGTGCGGTTATTTCTGTTATAATTGCAATTATCGCAATTATTGCTAACTTTGTTGATATGGGTGCATTCGGAGATTTTATGGTAAATTACAGCTTCTATTTCCATATTCTTACCGCACTCTTTATGGTAACTCTTTATCTCTTTGTTGACTTTGACACTATTTCACCGGGTGCAAATGATAATCTTACAGGTACTTATTCTGCCGTATGTGCACTTCGTATGCTCGATATGGCAGGTGTTGAATTTGAAAATACCGAGGTTGTTGCAATGATTACCGACGGTGAAGAAGCAGGCCTCAGAGGCTGTAAAGATTGGGCAAAGAAGCATAAGGACGAATACACAAATTCAGGTGTAGAAACCGCTGTTCTTTGCGTTGACACTCTTACCGACCTTGAATACCTTAATGTTTATTCCCGTGATATGACAGGCACAGTAAAACACTCACAGCCTTTCAGTCAGCTTGTTATGGATTCCGCCAAGGAATCCGGTCACAATGATTTGAAGTTTGCAAATGTGTTCTTCGGTTCATCGGATGCCGCTGCATTTACTCAAGAGGGAATTACAGCTACCTGTCTTGCCGCTATGGACCCGGCTCCTGCCGATTACTACCACAATGTTCGTGACAGCTATGACCGACTTGTTCCGGAAGCCATCAAAACAGGCTATGAGGTTATCCTTTCAACTATCTTTAACTTTGATGAAAAAGGACTTAACTAACATATAATTATTAAAGAAATCCTGCTTTTAACGGGATTTCTTTTATTTTATATTGTATCTTATTGTATTTTATGGTAGAATGGTTACATATATTAAATCATCGGAGGAATAAATATGTACAACGATTATTACGATTCAATCGCAAAGGTTGCCGAAACCGACAGCGAGGTAGCAGACGCAATGGCACTTGAACTTAAGCGTCAGAGAGAAAACATTGAACTTATCGCATCGGAGAACCTTGTATCTCCTCAGGTTATGGCTGCTATGGGCTCCGTGCTTACAAATAAGTACGCAGAGGGCTTGCCGTCAAAGAGATATTACGGCGGTTGTCAGTATGTTGATATTGTGGAAGAAATAGCTATCAAGCGTGCTTGCGAACTTTTCGGTTGCAAGTTTGCCAATGTTCAGCCGCATTCGGGTGCACAGGCAAACACAGCGGTTTATCTTGCACTTCTTAAACCGGGCGACACCGTTATGGGTATGAGCCTTGATAACGGCGGACACCTCACTCACGGCTCTCCTGCAAACATTTCGGGCAAGTATTTCAACTTTATTCCTTACGGTGTAAATGAGGAGGGATATATCGACCTTGCCGCTTTTGCAAAGCAGGTAAATAAGGTTAAGCCAAAGCTTATTGTAGCAGGTGCTTCCGCTTATCCGAGAGAAATTGACTTTGCAACAATGGCAGACATTGCTCATGCAAACGGTGCAATGTTTATGGTTGATATGGCTCATATTGCAGGCCTTGTTGCCGCAGGACTTCATCAGTCACCGATTCCGTATGCAGATGTTGTTACAACAACCACACATAAAACACTTCGCGGTCCTCGCGGCGGTCTTATCCTTTGCAACAATCCTTATCTTGCAAAGAAACTTAATTCCGCTGTGTTCCCGGGTACACAGGGCGGTCCTTTGATGCATGTTATCGCAGGTAAGGCAGTATGCTTCGGCGAAGCTCTCAAACCTGAATTTAAGGAATATCAACAGCGTGTAATCGACAATGCACAGGCTCTTGCCAACGGACTTATTTCAAGAGGTCAAAACCTTGTTTCGGGCGGTACCGATAACCACCTTTGCCTCCTTGATTTGAGAGGTACCGGCGTAACCGGTAAGGAACTTGAAGCAAGACTTGACGAAGTTCATATCACACTTAATAAGAATACCGTTCCAAACGAACCGCTTTCACCGTTTGTTACTTCAGGTGTTCGTATCGGTACTCCTGCCGCTACAACCCGTGGACTCAATGCAGATGATTTTGACAAAATCGCAGAGTATATCGCTCTTGCCGTTACAGATTATGACGCAAAGAAGCAGTACATCCTTGACGGCGTTGCTCAAATCTGTGCAAAATATCCTCTTTACGAGTAAAAAATTCGTATTATGATTAACTTGCTTGGCAGAATATTCGGAGTTCTTATGAACTTCGTTTATTCGTTCTTTAAGCTTAATAAAACAAAAAATCAAGTTGCTTTTATTTCTCGTCAAAGCGAAACTCCTTCACTTGATTTTCGCTATTTGATTGATGAAATACAAAACAATTACCCGCAGTATGAGGTTGTTGTATTATGCAAGATGATACCTGCCTCACTGAGCGGAAAAATCAAATACTTGGCCGAAATTTTTAAGCAGATGAAAGCACTTTCACAATCAAAAGTTGTTGTACTTGACGGCTATTGCATTTTGGCTTCAATTCTTAATCATAAAAAAGATTTGAAGATTATACAAATTTGGCACGCACTCGGAGCGTTCAAACGCTTTGGCAAATCTGTTCTTGATATGCCGGGCGGCAAATCTTCCGCAACTGCCAATGCTTTCAAAATGCACAGAAATTATGATTTGATTGCCGCATCGGGCGACAAATGCGTTCCGTTTTTTGCCGAGGCATTCGGTCAGCCCGAAGAAAAGTTTATTCCAATCGGAATTCCCCGTATGGATTATCTTACCGACAGCGGCAAAACCGCCGAGGTAAAAAACAATGTTTATTCCGTATATTCAGAACTTGACAACGGCAAAAAAACAATCCTTTATGTTCCTACTTTCAGGGACAGACCCGAGGATATAGAAGCACTTCATTTTGCAACTGCAGACCTTGTTTCAAAGGTTGATTATTCAAAATATAACCTTGTTGTAAAGCACCATGTTGTTGATACAAACCTTGAAGAAATTTATGTCAATTCGGCTGAAAATCCTGTTTGCGGCGAGCATTTTTCGGGTATGGATTTTATGTGCGTTTCCGATTTTGTCGTGACGGATTACAGCTCCGTTATTTATGAAGCCGTGCTTAAAAATTTGCCTATATATATCTATTGCTTTGACAGTGAAAAGTATCTTGACGAGCGTGGGTTTTACATTGATTTTTGGCATGATATTCCTGCCGTGTACGGTAAAACAAGCGAGGATATTTTGGCTTCAATCAATGATAACAAAACAGTTGAAAATGAAAAAATCGAACGCTTTAAAACCGATTATGTAAATAAAAAGTTTGACAGTATCACGCATATTTACGGCGAAATTATCGATTTGCTTATGCGTGACAAATACAATAATAAATATAATTACAAGGCATAGTATGGGAAAAATTAAATCCGCACTTTATCCTCATCTTCAAAAAATGAGATATAAAAACTTAATATCCGCCTTTGAAAAAGGGAAGAAGTGCAAAATGGTTGATAATCAAATTCTTATGCTTTGCACATCAAAAGGCAAACTCGGCGGCAATCTTGCGGCTGTTAAAAGTTATATTGAACAAAACGGACTTGATTATAACATCAATACCGTAACTTCAAAAGAGCAGATGACGCTCGACGAACTCGGCAAAACCATGGCTCAAAGTAAGTATATTATGGTTGATGATTTTGAGCCGATGGTGTATGTTCTCACTCTTCGTGACGGTCAGCATCTTGTTCAGCTTTGGCACGCAATGGGTGCGTTCAAACGATTTGGCTATTGTCGAGGCACTGCGGAATCAGGCTCGCTCACCCATAAAAATTACACCGAGGCTATTGTTTCGTCACCCGAACTTTGCCAAATATATGCCGAGTCGTTCGGCATATCGGTTGACAAAATTAAGCCTGTCGGCACTCCGAGAACCGATTTGTTCTTCAATTCCGATTATGTTGCTTCGGCAAAGAAACGGCTTTATGACCGTGCACCGAGCCTTGTCGGTAAAAAGATTTGCCTTTTTGCTCCGACCTTTAGAGGTCAAAATGTAAACGATGCTTATTATCCCGAAGATTTCATCGACCTTCAGGGTCTGTCAAATTCTCTCGGTGATGATTGGGCGATTATCGTCAAACTTCACCCGTTTGTTAAGGGTAAGTTTAATATCCCCGATTGCGAAAGAATTTTTGATTTCAGCGATGAAAGGGAAATTAACGACATTCTTTTTATTACGAATGTCCTTGTCACGGATTATTCGTCCGTGATATTTGAAAATGCCATTATCGGCAATTCGGCTGTTCTGTATGCTCCCGATTATGAGGAGTATAACAGCAACCGTGGCTTCTATTTTGATTATAAGGATTATTCTTGCGGTAGTATTGTATCCAATCAAAACAAACTTGCCGATGCCATAAAATCTATAACAAACAATAATGATGATTACATTGCGTTCAAAAAACGATTTGTGTCCCTTTGTGACGGTCATTCGTGCGAACGCTTTGTTAAAGAAATATTGGAGGAAGGTTAAAATGTTACAGTTGTCAAACAAGTACAAAAATATGAAACCTTCGGCTACAAGAGAAATATTAAAAGCTACCTCCGACCCGTCCGTCATCGCATTTGCAGGCGGTTCACCGGCTGTTGAGGCTTTCCCTTGCGAAGAAGTTAAAAAAATCAGTGCAGAGATTTTGGAAGAAAATCCTGTTTCTGCTCTTGTTTACGGCGTTTCCGAAGGTTATGACCCGCTTCGTGATACCGTTAAGGCTTGGCTTAAAAAGAGAAATAATATCGGCACTGATGACGACACCGTTATTATCACTGCCGGCGGAACGCAGGTTATGGATATTACCACAAGAATTCTCACTTCCGAGGGTGACACTATTATTTGCGAAGAACCGTCATTTATCGGTTCGCTCAACGCATTTCGTTCTCACGGTTGCAAACTTGTCGGCGTTCCTATCGACAGCGACGGTATGAATATTGAAGCACTTGAAAAAGCAATTAAGCAAAATCCGAACGCTAAGTTTATTTATACAATTCCAAACTTCCAAAATCCCGGCGGCACAACCCTTTCTTGGGAAAAGCGAAAAGCGATGTATGCACTTGCAAAGAAGTACGGCATTGCTATTTTGGAGGATGACCCTTACGGCAATCTTCGCACAGAGGGCGAGGATGTTCCGGCAATCAAAACCCTTGACGAGGACGGAATTGTAATATATGCCGGTTCATTTTCAAAGATTTTGGCACCCGGTATTCGTGTTGCCTATACCGTTGTACCTAATTCTGTTGCCGGTGCATTCACAATCGGCAAGCAGGTGTCCGATGTGCACACAGGCGTGCTCAATCAAATGATTGTTTACCGCTGGTTTAAGGAATATGATGTTGATGCTCATATTGACGAAATAAGAAAGATTTATCGCAAAAAAATCAACCTTATGTGTGAAAAACTCGATGAGTATTGCCCTCAAATCGAATATGTCAGACCGCAGGGCGGCTTGTTCCTGTGGGCAAAGCTCCCCGACAATGTGGATATGCTTGATTATTGCAAACGCCTTGTAGAACGCAAAGTTGCCGTTGTTCCGGGCAATGCTTTCATTGTAGACGAGTCAAAACCTTGTAACTATATCCGCCTTAATTTTTCCACTCCGAGTGACGAAAATATCATTAAGGGTGTTAAGATTATGGGCGAAGTTTTTAAAGAATATTAACAGAAAAGAGATAATATTATGTCAGAAGAAGTAAAAGTTGAAAGAAAGAAAAGATCATTATCACTCATTCAGCCGACCTCGGTTCCGACCCTCGGCAACTACCTCGGTGCTATGAAAGGCTGGGCGTCGTTTCAGGATGATTTTGACACTATTTTCGGTATTGCGGATTTGCATTCTATCACCGTTCGTCAGGACCCTGCAAAGCTTCGTGCACAAACAACGCAGCTTTATGCAATGCTTATGGCTGTCGGACTTGACCCGCAAAAGAGTATCCTTTTTGTGCAGTCACATGTTCCGCAACACAGTCAGCTCGGTTGGATTTTAAACTGCTACACACAGTTCGGCGAACTTAACAGAATGACTCAATTTAAGGATAAATCCGCACAGCACGCAGACAATGTCAACGCAGGTCTTTTCACATATCCTTGCCTTATGGCTGCCGATATTCTTTTGTATCAGGCAGATGTCGTTCCTGTCGGTGCGGACCAAAAACAGCACCTCGAAATCACTCGTGACATTGCAGAACGCTTCAACGGTGTTTACGGCAATGTGTTCACAGTTCCGGAGCCTTACATTCCAAAGGCAGGCGCAAGGGTTATGTCGCTCCAAAATCCTACTTCAAAGATGTCAAAGTCCGACCCTAATCCAAAGGGAACGGTTCATCTCACGGATGAACCGAATGTGATTATGAAGAAGTTTAAATCCGCTATTACAGACAGCGAAATGTCGGTTCACTATGCAGACGGCAAGGACGGAATAAACAACCTTATGACAATTTATTCCGCAGTTACGGGTGATAGCTTCGAAACTATCGAGCACGACTTTTCGGGCAAAGGTTACGGCGACTTCAAAAAGGCAGTCGGCGAAGCAGTTGTTGCAGAACTTGAGCCTGTTCAAAAGAGATATAACGAACTTTTGCAGGATAAAAAGTATCTCCAAGAGTGCTGGACACAGGGTGCAGATACCGCATCTCGTCTTGCAAACAGAACTCTCACCAAGGTTATGAAAAAAGTCGGCTTCCTTGCAAAATAAATATTGTAAACAAAAAAGACGCATTGATTTGCGTCTTTTTTTATGTCTGTATTCTTATTTATATACTCTTTCAATCCTCGGATTTACCATAAGCGGTGAGATGTCAACGCTTGCCAAATCGCCCGGTTTGACATCGCTTCCTGTAATGTCAACCGCTGTGTGGCTGAGCCCGATTCCACCGATTACATGGTACATTCTGCCGTTGATTTTGACATACATCTGCTTCTTTTTGAGAAAACTTTTGAATACGGAAAGAACATATCTGAAAGTTATAATTTCTTTTTCTTTTGTAAGGCCAAAGCCGTCATAGTGACCGATTGGCACAATGGCAATCTTTGTTTCACGCTTTGTTTGGTATGTTGCGTTGTAGCCGACAAAATATCCTTTTGGTACGGTTTTAACATCAACAACTTCGGCTTCCAACGAACCGAGTCTGTGCAAACCGCTTTTGCTCTTTGTAATAACTCTGCCTGTAAATGCCGAGCCGATTCGCACGGTGTCAAGGCAAACATCCTCAACATTGAGCAGAGCAGGGGAGTTGCTTGCGTGCAATATGCCGACTTTTCCAACTTTTTCCTTGATTTTTGCCATAGTGTCCTTGAACATTTCAAGCTGTACTTTGGTTAAATCGTGGTTTCTGAAAGCCGATGAAAAATGCGTGTACGCTCCCGTAAATTCAAGATTCGGCAGTGAATAGCATTTGATTGCGTCCTCAATTTCGCTCGGCATAAAACCGTATCTGCCCATTCCCGTGTCGATTTTGAGGTGGCATTTTACGGTAACACCCATTTCGGTCGCAACTTCGCTCATTGCTTGTCCTGCTTGCAAAGAACCGATTGTTGCTGTTGCTCCGTATTTTGCAATTTCTCTGCATTCGTCTTTTATGCAGGTTGAACGCATAACAAGGATGTCCTCGTCGGTTAAAACCTCACGCAGTATCGGCAGGTCTGTAACCTCCGTTACGGCAAAAGTCTTGATTCCGTGTTCAACTAAAATTTTTGTTATTTCTTTTATTCCAAAGCCGTAGCCGTTGCCCTTAACAACTCCGATAAGCGGCACTCCGGCTTTTTGCTTGACAATCTCAATGTTTTCGTCAAGCAATTTTTTGTCTATTACATATCTGCTCATTTTCTGATTTTCTTCAATACCTTTGTTCCGATGTTGTAAAGATTGTATACAGGCTTGTTGATTACATAGTCAAATTCGCCCACAAATTCTTTCATATATCCGCCGAAGCCGTGCTTAAATCTCCAAAGTCCGTAGTGTGGGTTGTCAGGATTTTGGCAGTCACCGCTGATTCCGCCAAAGTCGTAAACCTTGCAGTTGCATTCCATACCCCACTTAATCATTGCCCATTGAAGTGCATAGTTAGGGTAAACATTTCTGTGAGCGTTTGATGAAGCACCGTATTGGTATTTCATAACATTTTCGCCCCACTTGATTGCAAGAGTTCCCGCAATCGGTTTGCCCTCGTAGTACGCCATATAAAGCCTTGCGTCATCTGTCATACAATCAAGGATTTTTTCAAAATACCATTTCGGTCTTGTCGAAAATCCGTCACGCTCGCCCGTTTCCGCCATAATGGCAACAAAGTCGTCAAGTGCTTCTTTGCCGCAGATTTTAACTTCAACGCCCTTTTTAGGAGCTTTTCTTATGCGGTTGCGATAGTCCGATTTAAAGGTGAGCATAAGCTCGTCCTCGCTCAAACCGTTGTAATCAAAGCAGTATACAAATCTCGGCTGTACATTTTCAAAATCCATACATCCCGGGTTTAGTTCAACAAATCCTTTTTTGATGAGATGCTCTTTGTACGCCTTGTTCTCAACAACGATTTCAGGGTCGATTTTTAGGCAATATGCCTTGTATTCCTTGCCGACTTCAAGAATTGCGTCAAATAATTTGTCAAAAGTGTCAAAATCATCTTCGTCACACACAAAGCCTCTGCATGCGTACATAAGTGAATTTTTGATAACGGGAATGCTTCTTATAAGCACATCGGCAGAACCGATAATTTCGCCGTTGTCATCTTTGAGCATAACAGCCTCCCACTTCCAAGCGGATTTTACCTTTGCCCACTTTGAGGAGTGCTGAAAAAGTCCCTTAGGATGTTTTTTTATAAAAGCCTCGTATTCGGCTAAATTGTCTTTGTTAACTCTCTCTATCATATCTGTCACCTTGTTTATTTTGTTTAATAATTATATCATAATACATTTTTAATGTAAATATAAAAATACTTCTTACCGTAAATGTAAATCCTTTTATGTCTCCCTTGTGTAAAGGGAGGTGGGTGCGATTTATCGCACTCGGAGGGATTGTAATAAACAGTAAGAAGTGTTTTTTATTTTACAATTAATGACCCGATTACATATACAATGCCTGAGCAAAGCCAAGCAACCGAGCATTGAAGCAAAATTGTGATTCCTGCCCATTTTCTGCCAAGTTCTCTCTTGATTGAAGCAACCGCCGCAACGCAAGGAGTGTAAAGCAAGCAGAATGTGAGGAAACTTGCCGCACTTACGGGAGTCAGTATGCTTGTAACTCCTGCCGAGCCTGTTAATACACTCAATGTAGAAACAACGCTTTCTTTTGCGATGAAGCCTGTTATCAATGAGGTTGACATTCTCCAATCACCAAAGCCGAGAGGCGCAAATATCGGTGCAATAACACCTGCAATTCCTGCAAGTATGCTGTCTTTTGAATCCTCAACAACTCCGAGATGGAAGTTGAATGTCTTTAAAAACCAAATAACGATTGTTGCAATAAAAATTACCGTAAATGCTCTTGTCAAAAAGTCCTTTGCTTTTTCCCATAAAAGATGCAATGTTGTTTTGGCACTCGGAAGTCGGTAGTTAGGCAGTTCCATAACAAACGGCACGGCTTCGCCTTTGAATACAGTTCCTTTTGAAATAAATGCCGTCAGTATGCCTACGGCTATTCCGCCAAAGTACAGCAAAATCATTACAAGCGGTGCTTTGTCAGGGAAGAATGCCGCTGTGAAAAATGAGTATATCGGAAGTTTTGCCGTACAGCTCATAAACGGTATAAGCGTGATTGTCATCTTTCTGTCACGCTCCGACGGCAGAGTTCTGCTTGCCATAACCGCAGGTACGGAACAGCCGAATCCTATTAACATAGGTACAATGCTTCGTCCCGAAAGCCCGATTTTACGCAATAATTTGTCCATTACAAACGCAACTCTTGCCATATATCCCGTGTCTTCAAGCAACGACAGGAAGAAGAATAATGTTACGATTATCGGCAAGAAACTTAATACACTGCCTACGCCCTCAAAAATTCCGTCAATTATCAGCGAATGTAACACCTTGTCTACATTCCAATTTGTAAGTCCTGTATCAACAAGGGTGGTCAACTGACCGATTAAATATTCCAAAAGTTGTTGGAGTTGCAGTCCGATAACATTAAAGGTCAGCCAAAAAATCACTGCCATTATAACAATAAAGCTCGGAATAGCTGTGTACTTTCCTGTTAAAATCTTGTCTATCTTTCGGCTTCTTATACTCTCCTTGCTCTCTTTCGGTTTAACAACGCATTTGTCAACAAGCTTTGTGATGAACGAAAAACGCATATCGGCAATAGCCGCTGCTCTGTCCATTCCTCGTTCTTCTTCCATTTGCTTGATGATTGCTTCAACAAATTCTTTTTCGTTGCTGTCAAGGTTAAGTGACTTTTCTATTCTTTCGTCGCCTTCAACAAGTTTTGTCGCCGCAAATCTGATAGGTATTCCTGCCGATTCGGCGTGGTCTTTTATGAGGTGCATTATTCCGTGGAGTGCTCTGTGCACTGCTCCCGAGTGCTCGCTTTCGTCACAAAAGTCGGTTCTGCCCGGCTTTTCCTGATACTTGGCAATGTGCACAGCATGTTGAATCAGCTCGTCTATGCCCTCGTTTTTAGCCGCAGAAATAGGTACAACAGGAATTCCGAGCATATCCTCGGTTTCGTTGATGAGCACACATCCGCCGTTGCCCTTGACCTCGTCCATCATATTCAGAGCAAGCACAATCGGAATTTCAAGCTCCATGAGTTGCATTGTGAGATATAGGTTTCTCTCAATGTTTGTTGCGTCAACGATATTGATGATACCTGTCGGCTTTTCGTCAAGTATGTATTGCCTTGAAACAATCTCTTCACTTGTGTATGGTGAAAGAGAATATATTCCCGGCAGGTCAACAACCTCTGTGTTCGGGTAGCCTTTTATGACACCCGATTTCCTGTCAACGGTAACGCCCGGGAAGTTGCCGACATGCTGATTAGAGCCTGTTAACTGGTTAAAAAGAGTTGTCTTTCCGCAGTTTTGGTTGCCCGCAAGAGCAAAAGACAAAACAGTTCCCGACGGCAAAGGGTTTTCACTTGATTTTACATGATATTTGCCGTTTTCGCCAAGTCCCGGATGCTCAATTCTGTCCGTGCATCTCTTTTCCTGTTCGGCTTGAACCGTCTTTTTTATCGGTTTTATTTCAATTTTTTTTGCGTCATCCACACGCAAGGTTAGCTCGTAGCCGTGTATTCTGAATTCAATCGGGTCGCCCATCGGTGCAAATTTTACAAGAGTAATTTCCGCACCCGGAATCAGCCCCATATCAAGAAAATGTTGGCGTAAAGCTCCGTCACCGCCTACGGTTTGCACCACAGCGGTTTGACCTTGTTTTAGTTTATTCAATTCCATAGTAATCTTCCAAATCACTTTTTTATATTGTATCATTTTTTGATGTGGTATACAATCATATAATTATACAAATTTATATTTTATTTTATTACTTAAATGTGTATTTTTTATTACAATTATGTAATTACTTATACTTATTATATTGACAATTTTCTATCATTGTTTTATTATAAGATTGTTAATTTGTTTAATAACTTTGTTAATGAATATGTAAAGTTTAGGAGGACTTGCTAATGGGACTTACTTTAGCACAAAAACTTATTAAATCTCATCTTGTAGAGGGCGAAATGAAAGTCGGCACGGAAATCGGACTTCGTATCGACCAAACTCTTACACAGGATGCAACAGGTACTATGGCGTATCTTGAATTTGAAGCTATGGGCGTAGACAGGGTAAAAACAGAGCGTTCTGTTGCTTATATCGACCACAACACACTTCAAACAGGATTTGAAAATGCGGACGACCATAGATTTATCCAAACGGTAACCAAAAAGCACGGCATTTATTTTTCAAGACCGGGCAACGGAATTTGCCACCAAGTACACCTTGAACGCTTCGGTATTCCGGGCAAGACTCTTATCGGTTCAGACAGCCATACTCCGACAGGCGGCGGTATCGGTATGCTTGCAATGGGTGCAGGCGGACTTGATGTTGCCGTAGCCATGGGCGGCGGTACATACTATATCCCTATGCCTAAAATGACAAGAATTAATCTTACAGGCTATCTCAAACCTTGGGTATCGGCAAAGGATGTTATCCTTGAAGTTCTCCGTATTATGAGCGTAAAAGGCGGCGTTGGCAAGATTATCGAATACGGCGGAGAGGGCGTAAAAACTCTTTCTGTTCCTGAGCGTGCAACTATTACAAATATGGGTGCGGAGCTTGGCGCAACAACATCAATTTTCCCGTCTGATGAAATCACCCTCGCTTTCCTTAAAGCACAGGGCAGAGAAAACGATTGGGTAGAGCTTCTTCCTGATGATGACGCTGTTTATGATGAAGTTATCAATATCGACCTTTGCTCACTTACTCCTATGGCGGCTTGTCCTCATATGCCTGATAATGTAAAAACAACTGACGAAATCGGCAAGATTAAGGTTGACCAGGTTGCTATCGGTTCTTGCACAAACTCATCATATGTTGATATGATGAAGGTTGCATCAATCCTCAAAGGCAAAACAATCGACCCATCGGTTTCACTTTGTATTGCTCCGGGTTCAAAGCAGGTTCTTAATATGCTTGCTCTCAACGGTGCACTTTCCGATATGATCAGTGCAGGTGCAAGAATTCTTGAAAGTGCTTGCGGTCCTTGTATCGGTATGGGTCAAAGCCCTAACAGCGGCGGTGTTTCGCTCCGTACTTTCAACCGTAACTTTGAGGGTCGTTCAGGCACAAAGGACGGCAAGATTTATCTTGTTTCTCCTGAAGTTGCCGCTGCTTCCGCTCTTACAGGCTATCTTACAGACCCGAGAGAACTCGGCGACGCTCCGCAGATTTCTATGCCTGAGCACTTTATTGTTAATGATAATATGATTGTTCCTCCTGCTTCACCTGAGGAGGCAAAGGATGTTGAGGTTCTTCGCGGACCAAATATCAAGCCGTTCCCAAAGACAGAGCCGCTTCCGGCAGACATTACTGCAAAGGCTGTGCTTAAGGTTGGCGACAATATCACAACAGACCATATTATGCCGGCAGGTGCAAAGATTTTGCCTTACCGTTCAAACATTCCTCATCTTTCACAGTATTGCTTCGGCGTATGCGACGAAACATTCCCTGAAAGAATTAAGGCAGAGGGCAAAGGCTTTATCATCGGCGGTGCAAACTACGGTCAGGGTTCATCTCGTGAACATGCCGCTCTTGTACCTCTTTACCTCGGCGTAAAGGCTGTTATCACAAAGAGTTTTGCCCGTATCCATGTTGCAAACCTTGTAAACGCAGGTATTTTGCCGTTTACATTCAGCGATGAGGCTGACTACGACAGAATAGACCAAATGGACGAACTTGAACTTGTTAATATTCGTGACTGCATCGAAAACAATAAGCCTGTTGTACTCAAGAACATCACAAAGGGCGAGGAATACAATCTTGATTCTTCACACCTTTCCGACAGACAAAGAGCAATGCTTCTTTGCGGCGGACTTCTTGATTACACCCGTGAAATGAATAAATAATAAAATAATCCCAAAAAGGAGTTACATACTATGCAAGCAGAAGAAAAAAAGGCTCTTGATGCGGCTTGTGACCAATTCAGAGCACTTATGGAAAAACAGCTTGAAAGAGCAAAAAAGATAAAAGAAGATAAGGACTTTACAGATTATCAGTCACTTGACAAAATCGTTATCGGTATTTGCGGCGGTGACGGTATCGGCCCTATCATCACAAAGGAATCCCAAAGAGTTATTGAGTTCTTGCTCAAGGACGAGGTTGAAAAGGGTAAGATTGAGTTTAAGGTAATCGACGGCTTGACTATCGAAAATCGTGCCGCTCACAATCAGGCAATTCCCGATGATGTTCTTGCAGAGCTTAAGCAATGCCATGTTATTCTTAAAGGCCCTACAACAACTCCTCGTCAGGGCGACCCATGGCCGAATGTAGAAAGTGCCAATGTTGCAATGCGTAAGGAACTTGACCTCTTTGCAAATATGCGTCCCGTTAAAGTTCCGGAAGAGGGAATTGACTGGACATTCTTCAGAGAAAACACCGAGGGCGGCTATGCAGTCGGCTCATACGGTGTAAATATTACCGACGATTTGGCTGTTGACTTCACCGTTGCCACTCAAGAAGGCTGTGACAGAATTGCAAAGCTTGCTTACGATTATGCAGAGCGTAACCACAAGGGCAAGGTTTCAATCATCACAAAGGCTAATATCATCAAAACAACCGACGGTAAGTTCCTCAACACAGCAAAGAAAATCGGCGAGCAGTATCCTGATATCGTAACCGATGATTGGTATGTTGACATCACCACCGCTAAACTTATCGACCCACAGAGAAGAAAAGACTTTAAGGTATTTGTTCTTCCAAACCTTTACGGTGATATTATCACCGATGAGGCTGCCGAATTCCAGGGCGGCGTAGGTACGGCAGGTTCTGCAAACATCGGCAAGAAGTATGCAATGTTTGAGGCTATTCACGGCTCGGCTCCTCGTATGATTACAGAGGGCAGAGGTCAATATGCCGATCCTTGCTCAATGCTTCGTGCAACAGTTATGCTTCTTTCTCACATCGGCTACCAAAAGCAGGCAGACGCTCTTGAAGCGGCTCTTGACAAGTGTATGTTTGAGGAAAAGAAGCTTGTTATTACCGGCAGAGATACAGGTTGCACCTGTGATGAGTTTGGCGATTATGTAATGGAAACCATTACAAATATGACCGAGTAATCGGTTTGTCAAAGAGAGGTTTATATTATGGCACAGGAAATTTCAATTTCTGTTATTAAGCGATTACCTCGCTATTATAGATTTTTGGAAAATTTAAAGGATAACGGCATTGTTCGTATCAGTTCAAAAGAACTTGCCGAGCGTATGGGACTTACAGCTTCGCAAATTCGCCATGATTTTAACTGCTTCGGCGGCTTTGGTCAGCAGGGCTACGGCTATAATGTGCCTGAACTTTATGCCAAAATCGGCAAAATCCTTTGCGTAGACGCAGGGGTTAAGACAATATTGATTGGTGCAGGTAACCTCGGCAAGGCTGTCGCTTCAAAGATTTTCACCAGACAGTCCGGCTTTAAACTTGTAGGCATATTTGATAAAAACGAGGCAATTTCAGGCAAAATAATTCAGGGTATTCCGGTTCGTCATATCAATTATTTGGAAAATTTTTGTATAGACAATCAGCCTGTTTGTGCCGTTGTTTGTATTCCGTCAAATGATATGAAGGAACTTACGGACACACTTTGTCGCCTTGGCATCAAGAGCTTTTGGAATTTCAGCAATTACGATATTGCTATGGCTCATCCCGAAGTGCTCGTTGAGAATGTTCATCTCACCGACAGCCTTATGACTTTGAGCTTTCTCACAAGCTCAAGTAAGGAAGAACTTGAAAAGATTTCTTCTGCCGAATAATAAAGATTGGATTGACTGATTTTGATTAAAATAAGTAACAGAGAAATTATAGATGTTCTTAAATTTTCGGATGATAAGGTCATTTTGGTAGAAAAAAAGCCAAACCTTAATTCGGTCGGCTACGGAGTTAATTATTTTATTCTCAATTTTTCTACAGGTGAAAAGGAAATTATCACCAAGGACGCTTATCTTCTTAAAAAATACGGAACAAACAGAAAAATTATTGCAGACAAACTCGGCAATTTTGTAACCCCGAGTGCGGCTGTTATGCCCGACAGGTCGGTGCTTGTTATCTATCCTACGGGCGAAACCGGACTTTTTGATTCAAACGGTGAACTTGTAAAGGACGGAGTGCTTGATTACAACGGTTCACCCGTTTCCGGCATTGCACTCGACGGCGAATATTTTTGGTCTGTATGCCAAAAGGAAAACTGTGTTATTCGATATTTTACCGACGGTGTCAAGGTTGACATCAGGGTTGGCACGGCAGAGCAAAATACATTTCCAAATCCGCATTTTGTTTCATCGGATGATGATTATGTTTATGTGTGCTGTGAACACCGCAGAGTCAGAAAAATCGATAAAAACGATTTTACCGTGTCGGATGTCAGCAAAACATATTCTAACCTTTTGGGTTACTACCGTTTCGGCAAGTATGCAATCGTCATCAAGCCCGACGGTGCATATTGCGATAAAGACTAAAACATAAAACAAAAACCTTTCGGATTTCGTAACCCGAAAGGTTTTTATTATTTCAGCTTTACTGATTTTTTGTATACAACAAATGATATAACCGCTGTCAGTGCTTCCGTTATCCAAAATGCGTTCCACACGCCGTTTGCACCGATTATCTTGCTCAGCACAAATGCACACGGCACTATGATTACAAGATATCTGCACAGAGATATAACAAGCGATTCCTTACCCTTGTTGAGTGCTTCCAGTGCACCGCAGGAGGTAACCGATACCGATGATACTATAAATCCTCCGCTGATGATGCGAAGTGCCGTTTCGCCTATCTTGATTGTTTCGGCGTTGCTTGTAAAGAGCGATATTATGTTGCTCGGTATAACAAGGCACAGCACTGTTCCGACTGCCATAATTATAGCAATCATAATGAGAACATAGTTGTAGATTTTTTTAACTCTTTTGTATTCTTTTGCACCGTAATTGTAAGCGATTATCGGTCGCATACCCTGGACAATTCCGTTTGCCGTGAGGTAAAGAAATGTTTGCAATTTGTAGTAAACTCCGAGAACAAGTACATAAACCTGCGAAAATGCAGCCAAAATCGCATTGAGCGAAGATATAAGAAGCGACGGCAACGCAAGATTGAGTATAGCCGGGATGCCTATTGAATAAAGTGACTTGATTGTTTTACCCGTCAGTTTTAAGTATGCCTTGTCAACCTTTACGCTTGTAGGCTTTGCAAGGTAATATATTATGTAAATTACAAATGTTACAAGCTGACCGATACCTGTTGCAAGTGCCGCACCTTTTATCCCCATTTTGGGCATAAAACCCAAGCCGAAAATCATAATGGGGTCAAGCACAATGTTTGTTACGCAACCGACTCCAAGCCCAATCATTGTGATTTTCATATTGCCGAATGATTGAAACAGCTTTTCAAAGTAAAGGTTCAGGCTGTTTATTGTAGTAAACAAAAAAACAATACTGCAATATTCAATGCCTAATTTTATTATGCCGTCACTTGATGTAAAGGTTTTTAAAAACGGATGAATAACTGCTATGCCGCCGATTGTAAGTACAATACCGTGGATGAGCGAGAGGATAAAGCCTTGGTTTGCAATATCATTTGCATTCGGTATATCTTTTGCACCGAGGTAAAAGGCTATCAGTGCGTTTATCCCAACGCCAAAACCGATTACAACAGCATTGATGAAGTTTTGAACAGGGAAGATAAGCGACAGAGCCGTCATTGCGTCCTCACTGATTTTTGCAACAAAGTAGCTGTCAACAATATTGTAAAGCGAGTTTACGCACATTGAAATTACCATCGGCAACGACATTGATATTATCAGCGGAAACACCGCTTTTTCTTTCATAAAGGTTTCGTTTTTCATATATTCTCCTTTTGTTTAGACATAAAATAAACCACACAGCGTATTTGCTGTGTGGCGAAAAGGTGATATTACTCATCAGGAAAAATCCACTACATGTTTTCGTGAAGATATTATATCATAAATTTATTGATTGTCAATTGCTTTTTTCGCTTTGCTTTTTTTAAGAAAAATAATTTCATCAATAATTACAGTAAAAAGCAACAGCATTGCAATTACAAATACTTTTTGTGAGGAAAATTTGAATGTAAAGCAAGAACTTGTAAATAAAAATGAATAAAGCAATATGTAAAAAAAGTCAAACTTGCTTTTGATGTATTCTGTTTTGCTAATCAAATATAAAAAAGGAATAACGAAAAATGCGGGAGTATATGCTCCGCTCCACATCGGGCACATAACCATAATAAAGCTAAGCATAAACAGCCTTTTGTGATTGTCCCTGAATACGAAAAATAAAACGAATGATATTGCACCGAAAATGTAAATCATTGCCTTTGACAGATTTTTGCCGCAACCGAGAGTAAGAAAGTTTGTATATATTCCGTTAGGGCTCAATTCGCCCCAGACTTCCTGCACCCTGATTTGATTGTTCAAAAATTCGTTAAATCCGTCAATCCCGCCGGTAAATGCAAACGGAACGGCAAAAAACAAAATTCCGTATATAATAAGTCTTAATGCTTCTTTATATTTCTTTTCGGCTATGTACAACAGACCGAAAACGGCAGGATAAATCTTTATCGCAGCGGCAATTGCAATTAATATCATTGCAAGTTCCTGCTTGATTTTGCTGTTTGATTCTTTAAAGTCAATCGCAAGCAGAAGCAGTATAACCACAAAAAATGCAATGTTTGCACATTGAATTACTCCGAATGCAAAGCAACTCGAAAGTGTCAGCAATATTACTGCAAGGAGCATTTTTTTGTCGCTTTGCTTTTTTAAAAATCTTTTTACAACAAAGGCAAATATTAAAAATTCAACAATCAGGTATATTGCACATAAATCGTACATTGCGTTGAAGTTGATATCTTTTCCGACCTGCGGCGGCATCATTAGGTTGAGTGCGTGATAAAAAAGATAAATAAGCGGCGGAAAGCATACATGTATTGATTTTGTATATACCATGCTTAAATCTTTTGAATAATACAGATGAAAAACAAAATCGTTAAACAATTTTTCAAATCCGTCTGTTGCACTTACGGCAGTAAATGTGTCTTTGCCAAAAATAAAAGTAAAAAACGATATGATAACCGATATTGCCGAAATAATTATAAATATATTTATCGGATTGATTTTCTTTTTCATATTTCTCCACTCCTAAATATATTTATATTACAGTATTATCAAAATTTTGTCAATTTTGCTTATTTATGTTTTTAGGCATCCATTTGCCGAATTTTGTGTAAATTATCATCAGTATCATACCTACAAGCCACGAGATAGGGTAGAGGATGAACACGCCGTCTATCGTTGAATAAAACGGCAATGCAATCTTTATCCACAATATTCTGAATATGCACATTGAAAACAGGAGAATAAGCATCGGAGGAACGCCTTTGCCCGCACCTCTGACCGTGCCTGCAAGTATGTTGAGTATGCCGAGTAAAAAGTAAAACGGGCAAAAATATTTCATTGCAAGCTGACCGTATGTTATTACCTCATTGTCCTTTGTGAATAAGCCAAGTACGGTATGGGAGGTAAGCAAAAGTACAACGCCGATAATTATTGTGTAGATAACACCCATTATCAATGCGTTCCACATACCTTTTTTTACTCTGTCCGGCTTTTTTGCACCTACATTTTGACCCGTAAATGTTGTAACCGCCATGCTTATGCTGAGTACCGGCAAAATGTTGAAGCCGTCAATTTTTAGGTATGCCGCATATCCTGCCATGGCCGTTGCACCGTAGGAGTTGACGCTTGACTGAACCAATACATTTGAAAATGAAATAACCATATTCTGTATTGCCGTAGGCAGTCCGACTCTTATGATTTGCTTTGCCGTGTTGCCGTGGATTTTCAGTTCTTTTATAATCAATTTGTAATCGGAATTAACACGCAGCAAATATCCCACCGCAAGAACACACGATAACGCCTGACTGATGTCGGTTGCTATTGCCGCTCCCTTTACACCCCACTTGAGTTCTTTTATGAACACAAGGTCAAGTATGATGTTTGTAACAGATGCAATCGCAAGATAAATAAGCGGTCGTTTTGAGTTGCCGGCGGCATTGAGTATACCCGTAGCCATATTGTATATTACATTGAATATAAGTCCGCCGCAGTAGATTTGAAGATAAAGTACCGAATCTTTCAGCACACTTTTCGGCGTTTTCATCCAAATGAGTAAATCACGGCTGAATATAACGCCGATTGCCGACAGAATTACACCGAGAATAATTGCAATGCACATCGCCGTATGTACTGCAAGTTTTGTTTTTTGTTTATCTCTTGCACCAAGACTTTGCGAAACTATAACGCCGGCACCGACTGCCGCACCTTGACTGAATGCGATAATAAGGTTGATGAGTGCCGTGCCCGAGCCTACTGCCGCAAGTCCGTTGCTTCCTACAAAGTTGCCTACTATAATCGAGTCTGCCGTGTTGTACATCTGTTGCAGCAGATTACCGAGTATCAACGGAATGGAAAACACTATCAGCAACTTCCAAATATTTCCCTCTGTCATCAAGAGGGTGTTTGATGAATGAATTTTGTTTTCTTTCTTTGCTTCCTGCAAAAAATCGCTTTCTTTCGTTACTTATTATTTCAACTGTATTATAGTAACCTTGTGCTTTAGTGTCAATAAGAATAATGTAATTTTAGCAAAGAAGTTTGCTTAACATATCTTAAATTTAAAATAAGCGTTGTCGCTGTACCAAAGAGGGAAGTTTGTCCCCCAAATATTGTCATAAAGAATATATGTCAAGCCGTCTGAAAGATTGCCGTATTTGTTGTCAAAATGCAAAATTTTTCCTTTTCCCACAGTAACAAGAGGGGAGTGGTAATTGACAAATTTTGCACCGTCAATTTTAACATTTTCAACTGCCGATAAATTTCGGCTTCCGTTTTCGACAATATCAAACGGATTAATCTGCTCACTGATTTTTGTGTATGTGATGTTTTCTCCTTTAGGGTAAAAGTGCAGCATAATGCTCTCCGGCAGACGATTTGCACTTTTGCCCTGCCAAATAACTTCAATATCGATTTTGCTTTCGGTAAGCGTGTATTTTATTCTAAAAGTTTCGGGAGCACCCAAATCGGTGCAAAGGTACTCGTCAATTTTTAAATCCGATATTAAGATGATTGCGTTGTCGGATTTGTTGACGGACAGCCTGTTAAGCGTGTAATCAAATCTGCCTTGTCTGTATTTGTTCTTGATTTTGTCAATGTTCGGTTTGCCGAAATCGGGAATTGCCCAATCAGCAACCTCTTTTAAGTTTCTGCTGTAATGCTCAAACCAATAATCATAATCTTCACTGCCGTACGAATTATATGTAACGCAAGGCTCGTGATTGTCACGGATTATCTCTTTTCCGTTAATGGTCAAATGTTTTATTCCGCCAAAGGAATTAATCGCAACCGAGCTGTTTTTCAGTTTGTATTCTTCTTCTGCATTGCCCGGTTCGTTAAACATAGCAAACAATTCATTACCGTGTAATTTTTTTAGCAAGGCTTCCGCTTCTTTTTTGTGAGCGTCCGATAAGAGAGAAACTGCTTTTGTTATGTATTCACGCTGTTCTGCCCAGCTTTTTTCGATTTTTTTGTAATTTTCGCCGTGTCTTGCATTTTCAAAATCAAGTTTCAGGTAATTACTGTATTCGCCGAGTGCAATTTTTACATCCATTCCGCAGGTGTGTTCTGCAAGGCATAAGATATTTTCGGCAAGATTTTTGTATTCCGCATCGTTACGGCTGAGGCTTCCGTCAGCAAGCCATTTGTTTTTCAGTCCGATAAGCGTGCGTAGTGCTCCCGATTTGTACGGGTCTGCCGAGCTGCCGTGAATCCAAGTGTCGCCGATTTCCGATGTTATAACAGGCAGTTTGTTTCGCACTTTCCATATTTTTTCTGCATAGTCATCAAGTGAGCCTGCAATAACTTCGTATTCGGGATATTTCATCTGTTTTTTTTTGATGTTTGCAAGTACTGCATTATTTCCGCCGGAACCGTGATTGTCAAGTGTGTGGTCAAAATATAAGATGTCGTCAACATATTCGTTTTTATATGCTCCGCCGTATTCACCCGAATAAATAACAACGATTTCACTTTCACCCTGCTTCCACAAAAAACATTCGGGTACTTTCGGCATTGCCGACGCACCGTTAACTCCGATGTGGAGCAGTTTAATTCCTCTTTTTGCAAGAAGCGGAATGAGTGCTTTTGTGTGACCCGGTACATCCGTCATTTTTGCCGATATTGTTTTTTTGCCTCGTATTTCGTCTATTGTGTCAATCAGCGCCAGCCCGTATTCAAGACTGTCTTTGTCGAGCAGTTCGGTATGCAAAGTAAAGGGGAGGGCGTGTGCAACAATGTCACCGCTTTTTAGTGCCTTTGTAAGTGCCGCCGCATTTTCTTTTGTGCCGTTTTTCAGCTCTTCACAAAGCAACCACGAGCCGGTTGTCCATACAAATTTTTTGCCTTTGGTATTTACACTTTCGGCTGTTTTAATGGCATTAGGTATAAATTCGTCAAGATATTTTTTGCGTATATTTTCCGCAAAGTCGGTAAATCCCAAATCAAGATGTGTTTTTGAAACTACAATAACCTTTTTCATATTTTCTCCCATACGACAAATATCTCCCATCAATCGTTTGATAATGAGAGATATTGTGTCTTTAATTTTCTTCTGTGTTATATTGCTTTCTCTTTTCAATAAGTGCTTCGTGTATGTCTTCCTTTGTTTTACCCGTCAGCTTGTAGAAGAAGAACGGAACACCTGCAAGGAACATCATTATTCCGTGGAAAATCGTGTAGAAGAACAGCATCCAAATCTTCGTTTTGAGTGATTGCATTGTGCCGTCCTCAACGCCTTGAATATATCCGCAAATTGAGTTGTCACCGTAGAGAATCAGCGGTGATAACGCACCTGCTATTGTGCCGCTTATCATTGTGAATATGCCGATAACAAACGGAAGCGATGAATCAAGACGCTTGCCGGTTTTAAGTTCAATGTCCTCAAGCACATCTGCTTGGAACATACTCGGCAAAAGGTTTGACGCACCAAACTGTAAGCCGATTAAGAATAAAAATACAATAAATACTATTTGAAGCGGACCGCCGCTCTTTTCCTGCTTGAAATATGTATATCCGATAAAGAAGGCACAGGTGTTTGCAATAATCGAATAAATACCGCTTGCAATGTAAAGTGTGCGTGAATCAAATTTTTTAAGCAAGAAGTTGATTAACAGCATACCTACAGCCGTGCCTATACCCGTAGGCAAACCGAAAAGTAGGAATTTGCTTGACGAACCGAGAAGAGCCGCCGCAAGAAAAACGCCCATATAGTTTGCAATGCTTCTGAAGCTTTTTAAAAATTCGGATATGATAATTGTCCAAGCGTACTTGTTCTTCAGCACATCGCCAAAACCTTCAAGCGGATTTTTCTTTTCGTTATCATATGTGATACGCTCTCTTGTCATTTTCATACCGAGGAGCATGGTTATTATGCCGATTGCTCCGCTGAGTGCCGCACAGGTAATGAACTGAAGTGCCTGATTGTCTTTCCAAATAAGATTCAGCACAACTATTATTACAAGCGAAGCCGAGTTGCCTACTGCCGATACAATGCCTCTGAACGAGATAACCGTATCACGCTCTTTAAGGTTCGGAGTCATAACAACAGCAACATTGTTGATTGTGCCGCCGAATGTATTTATAACACTCCACAATATTGCAACCGTGATGATATAAATCATCAAAAGCGCACCGGTAAGTCCCTTAGGTACCCAAAAACTTAAAAACAGCAAAATGCCCATCGGTACAGCCGCCAGCATAACAAGCGGTCTGAATTTTCCGTTTTTGCCTATTCTTCTGCCGTCTATGTACATAACTATAAAAAAGTTGAGTATATACGGTACAATACTTGTTATTACGCTGAAAAGTGAAGATTGCTTATTTGTGATTTGAACAACATCTACAAGAAAAGCATTTCGGTATTGTCCCACAAAGCCCGTCATATTTGTGTAGAAGAATACGGCAATCAAATACCATATAAATTCCGATGTTTTTACATTCTTTTTGTCGGTACTGTAATTTATCGTACCGATTTGTGCTTCAGACATAATTATTTACCCCTTTTTAAATATTATATCATTAATAATTATTTTTGTTTATTTTCAGCACGGCGTTGCTGTCTCTTTGGTTTTCGTCACCTATCATAGAAAGAATAAATGTGTCAAGGTCGGCTAAAATCGGATTTTTATCTTTCATTTTTTTCTCTATGATGTGTGTTATCGGATGAAGTCGCTTCAGCATTTTGCTCATCGTTTCGTACATCGGCGTGCCTTTTGTATAAGGCTCGTCACCCATAAATATGTTGCGTACCAATTCAATGCCCACATCTTTTGCAAGCCTGTTTTCAACGCTTTTGTCAGGCTTGAACCACAGCAATCTGCCGATTTTTTTAACCGTTAGTTTGTCAATCGCTTTCATTGCGGGCTTTGGTAAAATTTCGTGCATCTTTACTTCAATCATTCTGTCAAATCGCCATTTAAAGTATTCCTGTGCGGTTCTGCCGCCTTTGTCATAGTCAAAATCGTTTATGGTGTACGATTTGATGTCAACGGTGTTTTTATCTTCAAATGTAATTTTTCTGTACGCACACGGACAACCCACAAAACATCCCGTTTGCACATCCGTTATTGTGTTGCCGTTTTCGGTTTTGTATTCCGTAACGGACTGAGCGTGCATATGCCCCGTAAAAATCAGGTCAACTCCTGCATCGGCAAGTGCCGTTGCAACCTTTTTCCAATCTGTTAAATGGGCGTCACCGACTAAATTCATAATCGGCGAAAACGGCAAAAGAGGAAAGTGCGTCATTGCAAATATGTAGTTGCCGCTGTCGTGGGCATTTTTAACTTCATTCAGTGCCCATTCAAGCTGGTCGTCAAATATTCCTTTAAAGTCTTTTAAATCTCCGTCACAGTTCAGTGCAAGCAATCTTATTCCGTCCGTAAGCTGAATAACATACGACATGGTTTCTTTGTGCTCGGATATTGCTTCGTCAAAACCGAAATCTTTGTAGAATTCTCTCAGTTCTTCTCTCGGCATACCTTTAACGGGTATCATTTTGTCGCCCTCAAATTCAAAGGAATCACCGCTGTCATAGTCGTGCCTTGCAGTGATTAAATATATTCGCTTTCCTTGTTCTTTCAGCTTGTAAAGTCGTTCTCTAAAACCCACATGGCTTTGGTATTCTCCTCTGTATATGAGGTCACCCGGTATCAAAATAACATCGGTTTCTTTGTCCTTTGCAAGTTGTGCAAACCCTGCGTCTATAATCGCCGGAGTTTCGGCAACGCATTTTTGGTCTGTTCTGCTTCGTCTTTCGTATGCCTCACCGCTTCGTTTGTACGAGTTGTCAAAGTAGTGTGTATCGGTTACAAGGTAAAAACTGAATTTATCCATTTTATCATTCCTAATATAAAATATCACATTTTCAACTGATTTTTATTGGTATATATCATTTTATATTTACAAATGTGTGATAAATTTAAAATATCATATTTTTAATATAATTTCAATGTTTAATGGCTTTTGCAAAGAACAATCAAAATTTCAGGTTCAAGTCCAACAATAAAAGAGAGCAACAGCCTAAAGGCTATTACTCTCTTTTGGTGCAGGAGATGGGACTTGAACCCACATGAACTTGCATTCACCAGAACCTGAATCTGGCGCGTCTGCCATTCCGCCACTCCTGCGTATTCTGCCCTGCAAAGCAGGGCGTTTTTTATTTTTCCAAAAAGCCGTTTTTGTCAAGTTCGGTAATGAATTTGTCAATTTCCGCCATTGCGTCGGTCTTGCTTATATCATACTCTTTTATGATTTTGTTTGCAATACTTTCTTTGTCGGTTTCTTTTTCAAGGCACTTCCAGATGAGGTGACCCGTTTCGTTGAGCGTAATCATTCCGTCAAAATCTTTTGTGTGCTCGCCGACAGTTATTGCAATGATTTTGTCACCGATTTTTCTTGTAACAAATCCGTCTTTGATTTTCATATTTTCACCTTAAAGCTTAACTTCCTGCGGCATACCGCCGTTTTCTCTGCTTTCGTCTGCAAGGTAAACGCTGAGGTGTCCCGCAACGCTGTCAAAGATTGATGTGCAGGCAAGACTCGGCTTTTCACCTCTGATAAATTTAACAAAGTCTGCGGCAAGTCGCTCGTCGCCGCCGCCGTGACCGCCGTAAGCGCCTACCATATCGCCCGTTACCTTGAGGTCAACTTCTTCAACATCACATTCTTCGTTGTGTGCATCGGGTGACGGATTAATCTTTAAAACAGTAAACTTGCTTTCCTCAAAGTTACCGAAGATTTCACCCTTTGTGCCGATGATGTGAATATCTCTTCTCGGCTCGGCAGAACCGCCTACCATATTGTGCGTGCCTGTTGCACCGCTTGCAAAGTTAACAAGAACCGATTGATGGTCTACAACATTGTTGTCGCACTTGTAGATACATCTTGCATACGGATTGTCCGATTCCATAAGTGCAATTTTGTCCTCGATAGTAGGATTTTCAATATTTTCAAGTGCGTCCCAAACATAAAATGCCCATCTGTCCGGATGGTCTATGTAAAGTCGCTTTGTTGAATAAACGCAGGTGTCAACCAAAGGGCAGTCTTTCATGCAGATTGTGCCTGCACCTTTCGGAGCATTTTCAGGCTTAAATTGGAATTTGCCGCCGAATGAACTGATTTGAGTTGGCTTTGTTTCGCTCATCATCCACATCATAATGTCGAGGTCGTGGCAACATTTTGCAAGGAGCATTGTTGTGTGACACTTGTCCTTGTTTGCCCATTTGCCTCTTACATATGAAGTTGAAAGGTGGTGGTACGAAACATGCTCGGTTGTTTGTATATTGATAATATCGCCGATTTCGCCGTTTACTATTCTCTCCTTAATTCCGTAATAAAACGGAGTATATCTGAGAACATGGCAAATCATAACCTTAGAATTGTTTTTCTTTGCACAGTCAACTATTTGACGCATTTCATCTTCGTTTGGTGCAAAAGGCTTTTCAAGGAGCATATCATAGCCGGCATTGAGGAGCGGAACTGCCGTTTCAAGATGCTGTTCGTCCATTGTGCCGTTGATGACTGTATCTGCGAGTTTGCCGTGCTTTGCGAGTTCTTCGGCATTTTCAAAGCACATATCTTCTGAAAATCCGAATTCTTCCATAGCCTTTTTTCTTCTTATCGGGTTAGGATCGGCAACACCGACAATCTTTAGCATTTCAGGATTCGTTTTTGCAAGCTTGCTGTACACAAATGCTCTGTGTCCCGCACCTACAATAATTGCTGTAATTGGTTTTTGTTCCATAGTAACACCTTCTCAGATAAATATCGCTATCAATTATACCACTTTTTATATATAATTCAATATGTTTTTTGCTTTTTTATGATATTTTTCTCATTGACATAAATTAATTATGTTATATAATATTATTATCTTTATGCGGTTTTTGGGAGGGAAAATGAAACAGCTTTTACCATTTTTGAAAAACTATAAAATTCAGTCGTTTTTGGCTCCGCTTTTTAAAATGCTTGAGGCGATATTTGAGCTCATCGTGCCTCTTGTAGTGGCTTCAATTATAAATGACGGTATCCGAGAGGGAAACCTTAAATTGGTTGTGTCAAAGGCACTTTTGCTTGTGGTTCTTGCAGTTGTGGGTATGGTTGCGGCTATTACCGCACAGTATTTTGCGGCAAAGGCGGCAACAGGCTTCGCAACGGAAGTCAGACACGCTTTGTTTAAAAGAATTCAAACATTTTCATTTAACGAAATTGATTCAATAGGCACATCAACTCTTATCACTCGAATGACAAATGATGTCAATCAGGCACAAAGCACGGTTAATATGGTACTTCGCCTGTTTTTGCGTTCACCGTTTATCGTTGCCGGTGCTTTTGTTATGGCATTTACCATTGATGCAAAAATCAGCCTTATTTTTTTGCTTGTAATTGTACTTCTCAGTATTGTCGTTTCGGTTATTATGAAATGCACTGTTCCTATGTATAAAAATGTGCAAAATACACTTGACTCCGTAACACTTATGACAAGAGAAAATCTCACAGGTGCAAGGGTTATCCGTGCGTTCACAGAGGAAGATGACGAGTATAACAAATTTAAGGAAAGAAATAATCTCCTTGCACATTTTCAAAGAAGCGTAGGCAGAATTTCCGCTTTGATGAATCCGATTACCTATATAATCATCAATCTTGGCATTGTGCTTCTTATTTACAGCGGTGCATTAAAGGTAGAATCGGGAACTCTCAATCAAGGTCAGGTTGTTGCTCTTTATAATTATATGAGCCAAATCCTTGTTGAACTTGTCAAATTCGCTTCTCTTATTGTAACAATTACAAAGGGCTTTGCTTCGGGTGGAAGAATTGCAAATGTTTTAAATGTTCAAAACACTCTTGAGCATACCGATGACAACAAAGTATATGATAATCACGCAGTTTGCTTTGACAATGTTTCGCTCACATATCAGGGAGCAGGTGAAGAAAGCCTTACAGATATCAGTTTCTTTGCCGACAAAGGTCAAACAGTCGGTGTTATCGGCTCAACGGGCAGCGGTAAATCAAGCCTTGTAAACCTTATTCCGCATTATTACGATGCAACAAAGGGCAGAGTAACCGTTAACGGCAGGGATGTCAAATCTGTTGATAAAGAAGAACTCCGCTCAAATATCGGCTTCGTTATGCAAAAAGCGGTGCTCTTTGCCGGCACTGTCCGTGACAATATCAAATGGGGCAAAAAGGACGCAACGGATGAGGAAATCAACGAAGCACTCCGCATTGCTCAGGTTTATGATAATGTGTATGCAAAGGAAGGACTTGATACGGTTATCGAGCAAAACGGTGCAAACCTTTCGGGCGGTCAAAAGCAAAGGCTGTCTATTGCAAGAGCTATTGTATCCAAGCCTGAAATCATAGTGCTTGACGACAGTGCGTCGGCTCTCGACTTTGCAACGGAAAAGGCACTTCGAGAGGCAATATTGTCACTTGATTATAAGCCGACCTTGTTCATCGTGTCAGAACGAACTTCCTCAATTTTGTCTGCCGATAAAATCATCGTTCTTGAAGACGGACAGATTGTTGATGTCGGCACAAATGAACAACTCCTTAAATCCTGCGAGGTTTACAGAGAAATCTATTTCTCGCAGTTTAGCGAAGAGGAGGTGGCTGTCGGTGACTAATAAACAGATATTAAAGCGTGTGCTTGCATATGTCAGCAGATATAAAGCGATGCTTGTTGCATCAATGCTTCTTGCACTTGTCAGCGTTGCCGGCTCACTTTACATTCCTGTTCGTATCGGTAATGTAATCGACTTTATAATTGATAAGGGACTTGTTCGGTTTGACAAGATTATTCCTATTCTTATTGAAATTTGCGTTGTAATCGGTGTTGTGGCACTTTCTCAATGGGTGATGAATGTGCTCAATAACAAAATCACCTTTGGCGTTGTTCGTGATATGAGGGACAAGGCTTTTGCAAAAATTGAAAAACTTCCTATTTCTTATCTTGATTCTCACCCAAGCGGTGAAATTGTGTCGAGGGTAATAGCCGATGTTGACCAATTTGCAGACGGACTTTTGATGGGCTTCACCCAGTTTTTTACAGGTGTTGTAACAATTCTCGGTACTCTCATATTTATGTTCAAAATTAATTGGTGGATTACAATCGTTGTGGTTGTTGTCACTCCGCTTTCGTTTATAATTGCTTCGTTCATTGCAAAAAACACTCACAAGATGTTTAAGCTTCAGTCCGAAACAAGGGGAGAGCAAACTTCGTTTATTGACGAAATGATAGGCAATGCAAAAACCGTTGACGCATATTCTCACGCAGATGAAAATATGCAAAAGTTTGACGAAATCAACGGCAGACTTCAGGATTATTCGCTCAAGGCTGTGTTCTTCTCGTCAATCACCAATCCGGCTACAAGATTTGTCAATTCAATCGTTTATGCCGCAGTTGCAATGTTCGGTGCAATCCTTGCCGTCAAATCAAATCAAGAGGCAATCACGGTCGGTGTTTTGACCTGCTTCTTGTCTTATGCAAATCAGTACACAAAGCCGTTTAACGAAATCAGCGGTGTTGTTACCGAACTTCAAAACGCTTTTGCCTGTGCAGGCAGACTTTTTGAACTTCTTGCCGAGGACGAAGTTCCTGCCGATGCTGAAAATGCAGTTGAACTCAAATCTGTTGACGGCAAAATGCAACTTACAAATGTTAATTTTTCTTATGTTGAAAATAAGAAACTTATCGAAAATTTCAATTTGTCTGTTCAACCCGGACAGAGAGTTGCAATTGTAGGTCCTACAGGTTGCGGCAAAACAACTCTTATCAATCTTCTTATGAGATTTTACGATGTAAACAGCGGCTCAATTTTGCTTGATAATAAGGATTATAATGATATAACCCGCAAGTCGCTCAGAGAAAATTTCGGTATGGTTCTTCAGGATACATGGCTCAAAGCAGGCACTATCAAGGATAACATTAAACTCGGTGCCGAAAATGCTACTGATGAAGAGGTTGTAGAAGCCGCCAAAAAAGCACATTCTCATTCGTTTATCAAGCGACTTCCAAACGGTTACGATACCGTTATCGGTGAATCGGGCGGTTCGCTCTCGCAGGGTCAAAAACAGCTTCTTTGCATTACACGCTTAATGCTTTGCAAACCGCCTATGCTTATTCTTGATGAGGCAACCTCGTCAATCGATACGAGAACGGAAATTCGTATCCAAAAAGCTTTTGCTCATCTTATGGAGGGCAGAACAACATTTATAGTTGCTCACCGTCTTGCAACAATTAAAGAGGCGGATATAATTCTTGTTATGCGGGACGGCAACATTGTTGAACAGGGCACGCATAAAGAATTGCTTGCTAAAAAAAGTTTTTATTATGAACTGTATAATTCGCAGTTCCCATCGGTTAAGTGATAACCAAAAGGAGAAATTATGAAAAAATTACAAAAAACATTATCAATCGTACTTGTTGCAGTTCTTGTCTGCCTTACATTTTGCTCGTGCTCAAATACGGGCAAAAGTATAATGACAGCTACATATTCAAATTCTGCCAACGATTCCGACGGTTTAAATCTTGCTTCCTCCGCAACATACATTACACAGGACGGCAAAACAAAAAAGAGCTTTTCTCTCAAGGGAAAGGCAGAAGAAAACAAGTATGTAACCGTTGATTTTGGAGACAGCGTCGATTTCAACACCGTTGTCCTCGGCGAGTCGGGTAAAAAAGTTACCTTGTTTGAAATTTACGGTTCAAACGAGCAGGATGCAAACTATAAGTTCCTTTATCAAAGCGATTGTATCGAGGGCGGACACACCTGCTTTTTGGGTGATGTAAAATACAGATACCTTCGCATTTTTGTAAATCAGGCTTCGGGCAAGTTCAATGTCAACAACTTTGAAGCTTATTATCTTAAAAATGAAAATGCAAAAAATCTCCGTGTAAACTCTTATTTAATTGCCGAGGATATTAAAGAAGATGCGGATTATTCCAATCTTGACGCACTCACCGATGTCATTGTTTTCGGTACTGCAAAATTTGATGGTCAGGGAAATATCAAGTTTTACGATAATGATTCAAATGAGGTCGATGAAAAGTACTATGCCGATAAAGTTAATCTTTTAAAATCAAAAATCGGCGAAAGAAAGATTAATATTATTACAGACATTGCAATGCCTTACGGTGATGACAATGCCGATATCATATCAATGCTCAGCGATGAACATGTTGACAATCTTGTTGCAAATATTGTTGATTTTGTAAATAAATATGGCTTTGACGGCTATGATATGGACTATGAGTTCCCTAACAGCAAAAACGAGTGGAAACTCTTTAACAACTTCCTGCGTAAGCTTGACAAGGCTATGCCCGATAAAATCATTTCGCTTGCAATAGCACCTTGGGATTTGCAGTTTGATGACGATGTGCTTAAAATTATCGACAGGGCAGAGGTTATGCTTTATGATATGTTTACAGCCCACGGCTATCATTCAATTTTTTCAACCACCGTTAACGGAGTTAACAAGGCTCTGAAGGGCGGCTTCACCGCAGAGCAGATAGACCTCGGCGTTCCGTTTTATTCAAGACCTACAAACCGCCTTGGCTATTGGGGCAATTACAATCAGTTCGGCGATAAAATCGATAAGTACACCAATCTCATTTACTTTAACGATTTTGACCACGACGGCAATCCTATGACCGCTCCGCAGTATATCAATTCTTATCAAATGATTGCTGATAAAACAGCGTTTGCCATTGATGCGGGCCTCGGCGGAATTATGATTTGGCATTATAGCTGTGATTTGCCGAGTGATAACAAACTTTCACTTTTCGGTGCAATCAGAGATACAATGACCGCAAAACAAAAATAAAAACATACTTAAAAATATGTACTTAAATAAAAGGCTTCTTTCACAAGAAGTCTTTTATTAATTTTGTATAAAAAATCGCACGAAATTAATTGATTTTATGTTACCTTTGCTGTATAATTAAAACATTAAAATAAAGCTGTGAAAAATGTTGAGGAGAAATTTATTATGAATTTTCAAACAATATATTTGCCGATAGGCGTGCCGTCATATGATTTGGACGAAGCTCGTATGAAATATAACGATTCTATCGGTATGCTTAAATTGGTGGATAAAAATATAGTCGCACCCAACGGACCTATTGTGTCCGTTAAAGAACTTTGTGAATTTTTAAAGGATAAAAATCCGACTTTTGCCATTGTGCAGAATCTGACCTTTGCCACCGGCGTTTTTATTACCGAAATTTTGAGAAGCGTTGACTGTCCTATTTTGCTTTGGACAATTCCGGAACCGGTTATTGACGGTCAAAGGTTACGCCTTAATTCGCTTACAGGTGCGTATTCGGCGGCAAATGTTATGGAAAATCTCGGAAAAAATTTTTGCTATGTAATCGGCTCAACCTTTGCCGATGAAACCGTTGATGAAATTAAGGCGGCACTTATTGCGGCAAAACTTAAATATTCGCTTACAAAGCTCAATCTTCTTCAGGTCGGCAACGCTCCGGCAGGTTACGGCTTCGGCAAGGGAATAGAAACCGAACTTATGCGTGCATTCGGCGTTAATCTTGTGTCGGTTGAAGCAAGACAGCTTATGGAAGCGGCAAATTCGTATGACGAGGACGATGTAAGACATTTTATTTTTGATGTGCAGAATATCGTGCCTAATTTGTTTAATATAGACAGAGAAAATCTTTTTGCCGCAGGCAGACTTTTTAAGGCTTATTTTGATTATTGCAATCAAAACGATATAGGTGCTGTGTCGTCTTGCTGTATGCACGATTTTATCAATGTATACGGCACTCCGATTTGTGCCGTGCTTTCGTTCCTTAACGACCTCGGCTTTCCTGCTGCGTGTGAGGCGGACGCATACGGTGCTCTGTCAATTTATATTTGCCAGTATCTTTCAAAAATGCCTGCGTATTTCGGTGACCCAGTTTCTATGGATGAGGAATACAATGCAATTACATTTTGGAATTGCGGTATGGCTCCGCCGTCTATCGCCCGTGAGGATTCAAGGGCACAGGTCGGCACTCACTACATCAGCGGTGTAGGTCCTGTTATGGATTTCGGCTGTCGCTCGGTAGACCATGCCACCGTGTTCAGAGTTGGCAAAAAAGCCGACGGCACATTCCGCTTTTTTATTGCAAAAGGCAAATCTCTTGACCGTTTCAAGCAGTTCTCGGGCACTACTATTGTGATTGAAACCGAAAATAATGTCAGGGATATTATAGAAAAATCCGTTAAAAACGGATGGGAGCCGCACTATGCTGTTGCAATGACCGATATTTCAAAAGAACTTCGGGCGCTTGCCGATATGCTCGGTATAGAAGTTGTTAATTTTTAGTATAAACGATATTTTATCGTGAAAGGAATATAGCTTATGGCGGATAATTTAACTCACGGCATAAAATTTAAGGATAAGCTCGGTTATGCACTCGGCGATATGGGCGGAATATTTACTTTTTCGCTTGTCGGTGCTTTTCAAAATAAGTTTTACACCGATGTTCTCAATATCGACCCGGCAAAAATTGTTGTGCTTATCTTGGTTGCAAGATTGTGGGATGCAATTAACGACCCTATTTGGGGTGCATTTATTGATTCCCGCAAGCCCACAAAGCAGGGCAAGTTCAGACCGTATATCTTTTGGTTTTCAATTCCGCTTGCGGTTGCATGTGTGCTGATGTTTACGGTTATACCAAATTTAACTCCGGCTAAATATCTTTTGTATGCGTATATTACATATATATTTTACGGTATGATGTACACCGCTGTTAACATTCCTTACGGCTCACTTGCTTCCGTTGTTACCGATGATGAAAAAGAACGCTCCTCGCTTTCTATGTGGCGTTCGATAGGTGCGGGCGTAGGCGGACTTCCCGGTACTGTACTTCTTCCTATGATAGTTTATACCACCACGGGAACCTATGCCAACGGCACAAAAATTCAAGCCCTTGACGGTAATAAACTTACCCTTTGTGCCGCCGTTTTGGCTGTGCTTTCTGTTGTGATTTTCTTCTTTCATTACAAGATGACCAAGGAGAGAATCAAGCCGCTTGCTAAGGAAAAAGGCGATTACAAGGTTACCCAAAGCATCAAGGATTTGTTTTCAAACCGTGCTTTTGTTATGCTTTCGATAGCCGCAATGTTCCTTATGGCTTTTCAGTTCTACTATCAGTCAACCTACACTTATCTTTTTACGGATTATTATCACAAGCCGGGACTTTATTCGCTGGTTGCCGTTTGCTCGTATCTGCCGATGGCTGTATTTATTCCGATTATGAACAAACTTATTGATAAGTTCGGCAAAAAGGAACTTTGCTCATACGGTATGTTCTTTGCCGCAGCTGTAACTTTTGTGCTGTTCTTTATTAAAACAAGCAATCCGTATGTGTTCCTTTTCTTCGTATTTCTTTCGGGCCTCGGTCAAACCTTCCTTGTGCTTGAATTATGGGCACTCGTTATGGATGTTATCGATTATCACGAACTTCGCACTCGCAGAAGGGAAGAGGGCACGGCTTATGCACTTATTTCGTTTATGCGTAAACTCGGTCAAACCCTTGCCGGCGTCGGTCTTAATGCTCTTTTGGCATTTATCAATTACAATTCCGATGCTTCTAAGCAGGGCAAGGCACTTGCAGATGATGTTCTTGCAAAATTGTATGACATTTCAACCCTTGTTCCGGCAATTTTCTTCCTGATTATGGCTCTTGTTCTTTTCTTCGGCTTTGACCTTACCAAAAATAAAGTAACCGAAATGCACAATGCACTTATGAAGCAGAGAGAAGAAACCGATTAAATCTTTAAAATACAAATAACCGATGCGTTTTTGATTTACGCATCGGTTGTTTTTTGTTTATTACATAAAATCGTCAAAACTTGCGTCACTCGGCATTCTCCAATCACCACGAGGGGAGAGCGAAACCGAGCCGACCTTTGGCCCGTCGGGAATACAATTTCTCTTGAACTGACTGATGAAAAATCTTCTCATAAATACATCAAGCCACTTCCTTATTGTTTTTCTGTCATATACTCCGTCAAATGCTTTTTCAGCAAGCTTTTGGAGCTTTTCTTTTGTAAATCCGAATCTCACAAAATTGTAAAGGAAAAAGTCGTGCAATTCGTACGGACCGATGTTGTCCTCCGTCTTTTGAGCAATTTTGCCGTTTTCGTCAGGCGGAAGAAGTTCCGGCGAAACAGGTGTGTCGAGTACATCAAGCAATATAGCCTTTGTTTTTTCGTCACTTTGGCTTGCAACATATTCAACAAGGTATCTCACAAGTGTTTTAGGCACAGAGGCATTCACTCCATACATGCTCATATGGTCGCCGTTGTATGTGCACCAACCCATTGCAAGCTCGGATAAATCACCTGTGCCCACAAGCAAGCAGCCCATTTTGTTTGCCATATCAAAAAGAATTTGCGTTCTCTCTCTTGCCTGTGTGTTTTCGTATGTAATGTCGTGCACATCCTCGCTGTGCTCAATGTCCTTTAAGTGCTGAATACAAGCGTCTTTTATGCTGATTTCCTTGATAGTCACACCGAGCGACTTCATCAATTCAATGGCGTTGTTGTAGGTCCTGTCGGTTGTGCCGAAGCCCGGCATAGTGATGCCGATGATGTCCGTCATAGGCTTGCCGAGAAGTTTCATGCTCTCAACCGCAACAAGAAGTGCCAGCGTGCTGTCAAGTCCGCCGCTGATGCCGATTACACAGCCGTTAGAACGAATGTGTTCAATTCGTTTTGCAAGTCCGCTTGCCTGAATTGCAAATATTTCTTCGCATCTTTCACGCACTTCGTCTTTGTTGCTCGGAACAAACGGGTGAGGGTCAATGTATCTGAACTTTAAATCGTTGTCAGGATTTAATTCGATTTTAGGCTCGTCATCATCGTCATCGTCATCATCATTATCAAAGCAAAAATCACAAGTCAAATCCATAGTTTCAAATTCGCTGATAGAATTGTTGCCAAAGCTTGTGTCCTTTAGGCGAAGCGTGTTGAGCTTTTCGCAGTCGATGTCTGCAATGGTGATTACATTCTCTCGGCTGAAACGCTTGCCCTCGGCAAGAATTGTTCCGTTTTCCGCAATGATTGTTGCACCGCCGAAAACAAGGTCCGATGTACTTTCGTATACGCTTGCACCGGCATAAATATATCCGCAGATACATTTTGCAGATTGCGTTTCAATAAGCTTCTTTCTGTACTGTGCCTTTGAAACATATTCGTCGCTTGCGGAAAGGTTAATTATAATGTTTGCACCCTCGGTCGCAAGTTTGTTTGACGGCGGGTTTGTCACCCACAAGTCCTCGCACAATTCAACTCCGACAGTAATTTCGTTATCAAGTTTAATAAGCTTCTTTGTGGAAATCTCAAAACCGTATTCCTTTTCGTTAATCCATTCGTCGAAGCCTTCGTCCATAGCCTCTGCAAACCATCTTTTTTCGTAAAATTCATTGTAGTTTGGCAGATGCTTTTTTGGCACAGCCATCAAGATTTCACCTTTATAAATTACAAATGCACAGTTGTAAAGTGAGTTTTTTATAGCCCACGGAGCACCCACAACCACAACAATGTTTTTGTCTTTTGTGTATTCAACAATGTCGTAAAGTGCTTCGTTTGATGCTTTGATGAGTGATTTTGTAAAGAACAAATCTCCGCAGGAATATCCTGTTATCGAAAGTTCGGGAGTCACAAGAAGTCGCACACCTTGCTTTTCTGCATCGTATATTGCTTTTTTGATTTCAACCTTGTTGTAGCTCGGGTTTGCCACTTTCAATTTGAGGCTTGCCGAAGCTACTCTAAACATTCCGTAATTCATTTTTTACCCTCGGTTATATCATTGTAATTTTGTACTTGAATCCTGCCTGTTCGTTCGGTTCAAGTATTGTCATTCCACGCTTTTTTTCAATCTCGCTTGTTTCGTCGGAGCAGTTGGAAATTCCTGTCCACGGCTCAAGTGCAACAAAGTCGGCATTGCCGCACGCAGACCAAATAAGCAGGTTTGTCATATCCTGATATTCGATTTTTACACCCTTGCCTCTCGGTCCGATAAGCGTTGCCGATTTTGGTGCGATGTTGTCAAATATCATAGCGTCTTTTTCTTCAAACAAGTCGTGTCGCATTGCAATTTCAGACTTGCTGCCAAAATCATCAAATCTGTTTTCAATGTCTATCAGTCCGCTGTGATGGTCGGGACGGAGATATCCGCCCTCAAGTGCTTTGTCAAACACTACCTTGTAATCTTCAAACTTTTCGTTTTCGCCAAGCGGACAGTTAAACGCCGGGTGACCGCCGATAACAAACGGCATCTTTTTCTTGCCTGTATTCTTAACAAGATATTCAACGCTTACCGTTGAACCTATAAGCGTGTATTTTACTTCAAGTTCGTAGTCAAACGGAAAAGCCGCCTTGGTTGCTTCACTTGATTTTTGTATGAATGTGATTGAATTTTTGCATTGCTCTTTGAGTTCAAACGGATTTATTCTTGCAACGCCGTGGCGTTTCATTACGCACTTTTCTCCAAATGCCGTGCCCTCGTTGTTCGGCAACATTCCAACAATAGGGAAGCAGATCGGCGCCTGACCGCTCCAATGCTCTTCGTCGCCCTGCCAAAGATATTCCGTGCCGTTTTTGAGCAGAGAAGTAAGCATTGCCCCTTTTGGCAAAACACAAACCTCGGCTTCGTTGCTTGTAATTTTGTATTTCATAATTTCACCTTAAATCTAAAATGTATACATAATTAAATTATAACTTAAAATAATCTATAATGCAATATTGAAATAAAATACAATATGATATACAATACATTTATAAATCATTGTGATGTTAGGAGAAAATTATGGATTTGAATTCATTTATACACGAGGCGGTTTTTGAAGAAAAGGACAAGTACACCCGTCTTTATGAGCTTATATGGTCTGAATTTGAACAGGACGGCTTTGTAATTACCGATGAGCCGGGCCACGAGATAGACGCACTTTTTAAGGCAACCGCAATCCAAAATCTTATCGGTGAGTTTGAATACCGTCTTTATGATGAGGTTAACGAAACGGGCTTTGAAGATGTCGTTGATTACCTTGCACAAATAGGAGTGTCGCAAGATGATATTGTCGCATATTGCGAGGCTGATGAAAATATAGACACTTTTGATGATGACGAAGAGCTTAAAATTAAAAACGGCCTTGATTATATGACCGAGATTGTTGCCGATAAACTTCTTGAATGTTTTTCACCCGATGATTTGTTTGATTACTTCTTCACGGCAACCTACGATTTTGTGCAGGATTTTACCTTTGATTTTGAAGATGTAGATGAATTTATGGCTTTTGTCGATTCCAATACCGAAAAGCTTGATGAATACAAAGAAGAGTACTCGTCCGTTATGTCTTGGATGGAATCGGGTATGATAGTATAAAAAAGTTATATGTTAAAACAGTACAGTTAACGCAGAAATCGTTGCATTAACTGTACTGTTTTATTTGTTTATTATGGGATTGTCTGTTATTTCAAGAATGTAATCCACCGATACATTATAATGTTTTGAAAGCTTAATTAATATTTCGGTGGGAATATCTACATCTCCACGCTCGTAATTGCTGTATATTCTTTGCGAACAATTTAGAATTTCTGCAAGTTCACGCTGTTTTAAATCGTTATCTTCACGCAAATTTCGTATTCTTTTGTACATGATTATCACCGATATCAATTATAGTATAGCGAGATATTCGCTATTGACTTTTAGCGAAAAATTCGCTATAATTAGTTTGTATTTTGAATTGAGGAGAATTTTTATGGAAAAAAATAATAAAAAATTTATAGTTTTTACTTTGATAGCTATTGCTGTTATTTTGATTGCCTTGAGCGGACTGGCATATATGTCTTACACTTTTCCTAAAGAAGACGGTTCTCAAGTAAAATCTTCGGGTAGTTCAGGCTTTAATTTGTTTTCTGTTCCTGCCGATGAACTTGGATTTGAACATCTTTCACAAATGGACAATTCGTTGATACGAATTAAAGGTTACAGAATAACGGGTGATGATGACGATTATGTTTATTTTACAGGTGGTACAAAAATAGATTTTGATAAAAAGAATTGTATAGTAAGTTATTTTGATAAATCTTCTTATGATTTTGTTAACAGTTCTGCCGGCACATATGAAGTTATTTCAAATGATTTGGTTAATTCCGATGCACTTGATTTAGGTAAGATTGTCATCAATGATCGTAAAACAAGTGTTTATAGAGATAATTTTGTTTGTTTTGAATTTAGTGAGATGAGGGGTGCAGAATGGTATGTTCCGTATTCTTTAATAGATTGGTCAAGGTCGCCTGAACATAAAGAAATTGTTATTGATAACGATACCGAGGTTTGCCCTGCACCTTTTGCTAACCATGTTCATGTTGTCGGCACACCTGAAGAAGACGATGAAGTTGAAACGGTAGAAGCTTATGTTTTGTATCTCAAATAATTTATGAAAATCAAAAAAGAAATATTTCAAAAAATTGTTTATTCTTTGCCTAAATCGCCATATGAAACAGGTGGCTTTTTAGGCGGTTGGGGAAATTCTGTATGTTATTGTGTTTGTGATAAAGAAAAATCATTTTACGGGAGTTATGAACCGAATATTGAATTACTTAATCGCACAATAAAGGAATGGTATGATAATAATATTGATTTTTTAGGTATTTATCATACGCATTATCCATCTAATATATATTTGTCAAAATCCGATGAATTATATATAAGAGATATTATGAGCAGTGTAGAAAATATAACGGATACTCTGTATTTTCCGATAATTATCGCTCAAAAAAACATGTATGTTTACAAAGCTCGTATTTACAAACATAATATTGTGATTGAAAAGGATAAATTGATAATCGAATAATACACTTGTGTGTTATTAATATTATTTTTTATGGAGTACAATAAAATTTATAATTTGCCTTGTTAAAAGAAAGTAACAAGGATGAAAAGGCACAATGGGATTAATTCCTTTTTGTGTCTTTTTGTTTTTTATTTTGTTATAGCAAAGATATCGAAGGAAATAAACATATTGTAAATATCCTGATGCAAAAACCTCCTTCTGTGCATACTATGTAATGTATGTATACACTTGTAAACGAGGTGATTTTGTGAATTGTGAAATTAAGGTGGGCTCTGTTACAAACGCACAGCGAGGGGCAAAGTTGCTTCGGCGTTACGGTATCAAACCTGCCGTGTCAAGAATAGAAAATCCCACTCCCGGTGACGGCTGCGGTTTTGTTATAACGGTGGATTACAATGATTGTGATGCCGCTAAAAGTTTGCTGTACAAAAACGGAATAAGAATTCTCGGGGTGACCGAGCGATGATTTATTTTGACAATGCGGCAACCACTTATCCAAAACCCTCGTCGGTGCTTGCTTCCGCTGTTTTGGCAATGAAAAAATATTCGTTCAACAGCGGCAGAGGAGGGTATAAGGAGAGTATTAAAGCCGGTGAAATGATTTATTCCGTGCGTGAAAAGGTTGCTTCAATGTTCGGTTTTGAGCCGCAAAATGTTGCCTTTACCAAAAACTGTACCGAGGCACTCAATATGGCAATCAAGGGCAGCGTTAAGTCGGGCGATCACATTATTATTTCGTCGCTTGAGCATAATTCCGTCAGCCGTGTTGCCGAAAAATTGTTTGATGACGGTATAATCGATTACGATATTGCAAAGTATTCCTATAACGATGACGAAACGGTTGCGAATTTTGAAAATTTGATAAAGCCAAATACAACGCTGGTTGTGTGTATGCACTCAAGCAACGCTTTCGGCGTGACATTTCCTGTTGCGAAAATAGGCAAAATGTGCAAGTTACACGGTATCAGGTTTGTTGTTGACGGTGCACAGGGGGCAGGCGTTGCCGATATAAATGCCAAAAGGGATAATATAGATATTCTGTGTGCCCCGGGGCATAAATGCCTTTTGGGTGCTATGGGTACGGGCTTTATTGCCGTCAGGGACGGTTTGGAACTTTCAACCGTGGAAGAAGGCGGTACGGGAAGTAACTCAATGTCGCTTAAACAACCCGATTTTTTGCCCGACAGATTGGAAGCCGGTACGCTTAACAATTCGGGTATTGTTTCGCTTGGTAAAGGCATTGATTATATAAATTCCTACGGCACCGATGCAATATATAGTCACGAGTTTTCGCTTATGCAGCACACTTATAAAGCACTTGAAAATATAAATGATGTTGTTCTTTATACACCGTTTCCCGAACAAGGCAAAACAATGCCGATTATTTCTTTCAATTTCGGCGATTATTCAAGCGAAAAAACTGCCGCAATTTTGGCGAAAAACGATATTTGCACAAGGGCGGGATTCCATTGCACACCGCTTGCACATAAACATTTCGGAACGACCGACAGAGGCACCGTTCGCATAAGCTTCGGTATGTTCAATACTCATCGTGATTGTGACGCACTTATTAATCTTGTAAAAAAGTTGTGAATTTAGACTTAAATTTACTTTATTTATTCGCCGGGATATGTTATTATATAGATAATTAAATTTTAGGAATGAAAAAAATGCCACTGTTAGATTTAGTGATTCAATTCAAATTCAGATATATTAAAAATCTCGGCAATTCAATTATAGATTTCTTTTCTCAAATCAAAGGGCTTTTTCGCACCTTCGGTATAATTGATGTTGTCGATATAATTTTTGTTGCGGCTTTGATATACCTTGTTGTCAGGGTTATGAGAGAAACAAGGGCAATGCAACTCATAAAAGGCTTTTTGCTGTTGTTTTTGGTTTATCTTATAGTTACCTTCCTCGGCATGGGAGCCTCAAGCTATATTATGAGGATGATATTCAATAATATCCTTATTATTCTTGTTATCCTTTTCGGTCCCGAAATTCGTAAGATTTTGGAGCAAATAGGCAAGGGCAAGGCACAGAATTTGTTAAAAGGGCTTTTCAATTCGGGCGTTGCCATTGATGTTGCCGAAATGAAAAAAACCATTGACGCCACCTGTAAGGCTTGTGCCGAAATGTCGGATGCAAAAATCGGTGCTCTTATAGTATTTGAAAACGATACGCTCCTCGGTGATATCATTGCTTCGGGCACGGTTGTAGACGGTACTCCGTCAAAGGAACTCATCGGCAATATCTTTTATCCAAAGTCACCGCTTCATGACGGTGCGATGGTTATCAGGGGCAACAGCGTTTATGCCGCAGGTTGTATTTTGCCGCTTACAAAAAACAACAACATTTCTTCACAACTCGGCACCCGTCACAGAGCGGCTCTCGGGTTGAGCGAGCAAAGCGACGCAATTGTTTTTGTCGTCAGCGAAGAAAGAGGCGAAATCAGTTGTGCCGTTAACGGTACTCTCAGTCGCAACATTTCAACCGGTGATATGCGTGATATTCTTACTCAGCAGTACATTCCCGACAATATCTCCTCGGATGATAAGATAATATCTAAGCTGAAAAGGAGGTTTAAATAATGGCTGATAATTCTAATAAAAAAGATAAGAAAAAGTTTTCTTTTTCGGACCTCATTTATAATGATAAGTACCTTGTTGTGCTTTCGATTTTTTTGGCTCTTATTGTATGGATAGGCTCATCGCTCAGCGTAGGTACAGATGATACCAAAACTATCAAGGTCACCGCTCCTATCGAACTCAGCGGTAAGCTTTCGGGCATAGGTATGCAGTATTACGCACTCCAAAATTCCGTTGACTTGAGCATAACCCTTTCGGGTCAAAAGTATGTTATCGGTCAGGTAACGGCAGACGACCTTAATATTACATTTGATACCTCCGCCGTTAACAGAACGGGCAATCAGTCAATCCCTATTCGTGTAACCAACAAATCGAAGCGACTTGATTATACCGTTGAATCCGTATATCCAAGTTCAATTGAGGGCTATTTTGATGTAAACACAACAAAAACATTTGATGTTGACTTGAAATATGATTCCGATAGGGTGGCAGACGGTTATGTGTTCGGTTCACCGGTTTTGAGTGAGGACAAAATAGTTGTTTCGGGTCCAAAAACCTATGTTGACAAAATAGATAACGCTTATTGCGAGGTTGATTTCGGTGACAAAACAAAACTTACCGAACCGTATACTCAGGATTGTGATATTAAACTTGACGGTGACGGAGTTGAAACAAGTTATCTCACCGTTACAAGCAGAACCGATACCAACACGCCTATAACATCGCTTTCCGTTACTCTCCCTGTGCTGAAAACGGCTACTTTGCCTGTCACCTCAACATTTGAGGATCAGCCTACGGGGCTTGGCAAAAATGTTGTCAGCGTTTCGTATTCAAAAAGTCAGCTTTACGCCGGTGTTCTTTCAACTGCCGATATAACAAATGCAAATGTCGGCACGATTTATTTCGGCGATTTAACTGTCGGCACACAAGAGTTTGAATTTGATGTCAGCAATTTAAACGGCGTTTCGGTTCTTGACGGAACAAAAAGGATAACCGCCAAGGTAACTGTAAGCAATTCTTATTCCGAGCATAAGGTAAGGATTAATAAGGATGATATTGTTATTGAGGGTGCACAGAAGGAAGAAAAACTTGCTGTCAGCTCAATAGACAGTAAGACCGTAACGATTCTTGCACCGAAAAATGCAAATATCAATTCTTCAAATCTTACTTTGAAGTGTGATGTTTCAAAGAAAACGGATAATAATCAATATCCGATAGAAATTACCGTTTCCAATTCAAAGGCTTGGGCATACGGTAAATACACAGCAACAATAGAATAAACCTATCAAGGCTCCCCTACCTAATTGTTAGGGGAGCTGTCGTTGCTTGTCAACGACTGAGGGGTTAAACAAAGGAATAATATATGAATTACGCAACTCCTGCCTTGTCAAAAGGCGGCAACTATCTTTTTTGTTATTTTCTCGGCAACCGTCCTTATGAAGAACGGGTGTGCTTTGCTCTTTCAAAGGACGGCTATCATTTTACACCGCTAAACGGAAATCAACCGCTGATTACTCAATCACTCGGCACAAAATGTTGCCGTGACCCGTTTATTATCCGAGGCAAGGACTGTTTTTATATCATAGCAACGGATATGAAAAGTGATGACGGTTGGTGCTCAAATCACGGCATTGTCACTTGGAAATCCGATGACCTCGTTCATTGGACAGACGAAACCGCCGTTGATTTTCATATGTTTGATGTTACAAAATCAGCCGATAAAATCTGGGCACCGCAGGCACTTTATGATAAAAATAAGGACTTGTATTTTGTTTATTTTTCGGTTAACAACACCGATGATGACAAGCCGCTTTCCATTTGGTATTCGTATACCGATGATTTTAAGCATTTTACCGAGCCTGAGGAACTCTTTTCACCGTCAAACGGTCTTGATGCAATCGATGCCGACATAGTTGAAAAAGACGGCAAATTTTATATGTGCTATAAAGATGAATGTGTCAAAACCGTTTGCGAGGTCGTGGCAGATAAAATCACAGGCCCGTACCGTGAGTTTGAAAATAATGCCGTCACCTGCACGGACAAGCATGTTGAGGGTAACTGTATGTATAACATCCTAGGCACAAACAGTTTTGTAATGATTATGGACCTTTATGTTGACGGCGGTTATTATATGCAGCAAACAGAAGACATGCTTCATTTTAAACCGGTCAATCCGGATGATTTTTCAATGGATTTTCACCCTCGTCACGGCTCAATGCTTCATATAACAGACGAGGAATACAACCGACTTTTACAGCATTTCGGATTTTAGGAGAACAGTATGAAAGCAAAAATGACTATCGCCAAGGAGTTTAAGGTTGGCAAAATCGACAACAGAATTTACGGTTCGTTTATTGAGCATCTCGGCAGAGCCGTTTACGGCGGTATATATGACCCAACACATCCGCTTGCCGATGAACAGGGTTTCAGAACGGATGTAATTGATTTGGTTAAGGAGTTAAATGTTCCTATAGTTCGTTATCCGGGCGGTAATTTTGTTTCCGGCTATAATTGGGAGGACGGTATCGGACCTGTTCAAAATCGTCCTAAGCGTCTTGACCTTGCGTGGGGAACTACCGAGCCTAATTATGTGGGACTTAACGAATTTATGTCTTGGTGCAAAAAGGCAAATTCCGATTGTATGATGGCTGTCAATCTCGGTACAAGGGGTGCCGAGGAAGCACGCAATATAGTTGAATATACCAATCATAAGGGCGGTACATATTGGTCTGATTTGCGTAAATCTCACGGCGTTGCCGAGCCTTGGAATGTCAAACTTTGGTGCCTCGGCAATGAGATGGACGGCAGATGGCAGATGGGTGCCAAAACCGCTTCCGATTACGGCAAACTTGCCAATGAAGCGTCAAAAATGATGAAATGGACTGATGATACTATCGAAACCGTGCTTTGCGGCTCGTCCTCCCGTCAGTCGCCGACCTTCGGCCAATGGGAGGAAACTGCACTTGATATTGCTTATGACAGCATTGATTATGTGTCACTTCATCAGTATTACGGCAATCAGGCAAATGACACTCCGTCATTCCTTGCAAAAACTCTCGAACTTGAAGAATTCATTTATTCCGTTATTTGCGTTTGTGATTATGTAAAAGCAAAAAAACGCACTAAAAAAACCGTTAATCTTTCGTTTGATGAGTGGAATGTTTGGTATCACAGCAACGATGTGCCTTATGAGCGTTGGAGCTACGCTCCGCCTCGCCTTGAGGATATTTATAATTTTGAGGATGCACTTCTTGTCGGCTCAATGATGATTACGCTTCTCCGTCATTGTGACAGAATAAAAATTGCCTGCCTTGCTCAACTTGTAAATGTTATTGCTCCGATTTTTACCGAGGACGGCGGCAGAGTGTTTAAGCAAACAATTTTTTATCCGTTTGAGCATATGTCAAATTTCGGCAGGGGATATTCACTTAATCCTATCATCGATTGCCCAAAATACGATTGCAGGGAATTCACCGATGTGCCGTATCTTGAAGCAATTGCCACTATGAGCGAGGACGAACAAAGCATTACGATTTTCTGCGTTAATAAATCGCAGGACGAAAGTGCTGTTCTTGATGTAAATCTTATGGATTTTGACGGCTTTAAGCCGATTGAATTTATATCTATGGACGGTTATTCAAAAGATGATGTCAACGGATTTGACGGCGAGGTTGTTTGCCCTCATACCAATCCTCTTCCGACGGTTGACGGTTCAACTCTCACCGCCGAACTCAAACCGTTCTCGTGGAATGTAATTCGCTTATCAAAATAATAAAACGACACACTGTAGGCTGTTGAGAAAGATTCTGAATTTCGTTTTCTTGCGAACTTTGCTGTACGATGGTACCGCTTGTGAGCAAAAAACGAAAAACGCCAAAAGTACCGCAAATTTGATGTTTGCGGTACTTTTCTTTAAATAGTATTATTAAATTAGTAGTATTCCGGGATAGGCAAGCCTATCCCCTACAAAGTTTCGCTGAAACAATTTTGGCGTGGTTCAGGGGCTTTATCGACAGTCTGACAGGTATCCGCATGGATACCTGTCTTTTATTATTATAATCCCATTGATATTGTTATTGCATTGTTTATTTTGGTCATATCGCTTGTAGGCAATGTGCCCATCTTTTCTTTCAGTCGCCTTTTGTCTATGGTGCGTACCTGCTCCAGCAGTACAACGCTGTCTTTTGCAAGTCCGCAATCGTGGGCGTTTACTTCAATGTGTGTCGGCAGGCTTGTTTTGCCTTGTTGGCTTGTTATAGCAGCCGCTATTACCGTGGGCGAAAATTTGTTGCCCACATCGTTTTGAACAATTAATACAGGTCTTACTCCGCCCTGCTCACTTCCTACAACGGGACTTAAATCGGCATAATATATGTCGCCTCGTTTGATGTTCATTTTTGTTCACCCTTTTAAAATTTCTTTATATCATTATGATTAACAGTTATCTTTGTTTTTAAACATCTGTTACATAATATTCAAAAAGTGAATAAAAGTTTTTTGCCGGGGCATATTCTTAATATGAATATTTTTACATCTAAAGAAAGATTGATTACACGCCTTAAATATCCTGTTGCCGTGCTTTCGGTTTATATGACAGCCGTGCATATTTTTGCACTTGTTTTGCCGAAGATAAATTTTGATACCGAAGTTTTTGCTTCGCTGTTGTGGTCAGCCGCTTGCGGTGCTTTTGTTGCATTTTACGAATATAAGGAGTCTGCAAAAAGCTTTGCCGTTTCGCTTTCGATACTGAGCGTTAACGCCGTATTTTATTTGGTGACGGCTCACCCGTTGGGCCTTGTTATGAGCACGGTTTTGACTGTGCTTTTAGTTATGCTCGGCAAAAATCTCGATTTTGAATATTTGGTCATCACCTCGGCACTTTCGGGCGTTGTTGTCGGTCTTGTATTTGGCTTGCTTGATGAGCCGCTTCAAATGTATGTTAAAAGTTTTGCTTATCTAATTAAGGGCAGGGCAGTCCTTTTCGGAATATTAAACGAGGTTTATACTCCGCTTTTCGGCAATCACTTTTCGGATTTGGTTTATAGCACCGATTGCAGTGCGGCAACTCTTGTCGGCGGCAAAATCGTATCGGGAGTGCAAAAGATTTTCCTTGCCGATATTAAAAATCCGTTGTCATCGGTCTCCGATTACCTTACGGGTAAGTATTTTGTAAATATCTTTCTTGTGCTCGGTACGGCTGTTGCGTTGTTCAAAAAAACAAGCAAGCGTTATTTCTTTTCATTTTTGCTTCCGTGTGTTTTGTCTGTGATTTTCGGAGATAATACCTTGCTCCTTGTTTTTCTGCTTTTCTATAATCCGCTGATTTTTGCCGGCTTTGTCTTTGTCGGCGGTGTGGGGTACTTTGTTGCTTCTCTTGTGGATATTCGTATAGGATTCAGCTCCTTTGCTTCTGTTTTCAATCTTTTTAGGTACGGCAGAAGTATCGGATATTTTCTTCTTGTCGGCTTTGTCCTTGCCGTGCTTATGTATTTTGTTGTTCAAATTGTTGTTACCAAGTTTGATATGGATAATCAAAAATACTATCCCAAAGAAGTTCGCCGACTTGTAAAATCTCTCGGCGGAGAGCGAAATATAGAAAATCTCGAAAACGGCGTTTTGACCGTTCGTAACCCCAACCTTATCGATATTCTGAAGGTTGATTGCGAAATTCGCCAAAACACCGTCATTCTCATAGATAATGATTATGATTTATTAAAAGAATATTTTTGATATACAAAAACCGCCAAAACATAAATTTTGACGGTTTTGTTTTTATAATTCTTTTTTCATTGCAATGTGCGGTATGTCCTCTTCCGGATAAACATCGCCGTATGCCTTGTAACCGAGAGCCTCATAAAAGCCCTGAGCCTGTGTTTGTGCAGAAATAAAACTTTTCTTTGCACCGAGCTTTTTCATTTCCTTCTCAGCTTTTTCAAGCACCTTTCTGCCACAGCCTGTTCCACGGTATTCCTTGATTACCGCAATCCTGCCTGCGTGCCAGGTGTCGCCGTGCTCCTTGTAAAATCTTGATGTTGCAATCGGCTTGCCGTCATCATACATTACAATGTGCTTTGCTTCTTTGTTTGTGTCAAAATCATCCAACTCGTGATTTTTAATTACGCCCTGTTCATCGCAAAACACAGTGAATCTGATGAGTTTTGAATCGTCTGTCGCCGTGTCGGTTATCTTAAATTCAAGCATTTTGTTCTTCTCTTTCCTTTAGTTTTTTGCACATCATTCGTGCAACCTTGTACACATCTCCGCAGCCAAGTGTAATTACCAAATCGCCGTCCTCGGCGTGGTCGCATACATAATCGCAAATTTCTTCAAATGTGTCAAGCTGAACCGCCCCTGGAATTTTGCTTGAAAGGTCTGTTGCCTTTATTCCTATCGTGTTCACTTCACGGCTGCCCATAATCGCACTTATCACGCATCTGTCGGCAATTTGCAAAACCTCTGCAAAGTCGTCAAGAAGCAGGGAAGTCCTTGTAAAGGTAAACGGCTGGTGCACTGCCCAAACATGCTTGTATCCCATTTTTTTAGCAGCTTCAAGAGTAACCTTGATTTCGGCAGGGTGGTGTGCGTAGTCGTCTGCAAAGGTCACTCCGCAGTATGTGCCGAGTTTTTCAAATCTTCTTGCCGCACCGCCGAAGTGTTTAAGTCCTTCAAGGATTTTTTCAACCTCTGCTCCGCTTTCGTATGCTGCCGCAAATGCACAAAGCGAGTTCAAAATGTTGTGCTCACCCGGAACGGAAAGTACAACTCTTGCAACAAATTCACCGTTGTGGTATGCGTCGTATTCGCTGTGAAAACCGCCCGGAACATCAACATTCTTTGCCACCCATTCGTTGCCGTCATTTCTGCCGACAGAAACAAGCTTTTTGTCCTCAATGCCCTTGAGCGTGTCAACCGTGTTCGCATCGTCGCCGTTATAAATGATTGTCTTTGTGGTGAGTTCGGCAAATTTTCTGAATGACTTTTTGATGTTGTCAAGGTTGCCGAAAAAGTCAAGGTGGTCCTCATCAATGTTGAGTATAACCGCCATGTCGGGATTCATATGCAAAAATGTATTGTTGAATTCACAGCTTTCGCACACAAAGTTTTGGCTGTGTCCGTATCTGCCGTATGCGTTTATCAATGGTAATTTTCCACCGATAACCGCAGATGGGTCAAGTCCCGCTTCCATAAGAATTTGGGTTATCATTGATGTTGTTGTGGTCTTGCCGTGAGTACCGCAAACGCCTATGCAGTTTGAAAAAATACGGCTTAGTGCACCGAGTGCCTCCGCTCTTTCAAAGCAAGGAAAGTTTGCCTTTGCGTATTCAAGTTCCGCATTGCCGGCAAGGATAGCGTTTGTGTATATAACAAGTTCCGTGTCGTCGGCAATGTTTTCGGGCTTTTGACCCAAAAATACCTTTGCACCCTCTTTTTCAACTCGTCTGAAAGTTTCGGTGTCGTTGTTGTCCGAGCCTGTCAATTTGTATCCGAGGGATAACAAAATCTCTGCAATAGGGCACATTCCTGCACCGCCAATGCCGATAAAATGTATCTTTTTGCTTTCTTTGAGCAATTCATCTATATTTTTCAAGGATATTCCTCCCGATTAATCATATTATCTTTTTTATTATACTACCTAATTTGTAAAAAATAAACACCCTTTTTATATTATTTCATAAAATATAAAAGGTGGTAGTAAATATGACAAATTTTTATATTGCGTCTTTGGATGATAAGAGAGTAGCATATGCGTGTGATTATTTGCAAAAACACGGATTTAGTGCTGTTGATAATCTTTCAAAAGCCGATTTTGTTTTGGCAGGGGTCAATCCCGAAAACCTCGACGCTTACAAAGAATTTCCCGTTTTTGCCGGCAATGTGTCCGGTGATAATATATTCGATTATACAAAGGATGAACGCTTCGCCGCCGAAAATGCTTATTATACGGCTGAAGCGGCTGTGTCAATAGCCACGCAAAACAGTAATATCAGTTTGATAAATTCAAATGTTCTTATTCTCGGCTACGGCAGAATAGCAAAAGTTCTTCATAGATTTTTAACTCCGTATACATCGCACATAACCGTGTGTGCCCGAAACAGTGTTCAGCGTTCAACGGCAAAAATGAACGGTGCAAAGGTTATATCTTTTGATGAACTTGTCAAGCAAAACACTTATGATTTTGTGTTTAATACAGTGCCTCACCCCGTACTTAACGAAAAAGAACTTCGCTCGTTTAAAAAGGATGTGTTGATGATTGATTTGGCATCGTTCCCGGGCGGAATTGATGTGCATTTTGCCGAATCTCTCGGACTTAATTTGATTGTTTCAAGAGGACTTCCCGCAAAGTTTTCGCCTAAATCGGCAGGTATAACCGTTGCCAAAACGGTTATTGAACATATGGGGGTGAGATTGTGAATATAGGTTACTGCTTTACAGGCTCGTTTTGTACATTCAAAAAAAGTATAGAAGCACTTAAAAGTCTTGTTAAAAACGGTCATAATGTCACTCCGATTATGTCCTTTAATGCTTATAATATTGATACCCGTTTTGCAAATGCTAAGGATGTGAGAAACGAGATTGAGGCAATTTGCGGTAAAAAAATCATTGCTTCCATTGAAGAGGCCGAACCGATTGGGCCGAAGCATATGTTTGATGTGCTGTGTGTTGTTCCGTGTACTTCCAACACACTTGCCAAACTTGCAAACGGTGTCAATGATACTCCCGTCACAATGGCGGTAAAGTCGCACCTTCGCAACGACAAGCCGGTTGTTCTCGGTGTTTCAACAAACGATGCTCTCGGCGCTTCGGCAAAAAATATCGGTGTCCTTATGAACAATCGAAACTTCTATTTTGTTCCTATGGCACTCGATAATCCTTGCGAAAAACCTCGCTCTTTGGTTTGCGATTTCTCAAAAGCAGAGGGCACAATCAAGTGTGCTGTTGACGGCTTGCAGTTCAATCCAATGCTTTAAAATTGCTATGGCTCCCTATACTTGTTTACTTGTAAGGGGAGCCGTCTGCATATTTTTTCGACATTATTTTCAAAAAATTATTGACATTATAATATAAAAAATATATATTTGACTTAATGCAATTTTTAATTGTAAATCGTGAGGGGGTTGGTAAGTCTTTCCAACGCCTGCAATAAAGAGGAAGTGCATAATTGAAAAAGATTATTGACTTGAAGAATATCACCGTGAGCTATGGTGATAACACAGTTTTGGAAAATCTGAATTTATACATCAACGAAAAAGAGTTTATAACCCTGTTAGGACCATCAGGATGCGGTAAAACCACAACTCTTCGTGCCATTGCCGGCTTTGTCAAACCGGATAGCGGAGATATTATATTCGAGGGTAAACGCATCAATGACCTGCCTGCACACAAGCGTAGAGTCAATACTATCTTTCAGCGTTATGCTCTTTTTTCTCATTTAAATGTATATGAAAATATAGCATTCGGACCTCAGCTTCAAAAGAAGCCGAAAGAGGAGGTTCGTCAAATCGTTGCAGATATGCTCAAACTTGTTAACCTTAAAGGCTTTGAAAAGCGTCCTATCAACTCGCTTTCGGGCGGTCAGCAACAGCGTGTTGCCATTGCAAGAGCACTTGCAAACAAACCGCATATTCTTCTTTTGGACGAGCCGCTCGGTGCACTTGATTTGAAGCTTCGCAAAGATATGCAACGAGAACTTAAAAACATTCAGCAGGAACTTGGCATAACCTTTATTTATGTTACCCACGACCAAGAGGAAGCACTTTCTATGAGCGACACCGTTGTGGTTATGGATAAGGGTAAAATCCAGCAAATCGGCACTCCGGAGGATATTTACAACGAACCTGTTAACGCTTTTGTTGCCGACTTTATCGGTGAAAGTAATATCGTTGACGCCATTATGATAGAAGATTATCTTGTTACATTCGGCGGAGTTAAGTTTAAGTGTCTTGATAAAGGCTTTGATAAAAATGAATTTGTAGAAGCTGTTGTTCGTCCTGAGGATATTCAAATTACCAAACCGGGTGCACAGGCTTCGCTTACAGGTAAAGTAACTTCCGTAACATTTAAGGGAGTTCATTTTGAAATACTTGTTGATGTCAACGGCTTTATTTGGATGATTCAAACCACAAGGGATGATATTAAGGTTGACGACACTATCGGAATGTATATCGAGCCTGACGCTATTCATATTATGAAACGCAGTGAATATTCGGGCGAGTTCGGCGACTATTCTTCGTTCTCGGATGAAATGGACCATATTTCCGATGCTTCGTATAATTGGGAGGACGAAAATGAAGAAGAATAGTCTTTCCCAAAAAATGCTTGATAAGCCGTATCTTTTGTGGGCGGCTTTGTTTATCATCGTTCCGCTTATTATGGTAGTGTACTATGCTTTCACCGATAAAACAGGTGCGTTCACTTTTTCAAATATAGCACAGATAAAAAATTATTTTCCAACGATTTTGCTGTCGGTGCTTTACGGCTTGGCGGCAACGGCTATTTGCGTGCTTATCGGCTATCCGTTTGCCTATGCTCTTTCAAAGCACACAGAGCATACCCAAAGAACTATGGTGCTTCTTGTTATGCTCCCAATGTGGATGAATTTTCTCATTCGTACCTACAGCCTTATGACCATTTTGGGTGACAGCGGAGTTATCAACAATTTTCTTACTTCAATCGGATTAAAACCCATCCATATGATTAACACGGGCGGTGCAGTCATTTTGGGTATGGTTTATAACTTCTTACCTTATATGATTTTGCCTATTTATTCCGTGCTTTCAAAACTTGATAATTCGCTTGTCGAAGCTGCACACGATTTAGGTTCCGGCAGATTAACAACTTTCAGAAGGGTTATTTTGCCTTTGTCGCTCCCGGGCCTTTTGTCAGGCATTACAATGGTGTTTGTGCCTTGCGTTTCAACATTCTATATCACTCAAAAACTCGGCGGCGGTCAAATCGTTCTTATCGGTGATGTCATCGAAAGTCAGTTTCAGTCCGCAAACAATTATAATCTCGGAGCGGCACTCAGCTTTGTCCTTATGATTTTGATTTTTGTATGCCTCGGAGTAATGAATTACTTTGATGACGGCACACAGGACGGGGGTGTTGTAATATGAAAAAGAAAGTATCTCCTGCTTCAAGAATTTATATGGCACTCATATTTGTTTTCCTTTACGCACCTATTGCGGTTATGACTGTCTTTTCGTTTAATTCCGGCACTTCAACCTATATTATGGATGGCTTTTCAACTTCATGGTGGGTTGAAATGTTTCATGATACGGCTGCAATGAAGGCACTCAAAAATACAGTTGTCCTTGCACTTGCAACAACGGTAATATCCACTGCCTTGGGCGTTATGGCGGCAGTCGGTCTGTTTATGCAAAAAAACCGTGTGTACAAAAAAGCTATGATGAATGTTACAAACATTCCTATGATGAACCCTGAAATTGTAACGGGTATCTCAATGATGCTTCTTTTTGTGTTTGCCGGTGCTCTTATCAATGTAAAAGAGGTCCTCGGCTTTACAACAATTCTTATAGCCCATGTTACATTCTGCCTGCCGTATGTTATTCTTAATGTAATTCCAAAACTTCGTCAGTTTGATATGAATGTATATGAAGCGGCGGTAGACCTCGGCTGTAAGCCATTCAAGGCTTTTATGAAGGTCGTTATGCCTGAAATTATGAACGGCATCATCACAGGCTGTATTATGTCTTTCACATTGTCGCTTGATGATTTCATTATTTCGTATTTCACCAACGGACCGTCATTCCAGACCTTGCCGATTTATATTTTCTCCCTCACCAAAAAGAGAGTAAAGCCTGATATGTTTGCATTGTCAACCCTTATGTTCCTTGTTATTCTTGTGCTTTTGATTTTTATGAACATTGCACAGAACAGGGCAGACAAAAAGGAGGCGGCAAAATGATTAAACTTAAAAAAATTGTTGCTTTTGTTATGAGCCTTGTTTGTGCTTTGCCGCTTATGAATGTCACAGCTTATGCCGATGAGGATTATTTTTCCGATGATCAAAAGGCTTATTATGAGTCGCTCGGACTTCAGGGCACAACCGTTAATGTTTACAACTGGGGCGAATATATTTCCGACGGCGGCGAAGGCTCGATGGATGTTGTCCGTGAGTTTGAAAAACTTACAGGGGCAAAGGTAAATTATACCAATTTCGAATCAAACGAAAATATGTATTCCAAACTTTCGGGCGGCGGTGTTTCGTATGATGTTATTGTTCCGTCCGACTATATGGTTGAGCGTCTTATTGATGAAGATATGCTCATGCCGCTTGACTATTCAAATATTCCCAATATGAAGTATATGCGTGAGGATTGCTTGAATCTTCCGTTTGACCCCGAGCAAAAGTATTCTGTTTGCTTCAACACAGGCTACACCGTTCTTATTTATAATAAGAAGTTGGTTAAAGAAAAACCCGATTCTTGGTCGGTTTTGTGGGATGAGCAGTACAAGGGTAAGGTGCTGATGTTCAACAACAGCCGTGATGCGTTTGCCATTGCTCAAAAATTGTTGGGTCAAAGCCTGAACACTCAAAACGAGCAGGATTGGGTAGACGCCGCAAAACTCCTTGCCGAGCAAAAAGATAAGGTTAATCCTGTTTATGTTATGGATGAGGTATTTAACCTTATGGAATCGGGCGAGTACGCTTTTGCAACCTATTATGTCGGCGATTATGTTCTTATGAACGAGAATAATCCCGATTTGGGCTATGCTTATCCAAAAGAGGGCGTAAATGCCTTTTATGACGCTTTTTGTATTCCAAAGTGCACGCAAAACAAAAAAGGTGCAGAAGCATTTATAAACTTTATGCAGGAGCCTGAAGTTGCACTTGCAAATGAGGAATATATTTTCTATGCTTCCGCAAACAAGGCAGTTCAGGAAAACGAGGAATGTTCGCTTTATGGTAACAAAGCCGTTTATCCCGACCCTGCACCAAAAAGCGAAGTGTTTGCAAATTTGCCGCAAAACATTTTGGAATTGCAAAATAATTTGTGGTCAAGTGTTAAAAGCGGTAATATGAGCGTTAACAGTAAAGAAAAAGAACGCAAAATTTATATCGAATCCGGTATAGTGGCAGGCATTGTCGTTATAGCCGTTGCAACTTATTTTGTAAGAAAACGCAAAAAAGATAAAGAACAGGATTTGGGTGATTTGTATGAGTAAAATTAAATGTGCTGTATTTGATTTGGACGGAACACTTGTCAACACTATTGATGATTTGGCAGGTGCAACCGAAATATTGCTTAAAAAGCATAATTTTGAAGCAAATTGGTCTTTGGATGATTACAAAAAGTTTGTGGGCAACGGTGCAAAAAAACTTGTTGAGCGTGCCTTTGACCATACTTTGGACGAAAAAACACTCAATGACCGTTATGAGGAGTTTAAACCTATATATGATGAAAATAAGCTTAACCATGCTCACGCTTATGACGGCATTAAGGAACAACTTCAAATTCTCAAGGATAAAGGAATAAAGCTTTGCGTTGTTTCCAACAAGCCGGATGTAGCTGCTCACGGTATGGTAGAGCACATTTTCGGCAAAGGCTTTTTCGATTATATTACCGGTTGTGTGGACGGACTTCCTACTAAACCTGATCCGACAACTACGCTTCGTGCACTTTCTGCAGTTGATTGCAAGCCTACAGAAGCAATTTTCTTCGGCGACAGCGAAGTTGATATGCGAACAGCCAAAAATGCTAATATAGAAGCAGTGGGTTGTTCTTGGGGTTTTAGGTCGTTTGAAACTCTTTTTGCCGAGCATCCGTCAGTGATAATAGACGAAACTAAGTACATATCAAGCCTGTTTTAGAAAAACTGAAAAAAATCTAAAAAAATCTAAAAAAAGTGTTGACATTTGTTGTGAGTTCTGTTATACTTCTAACTGTTGACGCGAGAGTGGCGGAATCGGCAGACGCGCACGTTTGAGGGGCGTGTGGGGCGACTCGTACGGGTTCAAGTCCCGTCTC
>NZ_CAKTGT010000011.1 GCF_934561735.1 uncultured Eubacterium sp.
ATTATCTTAATCGGGTTCCTTACTTTTTCGTCGTTGTTTAATTTTCAAGGTCCTTGCCGTCTCGCTCTCTCGCTGACAGCCTATATATAATACCACAGCGTCTTGCGTTTGTCAAGAACTTTTTTCAACTTTTTTAAAAAGTTTTTTGTGGTAACCATGTCGGCATCGACCTATTTTTGCGGGAGGCTGCCCTCCAACTATTTTCGGCACGCATGAGCTTAACTACCGTGTTCGGTATGGGAACGGGTGGACCCTCAGCGTAATAAATACCGACTATATCTAACGGTTACTTGCGTTTCCGTCATTTGGTAATGTGAATTCTATCATAAATATGTGGCGATGTCAAGGGATTTTTTGAGATTTTTTTCATCTTAATTTTTCTGTAAATAAGGTGTTACTTTTGTAACCTTAATGACACACTTATATATAGTATATATTATAATTATATACTATTATATATACCATATATATTACCGGTTTAAAACTCTGCCCCGCAAACACGAATTTACGGGGCAAAGTGTCGATATTTTAAGTGCTTACATCAGAGCAACTACACTGTCTGCAAGTTCCGTCGGATTGTCAACAGGAAGTCCGGCGATAAGTCTTGCCTGCGAATAAAGAATCTTTGTATACTTTTCAAGTGTTTCTTCATCCGCCGAAGCAAGTTTTTCTGCAATAGGGTGCTCGCTGTTTATTTCAAGAACAAGCTGTGCTTTAACTCCGTTGTCATTTCCGCCCGGCATTTGCGAAAGCACCTTTGCCATTTCAAGGCTGACATAACCTTCTGCCGAAAGACACACTGCATGCGAACCCAATTTGTCGGTAAGCTTAACGGAAGAAACTTCGTCGCCGAGAATATTCTTCATCTTTTCAAGCAAGTCCTTTGCGTCTTCATTTTTCTTTGTCAACGCTTCTTTTTCAGCATCGGTCGAAAGATTCAAATCATCTTTGCAGATATTTGCAAACTTCTTGCCGTCATAGTCCATAAGCATTTGGATTGCAAACTCATCCACTTCATCGGTGAAATAAAGAATTTCGTAGCCCTTTGCTTTTACGCCCTCGCATTGAGGAAGAAGTGCAATTTTTTCGGCACTGTCGCCGCAGGCATAATAAATTGTGTCCTGTGAATCTGCCATTCGCTCAGCATATTCCTTAAGCGTTGTATAGCCGTCACCGTTAGATGACTTAAACATAATCAAATCCTTGAGTTCATCCTTGTGCATACCGTAATCGGAGTATACGCCCCATTTTAGGTTTGTGCCGAAAGTTTCAAAGAACTTTTCATATTTCTCTCTGTCATTTTTGAGCATTTTTGTGAGTTCCGACTTAATTTTCTTTTCAATTGCCTTTGCAATTATTCTGACTTGATGGTCCTGCTGCAAGGTTTCTCTTGAAATGTTGAGGTTTAAGTCGGCACTGTCAACAAGGCCCTTTACAAAGCTGAAGTAATCTGGTAAAAGGTCGGCACACTTATCCATAATCATAACGCCGTTTGAATAAAGTTGAAGCCCCTTTTCGTAATTCTTTGAATAAAAATCCATCGGGGCAACTGACGGAATGTACATAAGAGCATCAAATGTTGCCTGACCCTCAATTTTTGAATGAATAACCAAAGCCGGATCGGTATAATCATAGAACTTTTGCTTGTAAAAATCGTTGTATTCTTCCGGTTTAATTTCGTTTTTATTCTTTCTCCAAAGCGGAACTTGAGAGTTCAAAACCTCGTCATTAACTTCCGTGATGTACTCTCCCTCTTTTTCAGGGTCAGGAACTTCCTTGCTCATTTCCATAACAATTGGGTAGCGGATATAGTCGCTGTATTTTTTAACAAGTTCCTGAATTTTGTACTGCTCAAGATACTGTGAATAGTTCTCGTTTTCGGTATCTTCTTTGATATGCAGAGTTATAACCGTACCGTTTGAGTCCTTATCGCATTCTTCTACGGTGTAACCGTCAACGCCTGTTGAAGTCCACTTGTTCGCCTTGTCTGCACCAAGTGCCTTTGACACAACCTCGATTTTATCCGCAACCATAAATGCAGAATAAAATCCAACGCCGAACTGACCGATAACCTCAATATCTTTTGCATTTTCGTCGTCGGCATTTTCTTTTTTAAAGTCCATAGAATCCGACTTTGCAATAGTACCGAGATTGTTTTCGAGTTCTTCGGCAGTCATACCGATACCGTTATCGGAAATTGTGACGGTACGGTTTTCCTTGTCAAGGTCAATCCTGATTTTAAGACTATCTTTATCCGCTTTAATATCGGTGTCGGTAAGCGATTTAAAATAGAGTTTATCCGTTGCGTCGCTTGCGTTTGAAATAAGTTCACGCAAAAAAATCTCCTTGTGAGTGTAAATTGAGTTAATCATCATATCGAGGAGTTTTTTAGACTCCGCCTTAAACTGTTTCTTTCTCATATCTGTCACCTTCATAAAGAATTATAGTCAAATTGGCACTCTCGATGTCCGAGTGCTAATTATATTATAGTCCTTAATTTCGATTTGTCAACACCGATTAATTTTTGTTAACAAAAAAATCACAATCACCCACTTAAAGCAATTCTATAGTATGAGAAAAATATTTTTCCTGAAAGTGAACGGCTTTTTCTATTTCATCAACCGTAAAAGTAGCCCCGTCAGGTGCAACAATCCACTTATCCTCAACATCGTCTGTTCGATGAACAACGGCTATAACCTTGCCGGAAAACTCAACAACAGGTTCATCAATTCCGAGAATATACGCATCCTGTTCTTCGCCATCACCTGCAAATAACCCCTCTATGTATCCGTAATTAATGGGATAAAACAAGTCCTTGTGTTCAGGATGAAAACTGCCCATCGGTCTGTCAATTTTTACTGTAACTTTTTTGTGAGTAAACATATTTTACCTCCAAATAAAATAAGCCCTTGCAAAAAATAATGCAAGAGCTTTACTTCTGTGTTCGGAATGGGAACAGGTTATCTCAATTTTAATCAGTATCGGCTGATAAATTTATTATATCACAATTTAACTTTTTTGCAAGAGAAATCAGACAGCGGCATAAAACACCCTGCCATTAGACAAATCGAAAACATAAATCGTTGACTCAACAATATAATGGGTCTTTAATTTCAATTCACTTGGTTTTTCGGTCGATTGCCGTTTTGTATTGCAATAATATTATCATAGCAATTACGGTACAGCTTTTTTACGGTCAAAGCCGTTATGCCGGCAATGTGAGGCGTGAGCATAAGTTTGTCCTTTATACTTTCATCAAGCAAAATGTTATCCTTTTGCACAGGTTCGGGTGCGATAACATCAAGGCCGGAACCTGCAATTTTGTTGTTTTTTAGTGCTTCATAAAGTGCGGCATTGTCCACCAAATCACCCCTTGCGGTGTTGATAAGATAAGCCGTGCTTTTCATTTTGCCCAGAAATTCGGAATTAACAATATTTCTCGTTTCATCCGTTACGGCAAGGTGGAGCGATACAAAATCGGACTGTTTGAGAAGTTCGTCAAGAGTAACATATTCAACGCCGTATTCATCTTCTATATGTTCATATCTTGTGCGGTTGTAATAAATAACCCTTGCGCCGAAAACCTTGAGAAGCATTGCTGTTTGCCTTGCAATATCGCCGAAGCCGACAAGTCCTACCGTACATTCGGAAAGTTCTCTGATAACGCCGAAGCTTTCTGCCTTTTTCTGAATTTGTCTGCCGTCATACATTGCGGCGATGCCATCGTTGTATTTTTTGAGGCAACCCAAAATCAAGAACACGGCGACCTCGGCAACGGCTGTATCGTTGATACCTTTATTGTTGCAAACAGGAATATTTCTTCTTGTCGCCGCAGCAACATCTACGCCCTGATAACCCACACCCTCGGACTGTATGAGCTTTAAATTCGGAAGCGAATCGATAAGTTTTTCACTCACTCTGCCCATAGCGTCAACAATCAGAAATTCCGTGTCAGTCGCTTCATTGATAATTTTTTCTTCATCATCAAGGGTTGTGAAGAATTTTAAATCAAAATCTTTAAATTTCGGCACATTTAAACACACTCTTTCGGGAGTGGTAACATCGGAAATAAATGTAACCTTACTTTTCATCGTCGTTATCTTCTTTTTTCTTTTTGCTAGGCTTATTCGGCTTTTTGCCTTTAAGCACAAACTTGGAATATGCAAAATATCCGCCTACACTGCCCACAACAAAAAGGGCAATAATCATAATAATAAATACAGGAATACTCATAGGAATGTATGCTTTAACCTCCGTGTTTATATTATCCGGCAGGGCATAAAAGCCGTTGCCGTTGTTTTGCTCGTAGCCGACTCTGATAACAGTTGCACTATACGGTGCAAGTTGCGTATCAAAGGCATTGTCGTCAAATTTCAGTTCCGTCTGCTCGGGTGCAACCGTTTGTTTTTTTGTACCGTTATATGCGGATTTATATCTACTCTCAACGCTCTGCTTTGACACAGCCGAAACATCTTCAAACCCACTCAAATTAATGCTGATTTTTTCCTTTTTGCCGGAAGTGTTAACAAGTTTTATGTACAAAGTGCGGGTGTTTTCATCAACCGTAACGCTTTGAAAAAGTCCGTCATTATCGGTGTTCAAATTTGAATTAACATAATTTTTGCCTGTGTTATTTGCAAAAATCATTTGCGTATAATAACTCAGAGTGCAAACCAAATCATCGCCGTCAAACCACACGAGGCTTTGATTTTTGTTATTTGCACCGACTTTTGAAAATGTCGGCAAACTGCTTGCCATCTTAACAACGGCACTGTTTTTTTCAAGTCCTGTAACAAAAGCCGCCTCCTGCGAAGCGTTGAACATATTGTTATTTTTTACATCTGTACCGCTTGTATAAGCCTCGGAGCGGTATTCGTCAACCATCACGCCTGCACCCGTTTCGCCGTAGCTGTCATATCGGGTAATGTTTTGCGAAAGCGTATTGTCTTTTGAATCAACAACCTTTTCGTTTGCAAGTCCGCTTGAATATGAAGAATTGATTTTGTTCCAAGCGGTATCAAAATTCTCTCCGTCAGATGAATAACCTGTTGAGGCAATCACAACAATGTCGGGATATTTTTCGTTGATTATTTTTTTAAGAGCATCAAAATTACGCCAATAAACTTCGCCGTAATTGTCACCGCCGATTTGCAAATATTTGAGGTTAAACGGTTGTTCGCTTCCGTTGGCACTGCGAAGCGAAGCCCAATAACCTGCTGTGCTGTCAGCATTTGCATACTCGATTAAGTCAAGTATATCCTGTGCATAATTTGTAAATTCATCCGTACCCGGAGTGAGCGAAATGCTCTCAACATACTTATTAAAATCCTCAACGCCGTTAACTTTAAGCGATTCTATGTATTCGGTTCTCGCCTTAACTTCACTCTTTTTATATCCGCACTCGTTAACAAGATATGATTCCCACTGCTCGTCGGTCATATATGTTTTGTCAAGAGCCTGAGAGTAAGCCTCGTACTCACCGTTAGTCTGACACGCAATACCTGCACCAACAACAGCAACAGGAACAGCATTCAAATCCTTTGCAAGCTGAAAATATTCGTGATAACCGAGCATATTTGAATTGTTTGCAAAATAGCCCTTTGAACTGTTATTGTATACGCTGACAGACTGCTTGCGAAGTGCCGGCTCACCGACGGTATCTTTCCAATTATAGCCGTCATTATTTTCGGCAACGCAATCACCCGGGAATTTAATGAATGACGGCTTAAGGTTTTTAAGAGCCTCAACCATATCCGTGCGGAGCGAAGTGTATTTCCACTCGCCGTCACCGAGACCGTAGCTTTCATCCGAAACCAATGTAACATAATCAACACAAATTGAGCCTGTGCCGTTGAAGCTGATACCGAGTCCGCCGCTTTCCGTGCCGCTTGATTTGATTTTTACGCTTACCTTTGTCCACGAATTTTTGTTTATATTGTTTATATTAAGCTGAACAGGGTCGGAATTGTTTGATTTTGAATCAAGAAAAACTCCGATTTTGCCCTGAAAATCCACATTGAGAAGATAACACGAAAAATAATACACAGCACTTTTCTTAAAGTTCATCCCAGATTTTTCGGAAACCTTTGAGCTATAATTACCCTTGCCGTCAAACAGTTTGGTATAGCCTTTGTTTACCATACTGCCCTGCGACTCAACAGTAATCGTTTCGTATGTAGGGTTGTTTTGATTTATCGGATTTTGATTTGACACAACAGGCGATACACCGTTGAATGCCCACGCATATTCGGGATTGTCGGCATATTCAAACGAATTGTTGTTTACCATATTCGATGACAGACCGCCATCCGCACCGAAAGACGAATCATCAAGGCTCACACCGTACAAAGTCGGCGAAACCTCCGTGCCGATGTCACCGCTTGATATATTAAGAACCGTATCGGTCTTTGCGAAAACAGGACTCGCAAACGCAAAAACAAATATTATCGATAATAAAACAGAAATTACTTTTTTCATACATTTCCTCGCTAATCACATATATAGTGATTATAGCACAACAATATGTATTTTTAAAGAGAAAACGATTAATTTAACATTTTATACAAACGCCCCCTTCAACTCAAATTACGAAGCACCCACAGATTACGGATTTGAGAAGAAAACTTGTCAAAATTCCACAATTTTTCCGAATTCCGGTAACTATTAGGGTCGTTAACCTTAATTTTACCGTCCTCAATTCCCGTCAAAACAATAAAATGTCCTTTTTGGGTAAAATATCCCGGACCCATAACACAAATAATCGGATTGCCAACCTCAAGATTGCGAACAACGCGTTCCTTATCAAGCGGTATTTCCGTTACATCAAGTCCAAGTTTTGTTCCGCCCTCGCTGATTAAGGTCCACAGCGAGCCGCCGCCTTTTACGCAATAACCGTTGTCAACGGCAAAATCCATCATATAATCGGGCGAATATTTTGCATCCCGCAGAAGATATGTGGCAACCATAGAAAGACAGGTAGGACCGCAAGCCGTAAGAGCCGCAACATCATCACCGTAAATCTTATAGCCCCAACGCTTATCCCATTGCATAAACAAAGGCACGCTGTCGCAATCCTTGTATTCGCTCATATCAATGCGAAAATGCTTGTCCTTATCGGTTGGGTAAGCTAAAACAAAATCTCTTGTTTCCTTGTTTCTGTCAAGCAAGTCAACAAGATTTTGCGGATATTCGTCAACATCTATTCCGTTTTCTTTGGCGTACTCCTCCACCATTTGTCTGCCGGATTGATTTTTGTATTCCTCATCATAGGTTATGCTTCCGGCATAAGATTCGTTTTTGTCAAAAATTGCACATCCCGTACACAGTACCGCCGTTATCGTTGCCAACAAAACGGCAATAATCTTTTTAGCCATTGTAATTTTCATAATAAAAACCTCCTTTAAATTACAAGCAAATTGTAATCCAAAAGGAGATTTTTTGTTTTAATATTAACTTTAGAAATTCTTACGATTTTCTTAAGATTGAACTTCAAACGGCAATTCCACCTTGAAAACCGTTGCCTTTGGTGAACTGCTTGCGGTAATTGTGCCGCCGTGACGCTCAACAATCTGCTTTGCAATGGCAAGTCCGAGTCCCGAGCCGCCCGTAGAACTTCTCCTCGCATCATCCGCACGGAAAAATTTTTCAAATATCATTTGCAGTTTTTCATCCGGTATCTCGTCACCTTTATTAATAAAGGTAACAACCGCCCTGCCGTTTTGAGTAAACGCGTTTATTACAATTTCGGTGTTTTCATAGCAATAGTTTGAAGCGTTGCGCATCAAGTTATCAAACACTCGCGACAGCTTGTCCGCATCGCCTACGATATTAATTTTTTCATCGGCATTAACCGTACATGTAAGACCCTTAGTGCTCAAAACAGGATAAAACTCATCCGCCATTTGACGAAGCATCATAACAAGGTCAATATGATTTTTCTCAAGGGTAAACGACTGAAGATTAAATCTGGTTATGTCAAAAAATTCATTGATAAGCTGTTCAAGTCTGTATGCCTTATCAAGCGCAATATCCGTATACTTTGCACGGTATTCGACAGACAAACCGGGGTTTTCCTGAAGCAGACTCAAATATCCGATAATCGAAGTGAGCGGCGTTTTCAAATCATGTGCAAGGTAAACCACAAGGTCATTTTTGCGTTGCTCCGCCTCTTGCACCTCAAAGTCCTTGTATTTAAGTTCCTTTTTTATACTCTCCTCAACCGCCTTGTGCTTTTTTGAAATAGACACGGGCAATCTCGGGCTGACATAGTCGTCCTCAACTATTCCGTCAAGTGCGTCATATTCTTGGTCAAGCGCTCTTACGCTTGCAACAAAATACAAAAATGTGATAATCCCCACAACCAAAAGATTGATAATCAGTGCCTGCGACTCGTCAATATCAACACTGAATTGCGTAATCGCAATATTACCGCCGAGCCAAACAGCCGCACTCGACAAAACAACGGCAATCAAATATTTTATTATTGCGGACGAGGAAACACGCTTGTTTTTATTTCTTTTCAATTTTATACCCAACTCCCCAAACTGTTTTTATAAATTTAGGATTTCTCGGCGGCTCGTTCAACTTTTCCCTGATTCGTCTGATATGCACCATAACGGTATTGTTTGAATCAAGATATTTTTCTCCCCACACTTTTTCAAATATATCCTCGGTGGAAACAACCTTACCTGCGTTTTGGCAAAGAAGCCACAAAATATTAAATTCGGTCGGTGAAAGATTAACCGCACGCTCATACAAAGTGCACTCGTGCGTTTCGTGATTTACAATCAATCCGCCGCCATCATAAATCTTGCTGTTTTCCTGCCTACCGTTACCGTTGTACAAAGTAAAACGGCGAAGCTGTGCTTTAACTCTCGACACCATTTCAAGCGGATTGAACGGCTTTGTTATATAATCGTCCGCACCGAGCGACAGTCCGAGAATTTTATCGCTGTCCTCAACCTTAGCCGTAAGCATAATAATGGGAAAGTTCAAATTTTGCTCTCTGATTTTGCGAAGTATCGAAAATCCGTCGGTTTCGTCAATCATAACATCAAGAAGTGCCAAATCAATCTGCTTTGAAAAAATGCAATCAACCGCACTCTTTGAATCATAAAACTTATATACCGTAAATCCCTCGTTTTTCAAAAACAATTCAACAAGGTCGGCAATTTCCTTTTCATCATCAACTACAAGAATGTTCATATCTTATCCTTTCAAGCATATTTTAGCACACAAACGCCCACAAAACAATGATTAATTAAAGAAGCGAACAGGATTAACCTGCTCGCTTCATTATCTTATTTTGTTTTAACTTTTTTAGTACTGCTCCATTGAGAATATACTTTTTTACCGTTGATAGTTTTGTATGCTCTGACACGAACATAATAAGTTTTCTTTGACTGTGCAGTGGTTACAGTTTTTGAGCTATACTTTGCCTTAACCGACTTTGTCTTATAATTCTTTGAGAAATTCTTATATGTAGACCACATAACCTGATAGCCCGAAGCTCCGCTTACCTTTGCCCATGAAGCCTTAATCTTTTTCTTTGAAGAAGATGTTGCCGATTTGATTTTAGGCTTTGAAACGGAAGTATATTGTGTAAGAGTTGCACCGAATGCACCCAAATTCTTTTCGCCGTTATCGTTTTGGAAAGCACGAACTCTGAAATAATACTTTTTGCTTGCGGAAAGACCCGTTACCTTGCATGTATTTGTGTTGCCGCTTGTAATTGTTTTGTACAAAACATACTTTTTCTTTGCGGAATCATACTTGTAAACTTCATAACCGTTTGAAGCGTCCTGTTTGTCCCAAGTAAGAGTGATATATGTGTTTGAAATTGCCGAAGCTTTAGGATTTACCGCACCGATTAATGTTTTTACTTTTATGTAATTACAAAATTGACCGATATAATTTTTACCTGCTACGGTGACATATGCCGCAACACGAACAGGATTGTAGCAACCCGGCATAAGTCCGCTGACTGTACCCGAATTTGTAATGTATGTACCCGAATTTGTCCATCTGCCGTTTTTAATGGTTTGAACAATGTAACCGGTAGCGCCCTCAACCTCAGGCCAATACATTTCAGCTTTGTCCGTAGTTGCCGAAGAACAGTTAATTTCGGTAACAGGTGCCGGCACAATATCAAAACTTGTATAAAGATTAATAAATCCGATATACTGACCCAAGCCGGTAACGCTTACGGTTGCCGTGCCGATTTCGGTATTATTTTGATATGTAACCTCGTAATCAACGCCCTCGCTCAAAGTGAGATTGCCGTAAGTTACGGTTACATTAGGTCTGATTTCCGAGCCTGTGTATGTTTGATTTGCGATTTTTGTAATCTTTGGTGCAGAAGATGAAATGGCACCTGAATACATAAAGTTGCAGTCAAACACCTTGTTTGCGATGCCCGGGATTTTACCTTTTGAAGTGTACTGCCAAATATTGTATTCACCGTTGTAATCGGTGTAAGTTGTGTAATGAGCAAGCCAAATTTTATAGCCTGCATTTTCTATTCTTGCATGGTCAAGATTATTGTTAAGAAACGACTTGTTGGCATAAACCATTGCATCATAGCCTGCATTTTTGATTGTGTTGCAAAACGCAAGAGCAATGTTTGTCATATCGTTTTTATCAATGTCACCGTCTGCCCAAGCGGAATCAAGTCTGCCTGTTTTTACGCCTGCAAACTCATAGTCAAAAACAATAGGCAAATCAAGGCTGTAGCCCCTTACGATATTAAGGATGTAATTAGCCTCCTGCACAGCCTCGGCTGTACTGATTGCCTGCGAATATATGTATGCACCAACAGGAATACCCTGCGACATTGCCCCCTGCATATATTCTGCAAACTTTGTATCTCTGACGAGTGTGCCCTCATCACCGTATCCGCGATAAGCCGCACGCAAAATAGCAAAGTCAACGCCTGCCGCTTTGATAGTGCTCCAATTTAATGTGCCGTTGTGATAAGAAACATCTATGCCCTGCTGAATACCTGCGTTAATAAATTGATCCTGATGAGTAAATGTTCTGCTGTCAAATCTGCTTGAGCCGGTAAAAGCCGATGCCGTAACGGGAGTTACAAGCATTGTACCTGCAAGAAGCAATGACATTATTTTTTTAATTGATTTTTTCATTTAAGCTCCCTTATTTTTGCGGACATTATCCGCCGTGTAATTTATTTTTTAATGTACCAATAGTTTTCGTCAACTTTTTTGTTAACTCCGCTGACGCTGCCCTTATCGCTGAACTGCCACAAATCATAATCTCCGTTATATGTAACCGAGCCGTTATAATCGGCAACCCAAATATAAATGGAATTTGCAAGTTCGCTCATTTTAAAATTACTTTTGTACATAAATGATGATGCATAAACTCCGCTTTGGTATCCTGCATCCTCAACCTCTTTGCAAAAAGCATTGACAAGAGCTGAATTTTCTTTTTTGTCAAGGTGGGCGGAATAAAGCCTGCCCGTGTGTTTACCCGACGAGGTAGGATATTCAAAATCATAGAAAACCGGCAATGATATGTCATATTTTTTTATGACATCAAGAGTTGCCCGTGCTTCCTCCTTTGCCTCATCCTCGTTAACCGCCTGAGTATAAAAGTATACGCCGATAGGTATGCCCGCTTTGTTCGCCGCCTTAAGATTTTTTTCGGCATTTTTATCTATGCACACATTACCTTTTGCATAACCTCTGTAACCCACACGGATAATAACAAAATCAACCTCATCCTTAAGCTTGCCGAAATTGACCTTGCCGTTGTGATGAGATATATCCACTCCGTATGCCGCCTCTTTATCTATAGACAAAAGCGGATTTGGCAACTTTCTGCCCCTGTGCGATACGGATATTGAAACCAACACCACAACAACGGCAAGCAAAACAGCCGCAACGGAGATAATTATCTTTTTTTGCTTTTCCTTTTGTTTTTTGGAAAGGCGTTTTTTAATTCTCTTCTTTTTCTTTGTAGGCATATATACTCCCTTGCCTAAATTAAAAATATTATATCACATATTGTATAATTTTTCCACAGGAAAAATTTGACAAATAAAACTGCCGCAAACAAAAATGCTTACGGCAGAACTATATACAAAGTAATTAATTAAATAGAAACCTCGTGAGCGATGTTATAAAGATTCATATCAATGGTCTTTGTCATATTGAGTGCTTCAAAAATATCATAATCCACAACATCTTCCTTTTGAGCTGCAACAACTCTGTTACCGATGTTGTTCATAAGAAGCTTTACTGCATAGTTGCCCATACGGGTAGCCATAACTCTGTCCTTAACCGTAGGATAACCGCCACGCTGTGTGTGACCGAGAACCGTTGCTCTTGATTCAACGCCTGTTTCAGCCTGAATATGTTTTGCAAGCTCGGCAACATCAACATCGCAACCCTCGGCAACAATGATGATAAAGTGCTTTTTGTCAGTTCTCTGAGTTTTTCTCATTCTCTCGATAACATGCTTTTCAATATCAACTTCAACCTCAGGAATAAGGATTGATGTTGCACCGCAAGCGATACCTGCATTGAGTGCAAGATAACCTGCTCTTCTGCCCATAACTTCGATTACCGCACATCTGTCGTGAGATTCCGAAGTGTCACGAATTCTGTCTACCATATCCATAATAGTATTAAGGCAAGTGTCATAACCGATTGTGTAATCACAACAAGCAATGTCATTGTCGATAGTGCCCGGAACACCTACGCAAGGAATTCCTCTTTCGCTGAGGTCACGAGCACCGCGGAACGAACCGTCACCGCCGATAACAACTACACCCTCAATGCCTTTTTCACGGCAGGTGCGTACAGCTTTACGCATACCCTCTTCTGTAGCAAACTCTGTACTTCTTGCAGAATAAAGGATTGTACCGCCGCGGTTGATAATGTCGGATACCGAACGCAAATCCATCTCTATAAAATCACCGTTGATAAGACCGTTGTAGCCTCTTACAACACCGTAAACCTTAACTCCGTTTTCGCATGCTGTTCTTACAACAGCACGAATAGCGGCATTCATGCCCGGTGCGTCACCGCCGCTTGTTAATACTGCGATAGTTTTCATAATATTTTCCTCCGTTCAAAAATACAAATATATAATTGAATTTATAGCTTATTAACAATGAGCAAAAGCCCACATAATAAATCTATTTTACTTAATATTATATATAATGTCAAGTGTTAAAAGCACTAAAATCTAACGGCAACATTGCCCTCGCCTAGTATATTTTTTAAGGTTTTTACAAGATTATCGTCATATTTTACAAAATTATACGATTGAGCCTTGATGTACTTCTTTTCGTCCTCAAGGTAATAATACATAGGAAAATCGCCCTTGTAATCCTGCAAAACCCCTTTAACCTTTGCTATGTTTTCATCGTTTTTTGACTTGAATTTAAGGAACAGTCCCGTTCGCTTTTGCTTTGAAGCAGCACCGATTTGCGAGTTGTCAACCGTCGGTTTAATAACGGCATTTACAAGAATTTTAGGTTCTTTTTCCTCCTCGATTGACACAGTTCCCGACACGGCAACAACATTATTCGGCGTAATCATTTCGCTGTATTTTGCAAAAATCTTTGGGAACAGCACAATTTCAACCGTGCCGTACAAATCCTCCAGCGTTACAAACGCCATACTCATATTGCTGGTGCGTGTTTGCTTAACCGAAATGCGTGTAACCGTTCCGCACAGTTTAACGCTTGAACCGTCTTTAATTTGTGACATTTCTTTGCCTGCTTCAAGCACATCGTAGGTTCGCACGCAACCCGATTTTTTAACATAACCGTCGTACTTATCCATAGGGTGACCCGAAAGATACAGGCCCGTCATTTCCTTTTCCATTTGCAAAAGTTCGGACTTTGAATATTCCTCAACATTCGGCAATTCAAAATTATCGCTGAAATCGTCACTTATGTCAAAAAGGCCCACCTGACCGTACATAGTGCGGCGGTACTTTGCCTCGATATTTGTAAGAATTACGGGCAAAGCACTGAGCATTTGACGGCGGTTTGCACCCAAATTGTCAAACGCACCGCATTGAATAAGTGCTTCAACGGCACGGCGATTAAACTTGCCGCTTTGAAGCCTTGTGCAAAAGTCAAAAATATCCTTAAATCTGCCGTTTTTGCGTTCTTTGATTATATCCTCGATAAAATCGTTGCCAAGGTTTTTAATGCCCAACAGTCCGTAATTAATCACCCTGTCACTGCCTGCCGTAAAGCCTTTCATAGAGCTGTTTATATCAGGCGGAGCAAGGCGAATACCGAGCCGTTTACACTCTGCGATATAGCGTGCCACCTTGTTGGAATCATCCAAAACAGAAGTAAGAAGTGCCGCCATAAACCTTGACGGATGATATTTTTTGAGATACGCACAACGATAAGCCACCAGGGCATAGCACGCTGCGTGAGATTTGTTGAAAGCATATGATGCAAAGTCGCTCATTTTGTCAAAAATTCCGTTTGCAACATCGCCTGAAATTCCGTTCTTTGCACAACCGTCAACAAAAGAAGTTCGCTCTTTTTCCATAACATCGTGCTTCTTTTTGCTCATCGCACGGCGAACAACATCCGCTCTGCCGAAGCTGTAACCCGCAAGTTCACGAAATATCTGCATAACCTGTTCCTGATACACCATACAGCCGTAAGTGTTTTTCAAAATCGGCTCAAGCATCGGCGTGTCATAGGTTATGTCCTGCGGATTGTTTGAATTGTGCACAAAAGTGTCTATCTGACTTGCCGGACCCGGTCTGTAAAGTGAGGTTGCGGCAATCAAATCCTCCAAGCCTGTCGGCTTCAAATTGGTGAGCATCTGCTTCATTCCCGATGATTCAAACTGGAATATTCCCTCTGTTTGACCTCGTGAAAACAGTTTGTAAACCTCGGCGTCATCAATGGATATTTTGTTTATGTCAACTCCGCTTGCCTTTGCCGCATCATCAATCACGGTGAGTGTGCGAAGTCCCAAAAAATCCATTTTGAGAAGTCCGAGTTCCTCAAGAGTGGTCATAATGTACTGCGTAACAACCAAGTCATCATTGGTTGCGAGCGGAACATAAGACGACACGGGGTCGTGGGTGATAACAACGCCTGCCGCATGAGTTGATGTGTTTCTCGGCATTCCCTCAACCTTACGTGCAATCTCAACAAGTCGCTTGATTTGGGAATCTTCTTCCATTGCATTGCGGAGTTCCTTGCTTTTTTGCACCGCTTCATCTATCGTAATGTGGAATGCCCTCGGTATCATCTTAACTATAGAATCAACCCTTGCATACGGCATACCCATAACTCTGCCGACATCACGCAAAGCCGCCTTTGTTTGAAGTGTGCCGAATGTTACAATCTGCGCAACATGGTCTGCACCGTATTTTTGCGTTACATAATCTATAACCTCGCTCCGTCGCTCATAACAAAAATCTATGTCAAAATCGGGCATAGACACACGCTCCGGATTGAGAAAACGCTCAAAAATGAGGTCGTACTTCATCGGGTCAAGGTCGGTTATTCCGATACAGTAAGCGGCAAGCGAACCTGCACCCGAGCCTCTGCCCGGACCTACGGGAATATCCTTGCTTTTTGCAAAACGCACAAAATCCTGAACTATAAGATAATAATCGGTATAACCCATTTTGTTTACGGTTTCAAGCTCGTATTCAAGGCGGTCAATATAGCTTTGCGGCACAGATTTACCGTATCTTTTGTAAAGACCCTTGTAACACATTTGCCTGAAAAATTCAAAGTGGTCCATATCATTCGGCGTTGCAAAATACGGAAGTTTTGTGTTGCCGAATTCAAAATCGAAGTTGCACGCATCGGCAATTTTTTGAGTATTTTCTATCGCACTCGGAGTGTCAAAAAACAGCTCCGACATCTCATTTTCGCTCTTTAAATAAAAATTATCGGAATGAAATTCAAGCCCCGTGTCCTCGCCCAAAATATGGTTGGTTGCAATGCAAATGAGCACCTGCTGAATTTCCGCATCCTGTTGCTTGACATAGTGCGCATCGTTTGTTGCAACAAGCGGAATGCCCGTATCGTTTGACAATCTTTTAAGTCCGTCAACAACAACTCGTTCCTCATCAAGTCCGTGATTTTGCATTTCAAGATAAAAATTACCGTCACCGAAAACAGAATTAAACCACAACGCCGACCGCTTTGCACCGTCATAATCTCTTTGCAACAAAAACTGCGGAATTTCACCGGCAACACAGGCAGAGAGGCACACAAGACCCTCGCTGTATTTTTCAAGCAAATCATGGTCAATCCTCGGTTTAAAATAGAAGCCCTCGGTATACGACAGCGACACCATTTTTATAAGATTTTTGTACCCAACCTCATTTTTTACAAGCAAAATAAGATGATTGTACTTACTGTCAAAATTTTTATCCTTGTCAAACCTGCTGCGGGGTGCAACATAAACCTCGCAACCGATAATCGGCTTGATACCCTGCTTTTTGCACTCACGATAAAAATCCACGGCACCGTACATATTGCCGTGGTCTGTTATGGCAAGAGATGTCATACCCAACTCCTTTGCACGGCTTACAAGCTCACCCAAACGGCAGGCACCGTCAAGCAAGCTGAACTGCGTGTGCAAATGAAGATGTGTAAACATATCCGTACCTCTTATATAAATTGTAAATTACAAATCCTCTGCGATTTTTACAAGTCTTGAAAGCCTGTGATTAACTCCGCTTCTGCTGATAGGCGGGTCAAACATTTCGGCAAGTTCGTTAAGAGATGAATCAGGATTTTCCATTCTGATTTCTGCCATTTGGCGAAGTGGCTCAGACAAAGAATCAAGACCCTTTTCCCTCTCTATTTTCATTATAGCGGCGATTTGCGGAGAAGCCGCCGCAACTGTTTTTTCAATATTGGCAGCGTCACAATTTGCCTTTCTGTTTGCGGTGTTGCGGATTTCCTTGACTATTTTGACATTCATCATATCAAACATCGATTTGCCTGCACCCATAATATAAAGGCAATCCTCGATTTCCTCGCTGTCCTTAAAATAAATGATATTGTAGCCTTTTCGGTGAGTAACCTTTGGAGCAAGTTCTTTTTCCTGCAAAGCGGTCACAAGGCTTTTTGACAAGTTCATATACGGCACGGAAAACTCAAGATGATAATCTTTTTCGGGAGATGAAACCGCACCGCAAGCCAAAAACGCACCTCTCAAAAATGCACTTTGACACTCCTCACAGTCAAAATTTGTAAAATTGATACGAAGTGTCGTTTCGCTCCTCTCGTGCCCGAAATACGCCATAATTCTGCTGACATTTGCACTTTTTTTCACCGATACGGTATAAATTTTACCCGACGGCGAAATTTTCATTCCCGCATTAACAGAACAAAGTTCACTCAAAAGACTTGAATAAAGTTCTGCCGTTGCTTCACTTTTTGACTGAAACACCACTTCTCTGTAAGAAAAGCTTTTTGAAAAAAGAGCCATTCCGTAAAGGAGACTCTTTTTGCAACAATTATTTTCAACCTGTATTTCAACAAGTTCGTTTTTTACCTGAGATGAAAAGGACATCGTAGCCGTACCTCTGTTATTTTCTGTCAATATCTCTGTGGTTTACGGTTACATTGTCCCACTTGCGAGAAAAGTAATCCTTGAGTGCTTCGGCAAAAACAACGCTTCTGTGATTACCGCCCGTGCAACCGATTGCAATAACAATCTGACTCTTGCCCTCACGGATATAAAGAGGGTTGAGATAATCAAGCAAACTCTTGAGTCTTTCAAAAATCTCGTGAGCCTCTTCAAAACTGAAAACATAGTCCTTAACTTCTTGGTCAAGACCCGTTTTATCTCGCATTGATTCAATCCAATACGGATTTGGAAGGCATCTTACATCAAGCACAAAATCCGCATCGGCAGGAATACCGTGTTTAAAGCCGAACGACATAACATGAAGGTTCATAACTTCCTTATCGTCACCGAGAAGAATTTGAGCAAGACGCTCACGGAGCTGATTTGCAGTCAAATCAGAAGTGTCTATAATATAGCCGGCTTTTTCTCTTACAGGAGAAAGAATTTCCTTTTCATAATTAAGAGCGTCCTCAAGAGAACCGTTAAATTTGTCGGCATAAGGGTGCTTTCTTCTTGTAAGCTTATATCTGCGGAGTGCAACATGATTTTTAATATCAAGATAAATTGTTCTTACCGTGTAATCATTGCTGTCCATAAGTTTTTGAACATTTTTTTGAAATTCGGTATACACGCCCCTTGAACGAACATCGGTAACTATCGCAATTTTATTATAAGAATCCGACTTTTCAATAAGCGAAATAAATGTACCGATAAGCTCCGCCGGCATATTATCTATGCAATAATATCCGATATCCTCCATAAAGCCCATTGCCGTTGACTTGCCTGCACCGGACACACCTGTTAATAAAACCAAATCTTTCATTTTAATATAGTTCTCCCGTTTTACTTTGTAACTCTGACTTCCATTTCCAAGGCAACGCCTTTTTCGGCTTTTACCGTGTCGGCAACTTTTTGGCACAAATCAAGCACATCCCTGCAGGTTGCACCGCCTTTGTTGATGACAAAACCTGCGTGCTTTGTGCTGACCTCGGCACCGCCTACACTTGTACCTTTAAGTCCGCATTGCTCAATGAGAGCACCGGCAAAATTGCCCTCCGGGCGTTTAAATGTTGAGCCTGCAGACGGATATTCAAGCGGTTGCTTGTCCCTTCTTCTGCCCATAAAGTCATCCATTTTTGCTTTTATTTCTTCTTTATCTGCCTTTCGGAGTTTAAAATACACTCCGGTAACAACACACCCGTTGTCATAATAAGCGGAATGACGGTAAGAAAGTTTGAGTGCTTCGCCCTGCAAAAATCCCTTATTACCGTCTTGGTCAATATGGTCGCAACGGAACATAACATCACCGAGTTCTCCGCCGTATGCACCGGCGTTCATAAACGCTCCGCCTCCGCACGAACCCGGAATGCCGTAAGCAAATTCCAAGCCCGAAAGTCCGTTTTCAAATGCAATACGGCACACTTTCATAAGAGGAGCACCTGCCTCGGCAAATACCGTATCATCATCAACAAGCCTGACTTCGCCGAAATCCTTGCCCAAAATGATAACAACGGCATCTATACCCTCATCGGCAACAAGCAAATTTGAGCCGTTGCCCACAACCATATATCTGACATTTCCTTCTTTACATTTTTTTATAACTTCGGATATTTCATTTTCATTTTTAGGGAACACCGCAAGCCTTGCCGGACCGCCTATTTTAAAAGTGGTGTGCAAAGCCATAGGCTCATTTTCGATATAAGAAATACCCTCATTTTTTACATATTCACAAATTCTGTTCAAAAGACATCACCCGATGAATCAGTCGCCCAAAATTGCGGCACCGATAATACCTGCATCGTTGCCGAGTTCAGCCTTGCAAATCTTTGACTGAATTTTTGAATAAACGCTGTATCTTTCGCTTTCTACATATCTGCGGATAGGACGCAAAAGTGTTTCGCCCTCGTTGCAAATACCGCCGCCGATACAAATAATTTCAGGCTGGAAGATATTTACAAGATTGATAAGACCGCAAGCCACATATTTGCAATACTTGTCAACAACCTTAATACCTGCAATATCGCCTCTACGCATTGCATCAAACGCTGTTCTGCCCGAAACCTTGCCCTCTTCCTTTGCAAGTTCGTGCATAACGGAATCAGGATATTCCTCCATAGCTCTCTTTGTTTGATTGATAAGAGCGGTAGCCGAAGCATAAGCCTCCCAGCAACCTTTTCTGCCGCATGTGCAAGGTTCACCGTCAACAACGATAACGGTGTGACCGCACTCACCGCCGGCATTGTTTGCGCCCGAAACAATCTTGCCGTTGATAATAATACCCGAGCCTACGCCTGTACCCAAAGTTACGGCAACAAAATCCTTTGCACCGTGACCGCAACCTGCAACAGCTTCGCCGAGAGCGGCACAGTTGGCGTCGTTTTCAACATAAACATTCGGACAACCGAGTTTGTCAATAAGCATTTGCTTTGCAGGAACATGGTCAAATCCGAGGTTGTTTGCATATTCGATAATACCCTCTGCATTTACCGTACCCGGAGTGCCGATACCTACCGACTTGATGTCGGCGATAGTAAGTCCCGCTTCTGCCATTGCTTCCTTTGACACCTTTGCAATGTCGTCAAAAATCTCATCCGGTGTGCGAGGAATTGCAGTAGGAGTTTTTGCCTTTGCAATCATATTGTAGTTGTCGTCAACTACAGCCGCAACAATATTTGTTCCACCTAAATCAATACCAATTCTGTACATAACTTTCCCCTTGTATATCAAAAATTTTTAAATTAATTACGAATTTGCCCAGAGTTCGAGCTCTTTTTCGGTAGGCTCAACATCATCTATGCCAAGATTGTGCATAAGTTCTTTTGCACCGTTGTAGCCCATCTTCTTTTGACGATTATTCATAGCCGCAGTTTCAACAATTACCGCAAGGTTTCTGCCCGGGGTAATCGGAACCGTGATAACAGGAACCTTAACCTCAAGAAGCCTTGTATACTCATTGTCAAGTCCCAAACGGTCATACGCCTTTGTAGCGTCCCACTCTTCAAGCTGAACAACCATATCAATTTTTTCCTTAGGCTTTACGGCACCCATACCGAAAATACGGCGAGCATTAATAATACCGATGCCTCGAAGTTCAATAAAGTGACGGATATTACTCGGTGACGAGCCTTCCAAGGTGTTGTAGCTTACCTTTCTGATTTCAACAGCGTCGTCTGCGATAAGTCGGTGACCACGCTTGATAAGCTCAATGGCGGTTTCGCTCTTACCGGCACCGCTTTCACCTACAATAAGAACACCTTCACCGTAAACTTCAACAAGCACTCCGTGACGGGTAATTCTCGGAGCAAGCTCACGGTTAAGTTCTGCAATAAGGGCAGACAAAAACGGAGATGTTTCCTGCTGGGTTTTAAGAAGCGGAACATCGTATTTTTCGCACGCTTCAATCATACACTGCGGAATTTCAAGCCCTCTTGTAATAACGACTGCGGCAGGATGAAGCGACAACCACTTGCCAAGTGCTTCCTTTTGCTCCGAATCGGACATATTTTGCAAAAAACCAAGCTCGGTCCAACCCAAAATTTGAATACGAAGCGGGTCGAAATAATCCGTATATCCCGTAAGGACAATACCGGGTCTGTTGACCTCGTTTGTAACGATATGAACATCCTCGGCGGGTTGCAAAAGATGAATAATTTCAAGGTCAAAATCCTCGATTATCTTTTTTAAGGTTATATAATACTGCTCAGCCATTATTCACACCCCTAAAGCTTAATCATTTTCTATTATATATTATCTTCAAAAATTAATCAAGAACTGTTTGCAAAAACAAAAAATAAGTTTACTTAAATCAAACACTGTGCTATAATTGTAGCACAAACAAGGAGAAAATCTTATGGATAAATCACTCAAGATTGCAATCGGAACAGAGGCTTTTCCGCCTACTATCGACGGCATAAGCACGGTTGCCAAATGCTATGCCGATGTAATAAACGAAAAATACGGCGAAGCGGTTATAGTAACTCCCAAAAATCCCAATCAGGAGGACTACAAATACCCGTACGAAATTTACAGATACCAAAGCCTGTTCACCTTCGGCGAGGGCTATCCCGTAGGCTGGCCGTTCAAAAAGCAATTTGCGCTTGATATTATTGCAAAAAATTTTGATATTCTGCACTCACATTGTCCTATTGCGACAAGTTATTTTTACAGAAGAGTAAACAGAATTCACAGAATTCCGCAAATCTTAACATATCACACAAAGTATGAATACGATATTGAAGGCAGAGTTCCGATTTGGGCAATCCGTCACAGAGCTTACGGCTTTTTGCTCAACAATATCAAATCGGCAGACGAAGTTTGGGTTACAAGCCACGGCACTGTTGACAGTCTGCGTAAAATCGGCTACGAAGGTGATTTTGCAGTTATGCCAAACGGCTGCGATCTGCCTAAATTTGACACCACAGACGATATGAAAGCTATGATAAGACGCAAGCACAACATTCCGCAAAATGTACCTGTTTTACTTTTTGTGGGAAGAATGATGTGGTACAAAAACATCAGAATTATTCTTGAGGCCTGCAAACTTCTCAAGGGCAACGGCAAAGATTTCAGAATGATAATGATAGGTATGGGGCCTGAAGAAACGCAAATCAAACGCCTTTGTGCAAAACTCGGACTGAATGACAAGGTAATTTTCACCGGTCAGATTCTCGACAGAACCGAACTGCAAATGTACTACGGCACCGCCGATTTGCAGGTGTTTCCGTCTATATTTGACACAAACGGACTTGTTGTGCGTGAAGCTGCGGCTTCGGCAACGCCTACGATTGTTGTAAGGGACAGTTGTGCAAGCGAGGGTATCGTTGATTGCGAAACGGGCTTTCTTTGCCTTGAATCTTCACACAGCGTTGCCAAAACGATTGAAAATGTTATTGACAACAAAGATTTGCTTAGCCGTGTCGGAATTAACGCACGCAACAATATATATATCAGTTGGGACGAAAGCATTGCAAATGCCTACGAAAGATATAAAATTGTAATTGACAAATTCAAATCGGTTCCACACCCAAAATACGAATATTAAAAACCGAGGACGCACAAAATATGTGTGTCCTCTTTTTGCACCAAAACCTTATATTTTACCATATACAAAGCACCAAATCTATACTCTGACAGAGTACACCACGAAATTTTATTAAATAAATTTTTTCGATAAAAAAAGACATCCGATGCGGATGTCTTATAAAATTGCTTATTTAATAATTGCTTATTTAATATATATTTGGTACACCACTGCGATTGCCTCACGAGTGGCAAAAGGCATATAGCCGTTCCACGGGGTTTTGCTTGAATACGAATACGCACTCACGCCGTTTCGCTTTGCAAATTCATATGCACGATATTCGTGAAAATCGTTTGTAACAACGGTAATTTCGTCAATATTCACTCCGCTTTTTTTAAGTAAAGACAGCGAATTTTCAAAATTTTCCTTTGTAGAGGTTGACTCATCCTCAATAATCAGTCTACTTGCTTCAATGCCCTTTTCGCACAGTACATTATACATACACTGTGCCTCGGAAATATTTTCGCCGTTGCCCTGTCCGCCGCTCAAAATCGCCTTTGACTCGGGATGATTTGTAAGATATTCATAAGCCTTGTTGATTCTGCCACGCAAAAAAATGCCCGGCTCATCGCCCCTGACCATACAGCCGAGGACTATAACATAGTCCGTATTTTTTTCGTTTGATTTGCTGTGAGCAACAACATTGCCAAACGCAAATCCGCCCACGCCTATACCCAACGCAAGCACTATGCAAACAAGGGATGTTATGATTTTGCCCGATTTTTTGGAATTAAAATTCTTAACGCCGTTATTGATTTTGTCAAAAAACAGCACATACAGAAAAAGCAAAGCCGCAACTCCCAAACCCGACAGCACACCTATGCTGTGCTCACCCGTTGTAACAAGCGGGCCTATGTAAAAAATCGTTGTCACCATAGCGACAAGGATAATAAGCAATTTAACAATTTTTTTCTTCATATCTATCACCGATTTTATTATATCAACCCAAACGGCATATAGTCAACAAAGAAATAGTTAAGATTTTATAAAGAATTCGGCAAAGAAAAAAGCACCCGTTTTGAGTGCTTTAAATCTTATAAATTAGAGTGCTGCCTTAGCTGCTTCTACGAGTGTTGCAAAACCTGCAGGGTCTGCAATAGCGATTTCTGAGAGCATCTTTCTGTTGAGGTCGATGCCAGCCTTCTTGAGGCCGTTCATAAATGTTGAATAGTTCATACCGTTCATCTTCGCTGCTGCAGAGATACGAGTGATCCAAATTCTTCTGAAATCTCTCTTCTTTTGCTTTCTGCCGATATAAGCATACTGACCGCTCTTCATTACTGCTTGTTTAGCAGTCTTGAACAAGGTGTGCTTTGATCCATAGTAGCCCTTAGCTGCTTTTAATACTTTCTTTCTTCTTTTGCGAGTCGCCATAGCGCCTTTAATTCTAGCCATTGTTAATTACCTCCGTAAGTTTTAATCGTTCTTCTTATTTATAAGGAACAAGTCTCTTGCATTGCTTCTGATTTGTTACATCGGCAACTGCTGTCTTGCGAAGATTTCTCTTGCGCTTTGTTGTCTTTTTAGTAAGGATGTGTGAAGTGTAAGCGTGAGCTCTCTTTACCTTGCCACTCTTAGTTGTCTTAAAACGCTTCTTAGCGCCGCTGTGTGTCTTAATTTTTGGCATAGTTATTTCCTCCGTTAAAATTAATTACTTTGTCTTTGGGGACATAAACATAAGAATTTGGCGTCCCTCAAGCTTTGGTTTTTTATCAATATTTGCTTCATCTGCAAGTTGGTCGGCAAATCTTTGCATATTGGTTTCACCAAGTTCAGGGTGAGCCATCTCTCTGCCGCGAAGGCGGATAGACACCTTGAGCTTGTCGCCCTTTGCAAGGAACTTGCGAGCTTGGTTAACCTTTGTGTTAAAGTCGCCGATGTCGATGTTGAGCGAAAGTCTGATTTCCTTTGTTTCAACAGTCTTTTGCTTCTTGCGATTTTCCTTTTCACGCTTAGTTTGCTCATAGCGATATTTTGAATAGTCCATAATTTTTGCAACCGGCGGCTTAGCCATAGGAGCAATTTTTACAAGGTCAACGCCCTTTGCGTCAGCAAGAGCCTGTGCCTCTTTTGCGCTCATAATGCCCAATTGTTCGCCCGTGTCAGAAATTACTCTTAATTCCTTATCCCTGATTTCGCCGTTAAGCTGTGGAGCATCTTTGCTGATAAAAAACACCTCTTTAAAAAAATAAATAAGTACAAACGCAAAACGCCTGTACCCAATAATCATAAAAATTATTGCCCTTTTTACTTCACGCTGAAGGGGAGAACATACGCTCTGCTTTGTTGTGCAAATAATATAACATATCGCAAGCCGAATGTCAAGACTTTTTCTTTACAAATATTTTCGGCAGAAAAAACGCTGTAAGACAAAAGCCTACAGCGTTTTATTTTTACAACAACGCAATCATTATATTACTGAGATAGTTTACTCCCAAGCCGGTTGTTGTGGCTAAAACAATCACCAAAGCGTATGCGGCAACAACCATAATGATTTGTGCCCAAATGAAGTTCTTTTTGTTTTTGTTTGTGTTTGGGCTGACAAGCCAAACAATCCAACAAATGATGTTTACAACAGGAATTGCCGAAAGAACGAACATCAGGATATACGAGCCGATGCTCATAACCTCTGTTGTCGGGTCATACGGCTGTTGATATATCGGTTGCTGATATTGCGGCTGATACGGTTGTTGATACGGCGGTTGGTTTGGATTTTGATTAGGTTGATAATACTGATTGTTATAATCTTCCATATTTACCCCTCCTGTTCATTTGTTCAAAGAAATTTACAGCCCGGTGTTTTCTGCAATATATTTGCGAGCCTTTACGGCATATTCAAACGGATTTGCTTTTGCAGGGTCTTGCTCTGCTTCAACAACAACCCAGCCCTCATAATCGGCTTCGGCAAGAATATCAAAAATCGGCTTGAAATCCACATCTCCGTCACCCGGAACAGTGAATACACCTGCTCTTACTGCATCAAGGAACGACATATGATTTGGCACAACTTCGTTGTTATATACATCAAGACGAACATCTTTAAGATGAACATGCTTGATTCGGTCAACATACTTTTTAAGCACGGGAACAGGGTCGATACCTGCAAATGTAAGGTGACCGCTGTCAAAAAGAAGATACACAAGTTCAGGGTCTGTAAGTTCCATAAGCTTGTCGATTTCTTCAACGGTTTGAACACCTGTACCCATATGATGATGCACGGTGAAATACATACCCTTGCTTTTTGCATACTCGCCCATTTCGTTGAAACCTTTGGCAACAACTGCCCATTCTTCATCGGTATAATACGGCTTTTCGTCAAGGATTGATTTTGTCAAATCGCCCTGAATTGAATTGCCCTGCTCGGAAGCACCGATAACCTTTGCACCGAGCTTATGGAGCTTGTCGCAATGAGCCTTGAAAGCCTCGATAGTTTCCTCATAAGGCTTTGAAGTGAGATATGACGAGAACCACGCATTGCAAATTTGAAGTCCTCTTATATCAAGATAATGCTTGAGCACATCCGGGTCGGACGGATATTTGTTGCCGATTTCGCTGCCCTTAAAGCCTGCAAGTGCCATTTCGGAAATGCACTGTTCAAAAGTGTTTTCCGCACCCAAATCGGGCATATCATCATTTGTCCAACCAATCGGTGCAATAGCCAATTTTACTTTGTTAGGATTAAGCATCTTTTGTTCTCCTTAATATTAATAATCAAAAGTTTGTGCAATGTGCTTTTGCATATCATCATACGCCTCGGCAACCCTCTTGCTCTTTGACACTTCGGCAACGCCTACTCTCCACCACGATTCAAAGCCCGGTGTCATGGTTTTCGGAAGCACCTTGATGTCGAACAAAACGGTTTTATCCTGCTTTTTGGCATCTTCAAGAGCCGCTTTTAATTCCGCAGAAGTGCGAATTGTGTATGCCTTTGCACCGTAGCCCTCTGCGATTTTTGCAAAATCAACAGCAATTTCGCCGCCGTCAAGCATACCTGTTTTTGGATTTCTTGCACGGAACACGGTACCGAAAGTATCCGTGCCCTGATTGTTTTGTAAATTTTCGATACAGCCCCAACCGAGATTATCAAAAAGGCAGATATTAATTTTCAAGCCCTCTTGAATAGCTGTATAAAGTTCGCTGTGCCCCATAAGGAACGAACCGTCGCCGCAGAAGGTGTACACCTCTGCTTCGGGTTTTGCAAGTTTTGCACCGAGTGCACCGTTGACCTCGTAACCCATATTGGAATATCCGTATTCCATATGATAAGTTCTTGTGCCGTTAGGTCTGAAAAGTCTTTGCATATCGCCCGGCAGTGAGCCTGCCGAACCGAGTGCAATGTCGCCCTCGCTCATAAATTCATTGATAATACCGAGTGCAAGAGTTTGATTAAGTCCGCCCTCAAGCTCGGTTGAATAATATTCGTCAACAATAGCGTCCCACTCTTTTTTGGCGTCTGCAATTTCGGTTGTATATACGGTCTTATATCCGTCAAGCGACTCAATAAGAGCCGTCAAGGTTTCCTTGGCATCGGCAACGATTGCCTGAGCATCCATTTTGTATGCGTCAAACGGGCAAATGTTTATGCCGAGAACCTTTCTGTCCTCGTTAAACAGCCACTTTGACGAAGTGGTAAAATCCGTAAATCTTGTGCCGACACCGATAACAAGGTCCGCATCTCTGCCGATAACATTAGCGGCTTTGCCGCCCGTTACACCGATACCACCCAAATTGAGCGGATGATTCCACGCAATAAGTCCCTTGCCTGCCTGAGTTTCGGACACAGGAATGTTGTATTTTTCGGCAAGAGCCTGAAGTTCTTTTTCGGCACCTGAATATCTTACACCGCCGCCGCAAACGATAATCGGTTTTTTAGCCGCCTTAATCATCTGTGTTGCACGGTCAAGCTGTGAAGCACTTACAGGTCGTCTGTCAATATGCCAAACTCGTTTTTGAAGGAAGTGCTCCGGATAATCATATGCCTCGCCCTCAACATCCTGAGGCATTGCAAGGCAAACCGCACCTGTGTCGGCAGGGTCGGTGAGCACTCTCATAGCGTTTAAACAAGCCGTCATAAGCTGCTCCGGACGAATAATTCTGTCAAAATAATGGCAAACGCCCTTAAATGCGTCCGTTACGGTTCTGCCGTAATTGTCAAAAAATTCTGCCTGCTGCAAAACAGGATCGGGTTGACGACAGGCAAAGGTGTCACCCGGCAGAACAAGAAGCGGAATTCTGTTTGCCGTTGCACAGCCGCAGGCTGTTACCATATTAGTTGCACCCGGACCTATGGACGAAACGCAAGGAATAATTGCCTTTCTATCCATTTGTTTTGCATAAGCAACAGCGGCAAGAGCCATATTCTGCTCGTTTTTGCCCTGATAAAATTTTAAGTTATGGCCGCCCTGTTCAAGTGCCTGACCGACTCCGACTACACAGCCGTGACCGAAAATACCGAAAATTCCGCTTACGAATTTTGATTCAACTCCGTCAACTTCTATGTACTGATTGTCAAGAAACTTAACAAGGGCCTGTGCCATTGTGAGTCTTTCTCGTTTCATACCGTCACCCCGTTATCAACATTCAATTTCTGAAAGTTTAACAGGACGGTGTTCGGCAACAGAAAGTTTAGCCGCCAAACCGAGGCGAAGTGCCTCCAAACCGTCGTTAACGGTTGTTTTTGTAGGAACATCATTTTGAACGGCATTGATGAATTCTGTCATTTCATCTGTAAACGACTGCATATATCTTTCAAGGAAGAAATAAAGCGGTTTGTCGGTACGGTTGCCGTCATCATTGATATAGGAAACATTTGTAGGTGTGTCGTTTGCTGCGGAAGCCTGACCGCCCGAGCCGAACACTTCAAGTCTTTGGTCGTAGCCGTAGCAAGCCTTGCGGCAGTTGTCAATAACACCGATAGCACCGCTCTTAAATTTGAGTGCAACAAGTGCCGTGTCAACATCTCCGGCTTCACCGATTGCCGGGTCAACCATAACGGTAGCGTTTGCGTAAACCTCTTCTACCTCGCCGCCGATAAAACGAGCCATATCAAAATCATGAACCGTCATATCAAGGAAGATACCGCCCGAAACCTTAACATACTCAATTGCCGGAGGTTCAGGGTCACGGGATGTAATTTTAATTGTTTGAAGATTGCCGAGTTTGCCCTCATTTGCAAGACGCTTGATTTCGGCAAAATTATGGTCGTATCTTCTGTTAAAGCCGATTTGGAGCTTTACCCCCGCTTTTTCAACAGCGGCGATAACCTTTTTAATCTTAGCAACCGTCAAATCAACAGGCTTTTCGCAGAAAATGTGCTTGCCTGCCTCTGCCGCTTCAACCGCAATATCGGCGTGTGTATCCGTTGATGAGCAAATGAGAACAGCCTCAATCTCCGGATTGTTAAGAATTTCGTGATAATCTTCGTAAGCGTTTGGAATGCCCAAATCTGCGGCAACCTTTTTTGCTCCGTCAACATAAATGTCCGAAATGGCAACTATCTCTGCCTGCGGAATGTGATAAGTAATTGATTTTGCATGAACCTGTCCGATTCTGCCGGCACCTATAATGCCCACTTTTAGTTTTTGCATAACTAATACCCCTTTAGTTTAAATTGGCAGAGTATCCCCTGCACATATCAAATTTATTTTATCACACAGCATAGTCATTTTCAATAAAATAGCTAATATAATAATATACAAAATTAGGCACAATAACATAGTAATAATACACAAAATTCACTGTTATTGAAAGGACATTTTAAAAATCAATTTGCAATAATAAAAAGGACAGGCAATCCTGTCCCTTTTACATTATTATTATATTTATTCTAATTTTCCGGCGGTGTTGAACGGGTAATACCTAAACATAACCTTGCCTATGAATTTGTCACGGGATACAAAATTTGTTGTTGTCCAATACCGTGAATCAACGGAATTGTCACGGTTGTCGCCCATTACAAAGTAGCTGTCCTCGGGAACAACAAAGGTTCCGTTGTAATTATCCTTGTTTTCAGGCGACACAAAATCATCACGAAGTTGCATTGTTTTGCCGTCCGTGCCGGTTACATAAACCGTGCCGTCAACAATATTGACCGTTTCGCCCGGAAGTCCGATAATACGCTTTACAAAAAGTTCCTTTTCATTATCGGGATATTTGAAAATCGCAATGTCAAATCTTTCCGGCTCGTTAAACTTATATTCAAGTCGGCTTGCGATAACACGGTCGCCCTTTTGGATAGTGTTGAGCATTGAGCCCGTAGGGATAACCGCATTTGCAAATATACAATATTTGAGAATCATTGCAACGATAAGCGCAATAATGATAGGTGCAAGGAATTCCAAAATCTCTCTTAATTTGGATTTTGGGGTTTCCTCCTCCTTAACTTCTGCATCGGGTGTTGTTTTTACTTTTTTACTCATAATTATTTTTCCTTACCGATTTTAAAAATCATAATTTCAAACGGCTTCATAACCAAATTCATTTTTGAATTGTAAGCATAGGTTTCGTCGGTTTCTTCAAGCGACTTGCAATAAACATTAAAGCGTTTTGCACCCTGCAAATCTTCAGGTGCACCCATAAGCTTGTTGAGTGTAAGAGTGAGCGAAGTTTCCTCATCCGTAGGATTGCGAAGTGCGATTACGCCATCATCACCGTCCCATGAAATGTAGCCGTAAATATTGTTTTCTTCAGGATTTCCGCCGATAAACTGAGCGTTTTGAAGAATGTGATAATTATCTTTTTGCCAATTCATAGCGGCAGCAAGAGAAGTCCACTTGCTCTCGTTCATCATATTAACGGACAAATGAAGTTCATTAAGAGCCTGACCTCTTACCGTGCACCAATAAATGTACTTTTCAAATTCTTCATCGGTATAATCAACATGTGCGGTGTTGCCGTAAATCGGCTCGTGATTATAGAGATTTTTAAGCGGAATTTGAAGTGCACGAGTGCAAAGGCAATCAAAATATCTTGCGTCACGATAGGTAATTTCCTTGTCTACCTGTGCCTGATTTTCAAGATTTTTTGCAAAGCCGATATCGCCGCTGTTTTGCACCCAAAGAGAGTTGACCCATTGAAGCCACCACGGTGAAACATTGACATAACAGGTCATATTTATCCAAATATCAGGCTTGGCGGCACGGAGTTTGTCATAAAGAGCAATCCATTTTTGCCACATATCGGTTGCGAAATACATATCCTCATAACCGCCCACCATATGGTCGTGCTTTTCATTCAAGCACGGCTTTAGGCAAAAGCCGTCAAGTTTCCAATAATCTATATCAAACTCATTTGTGGTTTCAACAAGGAAATCGCCGAGTTTTTCGATATATTTTGTTGAAGCAACGCAAATATCCCTTGCTTCCTTATTAAGATAACCGTTGCCGGCACGCTGATAACGCTTTGCGATTTTATCCGGACGGGTGTATCCGCCTCGAGGACCGAGCCACAAACCGAACTTTGAGCCCATTTCCTTGCAAAGTGCGGTGACATTTGTAAGCTTGTTAGGGAACTTTTTGTTAAACGACCAAAACCCTGCCTTAACATCAGGCCAGCCGTCATCAACAACATACGCCGCAAGCTCCGGAGCACCGTAATGACTGAGTTGCTTGTGAACCTCGGTAAATGAGGTCATAATGTTTTGCTCCGTAATATCTTTCATATAATCGTACCAGCTGTTGTACTGAAAGCGAAGCGGAGCCGGCACGCTGATTGACTCGATATACTCATAAAAAGCCTTGCGAACAGACGGCAATGTATTATCCTTACCGCCGCCCATAACGGTTACGGGGCATTCAAATCCTTTGCCGAGCGGCTTGCCGACAAAATATCTGATTGTGGCACTGCCGTGAAGAATTCTGTTTTCGGTAGCCGGGAATTCACAGCCGAAGAAAAGACTGTCGATATAAATCGGCTGACCGAGCATTGAATGAAACGCAGGAATTTCGCCGCCCTCAACAATATCAACGCCGAAATGAGTTTTTGAATTGATTATACCGATATTTTCAAGCTCAATAAAATCAACAACTCTGTCATCCGTTTGGTCAATGAAAATCTGCTTGCAAACGGTGTTGCCGTCCTTATGCACCCAATATTTCAAAGTAACCTGCAAGCCGTCGTTCTCTTCAAATCTGAAAACAAGCTTGTCATCCTCATAATCACTGTATTCAACGGACAAGCCCTTAGAGGACAGCTCTTTTCCGTCCGCAAAATGAACAACGAACTCCGTACCGTTGCCGTCCGGCACAAAATTCATACCGGAATATGTGTTTTTTATTTGAGAAGCATAGAATTTTTCATCTGTAATTTTAAACTCTCTTTTAAGTCTGTTACTTGTTAATTTAAACATACAAATCCCCTTTAGTTATATGTTTTACAGTTCTTTTTTTATTTCCTCAAGTGCCTTTGCAAGCTGGTCGGGGCACGATGTACCCTTAAAATTGCAATCAATTCCTTTAAGGTCATCGATTACCTCATCGATTTTTCTGCCCTTTACAAGAGAAGAAATGCCTTTCAAATTACCGTTGCAACCGCCTACAAAGCTGACGGAATTGATAGTTTGGTCTTTTTCATTTACATCTATGGTAATCTGTCGGGAACATACGCCCGACGGAATATATATTTTTTCCATTTAATCAATCTCCTTTTTCCAATCATTACTATTATACATATCAAAACGAAATATTTCAATAACAATTATACACTTTATTGTTAATAATATATAAATTAATCATTAGATACAGTTATCCGTATATAACATAATAGGCTGTTAACCTTTGAGCCTTTAATTTCATTGAACTGTTGAGAAAGGTTCTGAATTTCGTTTTCTTGCGAACTTTGCTGTACGATTGTACCGCTTGTGAGCAAAAAACGGAAAACGCCAAAAGTGCTGTAAGTTTGATACTTACAGCATTTTTAAACCCCTCCGTCAACACTTCGTGTTGCCACCTCCCCTTATAAATAAGAGGAGGCTAATTCGGTCGATTATATTTTGGCGTGTTTCAGGGGCTTTATCGGCAGTTCAAACAAAAGAAAAAAGACACACTGTTGTGTGTCTTTTGTGGCTCCCCCTGTTGGACTTGAACCAACGACAACTCGGTTAACAGCCGAGTGCTCTACCGACTGAGCTAAGGAGGAATGTCTTTCTCTCTCGAGTGCTTACACATAATATCACTTTATGAGAGAGATGTCAAGACTTTTTTTAAATTTTTTTTGCAATTTTTTTGAACTTAATATCTGACAAACACCGTCATCTCGTTTTCGCCGCGGTTTCCCCATCTGTAATACGGTACAAAAACAAGCTCCGTTTTCGTTTCGCAAGGTGTTTTAAATTCAAAATACAACTCATCATCCGCTTTTTGACGAAAACCTTTTGCAATGATTTTTTCGCCGTCAAATTCGGGTTTTGAATTTGCGTCTATACGAAGCATTTGCAAATCTTTACCGTTATCAACTTCTTCAAGGCAATAAACAAACGGACCTCTTGTTACGGCAACCTTGCCTGTGTTTTCTCTTACTCGGTTTGAACAGGTAATGATTTTCGGCTTTGCGGCAAAGCAAACCTCAATCGCCGTATGTTTTGCTATGTCAAAATAAGCATAGCCGTCCTTAACCCTTGCATTTTCAGAAAAACTGTAATCATCACACCAAGCAGGTATTCTTACAGCAAGGGCAAACGACTTTTTGGGAATTATTTCAATACACACCCTGCCGTCCGACACATAAGAGGATGTTATTTTTATATCAGCCGCACCGGTTTTGAATTCTCCGCCGATATATTGATGAACATACACCGTGTTTTCATTTTCAGTTATACAATACTCGCCTATCGACGAAAGAAGCCTTGCCAAATTAGGAGGACAGCAGGCACAACCGAACCACTTTTGTCTGACGGCTTTGACATGCTTTTTTCTGCTGTCTTTTTTGCAAGCTTCGGGCAAAACTTCCAAAGGATTGACATAAAAGAACCTGTCGCCATCATCGTTCATACCGGCTAGAATTGTGTTGTATAAAGCACGCTCCATAGTGTCGGCAATTTGTGCGTTCGGCGAAATTTCAAGCATTCTTCTGCCGAAAAACATCAAGCCGATTGACGCACAGGTTTCGCAATAAGCAAGGTCATTCGGCAAATCGTAATCAAACGAAAACGCTTCGCCGTCAACGGTTGAACCGATACCGCCTGTAATATACATTTTCTTTTTTGTAATATTATTCCAAATTCTTTTACACGCAGTATAAAGGTTTTCGTCATTAACTTCCTTTGCAACATCAGCCATACCGCTGTAAAGATAAACGCCCCTTACCGCATGACCGACAGCCTCGCTTTGCTCACGCACGGGCATATGTGCCTGATTGTAAACATAATCACTGCCGTCTGTTTTGATATTTCGTTCCTTGTCAAAATAAAACGGCTTTGTTCCACGCTCGTTTATAAAAAACTCTGCGGTTTTTAAATATTTTGCATTTTTCGTTACCCGATACAGTTTTACAAGTGCAAGTTCGGCAATTTCATGACCCGGGTAACCTCTTTTGCCGTTTTCGTTAAACACATCGCATATCAAATCGGCAAACCTAAGTGCCGCATCAAGCAACATTTTGTTACCTGTTGAACAATAAAACGCAACACCGGCTTCGGCAAGATGTCCAAAGCAATAAAGCTCGTGAAAATCCTTTAGATTTGTAAAAATTTTACTTTGGTCATTAATAATATACAGCGTGTCCAAATATCCGTTGTCGCACTGTGCGGAGCATATAAGTTCAATAAGTCCGCAGGCACGGTTGTACAATTCGTCATCCCAAGCGGTTGCCAGCGAATAAGCTACGGCTTCAAGCCATTTGTAAGCGTCCGAATCCTGAAAAACCCAGCCGTGAAAAGCGTTTTTGTCCGAATTGCTTTCGTCATAATGCCACTTATCAACAGGGTAAACGGGCAAAGATTTATCGTTTTTTTGAGCCTTAACGACTTTACTCGCCTTTTTAAAATTTTCTATGCAATAACTTTTTTCGGCATTTTCAATTTTGTCATTAAGTGCTTCGTATTGATAAGGAATCACCTTTTCACGCACTTTTTTCTGCATAACGCTCCAAAAGTCATCATTTATGTGTACATTTTTAAAATCGATATGATTTGAAAACGAGCATTTATCCATACGTTACTCACCGGTTCTATATAATATGTATATAAATTATAGCCTTTGCACACTTGAAATGCAAGAACAATAATGTTAAACTAAAAACAATACCGAAAAAGGAGACAGGGATATGGCTGACAGCGAACTGCAAATTTTGCGTAAAAAAATAAAAGAACAATACAAAATTGCGGGAAGCGAAAATTTGAGCGATTCACAACTGCTTGAAGCTGCACTTACGGTATCACTGCCACAATGTGACGGCAAAGAAATCGTAAAAAGCCTTTTGTCGGAATATTCATCTCTCAGCAACATCTTTGCCCTTTCACCTTTGCAGCTTATGAAAACGGATAAGCTTACCGAATCCGCCGCTGTTTACCTGTCGCTTGCACACCATATCAAAGAAAGAACAGAACTTGCAAAAAACAAGCAGATAACGGATTTTTCAAGCACAAAATCCATTGTTGAATTTTCAAGAAATATGCTGTCGCTTCAAAGCACAGAAAGAGTGGTGCTTGTTACTCTTGACAGCAAACGAAAATTAATAAAAGCAAAATACATTTCACAAGGTACGGCAAATTTTGCAAATGTTATGCCTGTGGAAATATCCAAACGAATAATTGACGACAAGCCGAGCTATGTTTTTGTTGCACACAACCACTTAATAAACACCTGCGTTGCCTCATTTTCGGACATTAATTTTACGATAAATCTTTCAAACTGGATGGAAGAATTCGGAATAAAGCTGATTGACCATATAATCGTCAGCAAAACCGAGGCAATTTCTATGGCGGCAGATGAAGATTATGCATTTATTTTTGATTGACAATGCATAACTATATTGATATTATAAATAATAGATAATTATATACGGAAGTGATACCAAATGAGAGATTTTGACAATCTTTGTGCCAACTGCTGGAACGAGCTTACAGAAGGCTCTGTTTGTGCCGAATGCGGTTACGACAACGACACACAAAACGACAGCGTTTACCTTAAAACAAAAACAACCATTGCCGACAAATATGTAATCGGCAATGTCCTAAAGGTTGAAAGCGATTCCGTTACCTATTCGGGATATGACGGACAGCTTGACAAACCCATTACAATAAGAGAATTTTTTCCAAAAGGAATTGCAAACAGATTTGATGACAGCGACGAACTTCATGTTCGCCAAAAATTTGTAAACGAATTTGCAAGATACAAAAAATCATTTTTCAATTTGTGGACAACCATGCAAAAGTTGCACAATTTGTCTGCCGTTGTGCCTGTTTATGACCTTGCGGAAGAAAACGGCACATACTATGCAATCATAGAAAATACCGAATCCGTTACACTCAGAGAATATCTGCTCAAAAACGAAGAAGGTCATATTCCTTGGGACACGGCAAGGCTTATGTTTATGCCTGTTCTCACAACAATTGAGGCACTTCATTCAAACGGTATAGTTCACGGTTCAATCACTCCTGACAATCTTGTTCTCTGCCGTGACGGCAAGGTTCATCTCACACCGTTTCCTATTACGGAGGCGAGCGACCAAGCAACCGCACTTGAATTCACCGAAAGCGATGGGTATACAGCCCTTGAGCAATATAACAACAAGCACAGAATTTGTGCCGCAACGGATATTTACAGTTTTTCTGCTTGTATTTACAGAGCACTTGTCGGCTCAAATCCGCCGTCGGCTCTTTCAAGAGAAGCAAACGACAAGCTGATGATTCCAAACACAATAGCAGAAAAAATCCCTATGCATGTCATCAAAGCACTTGTCGGCGGCTTGCAAATCTATCCGGAAAAAAGAGTTAAAACCATTGAAGATTTCAGAGAGCTTCTTGATGCCGCACCTACCGTAAAGGCAAAGGCAGCCGTTGAACAAGAAGATATTTATCAAAAAGGTGCAAAAGGCGGCTATCCGGAATATAACGAAAATAAAGGCGACAAAAAGCGTAAAGCCGTTGTTATTGTACTTGTGATTTTGATAATCGCAGCTATTGCCTCCGCAGTTTATGTTGTGCAGTTTTCAGGCTTAATCGGCAACGAAAAAGACAACACAACCACAACAGCCCCGGTAAAGACCTATCAGGTGCCTAACTTCTCGGGGGTAGGCTACACACAAAGCGATATTGAAAACAACGGTGCGTGGAACGAACAATTTAAGTTTACATTCCAAGGTGAATATTCGGCAAATACCGAAGAAGGCATTATTTTTAAGCAAAGCGTTGCCGCCGGCGAAACAGTAGACAAAGGTACAGAAATTATTTTAACGGTATCAAAGGGCATACAAACCCAAACCGTACCCGATGTAAGAGGATTGGTGCTTGAAGAAGCCACAAAACAGCTTGAAGACCTTGGATTTAAGGTAAGCACCGTTGAGGTGTACAACGACGGCACTCATATTGCAAACACCGTCAAAAACACCGACGCATCTGCTCCTGCCGCAGGCACACTTGCCGCCGTTGGCGAAGAAGTTATTCTTCAGGTCTACGGTGAAGCCGAACCAACAACGGCTCCTGCCGCAACAGACTCTGCGGAATAATTGATTTAAACATCATATTTATACTTTTAAAAGACATAATCTTTAGATTGTGTCTTTTATTTTCGAAAAAATTTGACTTTCGGTTTTAAATCTGCTATAACATTAATCGGTTACAAAAAGGTTACAAAAATTACAAGTTTGTAAAGGAGATTTTGTTATCAGTAGACTATCAGTAAAAATTATTTCTTCCGTGATGACTGCAATCATTGTTATGAGTGTCGGAACACCTGTATATGCAGGCTCGCTCCATCAGGACTACACGGGAGCAAAAACGGCTATTACCGGAGAATCACCGCTTACACAAAATACCTTTGATATTATAAAACCGGAAAGCAAAAGCGTTTTTAACATCAAAGCCGAAAATGTGGGTGAAACTCAGGCAAAAATCAAATGGTCGGGCGACAAGATTTACTTGGGCTACAACATATATATGTTTAACCCTGTAACGCATAACTTTGAAGAATATGCAACCACTAACCGAACCGATATTGCAATACAGAATTTGCAAAGCGACACAACTTACAAAATTATGGTGTCATCGGGCATTAATGACGAAACACTCGGCATTGTAAGTTTTAAAACAGCATCGCTCAAGCCACAGCTTGAAGTGATTGACGCTTCGGCAGACGGCGTTGAACTTGCCGTAAAAAACACCTACGACAAAGCAAAATTTGCCGTATACAGAAGTGATGACGGCAAACACTTTAACAAAATCGATGTTATCAAAGGCACAACCTCCTTTGTTGACAGCGATGTAAAAGAAAACGAGCAATATCAATACAAAACAAAAATGATTTCGGCTCACAAAGACAGAGTGAGCGACATTGTAGCTGCGGACATTCCCGAAAATATGGAACTTCCGGATGTATCGGGTGCAACAAAAACCTATGCTTATTATACGGCGGTAACCGCAAAGGGTTCTCCTCAATATGCACTTCTCAATTCCGAAGAATGCTATACAGACGAAGAAACCGGCATCCGTATGATAGGAGATTATTACTGTGTTGCCCTCGGCTCATTCTACGGCAGTACAATCGGCACAAGATATCGCATAACCTTTTCCACAGGCAACTCCATAAAAGTTATTCTCTGTGACCAAAAATCAAACAAGCATACCGACAGTAACCATCAGTATGCAGTAAAAAACAGTGACATTATGGAATTTTATGTTGAAAAAGAAAAGATTCCGTCGGGCATTATCGGCAACTACGGCAATCTTGAACAGTTTAGCGGCGATATTGTTAAAATAGAAAGATATTCGTTGTAAATCAACACACAGCTCTTCAATTTTGAAGGGCTGTTCGTTTTTGAAATGGACTAAACTCGTTTTGACGAACACTTCGTTTTGTGTTATAATATTATTATATAATGTATATAATTAATGAGGTGACATATATGTTTAAGGAAATTGAATTCAGCGAGGTCAAGGAGAATGTTGTTGACCTTATTGCAAAGCAGTGGGCACTTGTTACCGCAGGCGATAAAGACGGCTACAACACAATGACTGTATCATGGGGTGCAGTCGGTGAACTTTGGGGTGTTGACACAGCAACTGTTTATATCCGCCCGCAGAGATACACGGAGCAGTTTGTTGATAAAAACGATTATTTCACAGTCAGCTTTTATCCTGCCGAACTCAAAAATCAAATTCACGGCGTGTGCGGTTCAAAGAGCGGCAGAGATACAGACAAGGCAAAGGAAGCCGGAATAACTCCAGTATTTGACGAAAAAGCACCGTATTTTGAGGAAGCAAAGCTTGTTCTTGTTTGCAGAAAAACAGCCAAGGGCAAATTTGAGCCGACACAATTCATAGACAAAACCGTTGATGAAAGATGGTATCCGGAGAAAGATTATCACAACATTTACTACGGAGCAATCGAAAAGGTTCTTGTTAAAGAATAAAAATAATTATTGATTTATTATATTATTTATTGTATAATAACAAGACAGAGGTGCTTTTACACCTTCAGCGTAGCGTATGGGCCCTGTGCGACAGGATGCTACGAACCTTGTCAGGCGGGGAACCGAGCAGCAATAAGTGGATTATTCTGTGTGCCTCAGACAAGTCTGTACGTTACGTTGAGGGCGTAAAAGCATTTAATCATTTAAGGAGGTAAGCATATGTATCAGGTTTTGTACAGAAAATACAGGCCAAAGGTTTTTTCCGATGTTTACGGACAGGACCATGTTACCTCCACACTTAAAAACGAAATCAAAAACGGCAGAGTGTCGCACGCATATTTGTTTACCGGTTCTCGCGGAACAGGTAAAACCACATGTGCAAAAATTCTTGCCAAGGCTGTTAACTGCGAGCACAACATTGACGGTGAGCCTTGCAACGAATGCGAGGTTTGCAAAGGACTCGACAACGGCTCAATCTATGATGTTGTTGAGATAGACGCCGCTTCAAACAACGGCGTTGACAATATTCGTGAACTTCGTGACGAAACGAATTACGCTCCGAGCCGCGGAAAATACAGAGTATATATTATCGACGAAGTGCATATGCTCTCAACAGGGGCATTCAATGCCTTGCTCAAAACTCTTGAAGAACCGCCGGCACATGTAATATTCATCCTTGCAACAACCGAGGTGCACAAACTCCCTGCCACAATTCTTTCTCGCTGTCAAAGGTTTGATTTCAAACGAATTCAGCCCGAAACCATGGCGGTAAGACTGAAAGAGGTTGCCGGTCTTGAGGGACTCAGCCTTGATGATGATGCGGCTGTGCTTATCGCAAGAATTGCAGACGGTGCGTTGCGTGACGGTCTTTCCATTCTCGACCAATGTGCAGGCAGAAGCAAGGAAATCAATTCGGATTTGGTGTCCGAAGTTGCGGGACTTGCCGGCAGAGAGGCTATGTACAAGCTGTCCGATTGCATTGCAAACAGCGACAGCAACACGGCGATGTCGATTATCAGCGACCTTTACCAAAACAGCTTTGATATGGAGCGACTTTGCGTTGAGATGATTAATCATTTTCGTAACTTCCTTGTTGCGAAAACCGTGCGTAAAAGCCGAGAACTGATTATCTGCACGGATGATGAGTACAATACGATTTTGGAAGCATCAAAAAACTTTACCGTTGAAAACATTGTTTTTGCACTCGACCTGTTTCAAAACACATTGGTGACAATAAAAGGCGGTGCATCTGCAAGAATTGAAGTTGAAATGGCGTTCATCAAACTCTGTGAGCCAAAAATGGACGAGAGTATCGCTTCCCTTCTCGACCGAATTTCAAAACTTGAAAACGCAATTAAAAGCGGTGTAAAGGTTCAGCCGACGCAAACTGCTGTTCCTGCACCAAAAGAAGAATATGTGCCGAAGGAAGAACCAAAGCCACAACCAAAGGCAGAGCCGACACCTGAGCCGACTCCCGAACCCGAACCTACTCCCGTTGAGGAAGAACCGCCTGTTCAGGAGCAACAACCGGTTGTTGAAACTCCGCCTGTTGAGCACAGATCGGCACAGCCTGCTGCAAATCCAAACGAAACCGTGGAATTTACACAGTGGGGCAATTTTATGGATGTTTTGCACAGGACAAACATTCCGCTGTTTGGCGTGCTGAGCGGTTCAAAAGGCTATGTCAGAGGCGAGTTTTTCCTGCTTGACAGTCCGAATCCGGCAGTAAGAGATTTCATCAAGCTGCCGATTCATTCAAAATCCATCAAGGCGGCTTTGCTTGAAGTAACGGGTGTTCACTACAAGCTCGGACTTTTCAAGCGTCAAGCGGAGCAATCCGCACCAAAGCGTGACCCGCTTGAGGATTTAATCAATCAGGCACAGAATTCAATTAATATCGAATTTAAGTAATTTAATCAAGGAGAATATTATGAAAGCAAGAATTCCAAAAGGTATGGGCGGAGGCCCACAGAATATGCAGGCAATGCTCAAGCAGGCTCAAAAAATGCAGGAAGATATTGAAGCAAAAAAAGTTGAACTTGAGCAAAAGGAATATGTTGTTACTTCGGGCGGCGGAATGGTAGAAATCACCATGACCGGCAATCACGAAGTTAAGGCAATCGGCATCAATCCGGAGGTTGTTGACCCTGAAGATGTAGAAATGCTTGAAGATATGCTTGTTGCCGCTCTTAACGAAGTTACCCGTCAAATCGACGAGGAAGCCGAAAGAGAACTCAATTCCGTAACCGGCGGACTTAACATTCCGGGACTTTAATCTGAAAATACAAGAGGATAATTATGGCGTACAATCTTGCTCCGCTTCAAAATTTAATAGACCAATTTGAGCGGATGCAGGGCATCGGCCACAAAACCGCACAGCGAATGGCGTTTTATGTTCTCGGCTTGTCCGATTCACAGGCACAGGAGTTTGCAAAGGCAATCACCGACGCTCACACAAAAATCAAGCAGTGCAAAATTTGTTGTGATTTAGCCGATGATGATTTGTGCCCTATCTGCAAGGACAAAACAAGAGATAAAAGCGTTATTTGTGTTGTTGAGGACCCGAGAGATGTTGTGGCGATTGAACGCACGCACGAATACAAGGGTACATACCATGTGCTCCACGGTGCAATTTCGCCGATGGACAATATCGGCCCCGACCAAATACGCATAAAAGAACTTATTGCAAGGCTCGGAAGCGGTGAGGTTGAGGAAGTTATTATGGCAACCAATCCGACCGTTGAGGGCGAGGCAACCGCTATGTATATATCCCGATTGCTCAAACCTATGGGCATCACGGTCAGCAGACTTGCTTACGGCGTACCTGTCGGTGCAGACCTTGAATATGCCGATGAGGTTACACTTTCAAGGGCAATCGAGGGCAGAAGCGTAATTTAACAAAGAAAAGGAGTGACAGGCTTGGAGAAAAAAGAAAATAACACAGTTGCAACCAACAAAAAAGCCTATCACGACTATTTTGTTTTGGAAAAATACGAGGCAGGCATTGAACTTTTCGGCACGGAGATTAAGTCAATCCGTGCGGGCAGAGTTAATTTGAAAGACAGCTTTTGCAGTGTTGATGACGGCGAGATGTTCGTTATCGGTATGCACATATCACCGTACGAGATGGGCAACCGCTTCAATCGTGACCCGCTTCGCAAAAAGAAACTTTTGCTCCACAAAAAAGAGATTATGAAGTTGTTTGGCGAAAGTCAACAGCAGGGATTGTCGATTATCCCGCTTGAATTATATATCAAAAAAGGCAGAGCCAAGTTGTCAATCGGGCTCTGCAAAGGTAAAAAACTCTATGACAAGCGTGCCGTTCAGGCAAAAAAAGACGCCAACCGCACGATTGAACGAGAGTTTAAAGAACGATATTGAGTGCTCGGCACTTGAATATACGGGGATGAAAGGATTTCGACGGGGTCGGAAAACCTTGATCAGCGAGTAGCGGAGTTGCACCGCTTTAAAAGTAACAACTTTAAAATTAACTGACAATAATACAGTTTCTTTGAAGGCTGCGTAAGCACCCTTCCGTTCTCACCGATAGTGCCACGGATTGGATGAGGGCGTCGATTAGTGGCGAACATGAATGAGAGAGTGCTTCGGCTCTCATCAGGAATCAGAAGTTACCGTAGCGTATAGGCTGTTTGTCGCCGATGCGTGAGGGGAACCCCAAACGATAAACTACACTCGTAGAGCCCTTGGCAATCCGGTTTCGGACGCGGTTTCGATTACCGCCATCTCCACCAAAAAAGACACCTTGTTAGAGGTGTCTTTTTATTATAACAAAAAGGTAATCGAAACCGCATATAAGACTGCCGATGATATGGCTAATTCTTACTCGTTTAATGATACGCAAAAGAAATATTTAGCCGAATTGATGAGTGACAAAAACAACAAGCTTTGGGCGTCGCTTATTTACAACATCAGCGGAGTATCGGGTGGTAGCGGTATTGACATTAAAGACCTTGATTTTTCAAACGAAACGGTCAATGACACGCAGAAGAAAATCGTTGCAGTAGCGACAAACTCGGCAAAATACGGTATTTCTGCCCGTTCGGGTTACTGTCAGGCTTGGGTTGCAGATGTATATCAAGCTGTTACAGGTTCAAGAGGTTCTGCTCACTGTGCTTTATGTGCGGCAGATATGTGGGCAGTATCAAGCGACTTTTCTCAAATCCCTGTCGGTGCAAC
>NZ_CAKTGT010000012.1 GCF_934561735.1 uncultured Eubacterium sp.
ATACTCGACCACGAGCAAACACCCCAACAATCGTTGAACTGCCAATACATTGAGCCGTTACATCTGCCCTTGTTTCTTCTCCAATGCTCGGTTGCATCACGAATACATTCAAGCTGTGTTACCTGTGAAAGATAAACATAATCCCTGAAATGCTTTGGCAAATCAAATCTGCCTGCAATGTAGTAAACCATTTTGTCATTGCCGTTCATACACTTTTGATGCGAAAGGAACACAGGACTGTTGAGGTCATAATCGGACTTGTCGGCAAAAATGCGAATACTGTTCATATCGGGAAGAGATTCAAAGCCGAATTCACTGCAAAAACGGGTCATACGCTTTCTGTAATAATCCATAGGCTTCAAGCCGTGCCATACGCCCCAAAGATGAGTATCACCCACATTATCGGCATACACGCCCTCGTTGTGGCTTTTACCGATAGGCGAACCTTGAGTATACGGAGTTTGAGAATCGTATTTTCTGATTTCAGGTTCAAGAATTCCGTAGAAAAACTTTTCTGTCCACGCAATATACTTAGGCATATTTATCCACGCCATGTGCATATCCTCAATCTCGTTGTTACCGCACCACAGTGCAAGTGACGGATGAGAAGAAATGCGTTTTACATTGTATTTGACTTCCTTCTTTACATTTGCAAGGAAATCTTCATTAAAGAACGGATAAGCCTGGCATGCAAACATAAAGTCCTGCCAAACAAGAATACCTCTTTTGTCGCACTCACTGTAAAGAGCTTCACTGCCGTAATATCCGCCGCCCCAAATACGAAGCATATTCATATTTGAAAACTGAAACGCATCAAGCAAATAGTTAAGTTCCTTGTTACCAAATCTGGTAATAAAGCTGTCGGGCGGGATATAGTTTGCCCCCTTGGCAAAAATCGGCACATCATTAATCTTGAATTGGAAGTTTTTACCGTAGCCGTCAAGTTCTCGATTAAGTTCAATCTTGCGGATACCGATTTTCTTTGAGCATTCATCAACAACCGTACCGTCACACAAAAGAGTTGCTGTCACGGTGTAAAGCGGCTGTTCCTTTTTGTCGGACAAATCGTAGGTCCACCAAAGTTCGGGCTTTTCAATATCAAAATGAGCGGTGTCACCGTTTGCCGACATAACTTCTCCGCTCGGAGATGTAAGAGTGATTTTACACTCACAATCTTTGTATGCTGTATATTCGATTTTTGCATCAACGGTTGCGTCAGTAATATTGCAAATCTGAGAAACGGCGAAATCATTGATTCTGCCCTCGTTTACAAATTCAAGATAAATATCCTCGGTAATACCGCTGCAAGGAAGTACCGGACCCCAATCCCAGCCGAAGTGACATTGCGGCTTGCGGATATGAACAATGCCGTTTTGACCGTTTGAATTAATAGGAGTTACACAATTTTTGTACTTATCTTTGACCCAATTAACAGGAGAATGAAAATATATCGCAATCTCATTTTCGCCTTTTTTAAGAAATTTCTTAATTTCAAACTCGTATTTAATAAAACAGTTATCGGCGGAAAACATAAAACTGTCATTGATAAACACATCGCAAACGGTATCGAGCATATCGGCACAAAGCAAAACACTGTTTGAAGCCAGTTCTTCCTCTGTAACTTCAAATGTACGCTTATATTCAAAATCAGTTTTGCCGACCCACTCTGCATCTTTTTCGTTAAGCTTCAAAAACGGGTCGTCAATAACGCCGTTAGCCATCAAATCAAGGAAATTGCAACCCGGAACGGTTGCATTCATCCACTTATCATCCGTATTCTGTTTAAAGAGCCACGCTCCGTTTAATAATTTTTTCATAACATATCCCTTTTAATTTGTATTTTTTAACAAGCACCTCATTGTCTGTGAGGTTATATGTGTTTTGCATTATTATTGATTGCAACTTTCTCTATGGTTTTTGCAATATGAAAAACCATACCGAGTTTATGCATAAAAATTACTTTTTATAAAACAAATATCATATATAGATTATATATTACCCAAATGTTTTTGTCAATCAAAGTAAAATTGAAAAAGCACCAAATCATATTGACAAAATAACTTATTAATTTATAATAAAACTAAAGAGAGGTGAGGCTTGTGAATGACAGAGAATGCGAATTGTTCCTTGAAAATTTGCTTGAATTCGGAAGCAAATATGTATCCTCGGGTACGCAGGTAAAAAGGGTTGAGGATTCGCTCATAAAAATATGCAAAATATACGGTTTTGAGCATATAGAAATATACGCCGTAACAAGCCTTATAGTTGCCACAATCAAAACAAAAGAGGGCAAACATTATACTCAAAGCGTCCGTGTAACAAAAGGCGGAACAGACCTTGGAAGCAGCGAAGAACTAAACAATATTTTTAAATACATTTGTGAAAACAAGCCAAGCATCGAAGAACTTAACAAACTGATTAATCATCCTAAAAAAGCAAAGTCAAAGCCGGCAATAAAATGTATGGGATATGTACTTGCGGCAGGAAGTTTTGCCCTGTTTTTCGGCGGCAACATATATGACGGACTTGCATCGGCACTTATCGGAATATTTATATATTTTATGGATTATCACTTTAGGTTGAGAAACATCAACAACATTGTTTACACTTTTACGGCAAGTTTTTTGGCAGGTGTGCTTGCAATACTTTGTATGTATATCGGAATAGGAAGCAACATTGACAAGGTGATGATAGGCGACATAATGCTGTTTATACCCGGACTTTTGCTTGTTAACTCCATTCAGGAAATGTTCAACAAAGACATTGTGGCAGGGCTTTACAAATTTATTGAAGCTTTGCTGACGGCTGTTGCAATAGCCGGCGGATATGCAATGTCTATGCTTATGCTCGGAGGGTTGATATGAAAGATTTTGTTATTCAAATCATAACCGCAACGACGGGTGCACTCGGATTTTCGATTTTTTTCAGAGTAAGTGAAAAAAATGTGCTTGCTTCAACAATCGGCGGCGGACTCGGCTGGGCACTGTTTTTATTAATAAATCATTTAACCGGCAATATGTTTTTATCCAACTTTGCGGCGGCGTTATTCGTTTATCTTTACAGTCAAATTATGTCGGGAATACTCAAGGCTCCGTCAAATGTTTATCTTGTACCGGGAACAATTCCGCTTATTCCCGGAGGTGCTCTTTACTACACAATGAGAGGACTTTTGGACGGTGACAAGGTGCTGTTTTGGAACAATCTTAAAACAACGGCAATAGTCACCTTTGGCCTTGCGGCAGGTATCGTGATAGGCACGGTAATGATAACCTATGCAAAAAGTATGATAAAAAAGAAAAAAGGAATAGCTAAAAATGAGTCTGTATAATTGCAGGCTCATTTTTTGACATTATTAAAAATTTAATTATTGAAAAATTAAGTGAAAGAATATATAATACATAGTTGACTTTCGAAGTAGGAGTTATAACCATGAGCAAAAAAAATATGATAATCGGTCAGTCGGGCGGACCGACTGCAGTAATAAATTCTTCGCTTGCAGGGGCGATAGACTGTGCCTTTAAGCAGGATAAAATTGAAAAAGTGTACGGAATGATTAACGGAATTGAGGGATTTTTAAACGAAAATCTGCTTGACCTCAATGCAACATTTGAAAACAAGCCGTATATGATGAACTGCCTCAAGCACTCGCCTGCCATGTACCTCGGTTCTTGCAGATACAAGCTTGGCGGAACAGAAGATGAATACAGGCAAATCTTTGCACTTCTTGAAAAGTACAACATCGGCTACTTTTTTTACATCGGCGGCAACGATTCTATGGACACGGTTAAACAACTCAGCGAATATGCCGCAAAGATTAAAAGCGATATAAAATTTGTAGGTATACCTAAAACCATAGATAACGACCTTGTAGGCATTGACCATTCACCGGGATTTGGAAGTGCGGCAAAATACATCGCTTCGTGTGTAAGAGAAGTTGCATATGATACTTCCATTTACAACATCAAGAGTATTCACATCATAGAAACCATGGGCAGAGATGCCGGATGGATTGCCGGCTCTGCCGCTCTTGCAAAAGAGGGCACGGCACTTGCCCCACACCTTATCTATTTGCCTGAGGTTGCATTTTCTACCGAACAATTCATCAAAGATGTTAACAAAATGCTTGACAGATACAATTCCGTTATCATTGTTGTCAGCGAGGGCATCCGTGACAAAGACGGTAACTACATCAGTGCCGAGGGGTCAAAAGCAGACAAATTCGGACACATTATGCTAAGCGGTGCAGGTGCGTATCTTAAAAGCGTTATTGAAGAAAAAATCGGCTGTAAGGTAAGAGCACTTGAGCCGGGAGTTTTGCAAAGAAGCACTGCTCACATTGCATCGCTCACAGATGTTAACGAAGCATTTAATCTTGGTGAAGTTGCAGTAAAAGCCGCAGTTAACGGAAAGACGGGAGTGTTCTCCACAATCAAGAGAACAAGCGAATCACCATATTGTGTGGAATACGGCACAGAAGATGTCAGAGTTGTTGCAAACGCCGTAAAAACCGTTCCGAGAGAATGGATTAACGATGAAGGCAACTATGTAACAGAAGAATTTTTAAACTATGTAAGACCGCTTGTAGTGGGTATTGCACAGATACCGTACAGAAACGGACTGCCGGATTACATCGATGTTCGTCATCTCAACTCGAAAGGTCAAAAATACACGGAATAAAAGAAAACCGACGGTTCTTGAAACATCAAGCCGTCGGCATTTTTATTTGTTTTCGTTTGATTTTAGATTGTCAACCAAGGCTTCAATATCACCTTTAAGCGTTTGAAGAACATCAATATTCTTTTCGAGTTCCCTGTTTGACTCTTTAAGTTGAGCTTCTAAATTAGAATTAATAATAGTAAGACGCTGACATTCGTATTCAGCCTCACCGAGTGCCGCTCTTAATCGGGCGTTTTCTTTTTTCAGTTGTTCAACTTCTTTATTTGTCGGTATCAACGGCATAAGCAAATCCTTTATCTAAACAAGTAATGGCGAGAATAATTCCCGCCATTATTTATTGCTGTTAAGCATCAATATCTGTATCAATTTCAAAATAGCGTGAACCAAGCCAATTCTTCTTGATAGTAACCGAATCTTCCTCTTTTTCGCTGTCTTCGGAAGCAAGTGCCTGCTGTGCAATATACTGCCATACAGTTTGGTCATTTTTACCTTCAAAGTACATTACATGATAACCGTACTCTGTCTTAACGATGCCGACATCACCTGCTTTACGGGATGAATCAAAGCACCAAGCGTTGAAAGTAGGAACCATTTGGTTTGTAGTTATATTTTCGTACAAACCGCCGTCGCTTGCGTTACTGTCGGACGAATTAGCCTTTGCAAGACTTGCAAAAGACTTTGATGTTTTCTTGCCCTTATTATATTCGGCAAGAATTTTTTCTGCCTTTTTCTTTGCGGCAGCCCATTCCTTATCTGTGCAATTCTTTGCGGAAGTTGATGAGCTGTCATCGCTTGAATCGGATGATTCGGGAGCGATAAGAATATGGCGAACATTAACTGTCTTTGTATCTGACATATAAGCAGGCTTTACAACATATACAACTGTTGTTGAATCCTGTCTTACATCTCCTGCCTTACGGTCGGAAGAATAGAGCCAATCAAGACCCGGATACTTATCCTTATCGTCATCGTCAGCTGTTGCAATAGCTACAGAAAGCTTTTCCATAGTTGTACGATTCATATCGTTGTATGTGGTTTCCTGAGGGTCTTTATAAGCCTTTTTGTCAAACTTATCGGATGAATACTTTGAAGCAAGAGCGGCAAAGTTTGAGCCGTCTGCTTTGAGTGCTTTCTTAAATGCTTTTGCGTCATCTTCGCTGTCGCATTCAAACATCTTGATATCTACAGACTGAAGCTTTGACTTATTTTCCTTCTTATACTTATTGAGTTCTTCCTTAGTATAAGTCTTGTTTGAAAGTTCTTCTTCATGATCGGATTCGTAGTTTTCGGCGATGTAAGAAATAGTTGCTTCACGCTTAAACACTTCCTTAGTTACACCGTGACCCATTGCGGCTTCGATGTAACCTGAAACGGTATAGCCGTACTTATGAGCGGACTCTTTGTAATTCTTGAGAGCGTCTTTAAGTTCTTTCTTTTGATCGTCTGTAATTTCAGGCTCCTTACCCTTATTTGCTTTAACAGCCTGATAATAGTGCATATATGTATGCTTGATATTATCCTCAACCTGCTGCTGAACATATTCAAGCCATGTTGTTGTCTTGCCATCCTCGGTTCTTGTTTGCTCCGAGAGCTTTTTGTCAAAGTCAACATTGAGGTTTGCCTCATCAAGGTCAATGCCGTACTGCTTGTACTGGCTGACTGTTGACTGAAGGTTATTGTAATACATAGCAAAATAGTAATTGTATGTATTTACCTTAATACTATGCTTTTCGCCGTCTGCATCGGTAAGTGTGTAAGCGGTAAAAGATTTTTGCGGCCAACCGAGAGTTGCTGCCATACCCTTGCGGACAAAGCCTGTTGCAACATATGTAAAGAGAAGTGCAATTACAACAATAAGTGCAACAACAGCCGTTACAATCTTCTTTGTCTTTGGTGCCATAGGAATTTTAACTGTATCCTCGGTAATAATTATGCTGTCACGCTCCTTAATAAGAGCATCTCTCTTTGAACGCAATTTGTTCTTTTTCTTTTGATCAGGCTCATTAAGAATATCCTTTCTGAGTGATTCGATTTGCTCAGCAAGTGCATCCTTTTTGTCATAAGCCTTATCATACTTTGCTTCCAGCTTAGCAAGCTTGTCTTTATTTTCTGCCATCTGTTTTCATCCTTTTTGGTTTTTTATCAATAGTATTCTACACTATTGTGCACATTTTTACAAGTGTTAATTTTTATTCTGCCGAAACAGTATTGTCTGCATCCGATGATGATGTGTTGCTGTCGGTAGATTGGTTAGGCTGTGCAACCTTCAATTTCTTAACTGCACCGTTATATTTTTTAACGGTTGAAGAAGATGTAAATTCTTTTTCTTTTTTGCTTTTAAGGTCGGTTTCGCAATCGTAAAGATACTTTGGCTGTTTGCTGATAAAGAACATAATATGGCAACCGTATTTTGAATCGACAATACCGGTGTCGCCGTATTTTCTTGAATCATCCATAGACCAATCATTGAAGTTTTCTACCATAGTACCCTGAGTAACACCGCCGTAATAGCCGCCGTAAGTACCCGATGAACCGCTTGAAAGCGAAGCTGTATCCTTTGAATATTTTTCTGCGAGTTTGGCAAACTCATATTCTGTTTTACCGCTTTCGTTATATTTATCAAGAATCTTTTGTGCTTTTTTTCTTGCCTCGGCAAGTTGTTCGTCTGTAAGTGTAACATCCGATTTTGAAGTGTCAACTCCGTCAGGCATAACGAGAATTTGACGAACGGAATATACTTCTTCTTTGTCAGGCTCAGGCTGAGAAACCTTGTAAAGAATATAAACAGTCTTATTTTCGGAGTCGTCAAAAGCCTTAACTTCGCCGATTTTTGTGTTTTCGTCAAAAAGCCAGTTAATGCCTTCTTCAACCAAAGCATCCTCTTTTGCGGTAATTGAAACTTCAATATTAGAGGTTAAAATATCCACACATGAATCTGCATCTTCTACATAGCCCTGTTGAACATAGCTGTCAATCAACGACTTGCAAGCCTTTGGAAGAATTTTTTTCATATCATCTTCAGACTTAATTTGTTCTGCATACTTATTGCACTTTTCAAATGTTGACTTGCCGTCATCATCGTCATAAGGAACCTGGAGATATGCAAATGTTACATTTTCATAATCTTCCTTGTTTTCTTTGTAATATTTTTTTACTTCCTTATCCGAAACCTTTCGGTTAACGGAAAGCTGTTGATAATAGTTTTGTGCAATATAACTTTGTACAAGCATTTTTTTGATGGTTGCGTAACCGCAATAATCACCGTAGGTATCGGAAAGGAATTGGTCAACCGAAACATTTTCGCTTGTGGCATTAGCTTTAATCGAAGAAAGATTTTCCTTAACTTGTTTTTTCTGTGCGGAAGTCAATGTAATGCCTTCCTCAACTGCCTTTTCGTAATAAGTGGTGATATACTGAATTTGGTTAACGGTTTCATCCTTAAAGAACTGTGCCCAAGTAACCTCTTTGCCATCGCTGTTTGTTGTTGTTTGCTTATTATAGTCTGCGGTAGTGTCAAGGTCATAATAGCCGTAGTTTGCATAAGTAATATAGTTTTGAGTAACGCAGGTATAATAATAATTATACATACCGATTGATATCGGTGTATCGTCGATTTTAAGTGCAATGTTACCCGGATTCATTTTTTCGTTTGAATTCGGCCTTGTATAATAAAATGTACCGAAAACGGCAAGAACCGCAATAACGGCTGCCAAAATAATCGAAATAAGAATAAATTGAACCTTGTCACCCTTAATTCCGCTTGTCTTTGCAGGTGAATCCTGCGGCGTAATCGGAGTTGCCTTTTTCGGTCTTTCGGCAGTTTCATACTTAGCCGACTCCGGAATATGAATTTCAAACACATCATTTTCTATAACATTGCTGTTGAGTGTTTGAGCCTCGCCGTCAAACTTCCAATTATCGTTTTCTTCATAAGCAGGAGTTGCCTCGGTATTGTCTACCTCTTGTATTTTTTCGGCAGGCTGCTCGATTTTTTCATCGTGTCCATCAGATGAATTAAGATTTTCGTTTTTAAGATTCAAATCTTTTTCGTCCACAAAATCACTCCTAAAATATAATAAATACTCATAAATTATACAACACTTTGCCGTCATTTGCAATAGTTATATTATATATTAATTATAAATATAATGTAAAATGAATGTTAATAAATATTTCTTGCATTAATAAATACAATATGTTATTATCATTGCATAAATAAAAACATTACAAAATCAGACAAAATTTTTAAGGTGACAATATGACTGTTACAGTTGCTAAAGATGACAAAAAGTTGTTTGGATGGTTGCTTGTAATCATCGGAACATCTTTTATATTGCCTGAATACATTGCTCCGCTTTTTGTTTTTTTCTTTTACATTCCGTTTTTGATTCATTTTAAAAAGACGGGCAGAAATGCAAAAATCGGCAATTTAGGCAAGGCATTTATGGCATATATGTGCTATATGCTTATATCGGGAATATGGAGCAACACACATATTCTTTCTTCCCTGATAGGGCTTTTGTGGATGGGCTGCTTTTTGTTTTACATAGAAATTGCAAATACGGTAAACACAAAAGACAAACTGAAAAACGCAATATCTGCACTCAACATATCCTCTGGGGTTATCGGACTTATTGCCGTGCTTGAATTTGTGACATACAATCTTACAAAATATTTTGACGGATTTAATTTTACAATTTCAAACCCGCTTTACTACAGCATAAACGATTGGATTTTCAGTCTTTTCCCGTTTGAAATCATCAACAGTCCGTATCTGTCAAGATCATCGGCAACATTTGACAATCCGCTTATTTTGGCAACATTTCTCATTATAACCACTCCGTTTTGTGCATTTTCATCGGTATATTTTAAGCAATCAAAGCACAGAAAACTCAGCAGAATTTGCTTTGCATTTTCACTTCTCGGCATATTATGCACTGAATCGAGAGGTGCATATATAGCGGTAGCTTTGTCGCTGATAACACTGCTCATCAGCAACAAAAAGATATTTCAAAAGCTGTTGCCGTTTATGTTTTTGCTTGCTGTAGGTATTCCGCTTACCATAGCCTTGAGATACAAAAACAACTCATCAGGCAACGAATTTTTGGCATCAAACAACAACAGATTTGCAATTTGGCAAGTATGCGCAGACCTGTTTAAAGAGCATTGGTTTGTGGGTATGGGAGCCGGAACGGAAAACATCCATCAGGAAATCATTGCACGAATCGGCATCAACCGCACACATGCACACAATCTGTTTCTCGAAATTGCCACAGAGGACGGCATTGTGGGAATTGCACTTGCGATTTTCATCGTTGTTGTTTTTGCAAAAAATCTGTTTAAGCTTTTCTATTTGAAAAACAACGCATACAGACCTTATGCAGTGCTTTACACTTCATCAATAATCGGATTCATAACAATGTCGCTGTACGAGCACACATTGCAATCCCCAAAAGAGATGATGATATTTTTTATCCTGTTAGGTTTTGCCGAAGCAACGCTTCGCATGGCAGAGGGCAACATTCAGTTATCACATGAAGAAAAAAATATCTTTGAAGACTTCACGGAACAAGATTATATCACCGATGAAGACGAAGAAAAAGAATCTATAACAAAATAGACAAATAAAAAATGCAGAGCCAAGCGGCTCTGCATTTTTAACTATTTTATTTATCTTATGCCTGACTAGGAGCGTCTACAGGGCAAACACCTGCACATGCTCCGCATTCGATGCAAGCATCAGCATCGATTACATACTTGCTGTCACCCTCTGAAATAGCAGAAACAGGACATTCAGCTGCACATGCTCCGCATGAAATGCATTCGTCTGAAATTGCGTAAGCCATTATACAATACCTCCTAATTAGATTAATAGCAATTTTCCAAATTCTATTGACTTTAATATAGCATTGAACAATCAAAAATGCAATAGTTTTTTAGTAAAAATTAATCAATTGTTTAAAATTATATATATACTTATTATTTATTTTTTACAATTTTTACCTCGTCACGGCTGACTGTTACAGGTGCCGAACCTTCCACAGCGTCATCAGGCAAAACCTTGAGTTTGCCGGTAAGCAATGCAACTTCAACAACTTTACCTCTGTTGTTGCGACCCCATTCAACGGTTGAACCTACGCGAGGAGTGATTTTTTCAAGATACTCATACGAATTTTGCTCATATTTGAGGCAGCACATAAGTCTGCCGCAACAACCGCTGATTTTTGTAGGAGAAAGAGAAAGACCTTGGTCCTTAACCATTTTGATTGAAACCGAATGAAAATCGTTGAGAAATGTTGAGCAACAAAACGGTCTGCCGCACACACCGAGTCCGCCAACCATTTTTGCCTCGTCACGAACACCGATTTGGCGAAGTTCAATACGGGTGTGGAATGTTGAAGAAAGATCTTTGACAAGTTCTCTGAAATCCACCCTGCCGTCTGCCGTAAAGTAAAATACGATTTTTGAAGTGTCAAATGTATACTCAACCTCAGTGAGGTTCATTTCAAGATTATGAGCGGCAATTTTCTTTTTGCAAATATCAAATGCCTGCTTTTCGGAAGCCTTGTTTTTTTCAATTTGGGCAAGGTCTTTTTTTGTTGCAACCCTTTTTACGGGTTTAAGAGGAGACACGATTTCGTCATCGTTGACTTCCTTAACATCAAAAACCGCCGTTCCGTTTTCTATTCCTCTTGCGGTTTCAACGATTACAACATCATTTTCTTTAACATCGATACCGCGAGGGTCAAAATAATATGTTTTGCCTGTGTCCCTAAAGCGAACACCAACTACTTTTGTCATATGTATATCTCCATTCAAGAGCCGAAGGCTCATTATTATCTTCCTATTGCACGGCGAAAATCATAACAAACCTTTGTGATAAGGATTGCGTTATTGCCGTTTTTCAGCGTTAAATCAAGCAGATTTTCGCACGCCGAAATCAAATTCATCAGCTTTTTTTTGCTGAAGTCGGTGGCAAGCTTAGCCACGGTTTTCCTTTGCCCCGAAAGGACATCGGAATTTTTTGAATAAACAAGTGCATCCCTGAAAACCGTTTTGAGTAATGTAAGAGAAGAAACAAGAGTTTCCCTGTCCTTATCAAACACAGAACACACTTTGAGAAGCGAATACTCGTCATTGCTTGCAAGAGCGTTGCACACATCAACGGCTATACCGCTTATTTTTGAAAGTTTGCTGTCACCGAGGCTTTCTATTGCTTTGCCGATATTTCCGCCCCATACGGCACACGCTTTGAGTGCTTCGTCATAATCGGCATTTTCGTCTTTTGAACAAATATATTTTGCTCCGAGAACCTCGTTGACTCCCTCAAGAGTAAGAACAACGCTTCTTGAAAGTACGGTTTCAAGAAGGGCGGATTTGTTGGTAACGGTCAAAATAAACATTGCGTACTTAGGCGGTTCTTCAAGAACCTTGAGAAGTGCATTTTGTGCATTCTCGTTCATACACTGGCAATTACCCAAAATATATATTTTATAATCAGCCTCATTCGGTTGCATATAAACATTTTCTTTTACATCACGAACAACATCAACATGAAACGACCTTGCACCGCCCGTTGCACTGTATTCGTAAATATCGGGATGAACGCCCTTGAGTACCTTTGAGCACTGAGGGCAATTTCTGCAAGGCTTATTTTCGCCCTTGCACAAAAGGTTGAGTGCGATTTCACGGGCAAAAGTGCGTTTGCCGAGTCCCTCATCACCCTCAATAACTATTGCGTGAGGCAATCTGCCCGACGCCTGAAGAAAAGAGAGCTGTTCTTTAACCTTTTCATTTCCCACAAAATCTTCAAAATTCAAGGCAAGCCCTCCTTTTTTTATCAAATAATCTGTGCCAAAGCAACTATAACCGGCATTGTGATAACGGACAAAATGCTTGTTTGCCCCACAAGTTCGGATGAAAGTGCCGTGTCATTGTCGTACTTTGCGGCATACATCGCCGTGTTTGTTGCAACGGGTGCCGATGCCGAAATTGTAAGTGCCGTGAGCATATTGCCCTTAACGCCGATAAGTTTGAACACAAACAGCATAATAACAGGGATAACTACAAGGCGAATGAGCGACACAAAATAAACTTCTTTTTTTGCAAAAATATTTTTGAAATTACAGTTTGCAAAAAATGTACCGAATACAATCATTGCCATAGGTGAATTGCAAGCACCCACTCTTGCCAATGTGTCCATCAAAAATTCAGGCAACCTAACCTGCAACAAGAACAGCGGAATAGCAATCAACACGCTGATTGAACCCGGATTGAGAATAATATGCTTAATACTGATTTTTGCGGTTTTGCCCGATATTTCCCTAATACCGTAGGTGAAAGCAAGGATGTTAAACACCGCAACATAACATGAGGAATAAAATACACCTTCCTCACCCGCAACGCTTTGTGCAAGAGGCAAAGCCAAAAATGCGGCATTTGAAAACACGATTGCATAGTGATAAACTCCGCGTTCGAGTGCGCTTCTTTTTTTGAAGCAAAATTCGGCAATTCCCATGCCGAGAAAATGAGTTAAAAAAGCGAGCACAAAGGACACAAGAAGTCCCACAATATGCTCTTTTGTTCTTTCCATTGAAAGAAATGAATTGATAATTGCAACAGGCAATATCATATTGAAAAGCAAATCAACAAGCTTGGTTGCATCGGCTTTTACAAATATTTTTGACTTATCCGCAACGAAACCCACTGCGGAAATCAAATAAAGAATAACAACCTGAACGGCAACCGTTTGCAAATTGCTTAAAAATCCGGTCATTAAAAATACCTCTAATCTGTTTTAGTATGTGAAAGAATGTTTTTCTCAAGAAAATACGCAAAAACGCCGTTAAATAAAATCGACAAAGACAAAACGGAACTCCGTTCAAGCAAAGCCGTTTGTCCACCCAAAATATCACAAAAAGTGCAAATAAAATACAAAACGGCAAAATAGGCAAAACATCTAAAAGAGAAAACAGAACAGGCAGAAGCTCCGTTCTTACCGTCAACCTCTTTGGCGAAAAAGTAAAACGCCGCAATGCACGATATCACCGCTATGTACTTAACTGCTTCTGTTTGCGAAAAGCTCTGCCCTATGTCGGACAAAAGTGCAATTCCGTTTGACAATGCCCACAAAAGCGGGAAAGCGTTGAGAAGTTTCAATTCTCTGAAATCATACCTTGTGTTTTTACCGAACGACAGCGACACCATAATCATACAGGCGGCACTTACAAGGGCAAACAAGCCCTCAAATCCGATAACCAACGCACCGACGGCAACATTGTATCCTCCGTCTTGAACAACGGAATAAAGTGTGAGTGAATCGGATACAAAATCAACAAAAAAGCCGACAGAAGCCAAAATCGAGAAAAACGAAATATGGAATTTATTTTCAAAAACGAAAGCGTCGGCAAACTTTTTTTGCCCGAATGTTTCCGCTCCGATAAGAACAATTCCGATAACAACCGCCGCAAAAAATCCGACGGTAAGAAAAACGGACTCAAAAGCAAAAACGGATATTGCTTTTAAAACTATTGCAATTACAAAAAGAAGCAATGATATTTGAGAATATCCGATTTTCACTCTTCTCCCCCGTTTCGTATAAAAATCAGCGTTTATCCAAAGGAGTATATGCTCTGTACTTTGTTACGCTCTTGTATGCAGGACGCATAATCTTTGATGATGTGGTAAGTTCCTCAAGTCTGTGAGCACACCAACCCGCAACTCTTGCCGTTGCAAAAAGCGGAGTATACAAGTCTTCCGGAATACCGAGAACTCTGTAAACAAGTCCGCTGTACAAATCGACATTTGCACACATCGGCTTTTCCACTCCCTTAATTTCGGCAAACACCTGCGGAGTAAGACGCTCAATAGCATCAAGGGTCATAAATTCCTTTTCAAAGCCGTGGTCAAAGGCAAGTTTTTTGGCACTTCTTTTAAGAATAACGGCTCTCGGGTCGGAAAGAGTGTAAACGGCATGACCCATACCGTAGATAAGTCCCGAACCGTCGCCTGCTTCTTTTTTCATAATTCTTGCAAGCATATCTCTGACCTGTGCGTCATCTGTTGAATCATCAAGATTTTCCATAATATATTCCATTTGGTGAGCAACCTTGATGTTGGCACCGCCGTGACGGGGACCTTTGAGAGAACCGAGGCCTGCCGTGATTGCGGAATATGTATCCGTGCCGCTTGATGTAAGCACACGGGTGGAGAATGTTGAGTTGTTACCGCCACCGTGGTCTGCATGAATCATAAGGCAAATATCAAGAAGTTTTGCTTCCTCATCGGTGTACTGCTTGTCTGAGCGGAGAAGACGCAAAATCGACTCTGCGGTTGAAAGTTCCGGCTTGATAGGATGAAGATACATCGACTTGTTATAAAACGCTCTGCGCTTGATTTGATAAGCCGAGTTCATCATTGTAGGAAACTGTGCAATAAGTTGAAGCGACTGACGAAGAACATTAGGCGTTGAAATATCATCCGGATTTTCGTCATAAGAATAAAGACTCATAACACAGCGTGCCATCTTGTTCATAATATCCTTTGACGGATGCTTCATAATCATATCTTCGATAAATTCGTCGGGCAAAGCTCGGCTTTTACCGAGGACATCTCTGATTTCCACAATTTGGTCCTTTGACGGCAGACTGCCGAAAATAAGAAGCCAAACAACCTCTTCAAAGCCAAATCTGTTGTCGGCAACGCAATCGGCAATTATATCCTTAATGTCATAGCCTCGATATGAGAGTTTACCCTCTTTAGGGATACGCTCGTTATCAAGAATATAATAACCCTCAACGGATGAAACATGAGAAAGACCTGCCATAACGCCTGTGCCGTCAGGGTTACGAAGTCCGCGTTTTACACGATATTTTTGAAAATCGCCGGGTTTAATACTGTTATTCTTTTCAAGTTCGCCGCACAAACCTGAAATATAATCCTGAGAAACTGATGAAATATAATGTGTTCCCATTTTACTTCTCCTTTCGATAAATTCAGAATACGGTTATATGCAATGCATAAAAAACCATTTTTAAAATATATTATACTAAATAATAAAATTTATGTCAAGGAGAGTGTACCGTGAAAAGAGCAATGATATTGTTTGCCATAATCTTTTTAACAACGCTGTTACTGCCGATGATTACGCTGATAAAACCGGCATCAAACGGCAGTGAACTTGTAACTCTGTTTAACTCCTGTGTTTACTTTCTTGTATAGTTGCCGTTAACCAAATTAAATTTGGGCGAAACAGTGACGGACACCTTAACATTCGGCAACTCGTTACGCCAGTTTTTACTGTGGCTTTTATAATAAGCGTAGCTGTATCTTGAAAGCAGTTTGCCGGCAAAAAACGGGTCGGACTTACTTTCAAAACAGACCTTTACGGCATTTCGGCACAGAGTATTAACTTTTATTTTTGCAAGTTTTTGAAGTCTTTGTGTATCTTCATCGTCAAGCTTTGCAGCAATGCCTTTTTGAGTATCGTTTAAGTTGATGTCAAAACTTACGGCAGAGCGAAAATTAACACCGTCATCATAAAACGCCATATTTTTAACTTTAACATCCGTAATTTCCATACCGACCTTGCCGTATTTCTTATCATTAAGGATTACAGTAGCACTTTTAACCTTGTTGTTTACAAGCAAAAAGCCGAGCGTTTCGGCACTGTTCAGAGTTTTTACATATTTTCCTTTGCTGAAAATTCCGATACCGTCAATTCTTGTTTTATCGTCCTTTACAGATAACACGGGAAGATAAACATCCGAGGTTTCGGACAAAAAGCAGTTTTGCAAATCCTTGACGGTTACGGCACAGGAAAGTCCTGTCTTTTCACCGGTTTTGAGCATATCGTAAATATCCTGAGCAGGCACTTTTGCCTTGTTTTCGGAGGAATTGATAACATCCTCGGCTGTGGTTTTGCTCATTGCAACAAACACATCGGGGCGGCTGTCAACCGCACGCAAAGTATAATCAACAACATTTGAAAGTCCGTTTTTTGCATAATCGTCACCAAAAATAATAACCTTGTTTTGCCCGAAAAACACAGGACTTGAAATATTTGCCGAGGTTCTCGACACGGCTTTGCTGATATTTCCTGCCGTACCAAACGCAACAGAGGTTATGTTTTCGCCCAAATTATCGGTTGTGCCGCTGCCCTTTGTCAAATCAAGATACTGCACGGACACCTTAACCTTATCGCCCGTTTTATCCACTCCTACGCCTTGTGCAACCGACATATCGGACAGACTGTCACTGCAACCCGAAAAGACCGCAACAATACAAATGACAACCGAAATTACGCTAAGCACCTTTTTCAACATCATCACTCCTATTAAAAATCAAGGTAAAAATCGGAATAACAAAAGCAAGCAAAACAAACATCACAACCGTTACGGTTTTTGATATTTCTGCCATTTTCATACCGAAAACTTCATTCATAATCACAGCGCCCAAAAAAGCCGTTGCTCCGAATACAAGCACTTTGTTTTTATGGCGGTATTTTTTTAAGAGTGTGCTCGCACAAAACAACAGCATGGCGGTTTTGAGAAACACGGCAAAAATCCAAAATGAAGTGTGAAGAATATCAAGCCTTGACATATCGTTTATCGAAGCGGTTTGAAAAAGCGTAAATATCGGAAAAGACTGCAAATCGGCACTGTTACCGAGAACTCCGCAACAGAAAACAAGAAGCAAAAACACGCCGAGATAAGCACAGGCAACGCCTGAAAAATACGGTTTTACGCAGTCGCCGTTTGTTTTGTCGTACAGCGAGAGCAAAAGTACGGGTTCAATAGAATTGCAGGTGAACAAAAATGTGTTCATCGCTATATGCTTTGCACCGTTTTGAAGCACGGGAAAAAGATTGACGCATTCAAAATTTTTAACATTAAAAATCAAAACAACGGCAATGACCACGGTAAGCAGAGCACCGCAAAACGACGCAAATCTGCCGAGCGGTTCAAGCCCCAAATACGCACCGTAGCAAGCGGCGACAAACGCAAGAGCAATAAACATAACCATCGGACTTTCAGGATTCATTTTTGTTGTGGCAAAATATGCAAATCTGCCCACCGTGAGAGAAGAAAAAAACAGAAAAAACAGCAAATACAGCATGCTAATCACCGAATTTGAAAGCGGTGATTTTTTTCTTTTTACGCAAATCACGGCAGGGATTGACATAAGACAGGTCAGCGGAAGCGACAAGGCAAAACTTATAGGAACATCGCTGTCAAATCTGCCAACGGTTACCGCCTGAATATAGGTAAGTGACACAACAAGCCTCGACACAAAAAACATAAAAAACAGTTGTTTAGGAGAAATTTTGCCTCGTTTGGCGTTAATCATCAAGCGACACTCCCTCCAAACGATTTACTCTTACCTTGCGTTTTGCAAGTTTACGCCATCCGCCACGAAACAAAACATCAATGAGCGACTTTTTGGTAAGCGGTGACAGCGGCGAGGAATACGGCACGCCGTAAGGATTAAGTGCACAAATATTGCAAAACAGCATCGCCGCACCGAGCATTAAACCGTAAATTCCGAACAATCCGCCAACTATAATAAACAAAATTCTTATCAAAGCCATACTCTCATAAAGCGGATAAACAACATAAGAAGATATTGCGGTGCCGGCAACAACGATAAGCATAGGTTCACCGATTAACCCTGCCGAAACGGCGGCATCACCTATAACGATTGCACCGATAATGGATATTGCATGACCTATACTTTCGGGCAATCGCAGTCCTGCCTCTCGCATTATCTCATACAAAAGATGTACAAACACAGCCTCTACGGTTAAAGTAAACGGTGTTGTAGCCTCATTTGCGGCAATCAAAAACAGCAGATTTGACGGTATTAGTTCCTGATGAAAAGTGCCGACGGCTACAAACAACCCCGGCAAGAACACCGAAATTATAAACGCTCCGTATTTTAAAAGCCGCATAAAGCTTGAATAAAACGGCGGATTGTCGTAATCGTCAAGTGCCGAAAAGTTGTCGGAAAACAGATAAGGAGTGTACATCACAAAAGGCGTGCCCTCAACCATAACGGCAACTCTGCCCTCAAGAAGTTTTGACGCCAAAACATCCGGGCGTTCGGTTGAACCCACACAGGAAAAAAAGCTTTTTATATCCGTATCAAGAAACGGCAACAACTCGCCGTAATCAAGAACCGTATTGAAATTTGCCCCTTTCAGTCGTTTTTCAACCTCATCAACCATAGCCATATCTGCCCTGTTGTCAATATAACAAATCGCAACAGGCGTGCGTGCACTACTGCCGAGGCTCAACTGTTTTTGCTTCAAATGATATGTCTTTAATCTTTTGCGAAGCAGAGCCTTGTTGTCATTCAGAGTTTCAACAAAACACTCCTTTGCACCTTTTACATTTGCTTCGGTTGAAGGCTCGTCGGTATTTCGTCTGTTCCAGCCTTGCACACCGAAAGCAAGTGCGGTTGAGCACCCCTCAATCACAACAACGGCAAAGCCAGACATAAGGTAATAATAAGCATCCTCAAAGGTTGTCACCTCATTTTGTTCGGGGCAACGGACAATTTGAGTTTGCAAAAGTTCAAGATATTCTCTCGGAGTTTCGCATTTTTTGTCGAAATCACAAATCGGCTCAACAATCATTTGACTGAGAAGCAACGAATTAACAAGTCCGTCCATACAGGCAAGAAACATTTTGCCGTTTTTACATTGAAGTTCTTTAAGCAGAAAGTCGGACGAATCTTTAAAATCATCTTTAAATGTTAAAAGATTAAGTTCGTAATCATCAAACAAATTTGACATAATATCACCACTTTTATTATGAAAAGCATTGTGTATATTATTCATTTTTAAGGTTAAATTATTTATGGTGATTGTATGTCTATTACATTGTTAAGAGCAGTAATTATTTACATTTTTATAACGGTATCGGTGCGAATTATGGGCAAGCGACAGGTTGGTGAGTTGAATCCGCAAGAGCTTGTTATAACAATACTTATCAGTGCGGTTGCAACCGTTCCGCTTGAAAACAACGGTATGCCGCTTGCAAATTCGCTGATACCGATTGCGATATTCATCAGCTTTGAAATCATTAATTCAACGCTTTCGATGAAATCAATCAAATTCAGGTCGATGATAAAAGGCAAACCGAGATTCATCATCAAGGACGGAATAATTCAGCAAAAAGAACTTACAAAACTACGCTTTACGACAGACGACCTAACCGACGCAATCAGGCAGGCGGGAGTGTTTGACATTTCGCAGGTTGCAAATGCAATAGTCGAAACAAACGGAGTTGTATCTGTTCAAAAGAAATCCGAGTATGCTCCGCTTACTCCGGGCGATATGGGAATAAAAGCATCGCAGGCGGAAGTGCCGATAACCGTTGTAATAGACGGCAAGGCGGTAACAGACTGCTTTGGCAATGTAAACATCGGAGAAAACGAGATAAAACTGCTTGCCGTATCAAACAACGAACAGGTTGAAAATATTCTTGTAATGACCGTCAAAAGTGACGGAACGGTATATATAGTAAAGAAGGATGAGCAATGAAAAAAATTTGGATAGCGGTTGTTTTGTTGATTATATCGGCAGGACTTTGCACATATGAACAGATATACATTGAGGATTTTTGCGACAAAGTGGTGTATATGACCGAACACGAGGACACCGACGGCATAAAGAAGTTATGGAAAGAAAAAAACGACACAATTTATATTTTTTCGGAGCACGATATGGTGGACGATTTGGCGGTGAGCATTGAACAGTTAGACAGTAAAAGCGGTGAAAAGAAAAAAGAGGCCCTTGCAGAAATACGGGCGTTGACCTACGCATACCACGAGAACCAAAGGATTACACTTTCAAACATTTTTTAGCATAAAAAAACCGCAAACATCGAGTTTGCGGTTTTCATTGATTTTATTTCCAAGTTTGGATAATTTCAGGGTGAGCAAAAATCTCATCAAGTTTGTTGAAGAACGGAACAACATCGCCGTAATCGAGTGCTCTGTGGTCCATACAAATTGAAAGAGGCATAACCGTGCCAATCTTTATTTCACCGTCAACAACAATAGGCTTTTGCTGTGCTGAATTAATTGCAATGGCAATAACCTGCGGTGGGATAATCTCAAGAAGTGTACATGAACCTTTGAAATCACGCTTGATTGAGCCGAGGTTTGAAATTGTGATTGTACCCTGCTCAATATCGTGCTTTGTAAGTCTTTCGGTTGTAGGGATAGAATAGTAATCCTTCTTTGCCTGACCCGAAAGAGTTTTTACTTTATGCTTACCTGTCTTTGAACCGTAAAGGCGGCGAATAGCCTGAAGAATCTTGCCCTGCTTCAAACCCTGAAGAGTGTTATCAAGTGATACCTCAAACATAACTTCATTGAGGTCGGTATTGTTTGCTCTACGCAAGCTGTCGTGGATAGTTTCGGTCATTTCGGTAAGAGTTTTACTGCCCATATCGTGCATATTGAGTGTCATCATCTCGCCGTTTGGCAAAAGTGCCGGCATAGAAACATCAACATGATCAAACTCGTGGAGGCAACCGCGAACAAGTTTGCGGTTGAATTCAAGGTGAGCATTCATCTTAGGTGCTGCTTTGAGTCCCTCGCAAATAACCTTCATCATAACAGTATTAATTGTAATTTTCTTTGATTTATCCGTGCAACCCTCGTTAAGCTTTTTACATTCCGCAAGAAAAGCAGTAACCTCCGGCTCGTAAACCAATCCGGCGTGCGGTATTTGCTCCCAGCTTTCGGCAGTCATATTTGAAACGATTTTTCTTGCAATACCGAAATGGGTGGATTTAGTAAGTGCCATATTTTTCTCCTTTTTATCCTATAAGTTTGTTATCCGTAAAAGTATGTATATTATATCACAAATTGTATAAATAGACAATAGCACAGATGAATTTAATAAAAAATTAAGATTTCATCTGTGCTATGTATTTATTCTTGAACTTTTGCTTTGATTTTATCTATTTTTTGTTCAATTGTAGAATGAAATTTATCTCTTTCGCTTTGAATTTTCTCTGCAATTGAGTCCTTAAAGCTTTTCATTTCTTCTTCGGTAAACGGAGTTTCAGAAAAGCGTTTTTTGTATTCTGCCATAAGGTACGGTCTGAATGCCGGGTGAGCAATTCGGATAAGTGCCTTTGCACGCTCTTTAAGTGTTTTGCCTTTAAGTTGCGCAATGCCGTATTCGGTTACAACATAGTTAACATCATTTCTCGGAGTTGTAACGGCACTGCCCTCTGTAATAATAGGTACAATACGCGACACTGTGCCGTGCTTTGCGGTTGCAGGCATTGCGATAATGGAACGGCCGCCCTTTGACATTGTTGCACCTCTGACAAAGTCAACCTGACCGCCTACCGCAGAAAACTGTGAAAGACCGATTGTATCGGACACAACTTGTCCCAAAAGGTCAATCTGCAAGCAAGAATTGATTGACACCATATTGTCATTTTTAGCAATTTCAATAGGATTGTTTACATAATCAATCGGGTGAAGTTCAACCGACGGATTGTCATTGATATAATCACAAAGAATTTTTGAACCGAACGCCGCACCGAGAACGGAACGACCTACATTTGTTTGCTTTTTCTTATTATTAATAACACCGCTTTCAAGGAGTGGAACTACACCGTCACCGACAAGCTCGCTGTGAAGTCCGAGATCTTTTTTATCGGTAAGCTGGAGGCACACGGCATTAGGAATTCCGCCGATACCAAGTTGTAAGCAATCGCCGTCATTAATAAGAGAAGCACAGTTTCTGCCGATTTCCATATCAACCTCGCTGAGTGCACCGCCGACAACCTCCGGAAGTGCTTCATCAAACTCAACAAAGCAGGTAAAATCACGAACATGCTTTATGCTGTTGCCGAAAGTACGAGGCATACACTTGTTAACCTGTGCGATAACGACCTCGCAATAATCGGTTGTGCCCTTTGTATAATCAACTGTTGTGCCGAACGAAACATAGCCGTGTTCATCAGGCGGAGAAACCATAACTATTGACACTCTCGGGCAAATATAATTTTGAATAATATCAGGAATTTCGTAAAAATGAGATGTTGTAAACTCACTGTCGCCGCTGTTTATGCCTGCTCTTGTGGACTTTGACGCAAAAAGAGTGTTGAGTTTTATATGCCCCTTGAATTCTCGCATAGACCACGGGCTTTCAATAAGAGTAAGCATTGTTACAATTTCAACATCTTTGTAGTCCTTGTAATGAGCTGCCAACGCACGCTCAATATGTATAGGTTCGCCGCAAGCAAAACCGGTAACAACCTTGTCGCCGTCATTAATAAGTTTGATTGCCTCTTCGGCTGTTGTAAGCTTTGATTGATATATTTCCTGCCAGGTCATATTTTGCTCCCTTTTCCAAAAATTACTTCATATTAAATGATACAATATTTACAAATATTCGTCAATAAATAGTTGAAGTCAAGGCATATATTTGTTATTATTGTATATATAGACAAAATAAAACTGTGCAAAATCACCATTTTGTATAAGAAGTGATGAAAGGATTACACTATGGAAATCAAAGTAGACAAATACGGCAGTGCAGACTGTTTTTCAATACCGCTCACACAAGCAATCAGCGAAATGAAGGACGGCGATACTCTTGTATTTGAAAATAAGGAATATCATCTTTTTAAGGATTACAGCCAAGAGCGTCACATTCATTTCAGCAACACAGACAGTTTCAAGAATCCGAAGAAATACTTTGGTATGCTGATTGAAAACAAAAACAACTTTAACATCGAAGGCAACGGTGCAACACTTGTTATCCACGGTGACATCTGCTCGTTCGGAATGATTAACTGCAAAAATGTAAACATTGACAATCTTACAATAAAATACGCCTGCCCGAATTGTGTTGAACTTAAAGTTCTTGAGAAAAAAGGCAAAACATACAGATTTTCACTTCCCGACTCTCAACTTTGGTACATAGACGATTCAAAGAAGAACACAGTTGTTTTCTTTGAGCAAAGCCCATACACAAAAAAGAATTATTGGGAATTCAGAAATGACGAAAACTCGTACAACGGTGTATTCCACAGTGCCGACGGCAACACGGTATACAGAATTTCAAACAAAAAATCGGTGTTCTCAGGCATAAAGTCAATGAAGCGTTTGAGTGCAACCGAACTTGAAATAAAATACAAGAAAAATAAGTTTTTCAAAGTCGGAGACATACTCACCCACCAAACAAACAAGAACAGAAACACCTGCGGCATCTTCTTCGGCGAATGTGCAAATGTTAAAAGCACAAACATCACCGTAAACTATATGGCAGGCTTCGGCTGGCTTTCACAAATGTGTGAAAATATGAGTTTTGACAATATTACATTTAAGGGTGACGGAGACCACATTGTTTCATCATTTGCCGACCTCATCCATATTTGCGGTTGCAAGGGCGATGTAACAATCACAAACAGCTATTTTTCACACGCACACGATGATTGCATCAATGTTCACGGCTCGTTTATGAGATTTAAAGAAAAGGTTGATGACCACACGGCAGTGTTTGAATTTGTACATCATCAGCAAGGCGGACACAAAAACTTCTTCCCTGGTGACACGGTAAAATTCTACCGCCGCACCAATCTCAACGAACTTCCGGGTGACTTCACGGTTAAAGCGGTTGTTGACGACCTCGAGGGCAAAACCTGCAAGGTAACATTCAACGAACCGTTGCCGCAAAACATTGACGAAAAGCATCTCCGCCAGCCTAACATCGTTGCGGAAAACAAAAGCTACTGTCCAAATGTTGAAATCAGTGATTGTGTATTTACTGCTATTCCGACAAGAGATGTTCTCTGCACAACCTCGGGCAAGGTTAAAATTCACGACAACACATTCAAAGACAGCCAAATGGCGCATATTTTCATCAGTGACGACTCAATGTTTTGGTACGAAAGCGGTCCGGTAAGAGATGTTGAGATTTACGAAAACAAATTTTTACTTTCACCGTCAATTTATTCAAAATGCCCTGCCGTACTTATTAAGCCAATCACTTTTGGCAAAATGAACAGCAAGGTACACCAAAACATCACGATACGCAACAACTACTTCCTTGTTGCAAGAGATATTCCGATAAGAGCCAAAAGTGTTACCAACCTTGATGTTTACGGTAACTCGTACAACGGTTCTTCAAGAGTGATAACATCTCATTGCAAGAAAGCAAAGTAAAACCAACACAAACGCAAGAAAGGAGGCAACATTGTGACAGAAAAAGAATTGCGAAAAAAAGCAATGGCTTTGCCGCTTAATCCGGGCGTGTATATTATGAAAAACAAAGACAAAAAGATAATATACATCGGCAAGGCAAAAGCTCTCAAAAACCGTGTTTCCTCCTACTTCGGTTCGCACACAAATCATTCGCTGAAAGTAATAAGAATGGTTGAAAATGTGGATGATTTTGACTACATTTTATGCGACACCGAATTTGAAGCATTGGTTCTTGAATGTTCGCTTATTAAACAGCATATGCCTAAATACAACATTCTTTTAAAGGATGACAAGGGCTACAACTACATCAAAATAACAAAAGAGAAATTTCCTAAAATCAGCGAAGCAAAGCAGGTACTTGACGACAACGCAACATACATCGGTCCGTTTGTCTCTAATTTTTCGGTTAAAAATGCAGTTGAGGAAACTTTGAGGATATTCAAACTTCCGCAATGCAACAAGAAATTTCCAAAAGATTATAACAAATCCCGTCCGTGCTTAAACGGATTTATGGGGATATGCTCCGCTCCGTGCAGCGGCAGAATATCCAAGGAAGATTATAAAGCCTCAATCAACGATGCAATAGCTTTTTTAAAAGGCGGAGCGGTCAAATCCGTTGAGGATATGGAAAAGCGAATGTATGAATATTCCGAAGCGATGGAATTTGAAAAAGCGGCAAAACTGCGTGACAGAATAAAAGCCATACGCAACCTTGACGAAAAGCAAAAAGTTGTATCAATCAATGTGCCTGAGGAAGATGTTTTTGCACTTGTTAACTCTAACAAAAAGGCTTGCTTTGAGGTTATCCGCTTTAAATACGGCAAACTTGTTGACAGCGAACACTGGATAATTGACAGCGTTGACGACCTTGAGGAAGCGAGATTTGACCTGATTGAGCGATACTATTCCATAAGAAGCGACATTCCCGGCAGAATCGCAGTTGACGGTGATATACTTGAAGAAGAACTTTTGCACGAATATCTTGAAAAAGAGCGTGGCAAAAAAGTTGAATTCATCCATCCGCAAAAGGGCGAGCATTTGTCTATTGTTAATCTTTGCATAAAGAACGCAAACGAACACCTTGCACAAAATCAAGGCAGACTCGGCAAAGAATTTGCGGCACTTGAAGAATTGGCGGAACTTTTGGGACTTCCAAAACCTCCCGAATACATTGAATCCTATGATATTTCGCACACCTTCGGTGCAGACAATGTTGCCGGAATGGTAGTGTTCCACAACGGCAGACCGATGAAAAAAGCGTATAAAAGATTTTCCGTAAAAGGTTTTGACGGTCAAAACGATGTCGGCTCAATGAACGAAGTTTTGGAACGCAGATTTAAGCATTACTACGAAGACGATGACGATAGCACCTTCAAAATTCTTCCGGACTTGATTTTGCTTGACGGCGGTCAACCGCAGGTTAACGCAGTGCTTCCCGTCATTGCAAGAATGAACATTGATGTGCCTGTCTTTGGTATGGTCAAAGACAATAAGCACAGAACCCGAGCCATTGCCTACAACGGCGGTGAAATAGAAATAAATTCGCACAGGAGTGCATTTACCCTTGTATCACGCATACAGGAGGAGGTGCACAGATTTGCAATCACCTATCACCACAAAAAGCACCAAAAATCATCTTTTTCCTCCTCCCTGTTAAAAATCGAGGGCATAGGAGAAAAAAAAGCAAAGGCACTTATGAAACGGTTTAAAACAATTTCGGCGATAAAAGAAGCGAGCATTGAAGAGCTTTGCACAGCCGACGGAATATCGAAAACAAACGCCGAAAGCGTCTACAATTATTACAGAAATATTTAAAATATAAAAGAAAACTTGACGAAAAGCGATTGTATCTGTATAATATAATAGTAAAAAATTAAGGATAATGTTTTTATGAAGGTAATTACAGGTTCTTTAAGAGGACGAAATCTTGAAACTTTAGGCGGTGACGATGTCACAAGACCTACCACGCAAGCCACAAAAGAAGCACTGTTCAGTTCTATTCAGTTTGAAATAGAGAACAGGAAGGTACTTGATTTGTTTGCAGGCTCGGGTCAACTTGGGATTGAGGCACTGTCAAGAGGAGCAAGAGTGTGCACATTTGTTGAAAGCAACAAAAGCGCATACAAAATAATTGAAAACAATCTTGAAAAGTGCAAAATCACCGACAAGGCAAATTTGGTCTTTTCGGAAGCAAAGAGTTTTTTGATGAAAAAAGACAACTTTGACATTGCATTTTTGGATCCGCCGTATCACAAAAATTTAGTAACAGACAGTTTGCCGCTTCTTACGAATATGATGAGTGAAAACGGCGTGATTATTTGCGAAACCGCCAAGGACGAAGAACTTCCCGAAGAAGTGAATTCGTGGCAGATTTCGAAGCAAAAAAAATACGGCAAGACCAAGTTAACCTATTACAGAAAGGGTCAGGAGCAATGAAAATCGCAATTTGTCCGGGCAGCTTTGATCCTGTAACACTCGGACACCTTGACATTATCGAGCGAGCCGCCGAATTGTTTGACGAAGTAATCGTTTTGGTAATGAGCAACAAATCAAAAAAGACATCACTGTTTACTATTGAGGAACGCATTGACCTGCTGAAAAGGACAATACATTCCGACAATGTAAAAATTGATACATACGACGGTCTTTTGGTAAACTATGCCGAGCAAAAAGGTGCTGTCGCAATAGTTAAGGGCTTGCGTGCCATGTCGGACTTTGAGTACGAATTTCAGCAAGCACTTACAAACAAATCGCTTTACCCGCAGGTTGAAACGGTGTTTTTAACCACAGAAGGCAAAAATATGTTTTTGTCATCAAGCATGGTAAAAGAGGTTTGCTCACTCGGAGGGGATATTTCTTCATTCGTTCCGAAAGAAATAATAAACGATATTTATAAAAGATGCAAAGGAGATCAATAAAATGACTAATACTGATATTTTGCTTGAAGATCTTGAGGATGTGCTTGATGACGCTACATCCATTCCGCTTTCTAAAAAATGCGCTGTTGATGTTGATAAAATAAAGACTATCATTGAGGACATCAGACTCAACACTCCGCAGGAAACAAAGCAGGCAAAGGCTATTGTTGACTCGAGAAACACAATTCTTGAAGAAGCAAAGAAAGAAGCCGCAGAAATCATCAAAAAGGCTCAGGAAGAAGCAAGAGAGCTTGTTGCAAAGGATGAAATAACAAAGACTGCACAGGCTGAAGCCGCAGACATCATTGCAAAGGCTAACGAGCAAGGCAAGCAGATGGTAACAGAATCTCAAAATCAGGCATCTGAAATTTTGAGCAACGCAACCACACAGGCAAACGAAATGGTAACATCTGCTCAAAACAAGTCAAGAGAGATGCTCACTGCCGTTAACAACTATGCAGACGACACACTTCTTTCTATTGACGACGCACTTTACAAGGCTCTTACAGACGTTCGCAGAATCCGTCAGGGTATCTCAAACGCTCAGCACAAAGAGGGCTAATTCAAAACGAAACAAAGCGGTAAAGATTTTGTCTTTATCGCTTTTATTATTTATCAGTCAGGCAAAATAAAAAACGGTACGACAATCAAAATCGTACCGTTTTATTTGTGTTGTAATTAGTCGTTGAAACCGCTCTTTACAAGTGCTACAAGACCTTCTACTGCTTCTTCCTCATCAGAGCCGTCAGCAATAATTCTGATGTCTGTACCGCCCATAATGCCGAGTGAAAGAACACCCAAAAGTGACTTTGCGTTTACTCTTCTTTCTTCCTTTTCGACCCAAATTGATGACTTGAATTCGTTAGCCTTCTGGATGAAAAATGTTGCAGGACGAGCATGCAATCCAACTTGATTTTCAACAGTAACATCTTTTACGAACATATTAATTACCTCTCAACTAATCTTAAAACAAAGCAGTCTTTCACTACTTAATTATTTATCTTACAATGGTATTATATCACGATTTTTTCAATCGTCAACTTAATTAATCAAACTTCGTGTAACTAATTAATTACAGACAACAAAAAATGTCTTAATTTGTGCATATTTAACAAAAATTTCATTCTGCTTTTTCATTCAATTTAAGTTGTGAAAGATATAGTTTATCCTTCTTTGAAAGCTCTGCATTTTCGAGCATATCGGGTCTGCGTTCATAGGTTCTTTTAAGAGATTGTTCTCTACGCCATACATCAACATTTTGATGATGCCCCGAAAGCAAAACATCAGGCACTTCCCTGCCGTTCCATACCGCAGGATGGGTATATTGCGGATATTCGAGAAGCGAGTTAAAATGGCTCTCGTCCTCAAAACATTCGTCATCCGAAAGCACGCCCGGAAGCATACGGGAAATACTGTCGGCAACAATGAGTGCCGGCAATTCACCGCCGGTGAGAACATAGTCGCCTATTGAGATTTCCTCAGGCTGAAGCTCCTCTATAACCCTTTCGTCTATGCCCTCATAGTGACCGCACAAAATAGCGATATTATCCATCTGTGCAAGTTCCTTAACTCTGTCCTGCGTAAGCGTTTTACCCTGCGGAGTCATATACAAAAGGTGGGGTTTTCCCCCTATTTCATCACAAATAGCATTAAAGCAATCGAATATAGGCTGCGGAGCCATAATCATACCCATACCGCCGCCGTAAGGCTTATCGTCCACTCTGCGGTGCTTATCCTTGGTATAGTCACGAATATCAACGGTGTTAATCTCCACCTTGCCTGCGGCTCTTGCTCTGCCGATAATACTTTCACCGAGCACGCTGTTGCACATATCGGTGAAAAGCGTCATTATATCAATTCTCATCAAAAAGTCCTTTCATCGGTTTTATGCGAACAGTCTGATTTTCCGTGTCAATCTCAACAACAACATCGTCAATAGCAGGAATCAAAGTATGCTTGCCGTTCAATTCAACATCGTAAATATCGCTTGCACCGTAATTAAGCACATCAACTATTTTGCCGTATTCCTCGTTTGTGTCAATATCAACAACGGCACAGCCGATAATATCTGCCGAATAATGAGCATCGTCATCAATAACGGCATCGTCCCTGTTACAGTACAAAACTTTGTTTTTCAATTCTTCTGCGGCTTCAATAGTTGTTATTTCGGCAAATTTGAGAATTGCAACATTCTTCTGCTGACGGGCAGACAAAAGTGTAAGCGGTTTTTTGCCCTCGTCATCAAGGTAAACGGTTTTCAACTGTTTAATATAGTCGATACCGTCGCACCACATAAGCATTTTAACTTCACCACGCAAGCCGTGAGTGTTGTTTATTTTTCCTATTTCCAAATACTGTTTCATTTAATCACCGATATTAATATAACATAAGTTTTTATGTTATGCAAACAAATAAAGAAAAAACCCCGTGTTTTGCACGGGATTTTAGGATTAATCAATTTCGATTGATATTTTTGCATCATTGCGGGTAGCTGCGGCACGCATAACAACACGGATAGCCTTTGCTATTCTGCCCTGCTTGCCGATTACTCTGCCCATATCACCTTCTGCAACATGAAGATGATAAACTGTTACGCCTTCTTCGTTAGGCTCGTCAATATCAACGGAAACTTTGGTTGGATCATCAACAAGACCCTTTGTAATGGATATCAACAATTCCTCCAAAGAAAACACCTCCTACTATAATCTTGTTTTGATGCAAGATTAAAGAATGCCTTCTTTTTTGAGAATTGACTTAACTGTGTCAGTTGGCTGAGCACCGTTTGCAATCCACTTCTTAGCCTTGTCGGCATCAATCTTAATTTCAGCCGGGTCAACCATTGTGTTGTATGTTCCGATTTCTTCGATGAAACGACCGTCACGAGGATATCTTGAATCTGCAACTACTACACGATAGAAAGGAGCCTTCTTTGCACCCATTCTGCGAAGTCTGATTTTTACTGCCATTTTTCTTACCTCCAAATAAATATAGTTATTATTTATCAACCAAATTTACAAACTTAATTGGGTTAATACTGAATTGATTAAAATCCGAAAGGATTGTTGTTACCGCCTGTTTGACCCATCATTTTTTGAGCCATTTCGGGATTTTGCTGCATCAAGCGACGCATTTTTTTGCTGACCTTTGGTCCTTTGCGACCGCCGACCTGCTTTACCATCTTTTGCATTTGCTTAAACTGCGACATAAGCTTGTTGACATCTTCAACACTTGTGCCCGAACCTGCCGCAATTCTGCGTTTGCGTGACGGATTGATTATTTCGGGATTTGCTCGTTCTTGCTTTGTCATTGAGTAAATGATACATCTCAAACGGTCAAATGCCCTTTCGTCTATATCTTCATCTTTAATCTGCTTGCCGATGCCCGGAATCATCTTGATTGTATCCTTGAGTGAGCCCATACGCTCGATTTGCTCAAACTGGTCAAGCAAGTCATTAAAGTCGAATTTGTTTTTTGCAAGCTTCTTTTCAAGCTCTGCCGCTTTCTTTTCATCAAGAGCCATTTCGGCTTTTTCGATAAACGAAAGTACATCACCCATACCGAGAATACGGGACGCCATTCTTGCCGGGTGGAAAACCTCAAGATTTTCGAGTTTTTCGCCTGTGCCGACAAATTTAATCGGCTTGCCTGTTACCGCACGAACGGAAAGTGCCGCACCGCCTCGGGTGTCACCGTCAAGCTTTGTGAGAATAACGCCGTCAATACCGAGCGACTCATTAAAGCTTTTTGCAACATTTACTGCGTCCTGACCTGTCATTGCGTCAATAACGAGCAAAATCTCATTTGGATGAACCGTTGAGCGAATATTTTGAAGTTCCTCCATAAGTGCTTCATCGATATGCAAACGACCTGCGGTATCTATGATAACATAGTCATAACCGTGGTCTTTAGCGTGCTTGATAGCCTCCTCGGCAATATTGACAGGATTGATTGTGCCCATTTCAAATACAGGAACATCAATCTGTGAGCCGACAACCTGAAGCTGCTTGATAGCAGCCGGACGATACACGTCACACGCTACGAGAAGCGGTCTGTGACCGTCTTTTTTAAGTTTAAGGGCAAGTTTGCCGGAATGTGTGGTTTTACCCGAACCTTGCAAACCGCACATCATAATAATTGTAGGCGGATGCTTTGCGATAGTAAGTCGAGATTCCGTACCGCCCATAAGTTCGGTAAGTTCCTCATTTACTATCTTAATAACCATCTGACCCGGGGTCAGGTTTTCCATAACATCGTCACCGATAGCACGCTCGGTAACTTTGTTGGTGAATTCTTTTGCTACCTTGTAGTTTACATCGGCTTCGAGAAGTGCAAGTCGCACCTCACGCATAGCCTCTTTAACATCTGCCTCGGTAAGTTTACCCTTGGCACGAAGTTTTTTAAATGAATTTTCAAGGCGTTCGCTGAGTCCTTCAAATGCCAAGTAATCACATCCTATTTAGATATTCACACAGAGCCTTAATTTTTGCGACATTATCATTGATATCCTTTGACACATTTGTGGTGAGGTTGAAATCATAAATTTGATCCGCACACTCGCTTATGTCATTAAGGCATTTGGTAAGCTCCGAGTTTTTCCTTGCAAAACCGAGCTTGTTTTCCAAATCGATAAGGGTGTTTTCTGCCCTTTTGATAGCGTCACGCACACCCTGACGGGTGATATTTTCGTTCTCTGCGATTTCGGACAAAGAGAGGTCGTCGTTATAATAGAAGTCGATAAAACTTCTCTGCTTTTCTGTTAAGCATTCACCGTAAAAATCCAAAAGGTACGAAATCTCAAGATTTTTAGCCATACGAACCCTCCCTGTAAAGTATTTTGCCTTTGTAAAGTATTTGTTCTTTACAGCAATGATATTATACATAAAGCACGCCGCAATGTCAAGAGAATTTTTTGTTTTTTATATTGCATTTAACGCTTTAATGTGCTAATATGTTAAAAGGTGATAAGAATGAATGATTTATGGAAAAACAATTTGAGAAATATTGAACCGTACACACCGGGTGAGCAAAGCAAGGACAAGGATATTGTGAAGATTAACGCAAACGAAAATCCTTATCCCCCGTCACCGAAAGCTGTTGAGGCTCTGAAAAATTTTAACACGGACAAACTGCGATTTTATCCGCAGGCGGACAGTATGCCGTTGAAGCAGGCTATTGCAAACTTCTACGGTGTTGAGGCAAAAAATGTTTTTGTCGGCAACGGCTCGGACGATGTTTTGGCACTTGCGTTTCAGTCGTTTTTCAACAGCGACAAGCCTATTGCTTTCCCCGACATCACATACAGTTTTTATCCTGTTTGGTGCAGTCTTTTCAACATTAAATACACAAACCCGAAACTTGACGGGAATTTCAGAATTAACGCCGATGACTACAAGGCAGAAAACGGCGGTGTGGTTATTCCGAACCCGAACGCCCCGACCTCGCTCGGCGAGAGCACTAAATTTGTGGAGAAAATCCTCAACTTCAACCAAGACTGCGTTGTTATCATTGACGAGGCGTATTGTGATTTTGGCGGTGAAACAAGCGTACCGCTCACAAAGAAATACGAAAATCTGCTTGTTACAGGCACATTTTCAAAATCAAGAAGCCTTGCGGGAATAAGAATCGGTTTTGCAATTGGTAGTGAAACGCTGATAAACACCCTTGAAGCGGTAAAGAACAGCTACAATTCATACACGGTTGATGCACTTTCAATCGCAATGGGTGTTGAAGCAATGAACGATGTTGAATATTTCAACAAAACGGTTACAATGATTAAAGCGACAAGGCAAAGAGTTACCGATGAATTGAGGTCACTCGGCTTTGAGGTTCTTGATTCTCAAACAAACTTTATTATGGCAACGAATGACAAGCTCGACATCAAAGATATGTTTGAATACCTAAAGACGAAGAAGATATTTATCAGATACTTCAACCAGCCGAGAATCAACAAATATGTACGTATAACTATCGGCACAGATGAAGAAATGGACAAATTCCTGCAAGGAGTCAGGGATTATATCGAGCAATAAAAAGCCTCACGGATACAAAAAGTATCCGTGAGGTTTTTATTTATGATACGATCATATGGCCGTAATCATCAAACGAAATATCTATGCTTGTGCTTTGTTTTGTTCCGTCCTCATATTCAAAGGTAAAAGTTATTTTATCCTTAATTTCAGAAGCCTTGTAACCTTTTTTATAATTACTTCCGTATGCTTCAAAATATTCATAAGCCGATACCCAATCAACCTCATAAGCATATTTGCCAAATGAATTCTGACTTTCTCGCAGTTGGTCGCCGGTAAGCGTAAGCTTATGATTCAGAAACAGCGAATAAGGATTATCTTCATCAACGGTTTCTTCTGTTTGATTTTCCAAAAGGTCCGACAATCCCGACCATTCAAGTTTTATAAATCCGTCCGGGCTTTCATTTTCAACGGTCATAGACTTAACATTTGTAAAGTCATTTACATCTGCAACAAAGAAGCCGGAGTGTGTACCGTACAGTTTGCCCTGTACATTATTGTTTTCATCATAAATATCGGTTTGAAGTATTCCGCTAAGTTGATAAGGTTCGTTTTCATCAAAGCTTTCAGCCTCTTTTTGCATTTCATTATAATCTTTTTGAGCTTTTTTATACTGTTTTTCACATTCTTTTTCATCATCGGCAGGTGCAAAATACAAACCGTTACGAACTTTTTGCCTTGTTCCTCTGATAATATTAACCTGCTCATCCGCATATGCAACAACCACGCCGAAAGATTGATTGGATTTTTTATTTTTGATAACGGCATTTGCTCCCAAACCGCTGCCTGTAACAAGTATTGCAAACGCAAGCATTGCAGACGCCAAACGCTTATATCCGACAAATCCTTTAACCTTTTTATTTTCGGTTGTAATATTGCAAATCTTTTCCATACACTCATCAGACGGAGAAAGATTTGAGAATGTGCCCTTGAATTTTTCCTTATTGTTCATATATCCATTCATCTCCCAACTTAAGTTTCAATTTGTTTCTTGAGCGTTTAAGCAATGATTTTACCGTTGATTCTTTAATACCTGTCACATTTGAAATATCGCTTATTGTCAAATCATCATAATAAAACAAAATCACGCACAAACGCTCTTTTTTATTGAGCGACATAACAGCATTATATAAATCCACATTAAAATATTTATCAAATGTTGAAACATCGTAAACTTCTTCAATAGATTTATTTTGCCTGAATGACAGATTGAAAAAGTTTTTACAATCATTGACAAGCACCTTTGTGAGCCATTTATCAATTCCCAAATCATCATTAAATTCAATTTTACTTTTCCACAGCTTTAAAAATGCGTTTTGCAAAGCGTCCTCGGCATCGTGTTTATTCTTTAAATACGAAAACGCTATGACAAACAACCTTTGACTGTTTCTTTTGACAGCATGTATAAACTTTTCTTCTGTCATCATTTCGCCTCCTCTCTGAAAGGTCCTTTCACTGTTATAACAGTTCAGAACGCCAAAAAGTTGCAGACAATTATTAATTTTATTTCGTAATCGGCACGGCGAATTTAGATCCACCAAAAAAGTTTGGAAATATCATAGGGGCGACCTGCGGTCGCCTAATTCTTTTAACCCCTCAGTCGCATATAAAGTGCGACAGCTCCCCTTTATGACATTAAAAGGGGAGCCTTGGTCGGTTTATTGATTTATATTTGGAGCCTCGATTGGTTAAAAATATTTTATTTTAAAAACATTGTAAGCAAAAGAATAATAACGAGAATAACTGCGATTGTGACAAACGCTTTAACAATGCGGGTTACGGCATCAAAAGTATTCGTTGGGCAAAGCTGCATAATTGTATACTTAATGGGATTGTCCACTTTTCTGCCGACAATGTCCTTGTAACGCATATCATAGGTTTCAATATGACCGTCGGTGAAAAGGTCGATAACTCTTGTGCCTCTGTCCATACCCGGACCGTAAACATTGAAGCCTGCGCCTTGAGTGTAGCCAACATCAACGCCGTTGATTTCGCCGTTAAAGGAATTGTTGTGGTCGTGGCCGAAGTAAATACCCTTTACATCGCCCTTTTCGCACATAGCGTCAAATTCTCCGCTGTTGACCTGTGGGTCGGCAGGAGATTCTTTCATAAACGCTTCCTTGTTCACCCTATCCTTTTTGAGCACAAAATATTCGCCCTCGTGAGTTCTGAAACCTCTTACAGAGCCACGCTTTGTGAAATTAACCTTTTTGAGCAGGTCAAAGACCTCGCACACAGGAATGTGCTGAATAACAACGCTCGGCACAACCTTGCCGAGTTTTTGCTCATAGCTGTCACGAATTGCTCGATACCAATCAATCTGATTTTCGTGCACACAATCATAGCCAACCTTGAGATTGCTGTGGCTGTCGATTGTGTAAAGCAAGAACTTAACTTCATCGCCGTCCTTGATTTCAAAGCAATGATTGCCGACTCCGTCAACGCCGTCATCACTTTCACCGACAAAGCCCTCAAAAGTTTTGTAAATCTTGAATTGCTCCTCGTTTGTAAGCCCAACCTGTCTGTCGTGATTGCCGAAACATATTGCAAAAGGAATTTTGCGTTTTACAACAGGCTCAACAAGAATTGAGAGCACCTCTTTTACCTTATCGGCATCGCCCTTGAAGCTGTGCTTACCCCAAATTTGGTCGCCGCTGTAAACCACCATATCGGGGCAGCTGCGTTCAAGTGAAGCCTCGATAAGCTTGATTGTATCCGAATTAACCTTATTACCCTCTTGGGTATCGGCTATCATAAGTATTCTGAATTTTCCGTTATTAAACTTTAATGTCATATCATCACCGAAAAATATAATAACATAAATAATGCTCAAGTGCAATTATATAGTCAAAAATTATGCTTCTATGGCGGTATTTTTAAAAAATTTGGTTATCCTGACAAAAAAGGCAACAATTTATTGAACACAAAAAACACCTGTGATATAATCATTTTGACAAAAAATAAACGAAGGGATAAAAGATGAAATCGTTTTTTGAAAAAGTGAAAATATCGCAAATGTCCGATTCGTTCATAACGGCAATATTTGTTGTGCTTTCAGGCGGATTTCAGGATGCCTACACATATATGTGCAGAGACGAGGTTTTTGCAAACGCTCAAACGGGAAACATTGTTTTGATGAGTGCACACCTCTTTCAAGGCGAATTCAAAAGTTGTGTGAGATATTTGGTGCCGTTGATATCGTTTATGGTGGGCACATATGTTGCGGAGCATGTGCATTATTATTTTAAATATCTTGAAAAAATACACTGGCGACAAATCATTATTCTTTGCGAAATTGTGCTTTTGTTTTCTGTTGGGTTCATTTCACAAAAGCACAACGCACTTGCAAACGCCCTTGTTTCATTTGTATGTGCAATGCAGGTGCAAACATTCCACAAGGTTCGAGGTCAGGTTTACGCATCCACAATGTGCATAGGCAATATGAGGAGTGCAATCGTTTCGCTGTTTGCATATTTTCAGTACAAAGACAAAAAAATCAGAGAAAAAGCAATTGTATATTTCAGCGTTATCGGCGTGTTTGCAATCGGTGCGGGTCTCGGCAGTGTTGTAACAAAGCAACTCGGTGTAAAAGCGATTTGGGTATGCTGTGCGTTGCTGGCGGTCAGTTTCTTTATGATGTTCATTGATTTGGAACTCAACGAAAAGAGAAACGGCAAAAACGGAAGAAAAAGCAAGGAAGAAATCAAACAAAAAGAGCCGAACACAAACCCGAAAAAGACAAATACACATATGGATTAAATATAAAAACGAGGTTCAAAAGAGCCTCGTTTTTGTTTTGTATTTTATTTTTATTCACCGAGTTTTGCGAGTTCATCACGGAATGATTCGGCAGAATCGAATTCCTTGTAAACCGACGCAAAACGAACATAGGCAACTTCGTCAATTTCCTTGAGTTTTTCCATAATAAGCTCACCGATACGAGATGAAGAAACCTCACGGTCAACCGATGACTGAAGCTGTGCCTCGATTTCATCAATCTTTTCGTCAAGTTCTGCAACGGTAACCTTACGCTTTTCGCAAGCACGAAGCATACCCTTGAGAATTTTATTTCTGTCAAAAACTTCTCTTGACCTATCTTTTTTGATTACAATAACAGGAACATCCTCTATGGTTTCATAGGTGGTGAACCTTTTTGAACACTGAATACACTCTCTGCGGCGGCGAATACGCTCATTTTCGTCGGTCGGTCGAGAATCGATAACCTTGCTTTCGGTATAACCGCAAAACGGACATTTCATAGCATTTTCCTCCAATGCAACAGTTGTTTCTTATTGAACAATTGCTATTATACCACAACATATAGAAAAATGCAAGAAAAACAGCAAATCTATATATAGTTTATGTTATGCTTTTTTGAGCGAGTTATCCTTGTTATTGTATATAAACATCCAAACTGCCATGGCAATGATGATTGCATAGCCTACTACGGATAGGGTATCAGGTACCTGATGGCCGAGGAAAAAGTAGCCTTCAATAGCAGTAAAGATGATATTTGAGTAGTCAAAAATTGAGATTTCGCTGCTCGGAGCAAAGCCGTATGCGGCGGTAATTCCGAACTGACCGCCTGCGGCACAAAGACCTACAAGCATAAGATACAAAAACTGCTTGCCTGTCATAGGCGAATAATTGAAAATAAGATAAGGAGAGGTTACAAGCACGGAAAATGCAGAGAAGAAGAATACCGTAAATCTGCCGTTTTCGCCCTTATTTGCCATATGACGAACACAGGTGTAAGCCGCACCGGCACTGAGTCCGCCTATCAATCCGGCAACCGACGGTATCAGCTCAATATTGGACATTGTCGGCTTGATAACAAACATTGCACCTACAAAGGCAACAATAATTGCAATTGCTTGCTTTGGTTTAACCTTTTCTTTGAGGAAAATTGCAGAGAACAGCAGCGTTGCAAACGGCGAAAGTTTGTTGAGCATTGCCGCATCTGCCGTGTGTGCCATATGTGTTGTTGCATAAAAATTGCCAAACACTCCCAAAAGACCCACGCTTGAACGCAAAAAATGATATTTAAGGCATCCTTTTGCAGGCTTAAACGGCTCGTGATTTTTAATCAAAACTGCCGAAGCAAAAAAAAGAGCAACAAGATTGCGGAAAAACACCTTTTGCGGAACAGGAACATCCCCCGAAAGATTGATAAACGAACTCATTCCGCTGAAACACAGAGCAGAAAAAAGTATGCAAAAAATTCCCTTTGTCTTGTTGCTTAACTTATTCATAATTTTATACTGTCCAAATACTCCTTACTCAAGGCAAGTTCTTTCATTACATCATAGCCCTTTGAATATATTTCTATCACATATCCGCCATTATAATCGGCATTGTTCATTATTTGGAACAAACGCTTAAAATCGAAAGTTCCCCTGCCCGGAGGCATACAATCAACCTCGGGAGTGTTGTCGCTTAAATGAATATGTGCAATTTCATTTTTAAATTCTTCGGCAACATAAAACGGGTCGTAACCGCTGCGGATAGCCTGTTTTATATCAAACACCATATGAAAATCATCGCCGAGATATGCTCTCATTTTTTTAAGGAAATCAACACTTTGACTTCTGAAGCGAACAACATTTTCCTGACAAACATTAACGCCCTCTTTTTTGCCGAGTTCAACAAGAGAAGCGAAGCGGTCAAAATAGAATTCCTCGCTCATATTCCTCTTTTGAACGGCAACCGAGCCGTGAATAACAACATTCTTTGCACCGAGGAGAGCGGCAGCGTGAAAATGCTTTTGATACAGTCCGATAAAATCATCATATCTACGCTCATATTCGGCAAAGATGCAGTTGCTTTCAAGTGCCGATGAAAACGGATGAACGGATAAAATTTTTGCACCGTGATCATCCGCATTCTTTTTGAGTTCTTTTACAAACGGTTCTTCAAGCTCTGAAGAAGTGTTGAAAAATACTTCTGCCTGCTTGAAGCCGAGAGATAAAACATTATCAAGCGACTTCTCCGTTAAAAGCGGAAAAAAGCAGGATGATGAAGCACCTACTTGCATTAGCCCACCAACTTTTCTATTGCTGCAAGTTTTACGCTTGTGCAAAGGATTTGTGTTGCAAGGTCAAGTTCTGCAACAGGTGGGAGTGACGGAGCAATGCGGATATTGCTGTTGTTAGGGTCGTTGCCATACGGATAAGTTGCACCGACTGTTGTAAGAGTTACGCCTGCTTCCTTGCAAAGCTCACCAACTCTTTTTGCAGTGCCGTTCATAACATCAAGGCTGATGAAATAGCCGCCCTTAGGGTCAAGCCATTCTGCAATACCCAAACCGCCGAGTTCATTTTCAAGGTGTTCGATAACCATATCAAACTTTGGCTTCATAATAGCTGCGTGCTTTTTCATATGTGCCAAAAGACCGTCAACATTGCCAAAGAACTTTACATGGCGAAGCTGATTCATCTTGTCATAGCTGATTGTTTCGCAATTAAGTCTTTTCTTAATCTGTGCGATATTTGCATCGCTTGCTACAAGTGCCGAAACACCTGCACCCGGGAAAGTCATCTTTGAAGTTGAGCAAACCTCGATAACCATATCCTCGTTATCGCCCAAAACATCGTAGATGTTGAGAAGTGTGTCGCCCTCGTCCTTAATATCATGAACGCAATATGCGTTATCCCAAACGATTCTGAAATCCTTTGCGGCAGGCTTAAGTGCGGCAATACGGCGAACCGTGTCATCAGAAAAAGTGATGCCCTGCGGGTTTGAATACTTAGGAACGCAAAACATACCCTTTACAGCTTCATCCTTTACAAGTTCTTCGATAACATCCATATCAGGGCCTTCGCTTGTCATAGGAACATTAATCATCTTAATGCCGAAGTGCTCCAAAATTGTGAAGTGTCTGTCATATCCCGGAACAGGGCAAAGGAATTTAACCTCATCAAGCTTGCACCAAGGAGTTGAACCGAGAACACCCTCGCAGTAACACTGGCAAATATAATCATACATAAGGTTTAAAGAAGCCGACGGACCGACAATAACATTTTTTACTTCAACGCCGAGCAAATCCGCAAAAAGTTGCTTACAGCTCTTAATACCGTCAAGAAGTCCGTAGTTACGAACATCAAAACCGTCCTCTGTATAATCAATAGGCTTGAGCATATCCATAGAAAGGTCAAGTTGTTCCTTTGACGGCTTACCTCTGGACATATCAAGATTAAGGCCCATTGCCTTGTATTCTTCAAATTTTTTAAGGAGAACAGACTGTTCTTTAAGAAGTTCTTCCTTTGTCATATCAACATATTTTGACATACCTTATCCTCACAATCATAAAATTACTAAAATATTTTACCACAAAATTCGACTGCATTCAATATACCATAAATATAAAACCACGCCAAAAATGCCTTATTTTTTGGTAAATGTACCTATAAAAGTGCTATTGCATTTATTAATATTGTATGATAAAATATAGATATAATAATTTTTAAGGAGGAATTATCATGGCAGGTATGACATATGAATCAATCGTGGCAGCTACCAGAACAAAATTCTACAACGCAGATGTTTCAAACGTACAGGGTACAATGGCTTTTCAGATTAACATCGAAGGCAAAGCGGTAAACGGCATTTTTTACATAGAAATAAAAGACGGTCAGGTACATGTTGAGCCTTATGAATATTATGACAGAAATGCTATTAT
>NZ_CAKTGT010000013.1 GCF_934561735.1 uncultured Eubacterium sp.
TTTGATATCATATTTCGAATTTTACATTTTTTATAGGGCTCAAATCATTTTTTTATTTTGACATGGCTTTAAGAATATTTTATAAAAGTTTATAGATTATATTAACACAAACTTTCCTAGGGGTGTCTTTTTATTATAACAAAAAGGTAATCGAAACCGCATAAATAAAAGGATTTCACGGTATGATGTACTCTTTGCCGAGAAAAACAGAGAGAATTAAAACAGTGTGATTTAGTATACTTTTTCTATTCTGACTTGTGACGAAATATCATCCAACAATTTGCGGTCCGGTTCTTCAGCCGAAAGGATATATCCGTGCATGCCGCTGCAAACCAAAACAGATTTAATATTGTCAAAAATTAAATATCCGTTGACGATTTCTCTTGCAAACAAAATACTGATTTGTTCAAGTTTAAATTTATCAACAATTTGAACAAATTTGCTCTGATTGCTCTTAACAAATTCAAAATCAAAATCCACATCACTGCTGTTGTGAAAAGGAGAGTTTTTGTCAATAGGCGCTAAAAACTCATAATAAACATAAACATTACTTTTTTCAGACAATATATTAATGAGATTTTTAAAAGCTGATTCTGCGGCATAATACTCTTCTTTGTCAATATCTCCGTCAAGAAACCCCTGAAAGAATATTTCTTTGTATTCTTCTTCGGTTTGATATTTCTCTGCTTCAAAAAAATAACGAATCAAATCGGGATTATATTCATTTTCTATCTCACAACATTCTGTTGGATTTTGAATGTTAAGATAATCCGAGGAATATATATACTCCGCAATATCATCTCCGCTAACATTTTTTTCACTGATATTATTCCAAAAAACATCACTTTGACAAAACACTGCTATCTTCTCCTAACAAATTTGTTTTTTACCAAAACAGGGCTTTTGCCCTAATTATTTAGATAATGTTGAAAAATTTTATATTAAATGAAAAGAGAATTCTTTTTTGAAAAGTTTTGTGTTTCTTTATCATTTGGTTTTAGAGTTATTATTTTTATTTCTTCATCATTAATCAAATATTGGTTTAGCCATTCTACGGTCATTGAAAAAATCTGACTTGGTCCTGAGCAATCATCATAGTTTATTAAACTGTTGTTTGTACCGTCGTTTAGCATATTTATATAATCATTTTTTATTTTTATAAATGAATTTTCTAAACGATTCGGAATTTCAATAATTGCATAAGGGTATTGTATTGATATTAATACTTTCATATTTTGCCTCATAAATAAAATGAATGTGCATTGGTTTTATATTTGTGTACTGTTCCGTCAGTTTGCAAAAGAATAATGCCGTCTTTGGTGTTCTGATACCCGTTTCATCATAAGTATAACTGTATTTGTTATTTGAGTCAACTACACCTTCAAGATTTCTGTCGGTATTTCAAGTGATTTTTTTATTTATCATATCAACAATGCTCTTTGTATTACCCTGATACGAATAATATACAACTAAAATTTTCATAAATACAACCTCCAAAATTCATTTTCTTCATTATATAACTTAAAGTTAACTTCAAGTAAAGGATTATTTTACATACTCTTTACGATATTTGATTTTTGGATTTTACAATCAAGTGTTATTTTGTAGGTAAAGGAAAATAACAAATCAAAAAACAAAATGCAACAATTTAAGGAGGTAAGATTATGAAAACAAAGAATTATTTAATCATTATGGCGAGTATGTTAATCGTGTTTGTTGCAGGATGCTTGGCGGTTGCCGGCACAGTGGGAAAAATCGGAATTGAATGTCTTGTAGGCTACGGACTTTGTTCGATAAGTGCGGCGGTTGCACTTTGCGCAACAATGACACTGCTTGTAACAAGAAAAGAGGAAAAGAAGTATGAAAGAAAATTTTAAAAGATTTATCGAAAAGCATGCAGAAATTTGGAAGTTCATCAAATTTACATTTACGGGTGCAAGCACTTCGGTTTTGGAACTCGGAGTGTTTATGTTCCTGCAATATATAGTGTTCAAATCGCTCAACGAAGCTCCGGTAACAGACAATGCGGTTCTCTCGTTTTTGGGAATTCAATACAAAGGTTATCTTTACTCTTACGCAATTTCGGCAATTATCGGCTATGCCGCTGCTTATGTAATGAACAGAAAGCTGACCTTCAAGGCAGATGCCAACCCTGTTATGTCAACAATTATCTATGCGGTTATGGTTGCGTGCACAATAGCATTTAACACTTGGTTCGGTGCTTTTTTGGGCACGGTAGTTAAAAATCACGGTTGGGACAATGCAATAGTTGAAATGATTACAAAGGTTATTGTAATGACCGTTCCGACAATTTGGACATATCCGTTGAACCGCTTTGTAATCCACAGAAAGAAGAAAGAAACACACAATGACAATGAATCCGACAGCAAAAACACAACCTACCAAAACGAAATCGGAGTTGTGGAAGTTCCTCAAGTTTAATATTTGCGTAATTGTAACATCGGCGCTTGATATACTCAGCTATATGCTTTTGCTGTATGTTGTGTTTAAAAATCAAAACAGCACGCCGCTTCCCGATTCGGCACTTTTGTCGCTTCTCGGAATAAAGTACAAGGGCTATCTGTATTCGTACCTTATTTCAACATCAATCGGCTACATTGCGGCGTATTTGATAAACAGAAAAATAACATTCAAATCAAATGTAAACCCCTTATACAGTTCTGTCTTATATGCGATGCTGGCAGTATTCAACATACTTGTCAGCTCGTATTTGGGCGGAATTTTCGGCACATTTATTACAGCACACAATATGTCCTCACCGATTGTAGAAATTATATCAAAATTCATCATCATAAACATTCCGACAATATGGACTTATCCTTTGGAAAGATATATAATACAAATAAATAAAAAAGAAAGGCAAGTGCAAAAAGTGCCTATGATTATAGCTTCCGACCTTGACGGAACATTGCTGAAAAGCAACACCGATATAAGCGAAGAAAATTTGCGTTCTATTGAGCGACTTGCACAAAAGGGAGCAAAAATTGTTTTGCTTACAGGCAGAACCTTGTATGAAGTGCCCAAAGAATTGCGACTTTGCAAGGGCGTAGAATACATAGTTTTTTCAAACGGTGCGGGAATTTATCACAAGCAAAAAGGTATAATTAAATACCGCACAATTTCAAATGAAAAAGCATACAAAATCTATCGAATTCTGTCTGAATACGAAACATTTATTGAAGTGTACACGGGCGGTGCGCCGTATGTAGACAAAGCAAAGTTTTCGGACAAATCGTTTGAATATTACAAAATCGACAAGGATTTTATTCCCGAGATGTACAAAAGCAGGCGAATTTGCAACAACCTTGACAATTTGATTTTTGACCCGGATTACAAAACAGAAATGTTTGATGTTTTCTTCAAAAATCAAGACGAACGCAAAGCATGCCGGGAAAGATTGCAAAAGGAATTTGATTCTGTTGAAATTACAACCTCGATGACAAACAATCTTGAAATTATGCTAAAGGGCATAAACAAAGGCTCGGCACTCCGTGAACTGTGCGAAATTGCGGGATACAACATAAAAGATGTTACCGTGGTGGGCGACAGCAAAAACGATTTGACCGCATTTAGTACAGAAGCAAGGAAGTACGCCGTATCAAATGCGTGCAACGAAATCAAGGCACTTGCCGATAAAATCATTTGTTCAAATGATGAAAACATTATGTGCTATATTGAAAGGGAAACAATATGAGCAATGCCATTCACTTTTTAAATACAGGTTCCTCGGACTGCATAATCATTGAAAGCAACGGACATTTTGCTATGGTTGACGCAGGCGAAGACACCGAATATCCGGCAAATAAGCCGCACCTCAAATACCCCGGATATGAAGAAATCGTGTGCGATTATCTGCTGAAAAACTGTGCGTCGCCCGACGGCACGGTGACCCTTGATTTTGTGCTTGGCACTCACGCACATTCCGACCATATCGGCGGATTTGACACGGTAATTAATCATCCTAAAATCAAGGTTAAAAAAGCATATTTGAAGCCGTACAAAGCAAAAGATATTTTCATTTACGAGCGGCTCAGCTGGGACAACACCGAGGTTTACGAGCAAATGAAAAACGCTCTTGAAGAAAACAATGTTGAAATTGTCAAAGAATTTGACGGACTCAAGACCACGCTCGGTGATTTTAAAATTACATTTTTAAACGGCAAATACAAAAAGCACATTTTCAAATACGGTGAAAATGTCAACAGCGTTGTAACGCTCCTTGAATGTAACGGCTACCGTTGTGTACTTGCAGGTGACCTCAACAACAAGGTGTTTGACGAATATCGCCTTGCAAAGCAAATCGGCAAAGTTGATATTCTGAAAGTGGGACACCACGGCTACCCGTTTTCTTCAAGCCTAAAGTGGCTGAAAACCCTTGCACCAAAATACAGCGTTGTGTGCAATTTTGAAAAGAAAATCTATCCCCATATCAAGCACAAACTTGTTGATGTGATAAAAACAAAGTTGTTTTGCACGGCAGACCTCAACGGTGTAAAATTTGATTTTGACAACGGGTTAGAACCGACAACGGATATAACAAAATGAATATGAAATTTAACGAAAACGGCAAATTTAAAATAATGCAAATAACCGACATTCAGGAAATTCCGAGCGTATCGCCCGATACCGTTAAGCTACTGAATGCCGCAATATCACAGGAAAAGCCCGACCTTGTTGTGCTGACCGGTGACCAAATAAAAGGCTACGGCACATCATACAAAATCAAAGGCAAAAATGTTTTTGATGCGGTCAGAGATACGCTTGAATTGCTCATAAAGCCTATTGTTGAAGCAAACATTCCCTATGCCGTAACTTTTGGCAATCACGACCGCCAGGTTGGTATTTCAAACACCGAGCAGTTTGAAAAGATATATAAAAAGCTCGGCAACTGCATAGGCGAGCAGGCAAGCGGAATCAACGGCGGCGGAACATACAACATTCCTATTATGTCCTCAGACGGAGAAAGAATTGTAAACAACATTTACCTTTTTGATTCCGGCACAGACGCAAAAGGCGGCGGATACGAACCATTTGACACAAGCATAATCAAATGGTATCAAGCCACACGAGATGAACTGAAAAAAGAAAGCGGCAACTATGTGCCGTCAATAGTTTTTCAGCATATTCCGATGTGTGAATACTACAAGGTTTTGAAGCGTGTCAAAAGCACGGCAAAGGGTGCAATCAGGGCGTTTAGGACTCACAAAAACGAATATTATGTTCTTGGTGACAGTTGCACAAACGGCGGAATTTTTCTTGAGCCCCCGTCAATACCAAACGAGAACACGGGCGAATTTGACGCACTCAATGAACACGGCGATGTTATGGCGGTGTTTGTAGGACACGACCATAAAAACAGCTTTGTGGGAAGATACAAAAACATTGACCTCGGTTTTACTCAATCAAGCGGCTTCAACGCTTACGGCAACCGCAAAAAGCGTGGAGTGAGAATAATCGAACTTGACGAAAGCAAGCCGAATACCTACAGCACCTACACCCGAACATATGACGAACTTGTAGGTGGCAAGCTCCAAAAACCGTTGTTTGATTTTATATCATCAAAAGCACCCGAAACGGTTGATGCCGCAATTCCGCTCATCATCAAAACGCTTTGCATAATCGCAATAGTTATATTTGTAATAATACTTATACTGTAAGAGAATATCAAAAACACCGCAAACTTTAAGTTTACGGTGTTTTCCCTTATTGCTCGGAACAGGCAAGCCTATTCCCTGTATTTTATGAATCGTAAAATGTTTGACCGTGCTCAGTTTGAATACGCTCCTCAACAGGATACTCGAATCCCGGATTATCCTTGAGAATATCGGCAAAAAGCCTTGCTTCGTACTTTGCCATATTCAAATCGTGAAGGATATAGTTGCCGCAGTTTTTCGGATTTGCACCCGGAACCTCGCCCACATAATCCGCACAATATTCAAACGCTCTGATCATCAAAGGCAAAATTTCCTGAGGGGTAGGATGACCCTTTACTATTAAATAACAACCCGTGAGGCAACCCATAGGTCCCCAATAAATGATTCTGTCCTTCCATTCCTCGTCATTGCGAAGAAATGTTGCAACAATATGCTCGATTGTGTGCATAGCGTTTGGGTGAATTGCCGGCTCTGCGTTTGGCTTTTTCATTCTGATGTCAAATGTTGTGGCAAATTCAGTGCCCAAGGTGTCAAGCCTTGATTCGTAAATACCTGGCACAATGCGGTTGTGGTCAACCTGAAAGCTTGGAATTAAGTCCATATTATATCTCCTTTGGTTTATTCTTTCTGTATTTTAATATTACAAATTCAACAGTCAAATCAATGTCGCCCGATGATTTCAGGCGGCTTTTGTTTTGCTCGCTTGTGCGATAAAAATACGGCGTCATGGAAAACAGTTCAAACAAATCCTCGCTTGAAATGTGCACCTTTTCGCTCACCTTTTCACGCTCGGCAAGATACAAACAACTGCTGTCGGGTGCTTTTTCGTCATTTTTGTACGGAACATCATACAAAAGCTCTTTCATCTCAATCAAGTGATTTTCACCCGGAATAACGCTGTACAAATTGCCGTCATCCTTTAAAATTCTTGCAAACTCTCTGTCGTTAAACGGAGCGAAAAGATGAACCGCCGTGTCTATGCTTTTGTCATCAATCGGGATTTGCGAAAGATTGGCAACAAAATATTTGCCGCTTTTGTTACTCTTTGCGGCAAGGCGAACCATCTCCTTGCTTATGTCAAAGCCGTAAAGTTCACCGTCATATGTATCGTAATATCCCTCACCGCAACAAATATCAAGAACCGTGCCCTGCATTTTTTTGCCTATGGCATTTTTGAGCACATCATAGTAGCCCTTAGCCAAAAAATTATGCCTTGCGTGTGCGGACTCCTTGCTGTCGCCTTTTTTGTCGCCGCTTTTGTTGGTGAGAAGCAGGTTAACATACCCCTCCCTTGAAAAATCAAAGGAGTGGTTGTTAATACATCTCAGACTGTTGCCGTCAATATTCAGTTTTTCCCTGCATTTTGGGCAAACAATAATACTCATTACTTTGTAAAGAAGGTCAAAAATGCCTTGTAAGCCATATAAACATCAACCTTTGCAACAATCTCATAAGGAGAGTGCATTGAAAGAACAGGCACACCTACATCAATGGTGTCTACATCCATATTGGCAATATACATTGCAACGGTTCCGCCGCCGCCTGCGTCTACCTTGCCAAGTTCGCCCGTCTGCCACAAAACATGATTTTCTTCAAGAAGGGTTTTAACCCAGCTTACATATTCCGCACTTGCATCAGATGTTCCGCTCTTGCCTCTTGCACCCGTAAACTTTGTTACGCAAACGCCGTTGTTGAGAAAACTTGAATTGTTCTTTTCAAACGGAGTTGACCATGTTGGGTCGTAAGCAGCATTTACATCGGCACTGAGGCACTTTGAATTGCGAAGAACATCTCTGCCCTCGTAGCCCTCAAGTCTTGCCAAATCTTCAATAAAATATTTGAGATACGAAGAGTTAAGACCTGTGTTGCCGTCCGAACCTGTTTCTTCTTTATCTGTAAGAACTGTGATTGCCGTGTATTCGGGTGCTTCATCAATATTGAGAATAGCCTGAAGTGCAGGATATGAGCAAACACGGTCATCATGGCCGTAACCGCCTACCATACTTCTGTCAAAGCCGATGTCATCAACAGTAAATGCAGGTACAAGTTCAAGCTCTGCCGAAAGAAAATCACGCTCTACAATGCCGTACTTTTCATAAAGGAGTGAAAGAATGTTAAGTTTAATTTTCTCGCTTTCCTCATCATCCTTAAACGGACGGGAGCCGATAACAACATTGAGTTCTTCGCCCTTTACAAGTTCGTTTGCCTTGCGTGACATTTGGTCTGCGCCGAGGTGAGGAAGAATATCGGTAATGCAAAACTTAGGCTCGCCAGGTTCTTCACCGATGCGAACATCAACAAATGTGCCGTCATTTTTACAAATTCTGCCGTGGAGAGAAAGCGGAATAGCTGTCCACTGATATTTTTTAATACCGCCGTAATAGTGAGTTTTGAAATATCCCAAGCCCTCCTGCTCGTAAACAGGGCATTGTTTGAGGTCAAGGCGTGGTGAATCGATGTGAGCGGCGGAAATTCTTACGCCATCCTTGATGCTTCTTTTACCCTTTACGCAAAGAATAATCGACTTGCCTCTGTTCATATAGTAAACTTTTGCACCCGGTTCAAGAGTGTCGCCGAACTCGTCAAATTTTTGGAAGCCGTTTGCCTGTGCCAAATCCTCAACCCAAGCGGCAACTTCTCTTTCTGTTTTGCAGGTAGACAAAAATTCCTTGTATCCCTCGCAAAAATCATCACATTCTTTGAGTTCGTCATCTGTCATAAAATCAATGCCGCACTCTTTTTTGTTGAAAAGCATATCTTTTAACTGCTTTGTCTTTTCACTCATAAGATTACCTCCAAAATGTTATCAGTCTGAGCGGCGATCTCCTCGCCGTTGTTGTAAATTATATAATCGCAATTATCGATAAAATAATCGTTGTCAAACTGTGCAGACATACGAAGTTTTGCCTGCTGCTCGGTTATATTATCCCTTGCAATAATACGCTTTATTCTCACATCTTCATCGGCAAGCACACCGATTACCTTGTAGCAATCATTTTGCATATTCGCTTCAAAAAGCTGAGAAGCGTCAAGCACGGTCAAGCCCTGTGCTTCTTCTTTGCATTTTTCGGCTATTGCAGGATGAAGAATTGAATTGAGTTTTTTTGTGTGCTCTTTTGTATCAAACGCCCTTGAAGCAAGAAGTTTGCGATCAAGCTCGCCGTTTTTAACAACATCCTCGCCGAATTCATTTGCAAGTTCTGCCAAAATCGGGGCATTCTTTGCAGTCAGTTCGTGTGCGATTTTGTCGCAGTCAATTATCTTAAAGCCTTTTTGCCTGAAAATTTCGCAAACATAACTTTTGCCTGCTCCCGTAGGACCTGTAAGCCCCACGGTAAACGGCTTTGTCAAATCGATAATATCAAAAGCCGCCGCACGGATAAGCCTGTTATAAACCGCCATACCCACGCCGTCTTTATGCGGAATTCGGGCATAAACCTTTTTTGCACCCATTTCGTCAAGTTCACGGAGTGCATCAAAAAGTTCCTTTGCCTGGCTCAAATCGTCATTTTCTCTGCCGAATGTTACCTTTGGAATTGTCACATCATCATCATCAAAACACAGTGCAAAAGCACCTTTTTGAGCGTTAACAAATTCCTCATATTCCTTTTTGTCGGCATTGACGATAACCACCTTTGCCTTTGGTGCATAATGCTTGTACTTCATACCCGGTGAAGCGGCAACCTCGTCGTTTTTCATACCCTCAAGCACTGCCGGGGCAACCGTGATTTCACCGATAACGGCTTCTATCATTTCTTTTGTAACAGCACCCGGACGGAGAAGTGTAGGAACATCGGTTGCAAGAGTGATAACCGTACTTTCAACGCCGAACTCACAATCGCCGCCGTCAATAATTCCGTCAATCTTGCCCATCATATCGTCAATTACGTACTTAACCCTTGTAGGTGACGGCAAACCCGAAGTGTTTGCACTCGGTGCGGCAATCGGGCAACCGCTCGCCTTAATCAACTTGCGTGCAATCTCATTTTTCGGCATACGCACGGCAACGGTGTCAAGTCCGCCGCTGACAACCTTGCCCACCTTGTCCGACTTATTCAAAATAATTGTAAGCGGAGCCGGGAAAAATGCGTCAATAAGTGCCTTTGCCTTTGGCGTCACCTCTTTCACAAGAGGCACAATATCCTCTTTTTCGGCAATATGAACTATCAGCGGATTATCCGACGGTCTACCCTTTGCAAGGTAGATGTTACGCACCGCTTCTTCATTGAGTGCATTTGCACCCAATCCGTACACCGTTTCGGTAGGAAAAGCAACCAGCTTACCCTCGGCTATCATTTTGCCTGCCTCGGCAATGTCATATTCACTTGTGCCGAACAGTTTTGTTTCCATCGTTATTCTTCTCCCTGTGAAGCCTTTAGTTTTTCGGCTGTGTCCGCTGTGATAAGTGCATCAATAAGCTCATCCATATCGCCGTTGAGAATCTGCTCAAGTTTGTAAAGCGTAAGATTTATTCTGTGGTCGGTAACTCTACCCTGCGGATAGTTGTAGGTTCTGATACGCTCGCTTCTGTCACCCGTACCGACCTGTGCCTTGCGTTCGCCTGCAATTTCGGCATCCTGCTTTGCACGCTCTGCGTCAAGAAGTCTTGCACGGAGTACAAGAAGTGCCTTTTCCTTGTTTTGGTGCTGTGAACGCTGGTCCTGACATTCCACAACCGTACCCGTTGGAATGTGTGTAACTCTGATAGCAGACGAAGTTTTGTTGATATGCTGACCGCCCGCACCCGAAGCACGGAATGTATCTATCTGCAAGTCCTTATCCAAAATTTCAAAATCGACCTCTTCTGCCTCCGGCAAAACGGCAACCGTAGTTGTGGAAGTGTGAATTCTGCCCTGGCTTTCGGTTTCCGGCACACGCTGAACACGGTGAACGCCCGATTCAAACTTAAATCTTGAATACGCACCGTCACCCGTAATGCTGAAGCTGATTTCCTTGTATCCGCCGAGTCCTGTTTCGCTTGCCGAAAGCACCTCGGTTTTGAATCCCTTTGATTCCGCATACATCGAATACATACGATAAAGAACACCTGCAAAAAGGGCACTTTCCTCACCGCCTGCACCGCCGCGGATTTCAACAATAACATTCTTGTCATCGTTAGGATCACGAGGAAGAAGAAGCACCTTGAGTTCTTCGCCGAGTCGCTCCATATCTTCCCTGCTGCTCTCAAACTCTTCCTTTACCATAGCGGCAAAATCATCATCAAGCGAGCTGTCGCCGAGCATTTCACGGCTTTCCTCATTGGCAGCCTTTGCGTTTTTGTATTCTCTGAATTTTTCCACAATCGGAGTTAAATGTTTGAGTTCCTTCATCAAAGCCGTGTAGCGTTCCATATCCGCCACAACCTCGCTTTGACAAACAAGCTCGTTTATTTCTTCATATCTCTTTTCTACTTCTTCAAGTTTATCAAACATTCTGTATCCTCACTGAAAATTATTCTTCGCTTCGGCTGACGGAGCGAATATTTTTTTCTATCTTGCTCCTTGCCACGGTAACAACATGGTCACAGCCGAGGCATTTAATTTTAAAGTCCGCACCGATACGCAAAACTTCAAATTCCTTACTGCCGCACGGATGCGGTTTTTTAACCGTCAAAATATCGCCGACCCGAATATCCACTGTATCACCACATTCTTAATATTATTTAACTAAAATATTATAACACTATTTTATGCCTTTATCAATAACATATTTTGTGCCCGTCCGTCATAAAATTGAATACTAAAGAAAAGGAAGGGTTACAATGAATTATTATCCGGAAGGTATAAATTTTACAGACAAAAAATTTACATCAATCGACGAAATCAAAGAAGCAATCGCAAACGGCGACATCATCGAAAGCAAGGTTTTGCTGTGCGACAAGGAGCACAATCTGCACATTGATTTGGGCGTTATGAGCGGCATTATTCCAAGATGTGAGGGTGCTCTCGGAATTGAAGAAGAAACCGTGCGTGACATTGCCCTGATAAGCAAGGTAAACAAGCCCGTAGCCTTTAAAATAGCGGCAATCAAGCAAGATGAGTTTGGCAACGATTACGCTCTTTTGTCACGCAGAATCGTTCAGCTTGAATGTATGCGTGACTACATATCCAAACTTGAATGCGGCGACATCATCACGGCAAAAGTGACTCACCTTGAAAAGTTCGGTGCATTCATCGACATAGGTGCAGGGCTCAACTCTTTGATACCTATTGATATGCTGTCGGTGTCAAGAATCAACCATCCGAGAGAGCGTGTTTACATAGGTCAAATTATACAGGTTGTATTAAGGAAAAAGGAAGAACACAAAATGACATTTTCGCTCAAAGAACTTCTCGGCACTTGGGAAGAAAATGCGGCAATGTTCAGCGTGGGCGAAACCGTAACGGGAATTGTCAGAAGCATAGAAAGCTACGGTGTTTTTGTGGAACTTACCCCTAACCTTGCAGGACTTGCCGAACCTTGCAAAAATCTTGAACCGGGTCAAAAAGTATCTGTATTTATCAAATCCGTTTTGCCCGACAAAATGAAAGTTAAGCTTGTTATTGTGGAAGCGTTTAACGATTTTGCCCTGCCGGGCGAACTTGAATATTTTATCAAAGACGGCAGTATATCGCATTGGAAATATTCTCCCGACAACGCCGTAAAGCTGATTGAAACAAGGTTTGTGTAAAATTCTGTCAAAATAACTTGCAAAATAAATGATATTGCAAAACATAATTATTTATGATAGTATGTAAAATAGATTTATATACTTTAAATAAAGGTGATAAAAGCGAGGAGGTGAGATTATGCGAAAAAAGAGATACAATTACTTTGAGGACGACCTTGACGAACAGGAACTTCAGGAAGAAATCCAAGAGCTTGTGGATGATTTTACCCAAACGCAAGAGCAAGAAACAACGGTGATTGAACACACGCCAAAAAAGAAATCGGTTATTCATAAAATATTAGGCTTTTTCAAATCCGTTTTCTTAGGTCTTGTGCTTTTGGTAACAAATACATACAAAAGCATCAAAAGAGATATTGACGATACTGCCGAAGAAGCAAAGGTTGAGGAACTCAAAGAAGAATACAAACAGGAACTTGAAGCCGACGGTGAAAGCCCAAGTGAGGCACAGCGTGAAGCGGAACTTATATATGCCAAAGAAGAAGATGAAATACTCCAAAGACGCACAATGTCACCTTGGCTCAGAGCAATACTTGTATTTATAATTACCGTAGCAATTATAGTCGCAATAATCGTCACCGCCGTTATGAACTCGGCAAATGCCGTAAATTCAAGGCACAGTGAGTTTGAAAAAGACGCAACAAAAATTTGCACCGAATACACCGAAAAATACGGAATAGCCAATTACAAATATATGAGCGAATACGATGTAAAAGGCTATATGCTCACGGGTCTTTGCATTGTAAGAGAGATTGATTTTGACAACAACGGCAAATCGGAACTTCTCCTCTGCTACAACGATAATGACGAATATTACGAGGAAGTTTGGGGCTACAAGGGCAGTGAATTCAAACTGTTATATCACAAAAAAGTGCCGCAAAGTACAAACAGAAACGATGATGTTTGGGTGAGCATTTACTCAAACAACAACACATTTTACCTTGCCGAGCACGGCAAAAACGACCCGTCAAAAGTTACTCTTCTTAAACTGTCGGGCGGCGAGTTCAAGAAAAAATCAACCGCCGTATATAACACGGAAAAGTTTTCTTTTGCAATAAAATCACGCAATGTTACCGACAATTTTGAACGCATAAAATTTGCCGTTTTGCGTGAAAGTGCGGCTTCAAGCACGGTTGACAGAACGCTGAACGCAACGGATTCTTACACAGAAAAAGCGACAAACAAAGCTGTTAAAAGCACCGACACGGCAAACTCCGCATACTATGAGCTTGTAAAGGATTACACGGCAAAATACGGAGAAGCAAAGCTTGAATCAAGCAGTAAAATGCCTTATATCAGCGGTCTTGCGGGAGTTAATCTTGTTGACTTTGACGGTGACGGTCAAGACGAACTTATGCTCATTTACCGCAAAACGGTCAGCGAGCGTGACGAGGATTATGAAGGCAACTATGTATCGGTTGAAAAAGAAAAATATTACTGCGACATCTATATGTGGAACGGTCACAATGCCATGCAGGTTTATCAGGATGACGGCATAAGCAATTTTGAAAATGATGACGACAGTGCCTACTACATTCTCAAAAAAGACGGCAACAGATATTTTTACTGTGCAAACAAATTCAATACCGACAGTAACGGCAGAAGCACATCGGCAACATCAAAAATGATGCGGTTCACCGGCGAAAAATTCGAGCAACAATTTAAGGCAGGCTGTGAAACCGAGTACGGTTACACAAAATATTACATCGACAACGAGCGTGAATACAAAAACTCATTTGCCGAAAACGGCGGATACACCGTTCCGTTTTTTGACGGCAGTGAAGATTTTGACAACGCCAAATGGAATGTATGTTTTATGCAGGGTGAAAAAAATTGGGAAAGCAACATCAAGTTGCAACTTGAAAAGACAAAAGACACAATCAAGACGCTGCAAACAAAATAACAACCGTCAAACTCCCCTTTTCAAAAAAGCGGGAGTTTTTGTTTTATGCCACAGACCGTTGAGAAAGGTTCTGAATTTCGTTTTCTTGCGAAGGAAGATGTACGATGGTACCTCGACTGAGCAAAAAACGAAAAACGCCAAAAGTGCCGCAAATTCGATGTTTGTGGCACTTTTACAATCCCTCCGTCAACACTTTGTGTTGCCACCGTCTCACCTGCCGGTTCGGTCAGTGCTTCTGCATTAAAATGCAGAGGTCTCCACAGGAGACCCGCACCCTTTACACAAGGGAGGCATTAAGCGGTTAATTTGTTTTATTGGCGTGGTTCAGGGGCTTTATCGACAGTCTGTTTATAAACTTTTTGTAAAATTGTTGTAAATTATTATCTGTAGTGCTATAATACATTCGATTATTTTTATTTTAAAGGAGTTTTCTTATGGCTAAGAAAAAAGGTGCTGTTGCGGAAAAAACCGGAACAGCCGCAAAAAAGTACATGAAGCCATCTGAGATTGCCACCTTCGGTATCGGACTGTTCGGCGTTGCATTGCTGACCGGATGGATGCCCGATTACACAATGACATTCTTTGCTGACTTCGCATTTAAAGGCAAGGGCTTTGACTCCGCTCAGCTTGCCAACATCATCTCGCTTGTATTCGGTATTGCCGGTATTGTCGGTGCCGTATGCGAACTTGTAATCGGTGTTTTGGTTGACAGAACAAGAACACCGCTCGGTAAGGTTAAGCCTTGGGTAGGCTTCGGCGCTATTCCGCTTGCCATCATCTCAATGCTCGTATTTGTTGCACCTAACACATCATCGTTTACCGTTGCAACAATATGGATGTTTGTTATCTATTCACTTTACACAGCGATTTCCTGTGCGGTAGAGTCACCGTCAAACTGCTTCGGTGCTCTTTGCTCGCCTAACCCGAGTGAGCGTTCAACCGCTATTTCAATCGCTTCATTTCTCCGTTCGGTAGGTCAATCCGGCGGTCAGGTAGTAATCATCGTTGTGCCGCTTATTATGAAGGCACTTATGGGTCAACAACAGTACAAAAATGCCGAGGGTCAGGGTCTTGACCTCATCATTTCAACAGCTGTTTGTGCACTCGGTATGATTATTTTTGTAATGATTTTCTTTGCAAACAACAAAGAGCGTGTACCTTACACAAGCGAAAAAGTATCGCTTGCGGAATCCATCAAGCTTGTTTTCACAAACAAAAACCTGCTTATGGTTTCTCTTACAAAACTCTTCGGCTTCGGCAGAGGCGTTTACGGTACGGTATCACTTTACATAGCTGTTTATCTCCTCGGTTCAAAAGGTCTTAAACTTGCACTTATGCTCCCTATGGGTATCGGTACCGCAGTAGGTACACTCCTTGTAAACTTTGTACTCAAAAAGTTCTCAACAAAGCAGACATACATCATCTTCTGCGTTTACGGTGCGTCTGCAATGGCAATTTTGTACCTTGTATCAAAGGGTGTAGGTTTCAACAGCAACCTCATCATTCCGTTCCTCATCCTCAACTTCTTCTGCGGCATTCAGCACGGTAACACAAACACCACTCCAAACATTATGATTGCCGACTGTATTGACGAAATGGAATACAAAACAGGCAAGCGTCAGGAAGGTCTTGCATACGCAGGCTACGGTCTTTTCTCAAAAATTGCATCGGCAGGTACAAAATGGCTTGCTCCGGTTCTCGTTTATTCATGGTCGGGCTACCAATTCTCAACAAGCCAAAATGTTGCATATGCCGCACAATCGGACGAGGTTCTTACAAAGTTCCTTGCAATTTATACGGTTATCCCTGCTATCTTTGTAATTCTTCAGTTCATCCCTGTTCTTTTCTACGATATGGTAGGCGAGAAGAAGGAAAGAATTACTGCCGCACTCCTTGAAAAGAGAGCAAAGGAAGAAGCAGAAAAAGCAGAAGCAGCCGAAGAAGTTTCGGTTGAAGCTGCGGAATAAGGAGGGAATTGCTATGACAGAATCAAAAAAAGGCTTTAAAGCAGGACTTTACGGCGTAATTGCAGGTGTTCTTGTTGCCGCAATTCTCGTTGGTTTAACTGTTTTTGCATTTACCACCAGATACAATGCGTTTTCACCTGAAAAGGTTGCTCAATCATATGCCGATACCGTTGTTCAAACAGGTGACGGCTACAACGCACTCAAAGTTTCGTTGGTATCAAAAAATCAAAAGTTCGGCAACTTTGTAATCAACGCTTATATGGCTCCTTATGTAAACGATAATGATGGCAAGAAAAAGGGCGAAAAGAAAGTTGAGCAAAACAAGGCAATCGGTACAGGCAGCAAGGAAGAAACAGAACTTCTTGACACCATCTACAACACAATGTACGATTACTATGACGAACTTATAAAAACAGTCGGACTTCAAAATTATGATGAGTTTTACAGTGCATATTTTGCAAAGCTCAAAGAAGTCAGAGTGGCTGTTCTTCAAGACGATTATATGGACACAGAATTTATGTTCAGCGTTTTTGAATCCAATGTTCAAACCTATGCCGACAAGCTAACCGGTACTGAAGAAAAGCTTGCAGCCGATGAAAAGACTGTTCTTCAAAAAGCTTCAACCGGTATTTATCAAGAACTTTACGGCAAGGACTACAAGCTCACAACAACCGTAACCGACACAAAGGAATTGTCTGCCGATGAAGTTAAAGCTTATGCCAAAGGCTACAAGGACAGAGTTGTTCCTATCATCCAAAAGGGCGAAACGCTTGCAGACACGCTTGACGAAAAGAAGTCCGAAGCAATGAAGTCTGCATTTAACAACCTCAATGTTGCAGACAGCATTGAAGCTGTTGACGAGTGCACAGTTGAGGTTAAAAACCAAAAGGACGAAGTTGTTGCAACAACAACCGTTTATGTTGTCAGAATCGGCAACAGCTGGTATGTTGACAATTCAAACACAGACACAACTTCACTTTATATCACAAAAGCATAATGTAATTTTTAAGAGGACGGATATTCTTCGTCCTCTTATTTTTTGGTAATTGTTTACAAATCTGTTACAATTTTTACAAAATAATAACATAAAACACTTGATATTTAATCGTAATTGTTATATTATATATTTAATTATTGGGTAAAACCGCATATAACGATTTTTATTACTTAATATAACAAACACGAAAAGTTAGGAGTGAGAGCTGTGATAGAATTCAGAGATGTTACAAAAATCTACGGCAGCAACGATACTCACGCCCTTGAAAATGTAAACATCAAAATCGAGGACGGAGAGTTTGTATTTATCGTCGGCTCATCGGGTGCAGGTAAAAGTACATTTTTAAAACTTATCATGCACGAAGAAAAACCGACATCCGGCGAAGTTATTGTAAACGGCTACGCATCAACAAAGATGAAAAAACGCCAAGTGCCTTATTACAGAAGAACAATGGGTATAGTTTTCCAAGACTTCAGAATTATACCTAAAATGAGCGTGTACGACAATGTTGCATTTGCAATGCGTGTTATCGGCACAAAAGAAAAGGATATAAGAAAAAGAGTACCTTACATTCTTCAGCTTGTAGGCCTCAGCCAAAAGGCACGCTCTATGCCAAACGAACTTTCGGGCGGCGAGCAACAGAGAGTTTCGCTTGCAAGAGCACTTGTTAACAATCCGGACCTCATCATTGCGGACGAGCCTACCGGTAACGTTGACCCTGAGATGAGCCACGAAATCGTTGAGTTGCTTACAAAAATCAACAACAACGGCACAACGGTTGTAATGGTTACTCACGAGCACGATCTTGTGCGTACATTCCAACGCCGAGTTATCGTTATCCAAAAAGGCAAGGTTGTATCCGATACACCTGACCCAACCTTTGCAAAATTCAAGACCAAAGAAACAAAGAAAGAAAACGATATGTTCTATTTTGAGCAGGATGTCAAGAATGAAAATTTGACAGAAGTTTTTGAAGATTTGGAAGAAAATAACGCAGAGCCGCAAATCTCACAAAGCAAAAAAGAAAGCATCGGCTCCATTGCAGAGGAGCCATCCGAGGACACGGTTGACCTCAACGAATTGGCACAGGGAGGTGAGCAGTAATGTCGGGAGCAAGTTTCAGATACCTTGTAAAAGAGGGCTTTCGTAACACCTGGACAAACCGTATGATGTCGGTTGCATCAATTTGCGTATTGCTCAGCTGTTTGGTGCTCATCGGTTCGGCATCCATGATATTTTTGAACATCAACTCGCTTGTTCAAAAAATCGAAGACGAAAATGTAATCATGGTGTATATTGACGACAAGGCAACAGATGCCGATATTGACGAAATGGGCATTAAGCTCAACAAAATCAACAATGTACAAAAAATCGAATTTGTTGCCAAGGAAGACGCTTGGGCAGAACAGATTGCCACAATGGATGACGCACAGGCAGAATTTTTTACCGAAACAACGGATGAAATTCCTCTTCCGGACGCATACAAAGTTACGGTTAAGGACTTAACAAAATTCTCGGATACGGTTAAAAAAATCAAAAAGCTTGACCATATCTACACAGTAAGACAAAACACCGACCTTGCAAAGAAGCTTGCAAAACTTTCAAACGGTATAAGTATTATATCTATAGTAATTATCGCAGTGCTGTTTGCAATTTCGTTGTTCATTATTTCAAACACAATCAAACTCACAGTATACTCACGCCGACTTGAAATCAGCATTATGAAATCTGTCGGTGCAACAAACAGCTTTGTTCAGCTTCCGTTTGTTGTTGAAGGTATTATCCTCGGCGTTGTGGCAGGTGCTCTGTCGCTGTTCGCCGTTTGGGGAATATACGAGCTTGCCATCAGCCGATTCGGCGATATATTCAACTCAATAGGATTGGTTCCGCTCAACTTTGTTGATTACGCATTGCCTATGCTCGGCATATTCGTTGCAATAGGTATTGTCAGCGGTGTCGGCGGCTCGCTCATCACTATGAGAAAATATCTTACAAAGGAAGGCAGTGAGATAAGTGCAGTTTAAATTTAAAAAATTAATTTCCGTTATTTTGTCATTTACATTTGCTTTCAGTATCCTCGGAGGAACTTCAACATCATATGCCGCAAGTACCTCCGCTTTGCGTGACAAAAAACAGAAAATCCAAAATCAGATTGACGCTGCTCAATCAAAAATCAACAAACTTTCGGGTCAAAAAAAGGATACCGAGGAGTACATATCCGCACTTGATACCAAAATTCAGGCACTCAAGGATAAGATAAGCACCCTTAAATCCGAAGCAAACGATTTGCAAAACAACATTGACACCGTAAAAGGCAAAATTTCAGACACGGCAAACCAAATCAACAAAATCCAAGCCGAAATTGATGCAAAGCAGGCTGAATTTGACAAAACATTTGACGAATATTGCCAAAGACTCCGTGCAATGTATGTATCGGGTCACGCAAGCAACCTTGAAGTTTTGCTTACAAGCAGCGACATAAGTTCGATTCTCACCCGTTCGGAAATGATTAAATCGGTATCCAAAAAGGACAGCGACACGCTTAACGCCCTTATGGACAAAATGAACGAGATAGAAAAAGACAAAGCCGATTTGGAAAAGAAACGAATCGACCTCAAAAAAGACAAAGAAAAGCTCCAAACTCAAAAGAGCAAACTTGACGAAAACATCAAAACCGTAAACGCATCAAAGACCGAGCTTGACAAAGAAGTAAGCGAAGCGAATGCCATGATGCGTAAGCTCAACAGCCAAACAGCCGAATATCAGGAAAGCATTTCGGACAACGAGGACGAAATCGCAAAAATCGAAGCGCAAATTGCGGCTGAAATCCGCAAGGCTCAGGCATCTTCATCGGTTAACACGGGTTCAAGCAGCGGTTCATACGGCAGCGGTGCTTACAGCGGAACTCTCGGTTATCCGACAAGTTCTCGCAGAGTATCGGCAGGCTACCCTAACTATTCAAGCGGCAGATACCACGGCGGCGTTGACTTCCCTGTTCCATCGGGTTCATCTGTTTATGCTGCTGCATCCGGCACGGTAATCATTGCCAAAAACCTCAATTACAGCTACGGTCACTACCTTGTAATTGACCACGGCAACGGACTTTCAACCCTTTATGCACACAACACCACACTTCTTGTAGGTGTAGGCTCACATGTAACAAAAGGTCAGGTTATCGCACGAAGCGGTTCAACCGGCAACTCAACAGGTCCGCACTGTCACTTTGAGGTGCGTGTAAACGGTACAAGAGTTAATCCATTTAACTATTTATAACAGACTGTCGATAAAGCCCCTGAATCACGCCAATAAAATCAACTAACCGCTTAATGCCTCCCTTGTGTAAAGGGAGGTGGGTGCGATTTATCGCACTCGGAGGGATTGTAAAAGTGCCGCAAACATCGAGTTTGCGGCACTTTTGGCGTTTTCCGTTTTTTGCTCGGGGGCGGTACTTATGTACAGCTCCCACTCGCAAGAAAACGAAATTCAGAAACTTTCTCAACAGTCTACAGCGTATCAAAACTTTCCTTTATAAAGGGAGTTTTTTCTGTTGTGTTCTTATTTTTTAATATAATGTAAAAAAATATAAAAAATACATAATTAACCTTTTACTTATAATAATAATTGTGGTAAAATTATTATGTAGAATTTTACGGAGGTGCAAAATATGAATAACTATGTTAAAAAGATAGTTTCTGTTTTAATGAGTGCGTGCTTGATATGCACAAGTGCGGCAATTTGCACACCTGTAGGAGCGAACACGGCAAAAGCCGTAACCAAATCTCAAGAACAGCGAAAAGAAGAACTTGAAAAGAAACTTGAGGAAACAAACAAAAAGCTGAAAGAACTCGGCAAAGAGAAAAAAGACGCGCAGGAATACCTTGATGTTATCGACACAAAGCTCGACACATTAAAGGAGCAATATTCCATTACGCTGAACGAAGTTAGCCAAACAGAAAACAGAGTTAACCAAACGGAAAAAAACATAAAAACAAACACCGAAACTTTGGCTACAATTAAATCCGACCTTGAAACAATGGAGGCAAGCACAAAACAGCTTGAAACTGATTACAAAAATGTTCAGCAAAAGTACTGCCAAAGAATCAGGGCAATATATATCAGCGGCGAAACGGAAAGTGTGCTTTCGTTTTTACTTTCGGCAAACGGAATCGAAAACTTTTTGACAAGGCTTGAAATGGTATCGTCCATATCAAAAAAAGACGGCGAACTTATGCAAAGCGTGTCGGACAAAATCGAAGAAATAAAGCAATCTCAAATAAAGCTCAACCAAAAGCAAGAAGAACTGAATAAAACACAAAAGGTGCTTAAATCCGATACGGAAAGCTTAAAAGTTCAGCAAGTATCCCTTAACCAAAAGGAAGCTGAAATGAAGAAGAAAAAAACCGCTATGGAAAAACAGCAGACCGAAGCGAACACGGTTCTTCAAAAAATCAACGACCAAACAAAAGAATACTCCGAGCTTCACGATATGACGCAGGACGAGATTGACCGAATCGACAACGAAATTCAGGAAGCTATCAAAAAATATAAAAACAAACAAACAACAAAGAAAAAGGTTACAACCACCAAAAAGAAGCCTGCAACCGCCGAAAAAGACGAAACAACCGAAACTTCTACCGAAATCGAAGAAGAAACGACAGAAGAAATTGCTTCGGACTTCATCAATATGACCTACCCTTGCCCGGCATATACAAAAATAACATGTGCGTTCCACGGCTACTCCGGTCACAGCGGATGCGATTTTTCAACAGGCGGAACAACAGGCAACAAAATAGTTGCAGTAGACAGCGGTACGGTCATCATTTCAAGGGATATCACCTGCGACCGTGGCACCTGCAAAAAGAGTTACCACGGCGGAGGATATTGCAGTTACGGCAGATACATCGTTATTATGCACGACAAGCCTAACAGAAACGGCGAAACGGTGTACACCCTTTATGCACACAACAGTTCCCGCTCCGTATCGGCAGGTCAGCATGTAAGCAAAGGCCAGCAAATCGCACTCAGCGGTTCAACGGGCAATTCAACGGGTCCTCACCTCCACTTTGAAGTAAGACTCGGTGACGGCTCATACAGAGATGCCGTAAATCCGGCATATTATTTACCTTAAACAAATCAAACAAAACAAGGGGCGTTTCAATTTGAAACCGATTATAAAAAAATCAATCGCAATATTAATATCAATGAGCATGCTGTCGGCAACCTGTGTTACCGCATATGCAGATGAAACAACAACCGCACAAACCACGGCTCAGCAAGGCACTCAGGCAGTTACCGACACAAGCGGAAAAACCGTAGTAACAAACGAAAAAGGCGAAGCGGTTACGCAATCACCCGAGGCGGCACTGAATCAACAAAAAACCGACCTTGAGGCAAAGCTCAAGGAAAGTGAAGAAAAACTCGCAAAGTATCAGGCAGACCAAAAAGCAACCGAAGAATACATCAATTCGCTTGATGAAAAAATCGGATATATGAACCAGGATTTGAGCGTGCTTGACAATCAAATCTCAACTGCAAGAGCAAAAATCAGCGGATTAAAAAAAGAAACAAAAGAACTTAAAAAAGCGATTAAGGTTGTAAAAAAAGAATACAACGCCCAAAACAAGGAACTTGAAAAGCTCAACAAATCTTTTCAAAAAACATACAACGCATATTGTATGCGAATGAGGGCAATGTACATATCGGGCTCGGACAGTATTTTGGTGGCTCTGCTTACAAGCAAGGATATAAGCCAACTGCTTTCAAGATACGAAATGATTAAAGCGGTTTCAAAATCCGACACGGCATTGCTTAAAGAAGCAAAGAAAAAGACAAAACAAATAACCGAAAAAAACAAAAAAATATCTGAACAAAAAGCCGTGCTTGAAAGCAGCAAAGCCGTGCTTGACGAAAAAACCGCCATCATTGAAAAAGAGCGTGACGGAATTGAAAGCAAGCAGGCTGAGATTGCACAGAAAAAAATCATACTTGCACAAGACAGAGCCGAGAGCGACTCACTTCTTGCCGAATACGCTCAGAAAACTCAAATGTACAGCGAATACAAATACGAAGATGAAGAACTTTTGAAACAGGTTGACAGCGAAATCAACAGCGTTTTAAGCGGTCTTAAAGCTCCCGAAGAAGCAACAACGGCGGTAAAATCCGAAAAGGACGGCAACAAGCAAACCACCTCTACCGACAACGGCACTTCCCCGCTGTATTACAACTCGGCGGCTGTGCTCAATTTAACCTATCCCGCTCCGGGACATTACGCAATTTCCTGCGGCTTCGGTCACTACAGCTCCGGCAAGGCACACACCGGCACGGACTATCCTTACCCTGTCGGTTCAAAGGTTGTTGCCGCACAAAAAGGTATTGTTATCAAAACAAGAGAACTCAATTATTCATACGGCAAATATGTTATGATTTATCACGGCACGGATAATCTCGGCAGAAAAATCGTAACACTTTACGCCCACAATTCACAGCTTCTTGTAAGCACGGGTCAAACCGTTAAAAAAGGCCAGCAAATCGCAAGAGGCGGTTCAACAGGCAACTCAACGGGTCCGCACTGCCACTTTGAGCTTATCATTGACGGCAACAAAGTAAATTCGGGACCGTATCTCAGCAAATAAAATGAACAAAATTAACTTTCAAAAAGAATTAGACAAAATAATCGATAACTTAAACGGCGAAGTGCCGAAACTATTTTTGCATTCCTGCTGTGCACCGTGCTCAAGCTATACGCTTGAATATCTGAGCAATTACTTTGACATCACGGTGTACTACTTCAATCCCAACATTTCACCGAAAGAAGAATTTGACAAAAGATTTGCCGAGCAAAAAAGGCTGATTGACGAATTACCGGCAAAACACCCAATCAAATTGGTGCTCGGAGAATATGACTACAACGACTTTTTAAGCATTGCAAAAGGCTACGAGGACATTCCCGAAGGCGGTGAGCGTTGCTTCAGATGCTATCGTATGCGACTTGAAAGCACAGCAAAACTTGCAAAAGAGCAAGGATTTGATTATTTTTGCACAACCCTTTCAATCAGTCCGCTGAAAAACAGCCAAAAAATTAACCAAATAGGCTTTGAAGTTGCGGAAAAATACGGCATAAAATGGTTACCGTCCGACTTCAAAAAGAAAGAGGGCTACAAGCGTTCTATCGAACTAAGCAAAGAATACAGCCTGTACAGACAGAACTTCTGCGGCTGTGTTTTTTCAAAGGAGAAAACAGATGAATAAACCGTTGGCAGACAGAATAAGACCAACCGAACTTGAAGATGTTGTTGGGCAAAAGCATCTGCTCTCCCCCGACAAAGCACTTTACAATATGATACAAAACGGCGACATACCGAACCTGATATTCTACGGACCGTCGGGTGTAGGCAAAACAACGGTCGCCTCAATCATAGCAAACAAAACAAAGCGTGCGTTAAGAAAACTCAACGGCACATCCGCATCAACGCAAGACATCAAGGACATTGTGGCTGAAATAGGCACTTTTTCCGCACCAAACGGAATTTTGCTTTATCTTGACGAAATACAGTATTTCAACAAACGCCAACAACAATCGCTTCTTGAATACATAGAAAACGGCAAGATAACACTTATTGCCTCCACCACCGAAAATCCGTATTTTTATGTGTATTCGGCTATACTCTCCCGTTCTACGGTATTTGAATTTAAGGCGCTCAATTATACGGATATTATCCCCGCAGTTGAGCGAGGTTTTAAGTTTTTGGAGGAAGAAAACAACCTCAAAATCACCTACTCCGACGATGTGGTTAAAAAAATCGCACAAGGTTGCGGCGGTGATGTACGCAAAGCACTCAACAGCGTGGAAAATTGCTACTTTGCAACGCCGACGCTTGACGGTGTAAAAGCCGTAAGCATTGAAACCGCAGAGGAGCTGACGCAAAAATCCGCCATGCGATACGACAAAGACGGCGACGAGCACTACGACATTGTATCGGCATACCAAAAAAGTATGAGGGGTTCGGACACAAATGCCGCACTTCACTACCTTGCAAGATTGCTTGAAGCCGGAGATTTGCCATCGGCATGCAGACGGCTTATGGTGTGTGCCTGTGAAGATGTGGGGCTTGCATATCCGCAAATTATTCCGATTGTCAAGGCGGCGGTTGACGCGGCAATGATGGTCGGTTTGCCGGAGGCGAGAATTCCGCTTGCAAATGCAGTCATTCTTGTTGCCGAGTCGCCAAAATCAAACAGTGCCTATGAAGCGATAAACGCAGCAATGGCGGATGTAAAAAAAGGCAATTTTGGGCCTATTCCGCGGCAACTTCAAAACAAGCATTTTGACGGCGAAGACGCCAAGATTAAGGGGCAAAACTATATTTATCCTCACCCGTTCCCGAATCATTGGGTTGAACAACAGTATTTGCCCGACAAATTGAAAAACACAAAATACTACGAATACGGTGCCAACAAAAACGAACAGGCACACAAGGAATATTGGGACAAAATAAAGGGCAACAAATGACAAAAAAAGAAAGAGCACAAAATGCAATAGAGGTTCTAAAAAAAGAATATCCCGAAGCGATTTGCTCGCTCAATTCTTCAAACCCGTTTGAACTTTTGGTAGCAGTCAGGCTGTCGGCACAATGCACGGACGCAAGAGTAAACCTCGTCACCCCCGCACTGTTTGCCAAGTACAAAACGCTTGACGACTATTGCAACGCCGATGTCAAGGACATTGAAGAAATTATCCGTTCCTGCGGATTTTACAAAAGCAAGGCGGCTTCCATAATTGATATGGCAAAAGGCGTGCGTGACCGCTTTGGCGGAGTTGTGCCCGACAATATTGACGACTTAATCACACTTAACGGTGTGGGCAGAAAAACGGCAAACCTCATTGTCGGCGATGTTTACGGCAAGGAGTCAATAGTTGTTGACACGCATATGATAAGAATTGCAAACCGAATAGGTCTTGTAACCGAAAAAGACCCGAAGAAAATCGAGTTTGCTCTCAAAAAAATAATACCGAGTGAAGAAGGCTCGGATTTCTGTCACAGGATAGTACTTTTCGGCAGAGATATATGCTCGGCAAGAAAGCCGAAGTGTGACATCTGCCCTATGGAATATAACTGCAAAAAGGTTGGACTTAAATAATGAACAAAGAAAATATAATTTTAATCGGCATGCCCGGCAGCGGCAAAAGTACATGCGGCGTACTTGCTGCCAAGGCTCTGCTGAAAAATTTTTTTGACACGGACCTGCTGTTTCAGGGTCTTGAAGAAAAGAAACTTCAGGACATCATTGACGAAAACGGCATTGAATATTTTTTGAAAGCGGAGGAACGCACAATTTTGTCACTTGACATAAACGCAACGGTTGTTGCAACCGGCGGAAGCGTTGTTTACAGCGACAAATCAATGCAGCACCTCAAAAAAAGCGGCAAGATAATTTTCCTAAACCTCAGCTACGACAACATGGTTGACAGAATAAAAAACATCACCACACGAGGAGTAGTTGTAAGAAAAGGCAGTTCGCTCAAAGATATGTACAACGAAAGACTGCCTATGTACCAAAAGTGGGCAGATGTTGTTATAGACTGCGACAGCAACACGGTTGAAGAAACCGTTGCAAAAATCGTTGAAGCGGCAGAGAAATAAAAAACTCTTGATTTAATACCTTTAAAATGGTATGATAGTTTAAATATTCAAATATTATAATTTATAGGAGGTTGTTATGAAAGAATACGGTGAAAAATTTGTAAAAGAAGGACTTACATTTGACGATGTTTTGCTTATTCCTGCAAAATCCGATGTAACTCCTGACGGTGTGTCGCTCAAGACAAAGCTTACAAAAGACATCAGTCTTAACATTCCGCTTATGACTGCGGCTATGGACACTGTAACCGAATCAAGAATGGCTATTGCCATTGCCCGTGAAGGCGGTATCGGTGTTATCCACAAAAATATGACTATCGAAGAACAGGCTACCGAGGTTGACAAGGTTAAAAGAAGCGAAAACGGTGTTATCCTAAATCCGTTTTACCTCTCCCCTCATCACAGCGTAAAAGACGCAGATATGTTGATGGGCAAGTACAAAATCAGCGGTGTTCCGATTTGTGAGGACGACGGCACTCTTGTAGGTATTCTTACAAACCGTGACCTTCGTTTTATCCAAGATTACAGCGTAAAAATCTCTACCGTTATGACTCCGAAAGAAGAGCTTATCACAGCAGTTGCAGGCACAACTCTTGAAGAAGCAAAAAACATCTTGATGAAGTCAAAGGTTGAAAAACTTCCTCTTATTGACGAAAACGGCAAGCTCACAGGTCTTGTAACAATCAAGGACATTGAAAAAGCCGTTAAATATCCAAACACAGCCCGTGACAGCAAGGACAGACTCCTTTGTGCGGCTGCTCTCGGTGTAACAGATGATGTGCTTATCCGTGCACAGGCTCTTTACGAAGCAGGCGTTGACGCATTTGTTCTTGACTCGGCTCACGGTCACTCCGAAAACATCATCAGAAATGTATCCAAGGTTAAGGAAGCGTTCCCTGATGTATCACTCATCGCAGGTAATGTTGCAACAGCAGAAGCTACCGAAGCTCTCATCAAAGCAGGTGCGGACGCTGTTAAAATCGGTATCGGTCCGGGTTCTATCTGCACAACCCGTATTGTTGCAGGTATCGGTGTACCGCAGATTACAGCTATTTACGATTCGGCTGCTATGGCTGACAAGTACGGCGTGCCTGTAATTGCAGACGGCGGTATCAAGTATTCGGGCGAAATTGTTAAGGCACTTGCCGCAGGCGGCAGCGTTGTTATGGTCGGCTCACTTGTTGCAGGTTGTGACGAAGCTCCGGGCGAAACAGAAATTTACCAAGGCCGTCAATTCAAGGTATACCGTGGTATGGGCTCTCTCGGTGCTATGAATCACGGCTCTGCCGACAGATACTTCCAAAAGGGTTCAAAGAAATTTGTTCCTGAAGGCGTTGAAGGTCGTGTTCCTTACAAGGGAGCAGTTTCAGACACCATCTATCAAATGATGGGCGGCTTGCGTTCGGGTATGGGTTATGTAGGTTGCCACACAATCGAGGAACTCCGCCAAAACGCACAGTTCATCAGAATTACAGGTGCAGGTCTTGTTGAATCACATCCGCACGATGTTTACATCACCAAAGAAGCACCAAACTATTCGGGAAATAAATAAGATTACATCAATCACACAAAACCGCCGGCAAAAATGCAGGCGGTTTGATATTCCGACAGGGTGAATATATGACCAAAAAAGAAAAACGCAAAAAGCGAATAGAAAAATTCAAGCGATTTTTAAAACGGAATATGACACCCACATGGGCAAAACGATTCAGCTATCAGGTTGTAGCTTTTATTATCAGCGTTTCGATGGTTGCGGGAGTTGTGTCTTATGCCTTTAACAAAACCTATGACGAGCGAAAGCTGACTTTTGTTGACGGCTTCACCATAACGGCACACACGGGTGCATACGACACTCCCGACAATTCGATGAAATCGCTTGAGGCGGCAATCGAACACGGTGACGAATCGTTTGAAATAGAGGTTCGGCAACGGCCTAACGGAATTGTTGTTATGAGCAACGACATCATCAACACAAATTCGGACGGAACGGAAATTTCAGCCGCATTTAAAAGGGTTAAGCAAACAAATATGCGTTTGAATCTCGACATAAGAGAAACGAGAGTTCTCAAAACCCTGCATGATTTAATTGTTGATTACGGCTTGACCGACCGTGTTGTGCTCACGGGAATTGAAGTTTTCCAAGCCGACAAGGTCAAGGAAAACTGCCCGGGAATTGAATATTATGTCAATTATATGCCAAGCAGAATCAATATTTTTACCGAAGAATATCAGCAAAAAATAATTGATATGCTTGAAAAAACAGGTGCAGTCGGCATAAACTGCAATTACAAGTACGCATCACGAACTCTGTCAAATCTGCTCCACAAAAACGGCTACAAACTCTCGATCTGGACTGTGGACAGAAAATACCAAATTAAACGCACTCTTATAAACAATGCAGACAATATCACCACGCACTACCCCGATAAAGTGCAAAACATCATCAACAAATGGGGAAAATAAAAAAAGCAACCGTACTCTAATCGGTCACCTATTGACAAAAAGAAATTGCTATGATAATATAAAAACAGACAAAGGGCTTGTCGGATAGACGGTTAGCCGCTTGTCATATAAGATCGAAATAATCGCCCTTAATTTTCGCGGATTATAGGGCGGTTATTCTTTTACTGCCAATGTTATTGCTAAAATAAGTACAAGAGTAATTATCACTGCATATTCCATAGCTTCACCCCCTAAACAAAAATAGAGGGCACTGCCCTCTTGCAAAGAGGGCTAACCGCCTACCGTTAATCGATAGTTTCCTTTGTCCACAGCAATTATATATTATTTGTAAATTTATGTCAACAAAACGCTCCGAGATAATGTTCTTCGGAGCGTTGTTAATTTATTTTAATATTGACAGCCACTTATCTGTAAGTTCAAATGTGTCATTTTCAAAAAGGCTGTTGTGAAGCCTGAAAACCATATCAACAAACAGGAGCGATTCTATCCTCTCCTTTGATGAAAGCGGAGCAAAGTATTCCACAAGCTCGGCTTTTTTCTTTTGCACATCTTCGGTTGTATCGGTAAGTTCTGTGCCGATAAATCGAACAATATCAAGTTCAAGCGGTGCAATATAACCAATCGGGTCGATTGCCGTAATAAGTTCATCGCTCTTCATAATATTGTACCTGTGCATATCGCCGTGTACAAGGCAAAATTCATCGTTAGCAAATACTTCATCATACAGCTCATTGGCTTGAGTTACAAGCTGCATAATTTCTTCGTTGCGGTAAGAAAACTTGTTTTCGTCAAGCTTGCCGTGCAAAATATCGGAATAATTATGGAACTTGTGAATATCATTTTCACTGATTTTTATATCCTTGTAACTGTTAAGTGCCTTCTCAAAAAAATCCAAAACAGTGGTATCATTTTTGTCAAATTGCGGCAAGTCGCTGTCCATTTGCTGCATAAGAATTGCCGAACAGGTATCGTCATAATCATAAAGTTCGCACATAAATGTTGCCGGCAAAGTTTGATAACAGCTTCTCTCAGGCTCGTATCTGTCGATAAACGGCGGAATCATCTTCAAAACACAATCGCCGTATTTAATGCTTTTTGCCAAAAAGATAATGCCGAAATGCGAAGTTTTTACAACCCTGTAATCGGTTATCTGCCACTTTTTGAGAAGATTAGGAATTTCCTTTTCAAGGCGACGGGTCCAATTCTTTGTTTGCGACGGATAATTTTCAAACAAATATCTGTTAAGTCTGCTTACACTGTTAAAAATATCCTTGTAGTCAACATTATTATCCCTTGCATTGATAAGTGCTTCAAGATATTTTAAGTCCGCAGGATAAGTAAGCTTAAAGTTATTGTTAAAATCAAAATAAAGCTTGATTTTGCTGTTTTCAGGCAACTGCTGGGTCACTTCTGTGAGTTTGCTCTCAGGGTCAAAATTATCATAAAGCAGTTTGAAAGCAAAGCCCTCCGGCGACTGCATAAGATAATACCTGTCACGGTAAACCTTTTGAATATCATAACATCCGAGCGAATCGGTAATCGCCTGAGCGGTTACCACTGCTGCATTATCATCAAGAAAAGCAAAATACTTATCCATAAGTTCACCCGTAATCATCGGACGAACCGCATCGCAAACAATAACCTTGTCGCAATCATAATTGTCATTGATGTATTGAAGTGCATTGACAAGCGAATAATTGCGTGTTTCGCCGCCGTTTACAAAATCAACTCTGTCATCAGCCGCAAGATTTGTAAGATAGCTTTTGTTTGCCTCAATATTTGTAACAATCAAAACCTTATCAACGGTTTTTGCCTCAAAAATAGCGTCAACAACATATTCAATTACCATTTTGCCGTTTATTTTATGGAACTGCTTTGGCACATTTGAGCCAAAGCGTGAGCCGACACCGCTCGCAAGAATTACAACTACATTCATACTATATCCTTATATTTTAGAGAAAAGTCGTTTGAAAAATGACGGCTTTTCTTCTTTTTTACTGTCTGCCAAAACGGCATCTATAACTCGCTTTGAATTGTTCTTGTCAAGGTTGACAAAGAAATTTGTTACTCTGTCGATATAATCGTTTTCGCAATCCTTGTCAATAATCTTGATAAGTGCGTCAACCGCACTGTCCAAGTCATAACAAACAGGACCGAAACCGTCTCTTTCGTATTCAAAGAAGCCCTTGTCATAAGTTTGATTTTCGTAAAACTCTTCCTTATCAAACTGAGTATAAACAATAGGTTTTTTGAGATAAGCAAAGTCAAATGCAATGGTTGAATAGTCTGTTACCATAACCGATGATTCGGCAAAAACCTTATTGTAATTGATAAAGCCTTCATTGATTGCAAAAACATCATTTTTCTTAAAATCAACAGCCTGCTTCCTGAAAATAGGATGAAGGCAGAACAAACCGGTGTAGCCCTTTTCTCTCATCTTTGCAAGCAAACGCTCATCATTGATAAGTCCGTTATAGAACTTATAATAATCCGTATTTACAAAGCCGTCATAATAAACGCTCGAGGTTTTATCATCATAAGCGCCCTTTATGCTCCTTCTCCAAGACGGAAGAACAAGGAGTTGCTTCTTTTTGTCATCATAAAGTGCGTCAAAACGAGGAAGTCCCGTAATTACACATTGGTCGGCAGTCATATTATATCTACCGTCAATAATTGCCTGACGCTCATTTACACCCGTGTTAAAGAAAATCTTAATGTTTTTATTGTAATGATTGAGCCAGCCGGAACAGTCACCGCAGTTTACACCGTGATTCATAAAGTAAAAATCGAAGTGATACATATCAACAAAATACTGCCTGTCATCCTCAAACGCATTGATGGTAAATTCACCGGCACTTGATGAAACAATTTTGTCGGCAAGGAGAAAGTAATACTTAAACTCGGTATCCTCAAAATACACAACCTCGCCGATTGCTTCAAGGCGGTTTTTAACCTCATCGCTTGCCGCTCTGCCGATTGTAAATATCGGTCTTACACCGTGCGGAGTGTTGTTGCAAATATACTTAAACACAACCTCACCGCTGTCACCGGCGTTATCGATTCTGTCGGAGAAAAGCCAAACACTGCCCTTTTTCTCCTGCTCTTTTTTAAACTTCGGAAAGCCTGCTCTTATTTCGGCAAGGTCATCTCTGCCGATTTCTTTAAGATAATCAACACATGCCTTTTCGGCATTTTCCACATAAGCTTTAAGGTCTTTAGGAACGGAAACCTTAATTGCCTTACGCATACTTCTTACAACATATTTATCGTAGACCTTATACGAAGGACTGAAAAGACTCCTTGTAGAAATAAATTTGCTGTAAGTCATTGAAACAGAGGTTTCGTTGCCACCGTATGAAATGTACGGTCTAAAGCAAATTTCGGTTTCCTTTACACCTTTAAGGCTGAATTCACACTTGCAAAGATAATAATAACTCGGATGATTTAATTTGCCCATCACATTATACGGGTCGTAAGGCACAAGTTCGGGGGTTGCTTCCTGATCACCAAAACGAAGTTTAAACTTAACTTCGCCGTCCTTTGTGCATCTGAAAAGCCATTGAGCAATAAAAACATCAACAAAAAGCTTATCGTCTTTTATATCAAGAGCGGCGATTTTGCACACCTTACCTTTTTGATTAGGTAAACAAAGCGACCACATATCTTTGTAATGAAGCGTGCCTGTTTCGGCATCAAAATCTATGAGTTCAAACAAAGTCTTGCCGTACTTAATTTTGAAAGCCTCATTTTTCTTAAACATTGTCTTATGCTTCGGATTGTTGAGAAGAATGTAATCGTCAATTCTGTCAAGGAGCATTTTAACTCTTTCAAGATATTCCTTTTGCTCCTGCTCATCGAGGACCTCAAGATAATAATCATGGCCGATTCTCCAATAAAGGTCATAGGCAACCATTGACTGAACATAAGGAATAACCTCGCCGTACATCTCCTCGCAATATTTCATAAGTTCCATATGATAATAAACAAGCGAATTGATGTAAAACGATTTGTCATGCGTTTGATTGTTAACGGCTGAATCCCCTACATTACGGCGTCTGTAAAGATAAAGTGCCTCACAAATAAGGCCGACCTTTTTCTTTTTGAGCATAATCTTGTTGATAAAGGTTGAGTCCTCGCCAAACTTTAATCTGCTGTCAAACCTTACATCACCGAGTGCATCGCTTCTGATAAATGTTGTAGCGGCTGTTGACTGAACGGAAAACCATTCTTCCTTGTTTTCAAGGTCGGCAACTCTTGTGCCGTTTTTAAACTTGTAATCGAGCGAATGAAAATCTTCATTTTCTTCAAAAAACTGAATTCTTGCGGCAAGCACATCAATCTCGTCATAATGTTCTTCAAAAAACTTGTAGGCATTTTCAAATGACGAAAGTTCCCACTTGTCATCAGGGTCAAGGAAAGTGATATATTTTGCATCAACATATTGAAACGCAGTGTTTCTTGCATTGCTTACGCCGCCGTTAGGTATCTTTTGATACACAATATTATCCGGATACATTTCCTTATACTTAAGGCAGATTGCCTCGCTGTTGTCAGGAGAGCCGTCATTAATCATAATAAGCTGAATTTTGTCAAACCCGATTGTTTGATTGACAAGTGACAAAATCGCTTCTTCTATATAATCCTCTACATTGTAAATCGGCATAATTACCGAAAACAAAAACTTATGCTCATCTTTAGTCATACTATTTCTCCCCAAATAAAGAATTGTGCTTTGTACCAAAGCATTAAAATACATCATAATAATATCACAGAAAAGAGGTATTTTCAACCATATTATAATAAGTATATACTAAAAACTTATAATTAAAAAGCACATATATGACTATTTTGTGTATAATTTGTCAAAAAATAGCTTTAATTAATATTTTTACTTGAACATAGCGTTTTTATTGGGTATAATAAAGACGGTAAATTTTAAAAATTTATTCTAAATTAAAAGTAAGGAGTTTAGAAAATGGTTTATTCACATGAAGTTGAAACAATGTGTCCTGTAGCACAGGGCGTTGCTCACGGTGCTGCTCCTATCCCGGAAGAAGCAAAGTGGGTTAAGGCAAAGGAAATCAAGGATATTTCCGGCTTTACACACGGTGTAGGTTGGTGTGCTCCACAGCAGGGTACTTGCAAGCTCACACTTAATGTTAAAAACGGCGTAATCGAAGAAGCTCTTGTAGAAACAATCGGTTGCTCGGGTATGACTCACTCTGCTGCTATGGCATCAGAAATTCTTCCGGGCAGAACAATTCTTGAAGCTCTCAACACAGACCTTGTTTGTGACGCTATCAATACAGCAATGAGAGAACTCTTCCTCCAAATCGTTTACGGTCGTACACAGAGTGCTTTCTCTGATGACGGTTTGGTAATCGGTGCAGGTCTTGAGGATCTCGGTAAAGGTCTTCGTTCACAGGTTGGTACAATGTACGGTACTCGCAAGGCAGGTCCTCGCTACCTCGAAATGACAGACGGTTATGTAACAGGCATTGCTCTTGATGAGGACAATGAAATCATCGGCTACAAGTTCGTTAACTTCGGCAAGATGATGGACTTCATCAAAGCAGGCGACGATGCAAACACAGCATTTGAAAAGGCTCAGGGTCAATACGGCCGTGTTGCTGACGCTGTTAAGGTTATCGACCCAAGAAAAGAATAAGAGTAGGAGGATATTATAATGGCTTTATTTGAATCATATGAAAGAAGAGAAAAGCAAATCCTTGCTGTTCTTGAAAAATACGATATTAAATCAATCGAAGAATGCAGAGAAATCTGCCAGGCTAAGGGTTTTGACCCTTACAAAATCGTTGAAGGCATTCAGCCAATCTGCTTTGAAAATGCAAAGTGGGCATACACAGTTGGTTGTGCAATCGCTATCAAAAAGGGCGTAAAATCAGCTGCTGAAGCTGCTGCCGCTATCGGCGAGGGTCTTCAGTCATTCTGCATTCCGGGTTCTGTTGCTGATCAGCGTAAAGTTGGTCTTGGCCACGGTAACCTCGGCAAGATGCTCCTTGAAGAAGAAACAGAGTGCTTCGCATTCCTTGCAGGTCACGAATCATTCGCTGCCGCTGAGGGTGCTATCGGTATCGCTGAAAAGGCAAACAAGGTTAGACAAAAGCCTCTCCGTGTTATCCTTAACGGTCTTGGCAAGGACGCTGCACAGATCATCGCAAGAATCAACGGCTTCACATATATTGAAACCGAGATGGATTACTACACCGGCGAAGTTAAGGAAGTATTCCGCAAGGCATATTCAGACGGTCTTCGTGCAAAGGTTAACTGCTACGGTGCAAACGATGTAACAGAAGGCGTTGCAATCATGTGGAAAGAGAATGTTGATGTTTCTATCACAGGTAACTCAACAAACCCAACAAGATTCCAGCACCCTGTTGCAGGCACATATAAGAAGGAAAGACTTGAAGCAGGCAAAAAGTACTTCTCAGTTGCTTCAGGTGGTGGTACAGGCCGTACACTTCACCCTGATAATATGGCTGCAGGTCCTGCATCATACGGTATGACAGATACAATGGGTCGTATGCACTCAGACGCACAGTTCGCAGGTTCTTCATCAGTTCCTGCTCACGTTGAGATGATGGGCCTTATCGGTATGGGTAACAACCCTATGGTTGGTGCTACCGTAGCTTGTGCAGTTGCTGTCGCAGAGGCTCTCTAATAAAGGTTTTCGGGACTTTTAACAGTCTTGACACAACCGCAAAAATTTGATGAAAAATTACGCTTGGGATTTCTCTCCCAAGCGTTTTTATTATAGCCAAAAGATTATATTATGATATAATTAACACATAAGGTAAAAGCCTAAATAAAAAATCAACAATAATCAAATTTATGTGAATTCAGCAAGACTGCCACAACAGTATTTACATTAATAAGATTGGAGAAAATTTATGAGCGATATTTTAATAAATACTATTATTGAACATACGAATTTAATGTTTTATAATTTTTCTATTACATTAAAAACATGTGATATGGATACTATTTTATGCGATATGCCAATATGGAAACATGTATACCATACTTTACATTCTTTGGATCAATGGTACATTAATCCCGAAATATATAATGAACCGGATTTTCATGAACCGAAATTGAATAGTCTTGATGATT
>NZ_CAKTGT010000014.1 GCF_934561735.1 uncultured Eubacterium sp.
AAAAGGAGCCGTCAGAGCTTTTCGGTTTTCTACCTTTTTGTAGTAACCCAATTGTTCTTGGTATGTTATAAGAACAATTAGAGTATACCACACATTTTCAACTTTGTAAATATTTTTGTCAAAATAAATAGCTTCTGTCCATAAATATTCTCTATTTACTGCATTTCCTTTACTCGCATCGCAAATTATAGTAAAATTAAAAGTTATAGCTTTTTTTATTCAATATTTTTCATATTATAAAAAGCAACTGACCCCGCAAAACGGAATCAGTTGTTTTAAAACTAGTCAATAACAAAATGAACTATTATCTTTTTAACACTCTGTGCACAATCAAATTCTTAAAATATTTAAATTCATCGTTTCTACAAAATACAATCAAAAATACAATATTGGGTAATATTGCTGTAATTACAACCATTATGATAAATTTAATTATTGTAACTCCTCCCACAAACACAACAGAAGAAATTAATTGCATCACTACAACAACACATACTAATAAAACAAATCTAAATAGAAGTTTGAAATAGTACGGCTTTACCGGTTTGTTAAATCCATCTCTGTGAATAACCAACGGCATATACCAGCCATTAATACATAATCTGGAAATCGGAGTAGCAAATAAGACGCCCGCTAAACCTAAAGGATAACTTAAACCGATAGAAAGTACAATATTTAGTCCTGCTACAACTAAAGGTAGATACTTGCCTTGTTTAAACAACCCAAGTGCAGAACGAAAGGTAGACATAGTGTTTATATAACCTTCAATAAAGAATCTAAAAAACAATGCAACAATTGCGATATTGCTTAATAAGTAGTTTTCTCCTAACCAAATCTTTACAAACGGATTAGACAATGTAATTAAAGCAATAACAGAAAACGCATAGAGCCAATAATTCATAAAATCAACTCGTTTAAACATTATGTATCCCGTTTCATCATCGCTTTCCACAAACAGATTTCCTAAACTTGCAGAAATTGCCGAAGTAACTTGCGATAAAACTGCAACAATCGCCTCCTCTATCATTATAAAGTTTGATAACAATCCAACCCAATTCAATCCTACAAACGCAGAAATAATAATTGAATCAGATGTATTCAAAATTTTAAAAGATATTTTTTGAAGGATCAGTGCCTTTACATCATCGAAAATTCTCTTTTTTTCTTGTCTTGGTAATTCTTCTTTTGAATTATTAAAAATCGGGTAATCCTTTTTTACTCTAACCGCAATTGCAATATTTTGAAAAACAGTGCATAACATTTGAACAATCAAATAAATCGTAAAATTCTTAAAAGCCAATAACAAAACAATCTGTATAACAGATTTTATTAAATTAAAAACTGTACTATAATTTGAAATCACCGAAGCTCTTTGGTCAGCTTGAAGCAAAGAGGACATATAAGCAAAAAACCAATATGACAATACAGAGTTAAACAAAAAAAGCAAATAATAAAAAGTCAGACCTTCAATATCAGGCTTGTTTTTTATTATCACATCTAAAAAAGGTACAATTAATAATCCTATAAAAAGAACAACTGTGCCAATTATCCAATAAACTCTTTTATACAATCTCATTATTTGAGATAATTTAGTATAATCATTTTCAGCTAATGGTTTATACATACTATAAACCATTGCAGTGCTAAATCCCAATTCAGCTAAAGACAGCATATTAAGTATACTTGAATATAAACCATTAACACTCAAATAATCAGTACTTAAACACTTTATAAATATAGTCCGAACAAGAAACGCTGTTAGCATAGATAAAATCCTAAACAGCATTCCACTAACCATATTTTTAGCTGAATTTCTTAATCTGCCACCACTCATTTAATTTCCTCAAACTATATTTTAAATATTTTTCTTTTTATTATTTCCTTCCAATCTTTTTTATAATGGTTCAATATAGCGTTTCTTCTGGCTTTTTCAAGATCAATATTTAACAAATAATCACAAACATCTTTATGAGCAAGATTTTCGTAATTATCTTTCATATCCTTTATAATATCATTCCAAAAAACTATATGATTACTATCTAATTCCATTGCATTTTTTATAATAAATGTTTTTAATAAATCTAAAAAATCACCTTCAAAGTAGAAACCATATTCAGACAAATCATCTGCACCTTCAGCAATCAGAGCAAGCATTGATCTAAAACATTTTTCACATTCACAACAGTTTTTTGTATTAAATGAACATACACGCAAAAACATATCCATTTCACTTTGATTATGATATTCAACTAATTTCTTAACCTTTGCCTGACGGGACAATTCATAACCATCATGAATAGTACTTATTCCTGCACACTTTATACAATTGTCAATTCTTGGATCTGAAACGCAAATTATATACTGACCAAAAGTATATGAACTTGCAATATAGACCGTTTCTACAGAAAACTTATAGGCAGCCACCATAGCACATCCAATAAACGCCAATGAATGTTGAAATCCGAACCACCAAGTAGTACCTTTGTGATTGCAAAATTCTTTATCAACTTTTGATGAAATAATAAATTTTGCAAAATTTGATTTTACAAAATACGATTCCAATGACAAAGATGATGCTATTTTTTCAATAGCACTTACATCCGCATCATAGGCCTTATTTTCTTCGTCAGATTGATTTAGATACCATCCATTTGTATTAAATAAAATAGGTTTCTTATCAATAATTCTTATGGTTGTAGTAGTTGCGTCCACTCCTCCGGTAAACAACTGCAATGCTTGATTATTAAATACAAAAGAATTTTTTACTCTTTTTGCAGCTATTAACGTGCCACCAAAATTCATGTTTGAATGCAATTCTCTAAAAGCGGTTTTTAACGGTTGAATACAATTATAAAAATCTTCATCTATTTCATCAAGCCAAATTACACAATCAACAAGCCAAGAAAACGGTAAAAGATTTAAAAGCAAAGGAACAACTAAAACAGATTTGGGAATATCAGTTACTTCAAATGTATATTCTGTAAAGAAATGATGTTCGGGTAAAAAAAACTTTTCTAAACCTTTCGAGAGATTAAAGTATATGTCCACACATTTTCCATTGACCTTTATTTCTGTAATTTGAATACTTTCCATTATCTAAACTCCTCAAATTGCACTTTCCAACGATTTATTTCATCAAAAGGCATAATAACCTTTGTTTCAAATTCACTATTTATCATTTTATCAAGTTTATCCACTTTGTCAATCATCAAGCAATTCAAATTATTACACGCATTAATTTCTTTTGCTCTTTCGTCAATAGCTATGATTATTGCTCGCTTTCTATGACGCATTGCATAAACTCCACCGTGGAGTCTTGTGCCGATATAATCTAAATCAACAGTGTCAAGAATATGTTCATACGCTTCTTTTGTTGGTGAAATAAGTTCAATTTTTTCAGTATTAACAAACTTATTAAAATAATCCAAATCATTATCGCCCTGAATCCAACAATACACTTTTGAATAATTCTTTTGAACAATATCAATCATTTTTTGCTCATTTGGATTTAATTCTGTCCTTGCAGTTAAAGTAATTAATGCCGTATCTGCTTTCTTTGTTGGAATTGTTTTGCAAAATTCCGGGGTAAGCATCCACATAGTAACACACCCGGTATTAATAGCCTTTAATCCGAGAATTTTCTCAACATACTCCTTGCTACGCTCATCACGAACACTATGATAATATTCATGATTCAACACACTTCTATATAACTTTGTAGTGTATGAATTGGTATAGTCACCGGCACCCGCTCCAACACCAACAGTAATCACACCATTTAGCGGCTTTGAATTCCACTTATTAATATTCCATTGAGGATAATGTGTTTTCAAATCTTTAACCAAAAGATTTGATCCGCCTGCAAACTTATAATCACAATTGCTATACATTTGGACAACTGATGAATTTCTCCAAACTGAAAAAGCATTAAAAGCCGGTAAATGTGTTGGCATATTATATACAAATGAATCCTTTAATATCGGCATTAATTCTTTTCTAACGCACTCCATTATAATCGAGTCACCGATATTCGATGTGCCAATCGACGTGTCCAATAATTGAATTCTTTTCATTTTTTCTCCTAAACAAAAACAAAATAAAAAAATTTAGCCAATAAAAATTTCATTTTATAATCTTCTTTAATTTTTCAACGGTTTCTGTTCCAATTATTCTACGAATAGTTCTATTAATCTTAAGCAGTTTTGATGATTTATCACTCCAACTTGCATCATACCAATGAATCGAATATGTATTAGGTGTTTTCGTCAAATTGCCCGTTATGCTATCATACGGATTAAAAAACTCTGCAGGATAAATATGAATATCACATACTGTTTGTTCGCTTCCGTCCAAAATTATACCTTTTGTTTTAAACAAATCTGTTGCAACTTTCGGACAGCCTATTTGATTATATGTTCCGTCTTCATTTATAAAATTCCAATTTTTATAAACATCAATATGCTCTTTAAAAAACGGCAGCCCTGCTTCTGCACCAAAGCCTAACCCCGACGCAACATTTTCATCATTTTCAAATCCCATATATGCCCTGTTCTCAAGCAAATCATCGAGCGGCTTAATAACTTCAACATCGGTATCCATATATATTCCGCCATACTCATAAACAACCATAAGACGAGCGACATCAGAAACGAACGCATACTTTTTTGCTTCATAAGCCTGTTCAACAAAAGGCATACAATGAATATCAAAATTCGTTTCGTTCCACTCAATTATTTCATAATCCGGACAATACTTTTTCCAGCTGTTTATGCACTTTTGAACACTTTTTGGTTTTTCGTTTTCGCCAAACCAAAAATAATGAATTTTTTTTGGAATCATATCATTCTCCAATAAGTTTGTATAACTTTTCTAATTCTTTTGAATTTGAATAATCTGTTTTCTTTGTGTTTTCAATTAATTGATTCTGTAAATCTTTATCATCTATAACTTTTACAATTCCGTCAGCACAACCCTGATTGTCCATTGGTACTATTATTCCGTCAAAACCGTCTTGTAACTGCGATTTTGATGAAGCATAATTTGTGATAACAACCGGTTTATTAAGAAGTTGTGCTTCTTTGACAGCAACACATTTTCCTTCGTATCTTGAAGGTTGAACATAAACATCGCAAGCTTTTATATACGGATAAGGATTTTCTTTTTTGCCAAGAATGATAACAGTATCTTCCATATTATATTGTGTGATTTTTGATTTAATTAAGCTCTCGTCAGCGCCGTAGCCAATTATATACCATCTGAAATCTATGCCTTTTGATTTGATAATGCTTGCAATTTCAGGCACATTATCAAAATTCTTCGCTTCACAAAATCTGCCGATAGAAAGCAAATTAAGCGAATCATCGGTCATTTCATTTTTCACATTAAATAAGTCTGCTTGTTCTTCAATAAAATCTTTTGATAGAATATTTTCAATCTTTACAATTTTATTTTCAAGAGATGGAAAAGTAGACAAAAAAGCCCTTGTAACATCATCGGAAATAGAAACAATATTATCAAATTTTGACCACATTGCCAATTCAGACTTTACATCTAATTCGATTGTTGAATAATCTGTATGTATCCAGGCAATTTTCTTTTTTGCATTTACTTTTTCGGCAACAAAATAATGCGGTGTAAGAAAACTGATAGCCAAATCATATTCAACATTAGGATTAATTTTAGGCATAAACTGTTTTGTATATTTATGACTATATTCAATTGCAGTAACTGATTCTTTATGATAATGTTTTTTGGCAAAAAAATATGCTTTAAATTTTCCAAACAATCTACCCAGAGCAACGCCAAATTGACGCTCCTTTAAAGCCTCAACGATAGGGCAAAACAAATCCGAATATGGCTTTATCTCCGGCAGAAGATTAACTTGATTAGGTATTTCGTTCATCCAATTTCCGCAATGTCTTAACAAAAACAAATCCACTTCGAACCGATCATAATCAAAGCAATTAAGCATTTCAATCAATGCTCTTTCTGCACCGCCGATTTCCATTGCATGTGAAAAAATAAAAATCTTCTTTTTCATATTAACTAATCCATTTAAACTCATTTAATGCTATTCTGTCAAAATCCTTATCAAAAAAATTAAAGCCCGAGTGAGTATTATTATACCACATAAAGAACAAATAGCACGCTATTGCCGCAACCTTCATCGGAATTCTCCATTTTGGCTTAACCATATTGAACAATCTTGGCAATGCGATTACAGGAAAAATATAGAAATAGTTTGCCAAACGGGCGAAATAGTTTGCCGTGCCAAATAAAGCAATAAACATTATTTCGCCATTAAGAAACGACAAATTTAAGCAAACATTATCCTGTCTGTCATATTCATAATATGGATCATTTATTTGTTTTCGAAGTATAAACGACATAACTAACGGAACTAACGAAACTAAAAGTCTAAAAGGATTAACTCCTTCTCCGCTAAATTCCTCAACAGTATAATCTTTACCCAAGGATTCGGTTGTTTCCAAAAGTGTACCTAACATTGGACGAAGCAAAATTCCGGCAACAAAAAATATAACTATCCACATAACCGTTCTTTTGTCCTGCCATGGAAGAAAAAACATAAGCGGAACAATTAAATACATAATTGAATACGCATGAAAAGTCTCGGCTATTAATATCCAAAAAACAAACCAAAACCACTTTTTATTTATTGCCTTATCAACTGCAAGCAAACAAAACGCAACAGCAACACACTGCTTTATTGCTGCAAGCGGAAATGTGAAAACAAGACACATAAATAAGAATATTGACATTAAAAAATCTGTTGAATACTTATGTATAAACCAAATATAAATGCTATAAGTAACCATCGCAAAAATCATTAAGTATCCATTATTAGTGAAGCCTAATGATTTCAATAGAATATTGATAATAGCAAAGCCAAAATTTCCGCCAAATGTCCATTCAACATCTGAAAAATCAAATTTTGAATTTACTAAATACTCATAAGATTCTAAATATGTACCGGTATCATTATATCTTGTTCGCAAGCCTGCAAAAACAGCTGTCATAATGATAAGCAGAATCCATATAAACTTTTCTTTAAAAATATAGCCTGTTAATCTTTCATTTTTTCTTGAAAATCTGTCAGAAAAGAAGGCAACGGCTATACATATTAAAAATATCGGAACTAATTTCCACATAAATGAACTCCTTAAAAAATAAACACTTATGATATTATGTTCTCATAATTATTTTTAAAGTCTATAAATATAGGATTGTGCTTCCATACTTGCTCTTTTTTTGGGGGTAATTTCATATAATCTCCATACTGAATAGTCAAAGCATGATCCCATTTTGAAACAACTGAAAATTCTTTATCTTCAAATGGTAAATAGACAAAAGAATCTAATAAATCCGAATCATACTGTCTGTTTAAACCGGAATATGTAGAGCCGCACATCAATTTACAAGTAGAATCGCCACATACACTCAAATATTTTTTTTCAAAATACTTCCTGAATTTCTCATATTGACTTTTTGGCACAATAAACAGAATAGCTTTTGATATAAACTTTTTTAAACCTTTCTCTTCCGGAGGAGAAAATTTTCTATAAAACAACATCATTAATGAAGCAAAAACAACTTGTCGAATTCTTCCAAATTTTGTTTTTGAAACTCTGTCTAAAGGAAAAATATCAACAAAAATTCCTTTATGATATTTCTTTTTCTTTTCTTCTTCCGATTGAATAAATGCACTGTTATCTTTTCTGATTTTAGTAAAATTCTGTGTGAAATCGTTTTCCAAATCTGTATTTTGTATTATATATCCATCTATAGGAGATTGAAGCCACAAATCAATAAACTTCTCATAATCTTTTCTTGACATCCAAAGATCAATATCGTCATCCCAAGGTATAAATCCTCCATGACGAACTGCACCAATTAAAGTTCCATAAGCAAGTGAATATTTAATATCATTCTTTTTGCAAAATTCATCGATAACACAAAGAATCTCAAATTCTGTTTTTTTCACTTCAGGTAATAATTCATCAATATTCATCTTTTATAGTCCCTATGTAATAATAAATATAATGGTTTTGGTAATAATCCTATAATAATAGGCCTAAAACACTTTAAATAACATATAAGATTGAGATTTAGAGTTTTACATCCAGCAAGCCTTGTTATTGTTGAATTAATTCTATATTTAAATTTTCTTCTATTTATAGCATTTCTATCGTCCAACATCTTATATAATGGTTCGGATAAATTGTAGCATTTAAAACCATTTGTATATAGCCTAATCCACAAGTCAACGTCTTCTACTCTTGTAGTCGTTTTTTTTGTACTATACCCACCAATTGATTTTAGTGCTTCGGTTCTGATCATACAAGGAGCATGACAAATAACACTTTCACATACGATTTGTTCTTTAGTCGGTTCATTTATAACGCTTCCCAAACGAAAATCACCATTTTCATCAAAAAGTATCATTGGTGTGCTGACTATTGCATATTCCGGATGCTCGTCCAAAAAAGACACCTCTTTTTCAAATCTTAACGGAAGTGATATATCATCCCCGTCCATTCGTGCAATATAAACTCCTTTGGCATATTTAAGACAATGATTTAAAGTATAATTAAGCCCCATATTTTTCTCATTTTCAATCAGAACAATTCTATTTGGATACTTATCCTTATACTGCTTTGCGATTTCAAAAGTATTATCAGTTGAACCGTCATTACACATTATAATTTCAAAATTCTGATATGTTTGTACTAACAACGATTCAAGACTTTTAGCCAAGGTATCGGCACAATTATATATACCCATAATTACAGAAACTAATGGTTGCTTATTCATATTTTTTATCTCCATATTAACACTTTTTCATAATCTTATCTTCATTTGTACAATCTTTCAACAGTATTCTCAACAACCTTATTCTTATCAAACACCTCGGCAATATGATTATGCGAGGCTTGTCCCATTTTTACCTTTTCATCATATGGCAGTTCAATGAAACGCTTTATTTTTTCGTACAAATCATTTGCGTTTTTCTTTTCAACAAGATAACCGGTTTTGCCATCAACAACAGCTTCCAAACAACCATGGATATTACTTGTGATAATCGGTCTGCCCATTGCTCCGCATTCAAGATTTGTATTTGCCATACCCTCATGCCATGACGGAAGAACAAAACAGTGCGATTGTTTGACGAACGGCTTAACATCTTGTTGATACCCATAGAAATTGATAATCCCATCATCAACAAGCCTGTTTACTGTTTCTTCATAGTTATCTTCATACATACCAACAACATCAAATTCAACATTATCGTATTCATGCTTAATTCTCTTTGCCGCATCAAACAGCTCATCAATTCCTTTTTCTTGCATTATTCTGCCAATAAAAAGAAATCTTGTTTTATCTGTCGGTGGATATTTTTCAAATGGATATTCCTCTAAATTAACACCGGCACCTGCATTGAGTAAGCATTGCTCCTTTTTCACAATTCCATAATCAAGAAAAAATTTCATATTCTCGCAATTTTCAAAAATAACTGTGTGTGCTTTCTTACAAGCAAACTTGTACAACATAACAATCAATTTCAAAAACAAGCCTTGCTTTTGGAAAGCTGTTCCAAGCCCTGTAATGTTAATTGCATATTTTTTATGCTTGATTGCAGAAACAATGCCTGCATATACATTTGGCTTAATAGTATATGTAATGATAAAATCCGGTTTAACTTTACCAATCATTTTCCGATAATTTAAGAAAAGTTTTAAATCTGTAACCGGATTGATGCCTCGTCTATCAACAGCCGTATCAATAAACTTACATCCCATATCTACCATAGGTTGAACCAAATTGCCATTTGGTAATGAAATATAAACTTCGTTACCATCATCAATTAGCTTTTGTAGTAATTCTTTTCTAAACTTATAAAGACCAATGTCATTATTTGCAATTACTAAAATTATCATTTAATCTTCCTTACAGGCACGCCTGCATATGTACCGCTTTCAGTTATATCTTTAACTATCACCGAACCGGCTCCAAACACACAATCCGATGCGATGTTCAACACCTGTTTTGTGCAAGCCCCTGCTCCGATATGTGTTGATTTTCCTACTTTAACTACTCCTGACAAAGCCACATTCGGAGAAAGATGAACATAATCCTCAAGCACATTATCATGCTCAACTATCGCTCCTGTGTTTATAATACAATGCTTTCCGATTTTGGCGCTTGAATTAATTACCGCATTAGCCATTACAACCGTACCTTCGCCAATTTCAACATCAAGGCTTGATATTACAGCTGTCGGATGAATTGCTGTGTACCACTTAACAGGAAGTTCATTTGCGATTTTCTCTCTAATATAAGGATCACCGATTGCAATCACAAATTCGCAATCTGCATAATTCTTGTAATCCTCTGTTTTGCCTAAAACACTAAACCCAACAATCTGTGTTCCGTTTTTAACACCATCATCAAGGAATCCGATAACTTTATCACCGGATTTTATAATTATATCTGCAATTACTTTTCCGTGCCCGCTTGCACCGATAATTACAACTGATTTAGACATTTGCTTCTTCCCTTCCAGGTGTTCCCATAAACACTTCCATTGTTGCACTTGTTTCCGAACTAATGCCCTCTCTCTTGAGAACATTTAAAACCGTCATAAAGAGAATTTTGACATCCATTGCAAGACTGTAATTGTCAACATAATGAACATCCATATCAAACTTATCTTCCCAAGAAACAGTATTTCTGCCGTTTACTTGAGCCCAACCGCTCAATCCCGGTCTAACCTCGTGCCGTCTGTGCTGATGCTCGTTGTATCTTGGTATGTACTCCACAAGAAGCGGTCTCGGACCGATAACCGACATGTCGCCTTTTAGTATATTGAACAATTCCGGCAACTCATCTATGCTTGTTGAACGCAAGAACTTGCCAAACTTGGTCAAACGAACTTCGTCAGGCAACAATTCGCCGTTTTCGTCACGTTCATCGGTCATAGTGCGGAACTTCATCAAAGTGAATATCTTTTCATCCTTGCCCGGTCTTTCCTGCCTGAACAAAACAGGACTGCCGAGTTTTGTTTTTACAAGAACAGCTGTGACCGCAAGAAGCGGTGACAAAATGATGATTGCAAGCAACGACGAAATTATATCAAGAATTCGCTTTATGTACTTATAAATCATAATTCACCGTCCGCTTACTCAAAACACTTCTTAATCACTTCAATAATTCTATCCTGCTGTTCAGGAGTCATTTTGTTATCACTCGGCAAGCAAAGACCTCTGTTGAAAATGTCCATTCCAACATCATTCGCTTCGCCTGCAATATACGCATTTGTTCTCGCTCTGCCGTTGCCGTCTTTTGTGACAAAACCGTTCATTCTGTAAATCGGTTGCATATGCATCGGCTTCCAAATCGGTCTGCCCTCTGCATTAATCTTTGCAAGTTCGTCAAGAATTTCCTGAGGGCAAGTTTTGCCGCTCTCGCTGACATAGCAATAATCTCGCTCGCTGCGAACCTGCTTGCACATTGCACCCTCGTCAATAATCATACAAGACAGCCAAAAATTCGGCTCGCTGTTTTTTTCATCATAAGGATTCATCTTAACAGGCAAGTCCTTGAACGCTTCCTTGTATCGCATATATATTGCCTTTTTCTGTGCAATATGTTCTTCCAAATACGGAATTTGACCACGAACAACGCCTGCGATTACATTACTCATTCTGTAATTGTATCCAAGTTCCTCGTGCTGATACCACGGTGCATTTTCTCTCGACTGTGTTGACCACTTACGAACCTTGTCGGCAGCCTCTTTACTGTCGGTCAACAACATTCCTCCGCTTGAGCCTGTGATGATTTTGTTTCCGTTAAAACTTATGCAGTTGTAATCCCCGAATGTACCGGTGTGCCGTCCTTTATATGTAGCACCAAGCGACTCGGCGGCATCTTCAATAATAACCGCACCGTGCTTGACGCAAATTGCCTTGATTTCATCAATCTTACCCGGAGTGCCGTAAAGATGTACCGCAACAACAACCTTTACATCGGGATAAAGTTCAAACGCCTTTTCAAGTGCAACAGGGTCCATATTCCAAGTGTCGTATTCTGTGTCAATAAATATCGGAACACCACCCTCATAAACAACAGGATTTACCGTTGCGTCAAATGTCATGTCAGAACAAAAAGCCCTGTCACCGTGCTTCACACCCGCTAATTTTACCGCAAGATGCATAGACGCTGTTCCCGTAGACAAGGCAACCGCATATTTGCAACCGACCTTTTCACAAATCATTTTTTCAACTTCGTTGATATTCTCACCGATGGTTGACATCCAATTTGTTTCAAAAGCTTCGGTCATATATTTTAATTCATCACCGTGCATAGTTGGCGATGAAAGCCAAATTTTTTCATTAGCCATAGCTGTCCTCCAAATGTATAGATTGTACAAATCATACAAACTGTATTTGTGCACTATGTATAATTTTTCTCATTATAAATTATACACTATACAACATAAAATTACAATATAATTTATTAATATTTAATATAGGGCATTTTATATAAAAACAATCACACAGCAAAAATTCGCCGAGTGATTGCAAAAAAATCATTTTTCAAGCAAGACCGCATGAGCTATTCCCGGAATTGTCTGCCCCTGCTTTGACGAGGTCGGTGACATCAACGCTCCGGTTGCAACAAACAAAACCTTTTTAATCCTGACGTTTTTTATGTTTTTCATAATGTGCGAACAGACTACGCTTGCCGAGCAGCCACAGCCGGAGCCGCCCGAATTCACATCCTGTTCCTCCAAATTATAAATCATCGTTCCGCAATCCTTGTGCCGTGTTTTGATGTCGATTCCGCTGTTCTTTTGCAAAAGTTCAAACAACAATTTTGAGCCCGTAAATCCCAAATCACCGGTCAAAATCAGGTCGTAATCCTCAGGTTTTGTCTGTGTGTCGTGCAAAAAATCCGCTATGGTTCTCGCCGCCGCAGGTGCCATTGCCGCACCCATATTATTTGCGTCTTTGATACCCAAATCCGTAATTGTTCCGATGTGAACAGCCGAAATCTTCACCGCATTTTGCAATTTCTCGCCCGGAACTTTATCGGGATTTTGCACAACGGCACAGCCCGCACCCGTAACAGTCCATTGAGCTGTCGGAGGTCGCTGCCCGCCGTATTCAAGCGGATAGCGAAACTGCCTTTCGCTTGACGCAAAATGACTCGAAGCACCCGCAACACAGATGTTTGCCCCTGCCGACACAAGCATTGCCGAATTACACAAAGTGAGTGCCATTGTGGAGCACGCACCGTACATTCCGATGAACGGCATTTCCAAATCTTTGAGTGCAAAACACGAGCCTGTGCACTGGTCGAGCAAATCGCCCGTCATAACAAAGTCCACCTCGTTCGGCGACACATTTGCACTTGCCAAAGCCCTGATTATCGCATCGTGGAGCATTGCACTCTCGGCAAGTTCAAAGCTCTCCTGCCCCATCGTCGTGTCCTCAAAAACCATATCAAAGTCATTTTTAAGCGGACCCTCGCCCTCTTTTTTGCCTGCCACTCCCGCCGAGCCGATAATAAGCGGCGGCGATTCAAAAATATATGTTTTTCCGATTTTTTTCATAAAAAAACACCTCGGTAATAGTTTTACCGAAGTGTAAAAAAATATTTTTAAATTTTAAACATTCAAATACTTTTGAACCGCTCTGCCGTAACGGAGCATTTGGTCAATAAGCACTTTCAATTTAGGGCTGTTCTTAACAGTTGAGCCCGTTGCATAAGATTCAACGCTGTATTGAAGCATATTTGACACCTGCGTACCGTTTTTAAACACGGTCAGATAAAACGGTGTTGAAAACTGATCTGCTTTGAGAACCGTGCAATCAACATAATATGCTCTCTTGTCGCTTGCCGAGCCGTTTGTTTGAGTAAACCAATCCGGATGTTCGGCATATGTGAATTCGGTATTTTGACCGTCAACAGTCCAACGGAATGTATAATCACTTATACTTGTCGAACTTGAAATTTCAACCTTAATTCTCGGAATAACTTTGCCCTCGAGAAGCATTGATGCGGACTTGTATTCAACCTCGTTTTTGTCCGTTCCGTTAGGATTAAGCTGATATTTTGAATTTGTCACCTTTGTATATTCCAAAGTATCGGTTGTGTGGAGCTTCTTCTGTTCATCGGTCAAATCAACGGTTACAGGATTTTCTACATTATAGCCTCTGTAATCTTGATGTGCCTTGCCGTAATAAAGAAGTTCTACAAGAAGTGCCTTGAGATTGTAATTAGGCGTTTTTTTAAGTTGATTGTAGCAATAATTCTTGATTGAATATGTTACCGGATGACCCTTGCACTCGATTCCGTCAGAGGTTACGCCGTACGGAGTGATTGTAATCTCATCGGCAAACTTATCCGGTGAAACTTTATCAAACGCATAGCAAGTGCGTGTGGAATTTGAAAGTTCCGAAATATCGCTTACATCATAGCTTTCGCCGCCAACCTCAAATCTGAAGAAAACCGACTCAAACGGTGCCGTTCTTGAATTGTTGATACCGACATTGACCGAAACATTGGAATCGAGCAAAACATTCATTGTATTTGCACGGAGCAAGCCTGTGCCCTCAATCGTCTTTGTTTCGCTTTGTCCGCAAGCTGAACAGGTGCGTGTTGCCGTGCCGTCGGTGTAATCGGTACTTGAATTGTACACAGCGTCGTTGTTATATTTCCACGACCAAATATGAGTGTGCTCTTTCTTTACAAACTCATTATTGATATCCTTAATCATAATGTTTACATTTGAAAGATTTGTGTTTGTTTCGTCAATAACGCAATCTTTATTATAAACATACACATCGGTATTTGAGCTTGTTTTTAAAGCCTGGTAGCCGATTTCTTTAACGCTGGCTACAACTGATAATCGTAAAATTTTTGCACCGTAAAATGTATTTTTGCCGATACTCTTTACACCGTAGCGGATGTCAACAACTGCATTGTTTGCATTGCGCCACGGACCGAAAGCGCCGGTATATTTTGAACCAAAAAAGCCAATATTATTAGTACTTGTACATTCAGGCATAATTCCGTCAACACCCGGAGTAATAATGATTTTTTCAATTTGTTCATCATGCTCAAAAGCATAAGAAGCATATCCCACAGATGCCGGTACGGTTACTTTTTTAAGAGAAGTTAAACTTGCAAAAGTACCATAACCTATAAATGTTACCGAATCAGGAATTACCAATTCCTCAACAGCATAACAGTATTCAAACGCACGAATATTAATTGTTGTTAGAGTTGAAGGGAAGTTGATTTTTTTAACTGTGTTGTACTTTGTAAATGCACTTCCCGCTATTGATGTTATGCCCTCACCAAATTCCAAAGTTTCAATATTTCCGCAATAATACCACGGATTCGAACCTATTGCGTAATAAGGCACTTCGCCCTCACCCGCAAAGCTGAGCTTTGCGCCGTCTTTTGTAAAGGTCCAGGTCATACCGTTATCAAGTGTGCCTGTTACAATGTCTTTAAGCACAAGATTTTCATATGCGGAAGTTACTTCGGCAGTTGCATTATCAACCTCGGCTTGCGAGTGAAATTCATTCACAGCGTTTTGATATTTGTCACAAACCTTTTGGCAAGCCGAAACAGATTCATCGGTAAATACGCCCGATTCCATTCTCTTTTTAGCATTATCAAGTGCCGATGTGAGTGCACTGCCGTCAAGAGCCGCTATTTCATCTCGCTTTGTTCCGTTACATCTCGAACAGGTATATTCGTCATAACCTTTGCTATTGCAAGTTGGGTCTTTATGGGCAGTAGGCTTTTCTGAATAAGTATGACCTAAAGCATCAACATACTTCACTTTATTTCCTTGCCCACATCGTGTACATAAATATAAATCATATCCTTTTTCTGTACAAGTAGGTTTTACGACGTTTGAATATTGATAATTGTGACCTAATTCATTTACTATTTTTTGCTGTTGAGTTTGTGAACATCTTGAGCATTTATACAAATCATATCCTTTTGCAGTACAAGTCGGAGATACTTTTTTATTAAATACAAAATCGTGCCCTAACTTATAAACAGAATTGGAATAAAATTCAAGACCGCAATCTTTACATTTATTTAAAGTATAACCGTTTTGAGTACAAGTCGGTGCAACATTTGTTACAACAAAATTGTGTGTTTTCTTTATCTCAGGAACATCGGGAACTGAATCAACATATTTATCCCACTCACAAATAAAACTATATATTCCTTGTTTACCCCAATATAAGTCATTCCACTCGCCATTTGGATAGGCTTCATAATACTGGAGAGCATCTTCACAACCACCTACATTATTAGGCTCACCACTACCCCAATTTGTATAAGAATTTTTATTCAAAACATTACCATACACATCAGTCCATATACCGTCAGTATTCTTTTTAACTCCTAAAAAGGCATTCATTTCACCTAAACTTCTCAAAAAACTGTAAACATTTTCATCTTCGTCTTTTGATTCAATAACAGCCAAATGTCCACCCAAGGATTCACAATAAGTCTCCGCTTCTTCAAAAGAAGAAAAACGAGTATTAAAAAACTGATAAGTATGTCCGCCATATAACAATTTTTTTCCATAACTCAATGTCGAAGATTGTTCATAATTGCTACTCATTTGTTTCAACGAATAGAGCAAATATTGTTCGCAAGCGCCGGCGTAATAATTATTAACCCATTCATCAGACCAATTTAATGCCGCAACATCATTTTTACTTGGAGGATTTAATTCCAAGCCTGCCCAATAATCAATATAAAGAGTTTGTGCATAATTATTAACCTGTATTTGCACCAATTCATCCATAAATGTAACATAGAGAAAATCGGTAACTAATGCAACCTTTTCCAATACTTTTAAAGTCAGGCCAACCCCTCCGGTAGGAATTTTTGCCATATCTAACGCCAAATTTACTGCTCGTAACCCGTGGTATATCTTTTGACTGATTCTCGTATCACTTTTTATATATCCGAAATTTTTAAACACATCAATTGTGCCGTTTATATATGAAAAAATATTATTCCCCATTAATGAAAATTGAGAATCTGAAATATTTGACGGCAAATACTTTAGAACTTTGCTCCATTTAGATTGGATTCTGTTAACTGTATCTTGAGCAACTGTCAAGAAAGTTTCTTCATCTTCGTGATTCATTTCGGACAAATATTCAATATAAAAATCCTGTTTTGTAATATCAAGGTCTGATAAAAAAGTTTCTTTAAGGAACTGAACATTCTCTTTTAAAAGTTTTGTTCCAAATTCATACTCTTGTTGCTCTGCGGCATAAGCCGAAGCGTATGTAGGCACAACTACACTCGTTGCCATAAGTACTGCCAAAATCAGACTGATGATTTTTTTGCAAAGTTTCATTGTTTTTCCTCCGACCGATTTGTTAATTAATAATTCATAATATTTTTACACATATTCCCCTATTTTTCAATATGTTACTTACCTGTTACCAAAAATATTTTTGTTGGTAACAGCAAAGTTCGCAACAAAAAAAGACAAAGTTCTGCCGCTTTGTCTTTTACTTATTTATGATATTTGCTGTTGTTGAGTATCGAAAATGCACGATAGATTTGTTCAAGCAAAACAACACGCATAAGCTGGTGCGGAAGCGTAAGTTTGCCGAACGACAATTTCAACTTTCCGAGAGCCTTTACTTCATCCGAAAGTCCAAACGAACCGCCGATTATGAATGTGATTTCACCGTTTCCCGCAACCGCCGTTGCCTCTATTTTTTTGGCAAAATCCTCGCTTGAATACTGCGTGCCCTCAATGCACATCGGCACAACAAATGAGCCTTTCGGGATTTTTGCGATAATACGCTGTCCCTCTTTTTGCTTAACATTTTCTATTTCCGTGCCGCTCGGATTGTCGGAGCAACGCTCCTCGTTCACTTCAACAACATTCACCTTGGCATATACGCCGAGCCGCTTGAGATACTCCGCACAGGCGTCACGAAGATATTTTTCCTTTAACTTGCCTACCGCAATAACCGTGACCTTAATCATAACACTATCGGCCTTTCAAAACATTCTTCAGCCGAAACACCGAGGCGAAAATCCTTGTTTTGCTCAAATCCCGCTTCGCTCAACGCACAAAGTGTTGCTTGGCGTGCAACATCGGGATTGTTGTTCTCTTTGCTCAAATGTGCCAGCACAAGCCTTGTTGTGCCGTTTTGCACAAGTTCCTTTGCAAATTCGCCACACGCAAAATTTGAAAGATGCCCCTTTGCCGACAAAATCCTCTGCTTGAGCTGATAAGGATAAATGCCGTTTTGAAGCATTGTTACCTCGTGATTTGACTCAAGATACACCATATCCGTGCCCTTGAGTTTTTCCCTTGCGTCATCGGTCACATATCCCGTATCTGTGCACACGGCAATTGACCTGCCGTTCATATTGAAGCGATAACCAACGCACGCAACGCTATCGTGGCTGTTGACAAACGGCACTATCTCCGCACCGCCGATTTCCATATTTTCATCAATTTTATAAAGCGGCACGCCGTCCTTAATTGAACCGCCCGCCTTGATTTTTTCTGCCACATCCTTGTGAGCAAACACCGGCAAATTATGCTTTGCCGAAAAAACACGCAAGCCTCCGATATGGTCGGTGTGCTCGTGAGTGACAAAAATCCCGTCAAGTTCATCCGGTTCTACACCGATTGAACGAAGCTTGTCGTCAAGTCGCTTTGCACTCACCCCTGCGTCAACAAGAAATTTGCCGCACGAGGAAGCTATGTATATTGAATTGCCCTTACTGCCCGAAAACAGCTGACACGCCTTTGCCATTTTGCACCCCATTACTTCAAAAAAATCCCCGTCAATGACGAGGACTGATATTATTTTTAACCTGCCGAAGAAACTGCGTTGTCTTCTTTAACCGGCACACGCTTGATGTCTGCACCGAGTGCGGTAAATTTTTCCACAACATCTTCGTATCCACGCTCAACATAAATCGTATCTTCCACGGTTGTGGTGCCCTCAGCAACCAAGCCGGCAATAATCATAGCCGCACCTGCACGGAGGTCGGTTGCTCTTACTGTTGTGCCGTCAAGCCTCGGAACGCCGACGATAACGGCAACCTTGCCGTCAACCTGAATATCGGCACCCATACGAAGAAGCTGTTGAACATACTGAAAGCGATTGTCCCACACGCTTTCGGACAAAATGCTTGTGCCGTTTGCAATAGACAAAAGCACTGCCATTTGCGGCTGCATATCGGTTGGAAAGCCCGGATGAGGCATGGTTTTTACATTGCATTTTGAAAGTGCCTTAAATCTTGTTACACGAACGGCATCGTCATATTCGATAACTTCTGCGCCCGCTTCTTCAAGCTTTGCCGTGATTGACTCAAGGTGCTTAGGAATTACATTTTTAACAAGGACATCGCCGCCGCAAGCCGCAGCCGCAACCATATATGTGCCGGCTTCGATTTGGTCGGGAATGATTGAATATGTGCAACCGTGCATTTTTTCAACACCACGGATTTTGATAACATCGGTACCTGCACCTCTTACATCCGCACCCATTGAGTTGAGGAAGTTTGCAAGGTCAACAATATGCGGTTCTTTTGCCGCATTTTCAATAACGGTGAGACCTCTTGCCTTAACAGCCGCAAGCATAATGTTGATGGTTGCACCCACGGATACAACATCCATATAAACAGGTGTGCCTACAAGTTTTTCTGCCTTTGCACACACAACGCCGTCGATAATATCAACCTGAGCACCGAGCATCTTAAAGCCCTTTACATGCTGGTCGATAGGTCTTACGCCAAAATCGCATCCGCCCGGAAGTGCAACATCTGCTTTGCTGAATCTGCCGAGCATTGCACCGATCAAGTAATAACTTGCTCTGAAATGAGAAGTAAGCTCATAAGGAATGCTTTGATAATTGATGTTTGTTGTGTTAATATCCAAAGTGTTTTTGTTGACAACCTTAATCTCCGCACCCATTCTGCTGAGAATTTCAATAATCAACTGAACATCGCTGATTTGCGGAATATTTTCGATTCTGACAGTATCTTCTGCCAAAAGAGCCGCCGGGATAATAGCTACAGCCGCATTCTTTGCACCGCTGATATTAACTTCTCCGAACAACTCATGTCCGCCGTTAATAACAAAATTATCCACGATTTTCCCTCCGTTCATAAGGTAATTAAATATGTAAATAAAGTAGAAATCAAAATATGTTGATGAAATCAAATGCCGCATATATGCACTTTGCATAATTTCATACACATTGAATTATAACAAATTACCAAACCAAAGTGAATAAAAAGTCACTCATTTTTACCGATTTGTAATTTATATTAATCCTAAATATACTGCTTTTTGTAACAAATATACAATATATGGTATAGTTGCGTATTGCACTACACAATTCGCTATATTTTGTATCTCAATAAGTAACAAAAGAGTAACACATTATTACAGATATGTCAATGCCTTTTGCAAGATTTATAACAAATTGTAAAAAGTTACCAAATATTTGCCAAATTGCACTTAAAATTTTGATTTTATTTGATTTTACATTATTAATATGATATATTATGAGCGTAATAAACGAGGTAATTAGTGTGAAATTAAACATTAATTCGGATTGGAAAATTTATGAAAATCGGCGATTTGGAATTTAAAAATATTGCATTTTTGGCACCTATGGCAGGAATAGCCGACAGAGCATTCCGTGAATTGTGCACACAATTCGGAGCAGCATATACCGTAACCGAGATGGTGTCATCAAAAGGGCTGACAATGGGCGACAAAAAAAGCGGCGAATTGCTTACGATAGGCTCAGAGCGACCTTGCGGAGCACAAATTTTCGGTGACGACCCACAAATTATGGCTCAGGCTGCCGCAAAATGCCTTGAATACGCTCCCGATGTCATCGACATAAACATGGGTTGCCCGGCTCCGAAAGTTGCTATGAACGGCGGAGGTGCAAGCCTTATGAAAAAGCCGCAACTTGCATACGAAATCACAAAAGCGGTTGTTGAAGCGGTTAATATTCCCGTAACCGTAAAAATCCGCAAAGGTTGGGATGACGACAATATCAACGCCGTTGAAATGGCTCTCCTTGCACAAAAAGCAGGTGCAAACGCTGTTGCGGTGCACGGCAGAACACGACAACAGATGTACAGCGGAACGGTTGACTACAACATCATTGCAGAGGTCAAAAACGCACTTGACATCCCCGTTATCGCAAACGGCGACATAACCGATGAGCAGACGGCGGCGATTATGCTTGAAAAAACGAACGCCGATGCAATAATGATTGGCAGAGGTGCACTCGGCAATCCGTGGGTGTTCTCACGAATCAACGCATATCTTTCGGAATGCAGAGTTCTTCCCGAACCGTCAACAATTGAAAAAATGAATGTTATGCTGAAGCATATTCAAAAAATAATCGAATACAAAGGCGAATACACAGCTATGCGAGAGGCTCGACACCACGCGGCGTACTACACAAAGGGTATGCGAGGCGGTGCAAAGCTCCGTGCCGAAATCAGCAAATACGAGCACTTTGAGCAGCTTCAAGAGTTGTCTTATCGCATAATCAAGGAGGCAGAATTATGATTCTAAAAAACTGCACATTTTTTAACGAAGAATTTGAAAAGGAATTCGGCGACATAAAAATTGAGGACGGCAAAATTGCCGAAATCGGAATTTTTGACGCAGAAAATGACGAGGTTCGTGATATGACCGACTGCATTATTCTTCCGGGATTTATCGACATCCACATTCACGGAGGTGCAGGCGCAGACTTTTCCGACGGCACAACCAACAGCATTGATGCAATCAGTACATATCTTGCAAAGCACGGCGTAACTTCATTTTGCGGAACAACAATGACTCTTTCGCACGAAAAATTGAAAGAAATAGTTAAATCGGCAAGCGGATACACCGCACCGAAATCGAAACTTGTAGGCATAAATCTTGAAGGTCCGTACATTGCAGAGGCTAAAGCCGGTGCACAAAACAGAGAATTCATCCGCCCGGCAAGCACAAAAGAAGTTGACGAGTTGCTCTCAATCAACGACAAAATCAAGCTGATTACCATTGCTCCCGAATCAAGCGACACGCAGGATTTTATCACAAAGGAAAAGGAAAATTTGACGATTTCCGTCGGTCACAGTTCGGCAAATGCACAGCAAACAAGGGAGGCTATCGCAAGCGGTGTTGCACATGCAACCCATCTTTACAACGCAATGACGCCGATGACTCACCGTGAAGCAGGAATTGTCGGCACAGTGCTTGACAGCGACATCACGGCGGAACTCATCTGTGACGGTGAGCACATCTGCCCTGCCGTTTTGCGAAACACATTTAAGATTTTGGGCGAGGACAGAGCCTGCGTAATCAGCGATTCGATGCGTGGTGCAGGTCTCGGAATCGGCGAATACGAGCTTGGCGGTCAGATGACCTATGTCAAGGACGGCTACAAGGTGGCAAAACTTGAGGACGGCACAATCGCCGCTTCAATCACAAATGTTTTTGATGAATTCAAAAATCTTCCTGAATTCGGAATTGAATTCAAAACTGCGCTCAAATCCTGCACAATCAACCCGGCAAAGGTTATCAAAGAGGATAAAAACATCGGTTCAATCGCAGTCGGCAAATACGCCGATTTGATTGTCACCGATGAAAATTTCAATATAAAAGAGGTTTACATCAATGGAACACTCGCTTAACATCGTGCTCATAGAGCCTGAAATTCCGCAGAACACGGGCAACATTGCAAGAACCTGCGCCGCAACAGGAGCAAGGCTTCATCTTGTAGGACCTATGGGTTTCCACATCACCGACAAGCAGGTGAAAAGAGCAGGTCTTGACTATTGGGACAAGCTGGACATCACATTTTACGACAACACCGAGGAATTTTTTGAGAAAAACAAAGGCGGAACATTTTATTATTTTTCCACCAAAGCCGAGCAGGCACACTCAGATGTTGAATATCCAAACAACTGCTACCTCGTTTTCGGCAAGGAAACAAAAGGCTTGCCAGAGGAATTGCTCAAAGCAAACCACGATTGGTGCGTGCGTATGCCGATGAGGGGCATCATCAGAAGCCTGAACCTCTCAAACGCCGTGGCAATCGGCACATACGAGGTGCTCCGCCAATGGGATTACCCCGAATTAGTCCAAAAAGGCAAACTCCACAATTTAGAATGGTAAAACGCATATGTGAGTTTAATTCACTTTTGCATTTTCTCATAATATGAAAAACGGCGTAAACACAAATTACGCCGTTTAGTTATGTCAGAACAAATCCAAAATTTCACTTACGGATTCAACCGTAGCAGTCGGATTTTCACTTTCATTATTTACTTTTTTATATTTTGCAAATCCTTGGCGAACCCAAACGGTTTTCATACCGAGTTGTTTTGCGGGAGCGACATCATTATCCAGCCTGTCACCAATCATAACTGCTTCGCTCGGATTACACTTTGCCTGTTCAAGTGCCATATTAAAAATTTTCAAATCGGGTTTTTCGCAACCCGCTTCGGCTGATGCAATCACCACATCAAAATACTTACCGATACCCCAATTGTCAATGCGTTTTTGTGTTCCGGCAACCTGATTTGCAATAATTCCAAGTTTAAATTTTTGCGACAGCTTCTTCAAAATTTCATCAACATTAGGATAAAGTTTTTCAAGTTCACCAAACCATTTAGGCACGGCAACACCAAAATCCTGTGCCGCCCACCTAATTGCAAACGCATCTTTTTCGGCATATTCAAGAACTTTTTTACAGAATTCATCGGCATCCAAATTGTTTTGCTCAATTATAACCTTGCAACGCTCTTTCAAGCATTCGCTTTCATCCACAAGCGTTGAACCCAAATCAAAAAATATCCACTTTACATTTTCCATACAATTATCCCTTATTACACATATATAAAATCGGTTATTAAGAATCACCTATAAACAATCGGCAATCTTGTTTTAAAACAATGCGACCACGCAGGAACATATCCGCTCTTTATTGCAACTTTTTGTGAATTAACATTTGAGCAATCTGTTGTATAATAAGGCACAGTTCCGCGATTCAGCGTTTCTACGGTTAACATATTAACAAGTTTTACTGCTATACCGGTTCCTCGATACTCCGGCAAAACATCAACACCGATTTGCCACATAGTGTTGCTGTCCGAACTTGCACAGGCAATGCCTATTATTTTTGAGCCGTCATATGCAACAGCTGCAAGAACCTCAGGTCGTTTGCTTTCGTTATCATATTGCAAAGCATTATGAAATTGCTCATATTTATACAAAGATTGAATGTCGCTTTCAATTAACTTAAACTCATACAATTTATTTTCAATAATTTTGATATTTTCAACATCGGGCAAATAATACGGATTAACGCCGTATACAATTTTGCTCGTTAATATATCATAAGATGATTTACCGTTAAACATACGCTTTACATATGGCATAATATTTTTTGAAGCGTTGACAATCGTGCTTCTGCCCATTGTAATAATCTCAAGTCGAGGTGTAACAAACGGCATTTCACGCCTGCCATTTAACTTTTCCGCTACCGTAAATATAACCCCGTCTTTGCAAAAATCATCGGGCTTGCAATTATAATCAACAGCAAGCTGATTATAAACTATATTCAACATTTCACTTTTTGTCATAAAATCATCTCAATTCAAATTGTATTTTCAATATAACATAAAAGAAGAAGCTTGTCTACAAGAAAAGACCGTAGGAGCGAACAGTGTTCGCCTAATTGAAATAAATTCAAGCTGCTTGTTGTGTAGTCCAATTCAAGCATAAAGTGGAAGTAGACATAAAAAAAGACACTCATTCGAGTGTCTT
>NZ_CAKTGT010000015.1 GCF_934561735.1 uncultured Eubacterium sp.
ACACCTGTTGCGATGTGGTACTCTCCCTGGCTTGCGGATTTTGGATTATGCCCCACCTTGGCATTTCTGCCACGCTTGTACACTGCGGTTTCCTGCTCGGTGAGAACATCCTTGATTTTGTCATAAGCCAAGGTTTGAGCCTTTGCCGACACAAATTTTACGCTTTCTTTATGCAAATCGTTTACGGGACGGTTTGCATCAAGCACCAAGGTTTCACGCACAAGCATTTCATAAATGCAGTCGCCGATAAACGCAAGGTTAAGCGGACTGAGCTCGTTTGGATGTGCTTCTTTATCTGTAAATCTCATTACGGAATATACTCGAATTCAATGTCATAAAGGCTGACAATGTCGCCCTCTTGAATCCCTTTCTCTCTTAATGCGTCAAACACGCCACTCTTTTCAAGCACTCTTTGCATATACTGAAGTGCCTCGTAGTCGGTGACATCAATACCCTTGAGAACTCTCGGGAACCACTTTGCCTCAACAAGGTAGTAGCCCTCGTCCTCTTGAGTAATCTTGAAGCTGTTGTCATCCTCCGGAATGAGTGCTTCAAGCGGAATTTCCTCAACTTCGTATTCCTTAATCGGAGGAAGCTCCTTGAGCATATTCCAAGTGACATTCATCAATTCTTTTGTGCCCTCCATAATCGGCGCACAAATAGAATAGTATTCATAGCCCTTGTCGTTGACATATTTTTTGAACTCTTCAATCTGTTCAGGCTCTGCCATATCAATCTTGTTGCCCGCAACAATCATAGGACGCTCGGCAAGGTCGGGATTAAATTTTTTGAGTTCCTCGTTAATTTTTTCAAAATCGTCAATCGGATTTCTGCCCTCACTGCCGCTGACATCAACAATGTGAATAAGCATTCTGCAACGCTCAACATGACGCAAGAATTGATGACCCAAACCAACGCCCTCACTTGCACCCTCGATAAGTCCCGGAATGTCGGCAAGAACAAAGCTGTTGCCCTCGCCCATACTTACAACGCCGAGATTAGGCACAAGAGTTGTGAAGTGGTAATCGCCGATTTTTGGCTTTGCCTGTGAAACAACAGAAATAAGACTGCTTTTGCCTACTGACGGATAACCGACAAGACCGACATCCGCAAGAAGTTTAAGTTCAAGGCTAACTTCCCACTCCTCGCCCGGAACACCCGGTTTTGCAAAACGAGGAACCTGACGGGTTGAAGTTGCAAAGTGCATATTGCCCCATCCGCCTTTTCCGCCTTTTGCGGCAACAAAACGCTCTGTTTTGCTCATATCCGCCATAACAGCCTTGCTGTTTGCTTCACGGATGATTGTACCACGAGGCACTTTGATTTCGAGGTCTTGACCTTTTTTGCCGTTGCAGCGACCGCCTTTTCCGCCCTCACCGTTTGGTGCGGAATACTTGCGCTTATATCTGAAATCGGCAAGAGTAGCAAGATTGTCGTCAACTACAAAAACAACATCTCCGCCCTTTCCGCCGTCACCGCCGTCAGGACCGCCCGCCGCAACATATTTTTCTCTGTGAAAGGCAACCGCACCGGCACCGCCGTCGCCGCCTTTGATTTTTATTTTCGCAATATCTACAAACATATTATCACCATTTTAATAATGGGCTGTCAATTATGACAACCCCAAAGTTCGTGTTCATATATCATTATCATCGGTATCATTATACCAAATATTTTTTATATTATAACAAACACCCACCCCGATTTCAAGGCTTTTGTGGCACAAACCCCTTGCATTCTCTTACAATTTCGGCAATTCTCGCTCCGTGTCCTTTACAATTTTTGCCTGCCGTGTTATATTGGCATTGAAAAAATTATAAAAATTTCAATATACTTGACATAAAGAAAACCGAGGAGTATAATGTATAAAATTCTTTAGGAGGTAAGGCAATGTTAAATCGTATCGACTGTTTTAATAATGTAGTCGTTATGCAGTCTGTAGTCCCTGCTTATTATTGGCAGAACAACGGGCTTACATTGCTATACCCTTTTTCAAATAATTAGAGTGCTTTTTTAATTTGATTAAGCTAAACGCAGTGCAAGCTATGAGTGAATCTTAGCCTGCACTGTTTTTTTATACTTTTTTATAGGAGGATTAGAGATGGAAACAAAAGAATACTTAACAAACTATTATGAGAGATATGATGAGGATGGTCGTCTTATCTCTAAACACGGTATGGTGGAATATCTTACAACTATGAAATATGTGGAAAAGTATCTCAAGCCAAATATGCGAGTCTTGGAGATCGGTGCGGCTACAGGTCGTTATAGCCACACTTTAGCACAGAAAGGCTACCGAGTAGATGCGGTCGAATTGGTTGAGCATAACATCGAAATCTTCAAGCAAAACGCCATCGAAGGCGAGCCTGTCACAATTACGCAAGGTAATGCTACAGATCTGTCTGCTTTTGAGAGTGAAACTTACGACATCACTCTGTTGCTCGGTCCGATGTATCATTTATTCACAAGAGAAGATAAGATAAAAGCCTTATCAGAAGCTATCAGAGTTACAAAGAAAGATGGTATAATTTTTGCCTCTTATTGTATGGGTGATGCAAATGTTTTGTCACACGGTTTTATTCGTGGCGAAATCTACAACATTATTGAAAAGTGTATGCTCAACACAGAAACTTTTGATACTTTCTCAAATCCGTGGGACATTTTTGAGCTGTACCGTAAAGAGGACATTGACAATTTAAGAAATGAGTTCAATGTTACTCAACTTCACTTTGTTGCTTCAGATGGCTATACAAATCATATGAGAGAAACCGTAGACCAAATGGATGACCGAATGTACGAACTGTACCTAAAGTATCATCTTGCAATTTGCGAAAAACAAGATATGATTGGTTACTCTCATCACACACTTGATATATTTAGAAAAGATTGATTTATAATGATTACTCATAACAACATTTTTCTTGCTGATTTTATTAGCAAAGCGTTCGCCTAAGCAGACGATTGCTCCATAGTTCACAGTTCATAAGCAGACAGACTCTTGCTAAAAACTTTTTAAATAAAATTTCAAAAACACAGAAAAAAGAAAGCCTGAAAACCTTGTAAAATCAAGACTTTCAGGCTTTGTTTTTGGCATCCCCGACCGGAATCGAACCGATGGCCTACTGCTTAGGAGGCAGTCGCTCTATCCAACTGAGCTACGGAGACATATTTTGCAAGAAAACGGAATCCAATTCGTTTTCTCATCATCTTTATAACACTCTAATTATAATTATATTCTGCCCGATTGTCAACCGAGCAAACAAAAAACATCCGCAATCCTGCGACTGCGGATGAATCTGTCAATTACTGCTCAACAGGGTAAACAGAAACCTTTTTTCTGTCCTTGCCCATTCTTTCAAACTTTACTGTGCCGTCTACGAGAGCAAAAAGTGTGTCGTCCTTGCCGATACCTACATTAGTACCCGGGTGGATGTGTGTGCCTCTTTGACGATAAAGGATGTTGCCTGCAAGTACGAACTGACCGTCAGCTCTCTTTGCGCCCAAACGCTTTGATTCGCTGTCTCTGCCGTTCTTTGTAGAACCCATACCTTTTTTATGAGCAAAAAGTTGTACATTAAGCTTAAGCATAATTACACCTCCGATATAGTTACTTTTATGTTTTGAGGATAATCTTTTTGGAGTTCCGTCATATGAAGAACCAAACCGTTGAGAATATCCTGCGCCTTTTCCGGTGATGACTTGATGTGTAATGACATATATCCGTCGGAAGCAGAAGCACGGGCATCAAGTTTGATAACATCCGTGATTGTGTTTGCCGTGAGATAACACGCACTGCTGATGAATGCACACAAAACATCATTGCCCTCGTCGGCAAATCCGGTGTGACCTTTGCATTCAAATCCTGTAAGCATATCACCGCTTTTGAAAAATTCTATTCTGTTAATCATTAAATCAAACAATTAAGCGTTAATCTTTGTGATTTCAACCTTTGTGTAAGGCTGTCTGTGACCCATCTTGCGCTTTTCGTTCTTCTTTGGCTTGTAGGTGAAAACAGTGATTTTCTTGCCCTTGCCGTTCTTAACAACTGTTGCGTCAACAGTAGCCTTTGCACAATCCTTGCCTGCCTTAAGACCCTTGTCTGTGCCAACTGCAAGAACCTGATCGAAAGTGATTTTTGCTTCTGCTTCTACATCGAGCTTTTCGATGTAAAGAACGTCACCTTCAGATACCTTGTACTGCTTTCCGCCTGTTACGATAACTGCGTACATAGTAATAACTCTCCTTCATAAGTCTCGCTACGATAGGCGAACACACCGATGTGTATTTCTTACTGCCCATAATATGCGGCTTAATTATTATAGCAGAATAAAGTAAAATGTCAAGAGGTGAATTGAATATTTTATTTATTAGTATTAGATTAGGCGAACACAGTTCGCCCCTACGGTATCGAAACCCTCATAAGGTTCGAGCCCATAAAGCATAAAAAACATAGACACTCAAAAGAGTGTCTATGTTTTTTGGTGGAAACAACAGGGCTCGAACCTGTGACCCCCTGCTTGTAAGGCAGGTGCTCTCCCAGCTGAGCTATGCTTCCGTGGTCAACGACATTTATTATAACACAAAAAAATTATTTGTCAACATTATTTTGTAAAAAATAAAATTTATTGTTGTTGACACAATAATTGTATTATGATATATTAATAATGAACGAACGGTCGTTCTGATACTAACAATATCTAAACAAATTACATATATTAATTGGAGAAGAAAATGCAAACCGAAGAACAACACAGACAAAAGAAAATAGAAATTATGGAAAAATGCTTTGATTGCTACGCAGAACACGGCTTGACGGGAACAGGCGTGCAGATGCTTGCAGACGCCTGCGGTTGCAGCAAAAGCAATCTATACTCCTACTTCAAAAATCTTGACGAATTGATTATAGAATCAACCGCCTACTGTATGGAAAAGGTTGAAGACGATTATATGGCATTAGCACCCACAGACCCTGCTGATGTAATGCGTTATATAAAAGAAATCCCATATTGGACAGCCGAAAAGCACGGCAAAAAATACCGCCTGATGTATCAGGTCTACACTCACCCGAAATACATTGAATACGGCAAAAAATTCTTTCAGGGCGTTAACGAACGATACACGGAATACGCAAAGCAATTGGAGCCTAAAATCGGCATACCGCACGAGATTATCACACCGCTTATATTTATTCTCGTAAGAGCCTGCGTGCACTATGCAATGTTTGAGGACGAATACTACCTAAAAAGTCAAATGGAAGTGCTGAAGCAGAGCGTTATGCTTTTTATTGAAAAATACCAAACAACCATTTACATTAACCCGGAAAAAAAGGGCGATGACAAATAAAACGACCTTTTTGCAATCAATGAACTAAAAGGTCAAAACCGAACCTGCACACAAAAAACGGAGGTAACAAAATGAAAAAGCGAATACTCAGTATTTTACTCGCCTTATGTTTGGTGATTTGTTTCTTATCACCGATGATGAGCTATGCCGATCCGGAAACATCGGCATCATCTTCTAATACATACGGTGCATTACTAAAACCCGACACAACTCCACCTGACGGATGGACAGAAGATGAAAGCAACCCATACGGCACAAAAAAAGGTCAGCCGTTTGCCATCACGCCGTGGTACGAGCCGATAATTTACAGCTATCGCAATGCAGAAGGTCAATCGGCACAGGACCACACCAAAGTATACAGCAAGTGGAATTTTGGCATCAACATTGCCGAATGTACGCCAAGTGCCCACAAAGTTACTCCTGTCGATAATGTTGCATTTGCTGTCGGAACAGCTTACGATCCGCTCGGCACAGGCAGAAACGACCACGCCATCTTTGTCGGTCTTTGCGATATGAACAATTCCAACAACACGGCAAAGGTCTGCTATTGGGTGCAAAATCTTGTAAACAACAAGCGTTCCGAACTTCAGAAAATAGCCGACGCTCCTAAATGGGCTTGCAAAACCCCGGGATACGGCGAACTTGAATATCAGGAATTTCGCCATTATTTTAATGTAACTGCCGGCGACTATGACGGAGACGGAAAGATGACCGCCGTTATCACCTATGTCGGCAATGACGATTTGTGGGGAATTGCCGGAACGGGCATTTCGGGAGAACAAGGTTTTTCAAGTAAATCATTTGTTAAATCAAAGAACGACGACAACGCTTACTTTAACGGTTGGGACACAACCCTGTATGAGCGTGACCAAATCACAAAATCCCTCGCTTCCGCAGATACGGACCGTGACGGTTGCGATGAACTTATCGTATACGCAGGTGTTGCCGAGCCGGATAAAATCGACAACAAGGACAAAGAAATTTCAAGTGATTCATTCCGAAAAGCCGTGTCGAAGCTCTCGGTATATAAAGCCGAAAACGGAAAGCTCAAAAGAATTAATCAAAAATCTCTTATGACATTAAACCGTGAGGACGAAAAGGCGGACGGCAACCGTTACTACGATCATATCCGCTACGGAAACCTCGCCGCAGGCGATATTGACGGCGACGGCTGGCAGGAAATTATTGTTGCCGGCTATTACCGTGAAGTAAAAGAAGAAAAGAAAAAAGGCTTTGTCTGGGACAAGAAAACCGATGACGGAAATCTTGGCTTTGCCGTTTATTACGGTCAGAACAATTCAATAACAAATGTACAAAAAACTTCCATGAGCAGTTATACCGCAAACGGAACAAAGAATCAGGGCGTTAAGCCGAAACCTGCAATGACAAGCGTTGCAATCAACGGCAGAGGAACGCCTGAACAGGTATGGATTGCCGGTGCTCTGTATGAAGTTCAGCAAAACGGTGCACTCAATCTTTTGCGTGACACCGCACGAATTGACAACTCAAGTGCCAAATGGTGGTGGTATCAGGATGTCATCGCCGGCAATTTTGACCACAACAAAGAAGGTCGTGAGCAGGTAATCGCACTTGCCGCCGAAAGGCAAAGTGGCGGTGGCCCAAATGCAAGAAAGTTTGACCTCTTCACCGATGTTTTCTACGGCGAAAACTTCGGCAGCGGCACACTTTCCACAGCCGGCAAATATACGGTTACTGCTGAAAAAGACGAATACTCCAAACTCTGTCACGATGCCGACCTTGCATGGGATATGCCGTATAACTGCATATTGCTTGCGGCAGATGTGAACAAAGACGGTTTGTTTGCCCGCTACGAAGGAAAGGGCTACGGATATTCCGATGCACAGGTGCAGGCGGTACTTCAGGCGGCTCCGTATTTTTCGGAGCTTGGTGACTACGACCTCGATTTCAACGACGGTTCAACAACATACACCTTCTCGTCCGGATATTCGGACACAAAATCCACATCACACAACACCTCCTTTGGTGCATCAATCGTTGTGCAGGGAGATTTGAAAGTGTGGAGATACGAGGCAACTCTCGGATACACCATGGACTTTACCAAGAGTACGGAAGACACTCTTTCAAAAGAATACAGCGTTTCCTTTAACGCCGGCGGCAACGATTCCGTGGTGCTGTACCGTGTGCCGGCAACAACCTATTATTACTCACTTTACGACCCTCAAAAGGGAGAATTTGACCTCAGCGAAAAAAACACCATTGCATTGATGATTCCGGGGCAACCGGTCTATACAATGCTTGACCGAGAATATTACGATGAATTTGCGGCGTTGTACAACAACACCTACAAAACAGATATTGCCGCAGGAAAAGCAAAGGCTTTGCCGCAACTGAACAACAATGTTTTGCCTGAAAACGCCGAGGGTGACCCGTTCGCCTATTGGCCAAATGACGGTTCTACAGACTCTTCGGTTACAAAATTCGCTTCGCTCAGTAAGCAGAAATACGAACTCGGTTTCGGTGCGAGCAGTATCACAAACGACTGGACGACAACATCCGAACACGCCGAGGGAGTTGAAATGGCTCACGGCTTCTCCGCATCAATGAAAAACACATGGGGCGTGGACGCATTCAATATGGGTTTTGTAATTGATTTGAGCTACAACAAAGCAACAGGCACGATTTACACCACAACGGAAAGCAGCGGTGCAAGCGGAACGGTCAACAACATCGACCGCCGTTCACTTCTGTCCTCATACGGAATCGGCTACGATGTTTCGAGTCAATACGGCTTTACATGGGATTTCGGTATGCGTACATGGACGGCAGGCGACCAAAAAATCCCCGTATTCGGTTATGTGCTGACAAATCTTCGTGCCGCACCGCCTGTGCCGACGCTTACAGGCGTATCCGTAAAGGATAACCAAAGTGCAAAAATCACTTGGGCAGCACCAAAGGCAGACTCCAGGCGTCCGATTTCAGGCTATCATATCTGGATGCGTATGGATGACGGAGAATTTGAACGCATAACCGATGTTCAAATTCCTGCCGACACTTTTGAATATACATATAATAATTTAAAGGCAGACACTTCATATACTTTTGCGGTCACTTCCGCAAACAACGGCACGGTATCTACGCTGTCCAACACAAAAACTTTTTCAACCTTTGCCGGAGCAGACGGCAGAGAAATTGAATTCCGCAACGACGGAAACAATATTCAATGGCGATATTCGGGTGAAGACGACAACGCTTACCGCAACCTTGTTTCGCTTACAACATTGACTGGAAAAGACGGTGCGGACGGAAAGCAAATCGAGTTGCGTGTATACAACGGATTTGTACAGTGGAAATACAGCGATGATTCTGCCTGGAACGATTTGATTGCCTTGTCGGAATTGAAAGGCGATAAAGGTGATAAAGGTGACACCGGTGACAAAGGTGACAAGGGCGATAAAGGTGACAAGGGCGAACCGGGAAAAACAGGTGCGTCGGGACAAGACGGCAAAGACGGTGTAACGCCACAGCTCAAAATAGGCGATGACAACTTCTGGTATGTTTCCTATGACGGCGGACAAAACTGGACTTCACTCGGTGTAAAAGCTACCGGAGAAAAGAGAAAAACCGGAAAATCCGGAAAACAGGGTGAAAAGGGTGACAAAGGCGACAAGGGTGAACCGGGAAAAGACGGCACATCCGGACAGAACGCCGAAAACGGCGAGGACAGCAAAAACGCAGTCGGAATCGCAAACGCAGAAATCAATGCAGACGGCGAGCTTCTCCTCACCTACACCGACGGCACAACGGCTAATCTCGGCAAGGTTGTCGGCGAAAACGGCAAAGACGGTCTGACCCCATACATCGGCGAAAACGGCAACTGGTGGATAGGCGAAAAAGACACCGGCACAAAAGCAACGGCGGATACGGCAGTTGCCGAAAATTCCGAAAATGCCTCCGCATCGGCAACTTCACCTGCTATGATTGCCGTAGGTTCTGTTGCAGGAACTGCCATGCTCAGCAACTTTGGCTTAATCTTATACATTGTGCTGAAAAAGAAAACGAGCCTTGTATAACTATACGCTCAACTTTACCTACACGGTAATTACACTTAACCGAATTTAAGGAGAAACGCAAATGAAAAAGCGAATTTTATGTATCATCACAGCAATTTGTATGATTATCTGCACAGTTCCGATTACGGCAAATGCAATGGATATATTTGTTGATTTTAACATTTCGGGAATAGCTGAAATGAGGCTTGGCGTTGAAAGTGGCGACAGCATTGATAATGTTAAAGAAAAAATCAATAAGAAAACAAATATAGACATCAATAAACAGGAACTGTATTTTAACGGCAAACGACTCCAAGACGACAGAACGCTTGCAGATTACAACATTCAAAAAGAAAGCACCATTGCTCTTGAAATTACGCCAACCGAAGTTTCATCTTCTGACGAATTAATCAAAGCCGCAAATCACGGCGGAATAATAAAACTTAACAACAACATCGAATGCGGCGAAATTCAAATAGATGACAACAATTTTATAGTACTCGACCTCAACGGCAAAACAATAAAGAACAACACAAGTTATTATACAATCGGTGTTTACGGAAGGGCATTCCTTGCAATTACAGACAGCGCCGTGGGCGGCAGGCTTGAAGGTGAGGTGTTGTTGTTTGGATCTTCAACCTGCTCACTTTCGGGTAATGCAAAAATAGAGAAACTGACGCTTATATCAGGCAAAACAAATTTAACAATGGACGACAATGCCGAAATAACAGGTGAGCTTTTGGTAAGTGAGCAGTCGCCATTAAATCCCATAATTATGCGTGGCAACGCAAAAATAACCGGTTCAGCAATATTTGAGTACCAGTCGGAAAACTCAGCAGGTTTTAAGCTCGAAGACAACGCATATATTAACGCCATATACGGAGCTACCTTTGATAAAAAAATCAAAATCGAAGCAAAAGACAAAGCTGTCATTAATTATATTAAAGACTCTGTCGATTTTGAACTGTTTATAAGCGATAACGCAAAAATAGGCTCGCCGGATACGAATTTAAATCTCAGTCATAGTAATTTGACAATAAAAGATAATGCCCAACTTATAGGAAAAAGTGTGCAACATTATTACAACCCGGACAGCGTTTTTACACTTGAGGATAACGCACAAATTATCGGCGATCTTGTACTTTTTAATGACGCAAAAATGACCTTTAAAATGAAAGACAATGCTGTTCTAAAAGGTTCTTTGATTTGCGAAGATAAGAATATTTCCATTGTAATGCAAGACAATGCAAAAATTGACGGTGACATTGAAGCAAACGATAACACGGTTGACGGAAAAGTTATTTGCTCTGGTGAGATTAAAAGCGGAATATTCAACGCCGATGTCGAAAACAACGGCACAATCACGGGCGGAACATTTTTAGGCAAGGTTACGGGCAACGGCACAATCGCCGACAGTGCAACGGTAAATGTGAACTTCAACCTCGACGGCGGTACGGGCACAACGCTCCAAAAAGTTTTGAAAGGTCAAAAACTTGCCGAGCCGACAAAACCGTACAAATCCGCTTACACCTTTGACGGCTGGTACAACGAAGAGCAAAAGTACGATTTTGACACTCCTGTGTTTAGTGAAATCACCTTAACTGCAAAATGGACATATGCGGGCGGTTCGTCATGGAATACAACAGAGCCGGCTACCGAAAAGCCGACCGAACCGACAACAAAGCCGAACAAACAAAACAACAGCAAAAACGCCAAAAACAAAACAAATAAAACAGACAAAAACTCGTTATCGGCAGGTGCGAAAAAAGCCGATGCAAACTCAAACAATTACGAAAAATCTCCGCTCACGGGCAACGCATCGATATTTGCATCAATCATCAGTGTAGGCGCAGGACTGATTATCCTTGCCGCAACGAAAAAAAGAAAAGACCGATAATGTATCCGCAACTTTACCTACACGGTAATTACACTTAACCGAATTTAAGGAGAAACGCAAATGAAAAAG
>NZ_CAKTGT010000016.1 GCF_934561735.1 uncultured Eubacterium sp.
TTCATTTTCACAAAAATCAACCCTACCCTCCAAAAGAGGAAGGTCAAAATCAGACTTTACCTTTAAGCGTGCCGGCAAAACAAATACTCCGCCGAGTTCTTTCGCCTTTTTAGGGGCAGGAATAACTGATAGCATAATTTTTCTCCAATTTATCATATACAGCCTGAAAAACAGGCTTGTAATATTATATCAAAACATAATATCAAAGTCAATTTACAAAGTGTGAACAAATACACTAAAGACATTATTAAAACAGTTCAAAACAAGCAACAAAAGTCTATTATTCGCTTTGCTCTGCTCTGATTTCCGCAGCAGATTTGTTATAAATTAAATCCTGCAATTTTTCTTTATTCTTATCAACATCAATGGTAATAACGCTTGCACCGCCGATTGTTGCATATTGCCAAGTGCCGTCAAACGGAACACGAACCTCTGCCATATCGCTGATGCACGGAAGTGCTTTCATACCGGCAGAAATAATCTTTGCCTTTGAAAGATTGGTTTGAATATACGGTGCAGCCTTGGTGGCCATCATTGCGAGTTTTACCGGATTTGCAGATTTCACGCTCTTGAGAATTGCCTGCATAACTGTTCTTTGACGGTAAGCACGCATAAAGTCGGTGTCAATTTTTCTTATTCTGCAATAAGCAAGAGCCTGTTCGCCTGTTAATTTGTACTTGCCCGCATCAAGTTTGACATTGCCGTATCTGCCTTTGTGAGAGGTTACCTCTTTGGCTTCTTTTTCGGTTACTTCAACCTCTACACCTCCGATGCTGTCAACGAGCACCTTGAACATTTCAAAATCGGCAACAACATATCCGTCAATATCTATGCCAAAATTATATTCAATAGTATCAACAACACCGTTGTAGCCGTCATACTGACAGGCCGCATTGAGTCGTTGCTTTTTGTCAACGCACGGAATGTACACCCAAGTGTCACGCAAGAACGAAACCATTTTTATGCAATTGTGTGCCTTGTCAATAGAAATGAGCATCATTGAATCGGAACGAGAAGCGGTATCATCTTTTGGATTACGGGCATCAACGCCGAGCAAAAGAATATTTGTTACACTTGACGAACGAGTTAAATCCGACTTGCTGACATACTGATTTTTGCGCTTGTCATCATAGGTGACTTTGCCCATAGCGTTGCCGACAAAACAGCCTGCACCGATAATCAAAGCGAGAATAACTGCCAAAACCGCCCTAAAAATATTCTTTGCGTTATTAGGTCTTGAGCCTTTTCGTCTTTTACGGCGAGGAGGTCGGGTTGTTTCTCGTCTTTGGCGTGCTCTTTCTTCGTTTTCTTTGCGTCTTTTGGCATCTTTATCAATATAAACCTGTGGCACAAAATCGTTGGCACTTTGACGGTTTGAGCGTTGCGGCTCGTCAAGTTCCTGCATAAAAGCATCCAAATCGTAATCAGCCGTATTTTGATTATCAATAACCTCTTCGTCAAAATCAGAAACATTGAAATAATCCTCATCAACGGGAACGCTTCTGTCTCGGCTGTCGTTATCTATTCTTTTTTTAGGGTTAAAGCCCTCTTTTTCAAAGCGAGGCATACGAACACCCTTCCTTTATTTTAGAATTATATATTAAATTCAGTGTACACCATATTAATTATATTTTCAACTTTTTTTATTTAATATTGCATTTTTGGTCGGAATAATTTATTATATAAGATAGAGTTGTCCAGACGGTTGCGTAGTCTTTGACTATGAGGAAAGTCCGAGCAGCACAGAGCAGGATAACGGCTAACGGCCGCCGAGGGTGACCTTAGGGAAAGTGCAACAGAAATAAACCGCCGTTTTTACGGTAAGGGTGGAAAGGCGAGGTAAGAGCTCACCGAGAGAGTGGAGACATTCTCTGCCATGTAAACCCTATCCGCTGCAACACCGACCGGAGAGTTGGTTGCTCGCCACATAACTCCGACGGGTGGCTTGAGCAAGGTGGCAACATCTTGTCGAGATAGATAATCGTCCACGACAGAACTCGGCTTACGGGCAACTCTGTTTTTTAAAAGGGGTAAATTGAATTATGTTAGTTAATATGAGAGATCTGCTTGAAGATGCCGAAAAAGGCAACTACGCAGTAGGCTCGTTTTCCGTTGCCAATATGGAAATGGTTTTGGGTGTACTGAAAGCGGCTGAGGAGCTGAACGCACCCGTTATATTGCAAATTGCGGAGGTGAGGCTTAAACAAAGCCCGCTTGAAATAATCGGTCCGCTTATGGTAGCCGCCGCAGAAAATGCAAGCACTCCGGTTGCCGTTCATTTTGACCACGGCAAAACGATAGAAAAAATCACCGAAGCACTCGACATCGGCTTTACATCCGTTATGTTTGACGGCTCACATCTTCCGCTTGAAGAAAACATTAAAATGACGAAAAAAGTCATTTCGACAGCCGAAGAATACGATGCGGCTGTTGAAGCGGAAATCGGTTGCGTAGGCGGAAGTGAGGACGGCAGTGAGGACATTGCGATAAACTGCACAAAGCCGGATGACGCCGTAAGATTTGAAAAAGAAACCGGCGTTGACGCACTTGCAATAGCAATAGGCAACGCTCACGGAAACTACAAAAGCACGCCTAAACTCCGTTTTGACATTTTAAAGCAGGTTGACGATATGACCGATACTCCGCTTGTTTTACACGGCGGCACGGGAATAAGTCCTGAGGACTTTGTAAAATGCAGCAAAACGGGAATCAAGAAAATCAACATTGCCACGGCTACATTTGACAGCGTTGAAAACAATGTCAGAGAAGCGTACAAAAACGGCAATATAAAAGGATATTATGATTTGCACGAAGCCGAAATCGAGGGTGCTTACAAAAACGCAAAGCGTCACATCTTGATTTTCGGTTCAGACAACAAAGCATAAAACAATTTAGCATATAAAGGGGTAAAAATTATGCAAAATTATGTAACATTTGATATGTCAAAGCCGCTTGATTTTATACCGATCGGCAGAATAGCCATTGACTTTAATCCGACGGATATGTACAGACCGCTGTCGGAGTCGGCTAACTTTAACAAATATGTGGGCGGTTCGCCTGCAAACATTGCCGTAGGTTTGGCAAGGCTCGGCTGTAAGGTCGGCTTTTGCGGATGCGTAAGCGATGACCAATTCGGCGACTATGTTGTTGATTATTTTAAAAACGAAGGCATTGACACTTCCAAAATCACAAGAGCGAAAAACGGAGAAAAAATCGGTCTTACATTTACCGAAATTCTTTCAAAAGAAAGCTCATCAATTCTTATGTACAGAGATAATGTTGCCGACTTTTGTCTTGAACCCGGCGACATTGACGAAGAATACATTGCATCGGCAAAGGCAATAGTTATCAGTGGCACGGCACTTGCAAAAAGTCCGTCAAGAGAGGCTTGCCTCAAAGCTATGATGCTTGCAAAAAAGAACAATACAAGGATTGTATTTGACATTGATTACAGAGAATACACCTGGAAGAGCAAAGACGAAATTGCCGTATATTACAGCATCGTTGCCCAAAACGCAGACATTATTATGGGCAGCCGTGAAGAATTTGACCTTACGGAAGGCATTATCGGTGTTAAGGGCAGTGACCCCGAATCGGCTAAATACTGGCAAAGTTTCGGTGCTTCAATCTGCGTCATCAAGCACGGCAAAGACGGTTCAACCGCTTACACAAACGACGGCAAGTTTTACAACATCAAACCGTTCCCTGCCGTTATGCTCAAAGGCTTCGGCGGCGGTGACGGCTACGGCTCATCGTTCCTTTACAGCCTGCTTCAAGGCAAGGACATTATTGATTGTCTTGAATTCGGTTCCGCTTCGGCAAGTATTTTGATTGCATCACACAGTTGTTCGGACGCTATGCCGTCTGCACTTCAGGTTGAGGAGTTCATAAAAAAATCAAAAGAACAATACGGCGAAATGGTTGCAAGAGCATAAAAAATCAATAAATAACAAAACCGCGAGGAACAGTGGCAACTGAACTTCGCGGTTTGATTTTTTATAATACCATAAATAATGTTCCTGCTGCAATGAGAATACAGCCGACAAGCGATTTTGCATTGAAATCCTCGTGCAAAAAGATAAATGCAAGAATGAGGGTAAACACAACGCTCAACTTATCGATAGGCACAACCTTGGAGACATCGCCCATTTGAATAGCCTTGTAATAGCAAAGCCACGATGCACCTGTTGCAAGACCCGAAAGGACAAGGAATATCCAACTTTTTTTGCCGATATTTGTAATACCCGACTGTGCGTTTGTAACAAACACCATAAGCCAAGACATACCGACAACAACCATTGTACGGATAGCCGTTGCCAAATTTGAATCTACATCTTCTATTCCGATTTTTGCAAGAATAGAAGTGAGTGCGGCAAATACCGCCGAGAGCAGTGCAAATAACCACCACATACATTTCACCTCTTTACCTTATATTACACCCATTTGAATACAAAGTAAAGTAAAATCCCGAAACCGTTTAGCTTCGGGATTTGTTTGTTTATTTATTGGTTTTACGCTGGATGAGCTTTACGATTTCTACAATCGGAACAACCATAAATGCGAGAAGGAGTGCCGTAAAGTATTCTCTTGCATCGATAGGTGCAAAATCAAATGCCTTGCTGAGGAACGGAATATAAATTACCGCACTTGAAAGTACAAGCGAGAGCACCATGGCACCGAGCAAATACCAGTTCATACTGCCCATTTTTGCTATTGACTGACGGCGAGAACGCATATTAAACGAATGGAAAATTTCTGCCATAGAAAGGGTTAAAAACGCCATTGTCATACCGTTTTGGTGAAGCAAATGAGTTGCTTCGTTTGCATCGTTGACTGCAAAGATTTGTGACAAAGTCATATGCTCCGGACTTGCCATAACAATACCGAGAACATAGGCAACAAGCGTAAGCACTGTTACCATAACACCCTGATAAGCACAATCAAAGCCCATACCGCCTGCAAAGATGCCGTCTTTGCTGTTTCGAGGCTTACGGTTCATAATTTCGGGGTCGCCCTTTTCAAGACCGAGGGCAAGTGCCGGGAAGCAGTCGGTGATAAGATTTATCCACAAGAGGTGAACAGGCTCAAACAAAATGAAACCGCAAAGCGTTGCAAAGAATATCGAAAGAACCTCGGAAAGATTTGACGAAAGCAAGAACTGAATAGAATTACGAATATTGTCATAAATTCTTCTGCCCTCTTCAACAGCCGAAACGATGGTTGCAAAGTTATCGTCTGCAAGCACCATATCTGCAACATTCTTTGTTACATCGGTGCCTGTGATACCCATACCGACGCCGATATCGGCATTTTTGATTGACGGAGCATCGTTTACGCCGTCACCTGTCATTGCGGTAATCATTCCACGCTTTTTCCAAGCTTGAACGATACGAACCTTATGCTCAGGCTGAACACGGGCATAAACCGAATATTCCTCGATATGCTCATCAAGTTCTTCATCAGACATAGAATTGAGTTCCATACCTGTGACAGCCTTTTGATTTTCGTTGATGATACCGAGTTGCTTTGCAATGGCAACGGCTGTATCTTTATGGTCGCCTGTAATCATAATCGGGCGAATACCGGCACTCTTACATTCCTTGATTGCGTCCACAACCTCAGGACGAACAGGGTCAATCATACCGGTAAGGCCGATATAACAAAGGTCCTGCTCGAGTTCATCAGGCTCGTTTGACGGCTGTTCGCTGTAAGTTCTCATAGCCGCACAAAGAACACGGAGAGCCTTATCAGCCATTTCTTTATTAGATGCGGAAATTGCCTGACGGATTTCGTCTGTCATAGGTACTTTTTTGCCTTCTACATAAGCACTTGTGCAAAGTGAAAGGACGATATCGGGAGCACCTTTTGTATACTGAACAAATCCGTTTTGTGTTTTGTGGATTGTTGACATCATCTTTCTGCCCGAATCAAACGGAGCTTCGCCCACTCTCGGGAAAAAGGCTTCAAGTTCGCTCTTTTTAAGCCCAAGCGAATCGGCATAAGCAACAAGTGCGGCTTCGGTAGGCTCACCCTTGATTGTTCCGTCATCCTGAAGTTCGGCATCACAGCAAAGTGCCATAGCCGTTGCAAGGAGTTTTTCATCTGTACCCTTATGGTCAACAACGGTCATTTTGTTTTGAGTGAGAGTACCTGTTTTATCGGAGCAAATAATTTGTGTACAGCCGAGAGTTTCAACAGCCGTAAGTTTGCGAATAACAGCATTACGCTTTGACATCTTTGTAACGCCGATTGACAAAACGATTGTTACAACTGCGGCAAGGCCCTCGGGGATTGCGGCAACGGCAAGCGACACGGCAACCATAAAGAACGAAAGCGTTGACGACAAAGTAACAGCGTCACCGACAACAAGTGCACGAATAATATCAAACGCAAAAATAAATACGCATATGCCCAAAACAATAAAGGACAAAACTTTTGAAAGCTGATTAAGTTTGATTTGGAGAGGTGTTTCCTCATCCTTTGCCTGCGTGAGAGCATCGGCAATTTTGCCCATTTCGGTGTCCATACCGGTAGCAACAACAACGGCTTTACCTCTGCCGTATGCAACGGACGAACCCATATAGCACATATTTTTTCTGTCGCCGAGCGGAACATCGTCCGAACCGAGCGGGTCAATAGGTTCTGCTGTTTTTGTAACGGGTACCGATTCGCCCGTAAGTGCGGATTCCTCAATTTTCATGGAAGCACATTCGATAATTCGGCAATCGGCAGGAACGCTGTCGCCCGCTTCAAGCACTACAATATCGCCAACAACGATGTCCTCGCTTTTAACGGTAACTATTTTACCGTCACGGATAACCTTTGAGGTGGCGGCGGCTATTTCCTGCAAGGCTTCAATAGCTTTTTCCGCCTTACTTTCCTGATAAACACCCAAAACAGCATTGATGATTACAACCACCATAATGATGATTACATCGGCATAACCTTCGCCCTCGCCGCCTACCGTTGCGGTAACCGCACTGATAACGGCTGCAACAATCAAAATAATAATCATAGGGTCGGCAAGCTGTGACAAAAAGCGTTTTATAAGACTGTCTTTTTTGCCCTCTGCAAGCTTGTTTTTGCCGTTTTGTTCAAGCCTTGTTGATGCTTCGGCAGAAGAAAGGCCGCTTTGTCCGGACTTAACTTCGGCTAAAACATCATCTTTCGTTTTTAAATATTCTTTCATACAATACCCCTTCCGTCAGAATATACTGCAATGTAAGATCTTATACCTTACATATTTGTATAAAAAAAGACCCATACATAGTATTACACTATGCACAAGTCTCATTCTTTACAATTAAGCCAGCCTATTTTGGCATGATGTTGACTTAACTCACGATAACCGTGGAATTACTCCCCTGTCTTGACCTAAATATAACATACAAGTGTATAAAAGTCAACAAATCAAATATTAATAATTTCTTAAATGTTTTTTGAAAGTAATCAAAAACGGAACAGAAACTATTGCCGCCAAGACATAAGCTATCGGCTGTGAAAGTTCCAAACCCGTAATGCCTGAAAACTTCGGCAATATCAGTGCAAGCGGAACAAAGAAAAGTCCGTTTTGACAACAGGCAAGGAACAGTGCTCTGCCCTTTTTGCCGATGCTTTGAAATGTCATATTTGCCGTTAACGCAGTAGGCAAAAATATAAGCGAAACACAAAGATAGCGAAGAACTTTTGAGCCGATTTCAACAACCTCAGCCTCGCTCCTGAATCTTCCGATAACCCACGGTGCAAAAGCAAACATAACGCCCGACAAAACGGTTACGGCGATTGTGCCGTAAACCCACAAAAAGTTGATTGCCTTGCGAACACGGTCAAAATCCTTGCTTCCGTAATTAAATGCACTGACAGGCTGAAAGCCCTGACCGATGCCTACACACACGCTGAAAATCAGCATTGAGCACCTGTTTGAAATGCTCATTGCGGCTATACATTCGTCACCGTAAGGCGATGCCATAACATTCAAAATCATTGTTGAAAGGCTTCCGAGTCCGTTACGCATAAAGCTTGGGAAACCCGTTGCGACTATCTCCCACACAAATCTGCCTTTAAACCTTACATTTTTAGGATTAATGCGGCACTGACATTTTTTAAATACAAATGCCGAGAGCAAAATCGCCATGCTTACATATTGGCTGACAGCCGTTGCAAGACCTGCTCCGGAAATGCCCATCTTAAAGACAAAAATAAACAAAGGGTCAAGTGCAATATTGAGAATACCGCCCGAAGTTAAGCCAATCATAGCAAGTCGGGCAAGTCCCTCATACCTCAAGATGTTATTCATTACACAGCTTGTACACATTGCGGGGCCTGCAATTAGGATATAAAGTCCGTATTGTTTTGCATAAGGCAAAATCGTTGCCGTACTGCCGAGGAAGGTCATAAGCTTATCCAAAAACAGCAAGCCCAAAACCGCAATAACAACGCTTATGCCAAGCGACAAAAAGAATGCCGTTGAGCAAAACTGCCTTGCCGTTTCAACATCCTTGGCACCGAGCCGCCGTGAAACATTTGAGCCGGCGCCCTGACCGAACATAAAGCCGAACGCCTGAAACACAGCCATAAGACTGAAAACAACACCTGTTGCACCCGAAGCGGCAACGCTGATTTTTGACACAAAATATGTGTCTGCCATATTATATATCATTGTAATGAGCATACTGATAACAGTTGGCACGGACAAAATAAATATCAGTTTATTTACCGGTGTCCTTGTCATTTTTTTATACTGTTTATCGGCAGCCGCATTTTCACTGTTAGTCAAATTATCATCTTCTTACGCTTACATTATTTTTTGCAAGATACTCTTTGAGCACGGGAATAGGAAGCTCATTGAAATGGAAAAGGCTTGCCGCAAGAACCGCATCTGCCTTGCCGTCAACAAAAGCATCCAAAAAATGTTCTGCCTTGCCTGCACCGCCCGAAGCGATAACGGGAATACCGACCCTCTCCGATACCGCACGGGTAAGTTCAATATCATATCCGGTTTTTTGACCGTCGCAATCCATAGAGGTCAAAAGAATTTCGCCTGCACCTCGTTTTTCGGCTTCGACTGCCCATTCAACAGCGTCAATACCCGTAGGAATTCTTCCGCCGTTGAGGTAAACCTCCCAGCCGCCGTTTGATTTACGCTTTGCATCAATGGCAACAACAACGCATTGTGAGCCGAACTTATATGCGGCTTCGTTAATCAAATCGGGATTGCGAACCGCCGCCGAGTTAACGGAGATTTTATCCGCACCGGCACGCAAAAGTTCTTTAAAATCATCAACGGTTTTGATACCGCCGCCGACCGTAAACGGAATAAACACGGTATTTGCAACCCTTGACACAATATCAATCATAGTGCTTCTGCCCTCGTGAGTTGCGGTTATATCAAGAAGCACAAGTTCGTCAGCTCTCTGCTTATCATAAGCCGCCGCACATTCCACAGGGTCGCCGGCGTCACGCAAATCAACAAAAGAAACGCCTTTTACCACTCTACCATTTTTAACATCCAAGCACGGAATTATTCTCTTTGCGTACATATTCAGTCCTCCCTGTTTACAAAATTGCGAAGAAGAGCGAGTCCGACCTCACTGCTTTTTTCGGGGTGGAACTGAGTTGCGGCAACTCTGCCCTTTTGCACCGCACACTGAATAGGCACACCGTACTGCGTTGTACCTACAACTATATCACTCTCGGCATTTTTAAGATAATAAGAATGAACAAAATAAAAATAGCTGTTATCCTTTAAACCGTCAAATATACCGTTTGTTTGATTCAGTTTTACGCTGTTCCAGCCGATATGCGGAACTTTGAGTCCGTTATCTTTGGGAATAGTAACAATGTTACCTTTGAATATACCCAAGCCGTCAACGCCCGGTGATTCCTCGCTTGATTCAAAAAGAAGCTGAAGTCCGAGGCAAATACCGAGAAAATACTTTGAGCCGTCTGCCGCTTTTTTGATTGTATCTTCAAGGTCACGCTCTCTGATACAATTCATAGCGTCGGCAAACGAGCCTACACCCGGAAGAATAATGTGAGATGCCGCATTTATCTCATCTTTATTATCCGTAATCACACTGTCTGCGCCGATAAAATCCAAAGCCTTTTTAACACTTTGAAGATTGCCTGCACCGTAATCAATAATTGCAACCATAATGTTCTCCTATACTTTTAATATGTTATATAATAGCACCGAAAAGAAAAAAATGCAAATTTAAAATTGACAAACAGTGCCGATAATGTTATTATACTGTATGACAATTTAAGGAGGCGCGTTTATGAACATTTGGCACGACATATCTCCTAAGCGTATCAAGAAAGACAGATTCTACGCTGTAATTGAGATTTCCAAGGGCGGCAAAAACAAGTACGAGCTTGACAAAGAAACCGGTATGCTCAAACTTGACAGAGTACTTTTTACATCAACCCACTACCCTGCCAACTACGGATTTATTCCGAGAACCTACGCCAGCGACAACGACCCTCTTGATGTTCTTGTGCTTTGCAGTGAGCAAATCAGACCTATGACTATTGTTGAATGCAAGCCGATCGGCGTTTTGATTATGGAAGACGGCGGTGCAAGAGATGAAAAAATCATTGCCGTTCCGATAAACGACCCTAA
>NZ_CAKTGT010000017.1 GCF_934561735.1 uncultured Eubacterium sp.
AGAAACAAGGGCAGATGTAACGGCTCAATGTATTGGCAGTTCAACGATTGTTGGGGTGTTTGCTCGTGGTCGAGTATCGATTACTACGGCAATTACAAGGCTCTTCAGTACGGTGCAAGGCAATTTAACGCTCCGCTTACCGTGTCGTTTGAGGATACAAAGGATTATATCAAATTGTTTGTACTTAATGATAAAATCAAACCGCAGGAAGTTGTTCTTGAATATTCACTTTTTGATTTTGAAAAGGGAATACTTGAAACCAAGTCGTATGATATAACCGTTGACACAAGGGCGTTGTTTAATATCCCGATTTCGTGGCTCAATGATTATGACAAAAAGTCAACCGGCATTGTGGCAGTTTTGAAGCAAAACGGTAAAGTAATTGCAAAAAAGACCTGCCTTTTTGATAAGGAAAAAAATCTTGATTTGCCTAAAGCAAAGCTTAAAACAAAGATTTATGTTAAGAAGGACAGCGTTGAACTTTGTATCAAGACGGATAAATTTGCCCGTCTTGTAAAAGCCGAATGTTCTGCAACACATCTTCCGTTTTCAGATAATTTCTTTGACTTGTTGCCAAATGAAGAAAAGGTAATTACAATGAAACTTGACGGCAGCGTTACTGCCAAAGAAGTTGCAGAAAACACGGTTGTTTACAGCCTGACGGATATTGACTTTAACAAGAGCAAGGTCAATTCATTCGTTAAGCGCGCAAAACTGTATTTCTCTCCTGTAAATATCGGCAATGCCATCCACCACGGCAAAGTGCCGAAAGACGAAAAACTGTAAAATCTATAAAAGACTGCACTGAGTTTGGTGCAGTCTTTTTATGTGTCACAGTCAATTTTATGTGTCAATGTGAGATGAAAAGTTTGCGGATAAAAACTTCCGATTTTTCAAAAAAGTTAATTACGCTTATTTTTTGATTGCGTTTCAACAGTTTATGCTGGCACTCGTCAGCGCGTCCGATGCCGTAATGTTCGGAATGCTCAGTCAAGACACTTTGTTGGCAGTTTCGCTTGCGGTAAGGAAAGAAAATAACGCTGTATTAAAATAGGCTTGCGTTTTGTTTGGCAAGCCTGTTTTTTACTGTATTGACTTAAAAATTTTTGTTTTGTTTGCGACAGTTACTGTTGTTTGAATAATCGGACCCGAAAGCAAAACCGTTGCAATCGTGCATATTCCGAATTTGCCACCCAACAAAACGCCTGCAACAACCATCAAAACATCAAGTATCATTCTGACTGTTTTGACTTTCCATTTGTTCTTTTCGGCAAGGGAAAAGGTAACTGCTTCATATGAACCTCTGCCGAAATCCGCGGCGGAATACAGTCCTGTTCCAAATGAAAATATCACAATTCCTATAAGCATTAATATAAAATTGACGGCTTTAATTTCCGTGTAATGCTGAATTTTAGTGAATATATCAACAAAAAAACTGTAAATGATTTGGTAAAGTATCGTTCCCACATTTATTTGTTTGCGGTCGTAGAAAAAAGCAAAAATTATCATTGCAACAGCAACAACAAGTGACGAGGTGCCGATTGTCATACCGGTTACATTTGTCAGTCCTTGCCAAAGTATAGCAAGTGTTGCACCGCCAAAGCCTGCACCTATTGCAAGTGTGATTCCATAGGCGGATATAATTGAACCGATAATAACTGTAAGTGTTTTAATTAAATATTTCTTGAACTTCATTTACTCATCACCAAAAAAATAAGACTGTAAACTCCGCTGTTATGTTCAGAAACAGCAAAATTTATAGTCTCAGTCAGCCTAGACAGCATTAATTTTTTCTTGATTATACATCCGTTGAATTAAAAAGTCAACAGGTTGCGCACTTTATTTATTATATTTTGCAAGCAAGGGAAGTGCCTGTTCAAAGTTCACCCCGTAAAATCGAGCGTCTTTGTCATTCATAGTGAATTTAATGCTTTCGTATACGAACTCACCTGCAATTTCAACCGATTTTGCAAGAGAACAGCCTTTTGCTAAGGCTCCGACACAGGCGGAGGAAAACACATCGCCCGTGCCGTAAAATATTCTGTTTATCTTTTTATGAGCGTAAAAGCTGTATTCGTTTGAGGTGCTGTCATAGCTCATTATTCCGTATTTGCCGTCATAGTGTGCACCTGTTATAATCGCTTTCGAAGAACCGAGTTCGGTAAGCTTTTTAAGTATATTTGTAATATATTTGTCATCGTACTCTTTTTTGTATTCCGTATCGGTCAACATACACGCTTCTGTGAGGTTAGGCACAATAATGTCCGCTTTGCCGCACAAAACCCTCATTTTGTTTGCAAATTCTTCGTCAAAATTTTTGTACAGTTCGCCGTTGTCAGCCATTGCAGGGTCAACAAAAACAAAATTGTCATCTGTTTTGAATTCGTCAATAAAGTTGCATATAATGTCAATTTGTTCGATAGAGCCGAGGTAGCCTGTGTATATTGCGTCAAAGGAAAAGCCTTCGCTTTTCCAATGCTTTGCAACAAGCGGAATTTTGTCGGTTAAATCCTCACACATATAGTTGTCCCACAAAGTGTGAGTTGACAAAACCGCCGTAGGTATAATGCTTGCTTCAATCCCCATAGCAGAAATAATAGGCAAGGCAACCGTAAGCGAGCACTTGCCAAGGCACGATATATCTTGTATTGTTACAATTCTTTTCACACAGCCACCTCCAAAATCACTTTATATTACCATATTATTATACTTTCAAAAAGTACCAATCTGCAATAATTTTCAGTATACAGTCTTTTACAGATACTATTTTATTTGCCGTTTGTGAACATTTTTTTAACGAACATAAAACTTTTTTGGCTGATGTTACAAAATACGCAAATTATTTTGTTGAATATGTATATTGTATCTTAACCGTTCATCTATTATAATGTAACTATAGATCTATTATATTAGACTTACTGTATATCAAAAACAAGTGCTCCCAAATCAGAACATTGCACTTATTAAAAAAACAGACAACGCTCCCAAACCGTTGTCTGTTTTTATGTTATTGATGATATTCCTAATGTTGAAATAATATTTGCGTTTATGTTATAATAAATAAAAGGAGGAATTTTATGAACATAAAAAACACAGGCAAAGTTTTTGCCGTCCTCGGCGGATTGACGGCATTAACGGTATTGTCGTCGGAGATATTCTATGATTTTTCAATAAATACAAAATCGCCCATACATATGAGCAAACTTAACAATCTTGTTCAAAAAGTAACAAATACTTCCGGCAGCGAGGAAGAAGCCAGTGCAAAATACAGCGGACTGACGGGCACACCGGAGATGAAAAAATGGTATGCCGAACACGGCGAGGATGTTTATATAACCTCAGATTCACTTCGTTTGCACGGGAAAAAGTTTAAAAACGACGGTTCAAAATATGTCATTGTCTGCCACGGGTATACAAGCAAGGCAAAGCATATGGCAGGATTTGTAAACAAATTTCATTCACTCGGATATAATGTTTTGGCGGTTGACGCCCGTGCACACGGCGACAGCGAAGGAACAAAAATCGGAATGGGTTGGCCGGACCGTTTTGATGTTATCGAATGGATAAAACTAATTCTTTCTTGGGATGCAAACGCACAAATAATTCTTCACGGTGTTTCTATGGGTGCCGCAACGGTACTTATGGCGTCCGGTGAATCGTTACCGAAAAATGTGAAGGCTGTTATCGCCGACTGCGGCTACACATCGGAATGGGACGAATTTAGGCTGGAAGCGAAAAATCTGCATATTCCGTGGTTTCCTGTGCTCAATGTCACTTCCGTTTTATCAAAGCTCCGTGACGGCTATGATTTTAAGCAGGCGAGTGCACTTGAACAAATCAAAAAAAGCAGTATTCCGACTCTGTTTATTCACGGAACAGAAGATGAACTTGTTCCGTATTGTATGCTTGATGAACTTTATACGGCGGCAAATTGCGAAAAAAAGCAGTTAACCGTTAAAGGTGCAGGGCATGCACTTTCTTCTTCTGTTGCACCGGAACTTTATTGGAACACAGTTGAAAACTTTATCGCAAAATATATAACCGAATAGAGTGAGTTTGCAATTATAATTACCGCCTTTCTCCTTGTTTGAATCCCACCGATTATATTTAAAAGTAAAAAAGCTCGTCTGATGACGAACTTTTTATTTTTGGCAAAGAACCCTAACTTTAATAGAAACTATTTTAAGGGGGGTGCAACTCAAGGTCGGAGGGGGTGCATTTTAGTTTTAAGCGGGGTGCAGTTCTCGATTTGAGGGGGTGCATTACTCTACCCGTGAGGACAGCAATAAACCGCGGGCGTTAAACCTGCGGTCTTTTCGTTTTTGTTGGGACTCAAGCCTCGATTTCTGTGCCACCCTGGAATTTGAATGTCATCCGTCCGTCAGACCGGGCGGAATTTTTTATGGCTTCGCAAAGCTTTTTAATTTTTCAGTCCCGCTCCCCTCGAATAAACGGAATTG